>JAQTXC010000037.1 GCA_028689015.1 Dechloromonas sp. | reverse complement strand
AAGCCTCGCGGAAACTGGCAAGGATGGCCGGGGCCGAATCGATCAGCGTGCCGTCAAGGTCGAAAAGGATGTGCGGGGTGCGGGGCATGCTGACGATGGAGGAATTGCGGAGCCGGGATTATCGCCCCCATTATGCATTGGAGGGAACGCCTTATTGCTCCGGCCCGATGAAGTCTCAAGCGCCATACTTGACGCGCTCCTCTGGATTGAGGTGAGGGCTATAGCGGCAATGCGAAATTTTGGCTCCGGCGTGGTCGACCGCGTGCAACACCCTAGACCCACCTAACCGGTCGATTCCCCCGAATTTCGTGAGTGCGCTATGCATATGCATTACCGAATGTTGTTTTGATATAGAGTTGAGCATTGCGGAGATAGTCATGCCCGGTTTGACTAAGTCCCCCTTTTTTGTTTTTAAATACCATTAATTATCAGGAGGTTGTAATGGCTGTCTTGACTTATACCGCTTCTGCTCCTAATCCCGAGATGCTCCTGGGTATGACGATGACTGCGAAATCGGCAACCAGTTTCGTTGTCGAAAATGCCGAGTACCGCATCACCATAACCGGTACGTCGCTGCTCTATAACGCAACGAATGGCATGCCCACGGCTGGAACGATTACCAAGTTCGCCATTTACAGCTTTGCCAGCGCTTCGACAATTGCTAGTTCTTCCACAGTCAGCATTGCACTGAATACCTATTCGTTCTACAGCGCCGGTTCGATGGCGGGCATCCTCAACAATATTCTGCTCTACGGTAACGACTCGATTGTCGGTAGCACTGGTAGCGACACACTAGTCGGCACGCAGGGAAGCGACACCCTCGCCGGTGGCGCTGGGAACGATACCTACATCATCTCCGACACCACGGATGTCATCGTCGAAACCTCGACTGGCGGTATCGATACAGTTCTTATCCGGGGAGCGGGAACATATACACTCACCAACTATGTAGAAAATGCACGCGTCGAGAGCGCAGGTTCTAACTACTACTACGACCCGGCAGTCAGCATTACTGGAAATTCGCTGGGCAACCAGATTACTGGCAAAGGTGCTAACGACACACTGATCGGCGGCGCCGGCAATGATCGCCTCAGCGGTCAGGGCGGTGTCGACACACTGGATGGTGGTACGGGCGTTGATACCATGTTCGGAGGGGGCGGCAGCGACACCTATGTGGTCGATAGTGCGTCTGACATGGTTTATGACGATGGCTCGGATATTGCCTATCCTTATGGCGGCGTAGTTGGCGACTGGGTGAATGTCAAGGGGGCCATCAGTTGGTCGCTCGCCACGACGGGCAAGGGAACTGATGTTGAGAATCTTCGTCTCGAAACCGGCGCCCTAAATGGCACCGGTAATTCCCTGAATAACTATATCGTCGCCAACAACACGGCTAATAACCTAAACGGCAGTACGGGTATCGATACGGTTTCCTTTGAGACCGCGACAGCTTCAGTTACGGCATCTCTCGCTGTTGCGGCTGTTCAGACCACGGGTGGGTCGGGCAACGACATGATCGTAGGATTCGAAAACATTCGTGGTGGCTCAGCGGGCGATAATTTGACGGGTAATTCCCTGGACAATGTTATTGATGCCGGTGGTGGCGCCACCGGGGTTGACACGCTGAACGGCGGTGCGGGTAACGATACCTACTATGTTGACTCCATTGGTGATCTGATCCAGGGCGAAACGAGCAGTTCCGGGATCAATGACACAGTCTACAGCTCCGTCAACTTTACCTTGACCCCTTACCTCGAGAACCTCTATCTCGATGCCAACTATGCCCATTTCCGCTCTTACTATTCGTATGCAGTAAATGGCACAGGTAGCGAGCTCGCCAACAAGATCTATGGCAACAGTTCGGCCAATAACTTGAAGGGCATGGGCGGTAACGACACTATCGACGGTGGTTATGGTAGTGACACTATTGATGGCGGTACAGGCGCTGACAGCATGACAGGTGGCATCGGAGCTGATACCTATTATGTCGACAATGTCGGGGATCTTGTGGTCGAACTGGATGGTTACTATTTGACGCCGGAAACCGACACTGTCGTTACTACGATTAGCTATGCTCTGGGGGGCAGCGTCGAAAATCTTACCCTGTCTGGTACGGCCAGTAAGGGTAGTGGAAATGTTCTTGACAATGTTATCGTGGCCAACTCTGTGAGCAACTATCTAGACGGCGGTCTCGGCAACGACACGCTTTCCTACGCAGGCCATGCCGCTAAGGTAACCGTGTCGCTGGCGTCGATTAGCGGTCAGGTAACCGGTGGGTCCGGAACCGATACTGTGATCAATTTTGAGAACCTTATCGGCGGTAACGCGGGCGACGTACTGACCGGCAACGGCCTGGCCAATATCCTCGACGGTAGCTTGGGCAATG
The DNA here is from genome assembly GCA_028689015.1 of Dechloromonas sp. Classification (GTDB taxonomy): domain Bacteria; phylum Pseudomonadota; class Gammaproteobacteria; order Burkholderiales; family Rhodocyclaceae; genus Azonexus. Next base: position 27,031 of record JAQTXC010000037.1, on the reverse strand, counting down.
ACACACTGACCGGCGGTGCCGGTAACGATACATATCTAGTCAATTCCACCGCCGACGCTGTGGTTGAGGCTGCCGGCGCCGGTACCGATCTTGTTCTGGCGACGGGAACCGTTGCTGGCCAGACCTTCACGCTGGCAGCCAATGTCGACAACCTCCGCCTGGAGGGCAGCTTCGCCACCAATGCGACCGGTAATGTCCTGAATAACCTGATCGCCGGCAACAACCTTTCGAACAGCTTGAATGGCGGTGATGGCAACGATACCATCGACGGCTACCGTGGCACCGACGCGATGAGCGGCGGTAACGGTAACGACACCTACTACGTTGATTCGGCGAGTGACACAATTACCGAAACCTCCACCGGTGGGACCGAAGATAAAGTAATCCTTGGCTACACTAACTTCGCGCAGAACGTCGTTAGTCCAACGGGTGTGTTTGACGATTCAGTCGATTCCGGTTTTGCCTACACGTTGGCAACCAACGTCGAAAACCTTCACCTCAAGTCCGATGCGACAAACTCGTATTCATACTACCCCGTCAACCTTAACGGTACTGGTAATGCCAGCAACAACTTCATTACTGCCGAAACAGGAAATGATACTCTGTCAGGTGGCGCTGGCAATGACACACTCTCTGGTGGTGCCGGCAATGACAATCTGACCGGTGGAGCCGGCAACGACGTTTTTCGCTTCGACACCGCACTTTCGGCGCCGAATCCGGCTGGACTCTACTACGGTTGGATTCAGGCTGGTGTGGATACGATTACCGACTTCACGACTGGTCAGGACCAGATTCACTTGAGCGATGATGTGTTTACCGCCCTCAATGCACCAGGTGCCTTGTCCAGTGCCAGCTTCCTCGTTGGTACCGGAAGTGTGGCGACAAATACCGCCCACCGGATAATCTACAACACGTCAACCGATGCGTTGTACTACGATGCGGATGGTTCGGGCGGTCAGCATATTGCCATTCAGATCGGGGTCGTGGGCACTACGTTGGCCTCGACTGATTTTTTGGTCGTCTAAATGCCCCCTGCATCAGAATAGTTATCGCCTCAACAGAATTACGATGATGGGCTGCGATCAAGGATAGGAATGGCAAGGTACTTCGAGAAGTTCAAAGGTCGAGTGTTAGCAGTGATCGCTGCCGCCGGAAAGCACCGCAGTGTACGTGCTTGCCCGTGAAGTTAGGGTTGGTTCGGGAACGCTCGAACGTTGGCGAGATGACGTGCTATCCATGCCAGCCCCCGGGAGGGCATGGATAGCGGCGGCACGCCTGAGGCGGTGATGTCGCGCAAGGCCATCCGATTACAACGATGGCCCACTTGGTTTTACGCCTGCGGATTTTTAGAGTAGTGGCGCCAGCCAGTATTCAGCGTCCTTGATCGCCATGCCCTTGCGCTGCGCCCAGTTTTCCAACTGGTCGCGGCCGATCTTGGGGATGGCGAAGTACTTGGCGCCGGGGTGGCCGATATAGAAGCCGGAGACAGCCGCTGCCGGGGTCATCGCGCAGGACTCGGTCAGGCCCATGCCGATGGCGCCGGGTGCATCGAGGAGGGCAAACAGTTCCCGCTTGGCGGTGTGATCCGGACAGGCCGGATAACCCGGTGCCGGGCGGATGCCCTTGTATTCCTCGGCAATCAGCGCGTCGTTATCCAGCGATTCATCCGTGGCATAACCCCAATAGTGAGTGCGTACTTGCTTGTGCAGCCATTCTGCAGAAGCTTCGGCCAGACGGTCGGCAAGTGATTTGAGCATGATCGCCGAGTAGTCGTCGTGGGCGGCTTCAAAGGCGGCAACGCGCTCGTCTATGCCCAGCCCGGCCGTGACGGCAAAGGCGCCGGCATAATCCAGTTCGCCCACGAAGTCGGCCAGCGCGGTATTGAAGCGCCCGGCTGGCTGTTTGATCTGCTGGCGCAAACCTACCCAGCGCGTGGCCTCCACCGTGCGGCTTTCATCGGTGTACAGCACGATGTCCTCGTTTTCGCCGCGCGCCGGGTAGAGGCCGAACACGGCTTTTGCGGTCAACCAGTTTTCAGCGACGATTTTGTCCAGCATGGCCTGCGCGTCGGCGAACAACTGACGTGCCGTTTCGCCGACCGTTTCGTTTTGCAGGATGGCCGGGTAACGGCCTGCCAGATCCCAACTTTGGAAGAAGGGTGACCAGTCGATGTAGGGCACCAGTTCTGCCAACGGAATGTTCAGCATATGGCGGCCGGGTTGTGCCGGCTTGACTGGGGTGTAATCGTCGTTCCACGTGAAACGGTTGGCGCGGGCGTCGGCCAGCGATACCAGCGTGGCGCCCTTGCGGCCGGCGTGTTCGGTGCGCACGGCCTCGTATTCGGCGGCGATTTCAGCGTGATAGGCCATACGCTGGTCGACGGACAGCAGCTTGGTTGCGACGCCCACGGCGCGGGAGGCATCCGGCACATAGATCACGACGCCATCGGTATTGGGCGCGATCTTGATTGCGGTATGGGCGCGGCTGGTGGTGGCACCGCCAATCAGCAGCGGCTGGGTCATGCCGCGGCGCTTCATCTCGCTGGCGACGTGGGCCATTTCTTCCAGCGACGGCGTGATCAGGCCGGACAGGCCGATGATGTCGACGCGGTGTTCCAGCGCCGCCTTCAGGATGTTGTCGCAACTGACCATGACGCCGAGGTCGACGACGTCGTAGCCGTTGCAGCCGAGCACGACGCCGACGATGTTCTTGCCGATGTCGTGCACGTCGCCCTTGACCGTGGCCATCAGGATCTTGCCCTTGCTGCCCAGGCCGGTGCGGGTCTTTTCCGCTTCGATGTAGGGCAGCAGGTGGGCGACCGCCTGTTTCATGACGCGGGCCGATTTGACCACCTGCGGCAGGAACATCTTGCCGGCGCCGAAGAGGTCGCCGACCACGTTCATGCCGTTCATCAGCGGCCCTTCGATGACGGAAAGCGGCGGCTTGCCTTCACTTTCCAGCTTGGCGCGCACTTCTTCGGTATCGGCCACGACGAATTCGGTAATGCCCTTGATCAGGGCGTGCTCCAGACGCTTTTCCACGGAATGCTCGCGCCAGCTCAAATCCGGGCCGCTGTCCTTGGCCTTGCCTTCCTTCACTGTCTGGGCGAAATCGACCAGCGCTTCACCGGCGCCGGGGTTCCTGTTCAGGACAACGTCTTCGACCTTCTCGCGCAGTACCGGCTCCAGATCGTCGTACACGCCGAGCATGCCGGCATTGACGATGCCCATGGTCATGCCGTTTTGGATCGCGTGGTAGAGGAAGACGGTGTGGATCGCTTCGCGCACCGCGTCGTTGCCGCGGAAAGAAAACGACACATTGGAGACGCCGCCGGAAATGTGCGCGTGCGGCAGGTTCTGCTTGATCCAGCGCACCGATTCGATGAAATCGACGGCGTAGTTGTCGTGCTCGGGAATCCCCGTCGCAATCGCGAAAATGTTCGGGTCGAAAATGATGTCTTCGGCCGGGAAGTTGGCTCCGCCTTGCTCCGGCGATGCTGTCAGCAGGTCGTAGGCGCGCTGGCAGATCTCGGTCTTGCGCGCGTAGGTGTCGGCCTGGCCCTTTTCGTCGAAGGCCATGACGATCACCGCGGCGCCGTAGCGGCGGGCGAGTTTCGCTTGCTCGATAAACTTGGCTTCGCCTTCCTTCATCGAAATCGAGTTGACGATGCCCTTGCCCTGAATGCACTTCAGGCCGGCCTCGATGACTTCCCATTTCGACGAGTCGATCATGATCGGCACGCGCGAAATGTCGGGCTCCGAAGCGATCAGCTTGAGGAACTTGTCCATCGCGGCGAGCGAATCAAGCATCGCCTCGTCCATGTTGATGTCGATGACTTGGGCGCCGTTTTCCACCTGCTGGCGGGCGACGGCCAGCGCGTCGTCGAAACGGCCTTCGAGAATCATCCGCGCGAAAGCCTTCGAGCCGGTGACGTTGGTCCGTTCGCCGACATTGACGTAGAGAGAATCCGGCGTGACGTTGAACGGCTCCAGCCCGGATAGGCGCAGGGCCGCTTCAATTTTTGCCGGTTTGCGCGGGTTGACCGTAGCCACGCGCGCGGCGATGGCAGCAATGTGTTCCGGCGAGGTGCCGCAGCAACCGCCAACGATATTGACGATGCCGGCTTGCGCCCAACTTTCAATCTCATCGGCCAGCATCTCGGCGGTTTCGTCGTAGCCGCCAAAGGCATTGGGCAAACCAGCATTCGGATGAGCGGAAACGTAGCAATCGCAAACGCGCGACAGCTCTTCGACGTACTGGCGCAGTTCCTTGGCGCCGAGCGCGCAGTTCAGGCCGAAACTGACCGGCTGGACGTGGCGTAGCGAATTCCAGAAGGCTTCGGCGGTCTGGCCGGAGAGCGTGCGGCCGGAGGCATCGGTGATGGTCCCGGAAATCATCACCGGCCAGCGGCGCTTGGCGATGTCGAAAAACTTCTCGATGGCGAACAGCGCCGCCTTGGCATTTAGGGTGTCGAACACCGTTTCAACCAGCAGGATGTCGGCGCCGCCTTCAACCAGACCGGTAATGGCTTCCACATAATTGGCCACCAGCTCGTCGAAATCGACATTGCGGTAGCCAGGGTCGTTAACGTCAGGCGAGATCGACGCGGTGCGCGAGGTTGGGCCGAGGACGCCGGCGACGAAGCGTGGCTTGCTCGGATTGGCAGTGGTGAATTCGTCGCACAACTGGCGAGCCAGGTGGGCACCTTCAAAATTCAGCTCGTAAACCAGTTCTGACAGGTTGTAGTCGGCCTGCGATACCGAGGTCGAGTTGAAGGTACAGGTTTCCAGGATGTCGGCGCCGGCTTCGAGGTACTCGCGGTGGATGCCGCCGATGATTGCCGGCTGGGTCAGTACCAACAGGTCGTTGTTGCCCTTGAGATCGTGCGGATGATCGGCGAAACGTGCGCCGCGATAATCGGCTTCCTGCAATCCGTGGCGTTGGATCATCGTGCCCATGGCGCCGTCGAGGACGAGCATTTTCTGGGCAAGCAGGGCGGAAAGTTCGGCGGAGCGGTCGGGCTGGATCATGATTACCTCGGCAATGCGGCGGGTGGCCAATTCACGCCGGGGACCCCGCAAAAGATAAACGGCGTCGCAAACCGGCAAAAAGACAGGGTTTGCGAGCGCCGTTGATCATTGCCGAGCCTGGCCCCAAGTCAATGACAGGGTCGCAGCGCTCCTCGGCAGAGCGCGCAGTTTAGCGGTCGACGCCCTGAAAGCCAAGTTTTCGCTGCAAAAACAGGGCTTAGGCCCCGCTGTGACGAATCAAAAAGGCTGCGAATTTGCCGCTTCTGCATTAGCATGCGCGCTCTGCTTGGCAGACGCGGTCCGCGTACCGCACCCAAACCGGCGCTGGTGCGTCATGTAAGTCCCCGTGGTTCCGCACGGAGACGGTTGTTGTTGAAACGGAGTGTTTGATGAAATTTTCTTCCCTGCGTCGTCTGGCGCTCAAGGGCGCGCTGGCTTGCGCCGCCGTCACGGTTAGTCCGGTTTTCGCAGCCGATGCGGTTTTGCGGGTGTCGGCGATTCCCGATGAAGCGCCGACTGAACTGCAACGCAAATTCGCCCCCCTGGGCAAATATCTCGAAGCGCAAACCGGCATGAAGGTGCTATTTACGCCGGTGTCGGACTATGCCGCCGTGGTGGAGTCGCTGGCGACCAGGAAAATTGACTTGGCCTGGCTGGGCGGTTTTACCTATGTGCAGGCCAAGATTCGCACCCAAGAGATGGCTATCCCCATCGTCCAGCGGGCCGAAGATGCGGTGTTTACCTCCAAGTTCATCACGGCTGATCCGGCGATCAAGTCGCTGGCGGACCTCAAGGGCAAGAGTTTTGTCTTTGGTGCGCCGTCGTCTACCTCGGGTAGCCTGATGCCGCGTTTCTTTTTGCAGCAAGCGGGTTTGACGCCGGAAAAGGACTTCAAGAATGTCGCTTTTTCCGGGGCGCATGATGCCACCGCAGCCTTTGTCGCAGCCGGGCGGGCCGAAGCAGGCGTCCTCAACGCCTCGGTATGGAGCAAGTTGGTCGAACAGAAAAAAATTGACCCAGAGAAAGTCCGGGTTTTTGCTACGACGCCGACCTATTTTGATTACAACTGGACGGTACGCGGCGATCTCGATCCGGCTCTGATCAAGAAGTTGACCGAAGCCTTCCTGCAACTCGACCCGGCCCAGCCGGCGCAGCAGGAAATCCTCGCTTTGCAGCGGGCATCGAAATTTATTCCGACCCGCAAGGAGAACTACGACGGCATCGAGCAGGCAGCGCAGGCGGCCGGCTTGCTGAAGTAAAGCGATGAGTTTTTCCCTGGCGGGTGTCGGGCTGACCCATGGCAATGGTTTTGTGGCGCTCGATGGCATCACGCTGCGTGCCGAGCAGGGTGAGCGTATTGCCTTGATCGGCCCATCCGGGGCGGGCAAGACCAGCTTGCTGTCGGTGCTCGGGACGGCTTTGCCACCGACGCAAGGCCAGGCGCGCGTGCTGGATTGTGCGGTCGACGAGCGGTCGACCGTGAACCGGCTGCGGGCCCGGATTGGCACGGTCCATCAGGCCCCGCCCTTGCCGCCCCGGCAGCGGGTAGTGACGGCGGTGCTGGCCGGCAAACTGGGCCAGTGGCCAGTCTGGAAGTCGCTGGCCTCCTTGTTGTACCCACAGGATATTCCCGGGGCCCGGGCAGTGCTGGCCCGGGTCGATCTGGCGGATAAGTGCTTTGTCCGTTGCGATCAGTTGTCCGGCGGTCAGTTGCAGCGGGTCGGCATTGCCCGCGTGTTGTACCAGCAGCCGGATTTGTTGTTGGCTGATGAGCCGGTGTCGGCGCTTGACCCGGCGCTGGCCCAGTCAGCCATTCGCTTGCTGGTCGATGATGCGCAGGCACGCGGGGCGACGCTGGTGGCAAGCTTGCACGCGGTCGACCTCGCGCTACAGCATTTTTCGCGCATCGTCGGCGTTCGCGCCGGGCGCCTGTTTTTTGACTTGCCGGCGGCAGAGGTTAGCGACCGCTTGCTGCATCAGCTTTATGCCAGCGAAGGTGAGGCCTTGCCGCTGCTGGTCAACGAAGCCCGGCATTTGGCGACTGCCAGGTCCTGCCCTGCGGCGGCGGCAACCCGGGCAGCGTGCTGTTGAGCGCTCTGCGCGACCCGTCCCGGCATGACCCGGCGGCCCGCGCTCGTCTGATCGGCGCGCTGGCGGCTCTGGCCGTGCTCTGGCCCTTGTTTCAGGCGGCCGAGGTCAGGCCGGGGGGGGCTGTTTGCGGCGGGCAATCTGCAGGTCATCGGTCATTTCCTGGCGGGTTTTCTGCCGCCGGCGACGGATGCCGAGTTTCTCGTTTATCTTGGCCGGGCGACGCTGGAGACGCTGGCCATTGCCACGGCCGGCATGGCATTCGCCTTCTTGCTGGCCGTGCCGCTGGCTTATCTGGCGACGGCAGCCGGGCGCGAAGAGGCGCCTTTCAGGCCGTTGACGCGCTCTGTGCTCACCGTGTTGCGTGGCATTCCCGAGCTGGTCTGGGCCCTGCTTTTTGTCCGCGTCTTCGGCCTCGGGCCGGCTGCCGGGGTGATGGCCCTGGGGCTGACGTATGGCGGCATGCTGGCCAAGGTCTATGCCGAAATTCTCGAATCGGTCGATCCGGCCGCCGCCCGCGCCCTGCAACTGAGCGGTGCCAGTCGGCCGCAGGCCCTGCTGTACGGTTTGCTGCCACAAGCCGTGAAGGAATTGGCCTCGTACACCGTCTATCGTTGGGAGTGTGCGATTCGCGCCTCGGTGGTGATGGGCTTTGTCGGGGCAGGGGGGTTGGGGCAATTGATGGATCAGGCCATGAAGATGCTCAATGGCGGCGAAGCGGCCAGCATCCTGCTGGTTTTTCTGGGCCTGGTTTTTGCGGCTGATGCTTTGTCCAGCGGGTTGCGTCGGGGGCTGGATGTGCCGCCGCTGATGCGGCCCTCGCCGTTCGGGCGACGTAGCCTGCTGCTGCTGGCCGGCTTGCCGCTGGCCGTGCTGAGTAGTTTCCTCTTTTTGGAAATTGACTTCGCGGCCCTGTTGACCGTGGAAGCAGCCGACAGCGTCTTGGCGTTCGTCCTGGATTTTTTCCCGCCGGATCTGTCGGCCGACTGGTTGCAACGGGTCGGGCGCGGGGTTTGGGAAACGCTGGCGATTTCGGTCGTCGGCACGCTGCTGGCGGCGGTGGCTGGTCTGGGCTTGGCCCTGGCAGGGCCGAGGCCGTTATTTTCCGGCTTGCTCAATGCCCTGCGCTCGGTGCCGGAACTGGTCTGGGCGACGATCACGGCGCTGGCCGTCGGTCTGGGGCCTTTTGCCGGGGCGCTGGCCTTGGCCTTGCACACGGCCGGTGTGCTTGGCCGGCTGTACGCGGAGGCGCTGGTCAATGCGCCGGCGCAGGCGGCACAGGCTTTGCGCCTGGCCGGGGCAGCACCGGGCCTGCCCTTTTTTTACGGTACCTTGCCCGCGGCCTTGCCGCAGCTCATTGCCTACACGCTGTATCGCTGGGAAATGAATATCCGCATGGCGGCCATTCTGGGTTTTGTCGGTGCCGGCGGTCTGGGCCAGTTGTTGTACGTCGAATTGTCGCTTTTTCATCATGCGGCCGCGTCGACCGTGATCATGGCCATGCTCTTGTTGTCGATGGTGGTCGATCAGAGCAGCGCCTGGTTGCGTCGCTGGCTGGCGTGAGCATTCGGGCTATCATCGCGTTTTCCTAGGCAAGAGGGTGTCGATGGCGACTAATTTCTGCGCTACCACAGGCGATGGCGCTGCGACGTTGCGCGCACGACCAGCGATCACCGGTGTCGTGCTTGCCGGCGGGCTGGGTCGGCGCATGGGCGGTGTGGACAAGGGGTTACAGCAGCTCAACGGGCAGACGCTGGTGGCGCAGATTGCTGGGCGGCTGCGGCCGCAGGTTGATGCGCTGATGATCAACGCCAACCGTAATGCAGCGCGTTATGCCGAACTGGGCTACCCGGTGGTGGCCGATGCCATTCCTGATTTTGCCGGGCCGCTGGCCGGCTTGCACGCCGCGCTATCGGCCGCCACGACACCGCTGGTCGTCACCGTGCCCTGCGATTCGCCCTTTTTCCCGGTCGACCTGGTTTCCCGGCTGTTTTCGGTGTTGACCGCGCAGCAGGCCGAGATTGCCGTGGCGCAGACCGGCGAGCAGGCGCAGCCGGTTTTCTGTTTGTGCCGGCGCGAGGTCTTGCCGCACCTGACTGCCTACCTGCAGGCCGGCGAACGCAAGTTTGCGCGTTGGTATGCCAGCCTGCCGGCCGTTGCGGTGCCCTTCGATGATCAACTGATGGCCTTCGAAAACATCAATTCGCTGGCTGAGCTGGCCCGTTTCGAGCACCGCTAAGCAGCGTCTGGGCCTGACTCATCCCTTGGGTTGGACGCGCTGCGAGGTTTTCTTGACGCCGCCTTGCTGCAGGTCGAAATGGACCATGAAGTAGGTTTCGTCGGTCGGCATGTCGCCACGGATGCGCCATTCCCAGATGTCCTCGCCCAGGTTGTCAAAGCGCATGGTTGAGCCAGGGCGGCCGAGCAGGCGGCGAACATCGTCACGACTTTGTCCCGGCCGAATACGGCCGTAGGTGGTCGGGGTCAGGACCTGTTCGATCTGGCGAACGATGTGGGCGCGGTCGAAACTGATCATGTAGCAATCGACCCCGGCCGGCTGGCGGCTGTATTCCCAGGTCGCCGTGCCATCGTCGTTCCAGTGGATGAAGCCCGGTTCGCCCATGATTTGTCGGACGGCATCGGCCGCGGTTGTGCCCGGCTGGATCTTGGCCAGATGGCTGGCGTCGCAGCCAGGCAGCAGGGCGGTGCATAGGGCGGTCAGGGTGGCGGCGAGCCAGTGGCTTATTTTCATGGAAGGATACGCAGAAAAATGCCGAGTTTACGCCGTGCCGGCCTTGCTTTCATAATAGTCGCCCTCCTGTCCCCGGATAATTTCCATGCAGCATCTTGATCCCCTGGCGGCACATGCCTTCCTGCAACAGACGGCCGACGCCGTGCTGGTCGATTGCCGTACTGAAATCGAGCACATGTATGTCGGTCATCCGGTGGGGGCTGAGCATGTCGCTTGGCAGGAGGCGCCGGATTGGGAGATCGACCCGTATTTTGCAGATCACGTGAAACGCTTGGTCAAGGGGGAGTTGACGCGACCTGTATTGCTCATCTGCCGCAGCGGTCATCGCTCGCTGTATGCCGGTGAGGCGCTGGAAAAGGCCGGTTTCAGCCAGGTGATCAATGTCCTGGAGGGCTTCGAGGGGCCGCTCGACGATGATTTTCATCGTGGCACCGTGGGCGGCTGGCGCTGTCGCGGTCTACCCTGGCAACAGTCGTGATTGGCGGTGGTGGGCGAGGGCAGCCAGACCGCCGATGGCGAGCAGTCCGGCCATGCCCAGGGCCAGGGTGAGGGTGGAACCCCACAGGGCGGGGGCGAGGAGGGCGGCGGCCAGGCCATTACAGCCGGATTGAAAGAAGGTTTGGCATGAAGCTGCCAGGCCGCGCTGGGCAGGAAAAGGATCGAGCGCAAAAATCGTCAGGTTGGGCATCGCCAGCGACATGCCGTAGGTGTAGACGAAAAGCGGAACAACGCTCCAGGGCAGGCTGGAGGCGGTGGCTAGATTGAGCAGCAGGTTGGCGAGGGCGGCACTGGCCATCACCGAATAGCCGATGGCAATGGTGCGCTGGGCGGTAATTTTTCCGGCCAGGCGACCGGATGACCAGGCGCCACACAGCAGACCGCCCATGGCCGGTCCGAACAGCCACAGGAAGCCGGTTTCCGAAATGCCCAGATGCTGCATCAGGAAAACGGGGGCTGAGAGCACGTAGATGAAAAAGCCCATGAAATTGAACGACAGCGCGGTGCAGGCGAGCAGGAAGGGTGGCGACGTCAGTACCTTGCGATAGGTTGTTGCCAGGTAACTGGGGCGTAACGATTGGCGCTTGTCGGGGGGCAGTGTTTCCGGCAGTAATTTCCAGCAGGCAAAAGCCAGTCCCGCGGTCGACAGCACCAGAAAGATAAAAATCGAACGCCAGCCAAAGGCGGTTTGCAGCCAGCCGCCGATCAGTGGCGCGATGGCTGGAGCGAGGGCGAACATCATGGTGATTTGCGACATCAGGCGCTGGGCGGCAGCGCCGTCAAACAGATCGCGAACGATGGCACGGCTGATGACAATGCCGGCGCCGGCCGTGATGCCCTGTACCGCCCGCCAGAACCACAACTGGCCGATGCTTGATGCCAGGGCGCAACCGGCCGAGGCGAGGGCGAAAAAGAGCAGGGCAACGAGAATGACGCGGCGCCTGCCAAAGCGGTCGGCAATGGCACCGTGCCATAAGGTCATTGCGGCAAAGGCGAACAAATAGGCTGACAGGGTTTGCTGAACTTCGATCGTCGTCGCCCCCAGACTGTGCGCGATGTCGGGGAAGGAGGGCAGGTAGGTGTCGATCGAGAAGGGGCCGAGCGCCGACATGGCGGCTAGCAGCCAAGCGATGCTGCGGGTACTCGTGGCTTGGTTGCGCTCAGGCATGGGCCAGCCGGCGGTATTGAATCGCTTCTGCGACGTGGCTGGCATTAATCTGTTCGCAGGCCGCCAGATCGGCCATCGTCCGGGCCACCTTGAGTACGCGGTGCCAGGCCCGGGCTGACAGACCAAGGCGCTCGCCGGCTTGTTGCAGCAAGCGCTGGCCGGCCGGGTCGGGCTGGCAGTGACGGTCGATGTCGGCAATGGTCAATTCGGCATTGGGCCGGCCCTGGCGTTGTTGCTGCCGCTCGTGGGCATGGCACACCCGCTGACGAACGGTGGCTGAATTCTCGCCGCTGGCCGGCTGGGCGAGGGCCTCGCCGGGCAGGGCGGGGACTTCAATCAAAAGGTCGATGCGGTCGAGCAGGGGGCCGGACAAGCGGCCGCGGTAGCGGGCAATCTGATCCGGTGTGCACCGGCATTTGCCCGTGCTGTCGCCGTGAAAACCGCAAGGGCAGGGGTTCATTGCAGCCACCAGTTGGAAACGAGCCGGGAATTCGGCCTGCCGCGCTGCCCGGGCAATGTGGATGGAGCCGGTTTCCAAGGGCTCGCGCAGGGTTTCCAGCACTTTGCGGTCGAATTCAGGCAATTCATCCAGAAACAGGATGCCCTGATGCGCCAGGCTGATTTCGCCCGGGCGCGGCGGGTTGCCACCGCCGACCAGGGCGACTGCCGAGGCGGTGTGGTGCGGCGAGCGGTAAGGGCGCTGGCCGAAACTGGCCGGACGAAAGCGGCCGAGCAGCGATTGGACGGCGGCAGCGGCTTTGGCCGCATCAGCGTTCAGCGCCGGCATCAAGCCGGGCAGACGGGCGGCCAGCATTGATTTTCCAGCCCCAGGAGGGCCGAGCATGAGCAGTGAGTGCTGCCCGGCGGCGGCGATTTCCAGCACTCGCTTGGCCTGAGCCTGACCACGGACGTCGGCCAGGTCGGGGAAAACATCGGCCTTTTCCGGGTCGACCGCAGGCGGTGACGGCAAGGCCGTATGGCCACGCAAGTGAGCACAAACGGCTAGCAGGGATTCGGCCGCCAGCAGGCGGGGTAGGCCGGCAAGGGCTGCTTCGCTGGCACTGTCGACCGGCAGGATGAAGGTTTTGCCGTCATCGACGGCCTGCAGGGCCATGGCCAGTGCGCCACGGACCGGACGCAGGGCACCAGACAGCGACAACTCGCCGGCAAATTCATGCTGGGCCAGTCCGGCGCTCGGGATCTGACCGCTGGCGGCCAGAATGCCGAGCGCCATGGGCAGGTCGAAACGTCCGGACTCCTTGGGCAGATCGGCCGGCGCCAGGTTGATGGTGATGCGCTTGGTCGGAAACTCGAACCCGGAATTGACAATGGCCGCACGAACCCGGTCGCGGGCTTCGCGCACTTCCGCATCGGGAAGCCCGACCAGGGTCAGGCTGGGTAAGCCGTTGGCCAGGTGCACCTCAACCGTCACCGGTGGCGCCTGCAGGCCATCGAGACCGCGGCTGTGCGCAATGGCCAGCGACATGCTGAATTATTGTCCGCTGCGGCTTTGTTCCAGCGCGGCGACGCGGGCTTCGAGGGCGGTCAGTTTTTCCCGGGTGCGGGCCAGCAATTGTGCCTGGATGTCGAATTCCTCGCGCGTTACCAAGTCCAGTTTGGCAAACATGCCGCTCATCACGGCCTTGGCGTTGCGTTCGATATCCGCTGCCGGTGAATTGGCCAGTAGTGCGCTCATTTTGGCGCCGAAATCTTCAAGAATTTTAGGGTCGAGCATGGGTTCCTCCGTATATGACGAGTGTAGCACAGGGCTTGCAGGGCCTCTGGCAGCCACCTGCTCGGGACTGGTGCGTAACGGCATGTAACTGCACTCTCGTGGTGCGTTGACTTGGTGCATCTGTTGAGGGGTGTTGCTTATATTGTTGATTTAGATCAATAAAATCACCTGGCACGGCTTCTGCTATGTTGTCCTGCACAAATTTTGTTTTCCATTCAACACTTCTCACAGGAGAGAAACCATGAAGAAATCCCTGATCGCGCTGGCCCTCGTTGGTGCTTTCGCTGCCCCGGCCTTTGCTGAAGACAGCGCCCACACCTTTACTGGTAATGTCGGTGTGGTGACTGATTACATCTTCCGCGGTGTTAGTCAGTCGCAGCAAAACCCGGCCTTGCAAGGTGGCTTTGATTACAGCCACAGCTCGGGTTTCTATGTCGGCACCTGGGGTTCCAATGTGTCCTGGGTTCAGACGGGTAACTACAAGGACAACAACAGCCTGGAACTGGACGTCTACGGTGGCTACAAGGGCACGGCCGGTCCGATCGGTTACGACGTTGGTGTCCTCCAGTACTACTACCCGGGTGACGTCGTGGCTCCGGCCAAGAACACCGACTCGACCGAAGTCTATGTCGGTTTGAGCTGGGAATTCCTGACCCTCAAGTACTACCACACGGTGTCCAGCCACCTGTTCGGTTGGACCGGTGTTGCCGGTGAAAAGACCAATGGCAGCGGCTATGTCGATCTGTCTGCCGCTTATGACCTGGGTAATGGCTGGGGTGTCGCTGCGCACGTCGGTCATCAGACCATCAAGAACAACGCACCGGCGTCTTACATGGACTGGAAACTGGGCGTGACGAAGGATGTGGGCTTCGGTGTGGTCGGTCTGTCGTACACCGATACCGATGCCGAAGGCTGCGGCTCTGCCTCCAACAGTTATTGCTGGAACAACAAGGACGTGGCCAAGAGCCGTGCCGTCCTGTCTTTCAACAAGTCCTTCTAATCTCGTTTGATCTTTCCCCGCTGGCGTTCCGGCCGGAGCCGGCGGGGAAAGTAAAAGACTTAATCATTTAGGGGAACACCTATGAAATTCGTTACTGCAATCATCAAGCCGTTCAAGCTTGACGAAGTGCGTGAAGCGCTCTCCGCCATTGGCGTGCAGGGCATCACGGTGACCGAAGTGAAAGGTTTTGGCCGGCAGAAGGGGCATACCGAGCTGTATCGGGGTGCCGAGTATGTCGTCGATTTCCTGCCCAAAGTCAAAATCGAGGCTGCCGTGAAGTCCGAGCAGATCGACCAAGTGATCGAAGCAATCGAAAAATCGGCCAGCACCGGCAAGATTGGTGACGGCAAGGTTTTTGTATTCGATCTCGAACAAGTCATTCGTATCCGGACCGGTGAAACCGGTTCCGACGCCCTGTAAGGAGTTCCGATATGAAACGAATTTTTGCCATGCTGGCCCTTGCAGGGGCGGTCGCCTTCGGCGCACCGGCCTGGGCCGAAGAAAAGGCTGCTGAAGCTGCGCCCGTCGCAGCTGCCGCTGTCGTCGATGCCGCTGCTGCACCGGCTGCGCCTGCGGCCATGGAAGCTGCACCGGCCGCTGAAGCCGCTGCTGCCGAAGCCCCGGCGGTCGAAGCGACCGTCAATAAGGGTGACGTGTCCTGGATCATGACCTCGACGCTGCTGGTCCTGTTCATGGCCTTGCCGGGTCTGGCCCTGTTCTACGGTGGTCTGGTCCGCTCCAAGAACATGCTTTCCGTGCTGATGCAGGTCATGGTTGTCTTCTCGCTGATTTCGGTGCTGTGGGTCGCTTACGGCTACAGCCTGGCCTTCACTGAGGGTTCGCCGTACATCGGTTCGTTGAGCAAGCTCTTCCTGTCCGGCGTCACCAAGGACACGTTGGCCGATACCTTCACGCCGGAATCCAAGCTGCCGGAATATGCCTTCATCGCCTTCCAGTGCACCTTCGCTGGCATCACCTGTGCGCTGATCGTCGGTTCTTTTGCCGAGCGTATGAAGTTCTCCGCCGTGCTGCTGTTCTCGGTGATCTGGTTCACGCTGTGCTACCTGCCGATCGCTCACATGGTCTGGGGTCCGGGCGGCATGTTGCTGGGTGACGGTGCGCTGGACTTCGCAGGCGGTACCGTGGTTCACATCAACGCCGGTGTGGCCGGTCTGGTGGGTGCCTACATGGTTGGCAAGCGGATCGGTTACGGTCGCGAATCGATGGCGCCGCACTCGCTGACGCTGACCATGGTTGGTGCCTCGATGCTGTGGGTGGGCTGGTTCGGTTTCAACGCCGGTTCCAACCTCGAAGCCACCTCGGGTGCAGCCCTGGCCTTCATCAATACCCTGATTGCAACGGCAGCTGCCGTGCTGGCCTGGACCATCGGCGAAGCCGTGTTCAAAGGCAAGCCCTCGATGCTGGGTGCCGCTTCCGGTGCGGTGGCTGGCTTGGTTGCCATCACCCCGGCTTGCGGTACGGTGGGTCCGATGGGCGCCATCGTCATCGGTTTCCTGGCTGGCTTGGTCTGTCTGTGGGGTGTCAGTGGTCTGAAGAAGCTCCTCGGTGCCGATGATTCGCTGGATGTGTTCGGCGTGCATGGCGTCGGTGGCATCCTCGGTGCCATCCTGACCGGCGTGTTCTCTGCCCCGTCGTTGGGTGGCACAGGTGCCGAAGACTTCTCGATCGCTCATCAAGTGTGGGTCCAGACCTACTCGGTCCTGATCACCATCGGCTGGTCGGCAGTGGTCGCCTTCATCGCCTACAAGATTGCCGATATCGTGATTGGTCTGCGTGTGCCGGAAGACGAAGAGCGCGAAGGTCTCGACCTGACCGCCCATGGCGAAACTGCCTATCACCACTAAGTTGCATCCGTAGTCTCTCTCCCTTACGGGCACCTGCGGGTGCCCGCTTTTTTGCCTGGGTTTTACGGTCGACCGTGGGCGAAAGAAAAAATCCGCCATCAGGCGGATTTCTGGCGTTGGCGCAGAGCGGACGAAGCGGACGTTATTTGATCAGCGGTAGTAGTTGCCGGAACTCATCCGTGCCGGCTTGGTGCAGCCATTCAAACAACACCATTTCCGTGGTAACGATATGAATCCCGGCTGCCCGCAGGCGGTCGAAAGCGGCCTGGCGGTTGTCGGCCGTGCGTGACGAGGCGGCGTCGCGTACCAAAAAGACATCGAAACCAGCGGCCTGCAAACCCAGCGCCGATTGCAGGACGCAGACGTGCGCTTCGCTGCCGGTGACGATGATCTGTGGCCGATGGCTTTGTCGCAGGTGGTTGAGCACCCCGGGCTCGGCAGCACAAGAAAAGTGCGTTTTGGCAAAGAAATGCGCGTCGACCGCGGCAAGGCGAATCGCTTCGACACTGGGGCCTAGGCCGCGGACGTAATGCTCGGAGACGAAGGCTGGCACGGCCAACTGGCGTGCGGCGCTGAGCAGGCGCACCGAGTTGGCGATGATTTCAGCGCCAGCGTGGATGGCCGGGGCAAGCTTTTCCTGCAGGTCGATGACCAGCAAGAGTGATTGAGCGCGTTCGATCAGCATGATTTAACGGAAAACAATGGTTTTGTTGCCATGCACCAGCACCCGATCTTCCAGGTGATAGCGCAGACCGCGGGCGAGGACGGTTTTTTCAATGTCTTTACCGTAGCGCACCATGTCTTCCGGTGAGTCGGAATGGTCGATGCGGATGACGTCCTGCTCGATGATCGGTCCGGCATCGAGTTCACTGGTGACGTAATGGCAGGTCGCACCAATCAGCTTGACGCCGCGGGTGTAGGCCTGATGGTAGGGTTTGGCGCCGGCGAAGCTGGGCAGGAAACTGTGGTGGATGTTGATGATCTTGCCAGCCAGTGCGTCGCACAGTGCGGGTGACAGGATCTGCATGTAGCGGGCCAGGACCATGGTATCGCCGCGCACGTCGTCAAAAATGCGCTGCATCTCGGCATAGGCCGCCGTCTTGTTGTCGGCATTTACCGGCACATGATGGAAGGGGATGCCATGCCACTCGACGAAGCCGCGGAAGGTGTCGTGATTGGAAATGACGCAGGGAATCTCGATGTCGAGTTCCTTGGCTTGCCAGCGGGCCAGTAGGTCGTAAAGGCAATGCTCCTGCTTGGAAACCAGCACGACGACGCGGCGCTTGACGGCGCTGTCGTTAATCCGCCAGTCCATTTGCAACGGTACTCCGACCTCCTGGCGGAAGCGCTCGCGGAATTCGGCGAGCAGGAAGGGGAGCGAATCGGCCTTGATCTCAATGCGCATGAAATAGCGACCGGTCAGGGCATCGGCGTGAAAGCTCGACTCCAGGATCCAGCCGCCATGCGCGGCGATGAAACCGGAGACTTTGGCGATGATGCCAACCTGGTCGGGACAGGAGGCGGAGAGGGTATAAAAACGATGAGTGTGCATGGCTTACTTCGGATTCACGGGCGGGCGGAGTTTACTCAGAATGGCGCTGCGTCCGCCGCGCAGGACAAGCAGCATTTCACGGTGCGCCGTGTTGGCGCTCAGTCCTTGCTTGATCAGATAGGCCAGCAGGTCGCCGAAACGCTGGCGCCGGGCTTCACCGGCAGCGCTGTGGTCGCGCCGGTTGGTGAACGAATCCATCAGCGTTGAACCGCATGGACAGTTGCGGAATAGATCGACGATAACGGTCCCGTCATCATCCGTGGACTGTTTGAAGCCTGCGCGACCGTTAGGCAGCGCTTCGGTTTGGGCGACGTAATCGGCAACATCCCGAAACGTCCGGCCACAACAGCGACAGGTTTTGGGGAAAGTGGTCGCAACCAGTGCCTTCAAACCACGGATCAGTTCGGGGTCGAAGGCTGGCTGGTTGGCCATGACGGCAATGGGTCAGCTGGCAGCGCGGGCAAAGGCGCGGTCGATTTCGACGCGCAACTGGCCGTAGTCCAGCGTCACCGGGAATTGCGGGAATTCGCGGATGACGTTTTCCGGCGGGTGGAAGAGGATACCGCCGTGGGCTTCGCCGAGCATGGCCGTATCGTTGTACGAATCGCCGGCAGCGACGATGGTGAAGTTCAGTTCCTTGAAGCGCTTGACCGCTTCACGCTTCTGGTCCGGCATGCGCAGGTGGTAATTGACCAACATGCCCTCGGCGTCGGCTTCGAGCGAGTGGCAGAACAGCGTCGGCCAGCCCAGTTGGCGCATTAGCGGGTGGGCGAATTCGTAGAAGGTATCGGACAGAATGATGACCTGGTAATCCTCGCGCAATTGGTCGAGAAAGGCGCGGGCGCCCTGCATCGGGCCCATTTCGGCGATGACCTTCTGGATGTCCGGCAGGCCGAGCTTGTGCTGGCGCAGGATGTTCAGGCGATAAGTCATCAGGGTGTCGTAATTTGGCTCGTCGCGTGTCGTCCGCTTGAGTTCGGGGATGCCGGTGCGTTCGGCGAATTCGATCCAGATTTCGGGGACGAGCACCCCTTCGAGGTCAAGACAAACGATTTGCACGGTCAACTCCCTGCGGCAGGAAAAAATGACGATTCTACCCGATCAGCCGGCGCTGACATCGGGCAAGGGCCGTGAAAGGTAATAACCCTGAGCGTAATCGACCCCGAGTTTACGCAAAATGGCCAGGGTTTCGGCGTCGCCAACGAATTCGGCGACGGTTTTTTTGTTCAGGCCACGGGCCACTTCGACAATGGCTCGGACGAACACTTGGTCTTCCGGGCTGCTCGGCAGGTTGCGGATGAACAGACCGTCGATTTTGAGAATCTCGGCCGATAACTGCTTCATGTAGGCGAAGGATGAGAAACCGGCACCGAAATCGTCCAGGCAGACGGTGCAGCCCAAGGCTTGCAGGCCTTCAATGAAGCGCTGCGAATCGGCCATATTGGCTAGCGCGGAGGTTTCGGTCAGCTCGATCATCAGGCGGCGGGGGTCGATGGCAAATTCCGCCAAGCTGTGGCGAATCTGATCAACGATTTCTGGATGGTCGAAGGAGCGGGCCGATACATTGACTGCCAGGGCGCGCAAATGCGGCTGGCTGGCCAGGGTCTGGATGGCGCGGCGGATCACCCAGCGATCGATGTCGACGATGCGGCCACTGCGTTCGGCGGCAGGAATGAAATCGCCTGGCATCAGCAGCAAGCCTGGGTCAGTGGGGTCGATCATGCGGATCAATGCCTCGAAATGGCTGGCTTCGCCACTTCGTACCTCGTGCACGCCTTGGAAGTGGAGGACAAAACGATCATCGGCCAGCGCTTTCTGGATGAGGTCGTTCCAGCCCAATTGGTGCAGCATGCGTTCGCTATTGTCGAGCTCGGGCCGGTACAGGCGCCAGCAATTCTTGCCGCTGGCCTTGGCCTGGTACATGGCCGCATCGGCATGGGCGACCAGCCGCTCGCTGTCGTCGCCATGCTCGGGAATGAGGGCAATGCCCAGGCTGATGCTCAGGCTGAGGCGGCGGCCCGCGAAATCGAAAGACAGATTACGGGTAGCGGCAACGATGCGCTCGGCCAGTGCCTGAGCGCCCGTTTGGTCGGTATTGGGGACGATGATGGCAAATTCATCGCCGCCCAGGCGGACCAGGAGTTCCTCGGCGCGAACCAGTTGGCTGACCGAGTGGGCGGTATCGACCAGGACACGGTCGCCGGCCCGGTGGCCGAAGCTGTCGTTAATGGTCTTGAATTCGTCAATGTCAAAATAAATCAGGGCACCCTGTTCTTCAGGGTGGCGCCGGCGATGGTCGAGCAAGCGTTGCAGTTCCGATTCGAAGCGGTGACGGTTGGCCAGCGAGGTGAGCGGGTCGCGTTCAGCCAGGTCGCGCAGCTGGCCGGCCAGGGTACGCTGTTCGGATTCGGCCTGCTGTAGTTCGCTCAGGCGTCCGGCCAGGGCTTGGGCCATGCGGTTGAAGGCGTCGATCAATTGTCCGACATCGTCCGGGTCGCCTGTGGATAACGGGGGTTGTGGCTGACCGCTCGCCAGGGCATGGCTGGCATGGTGCAAGGCCGTCAGGCGACGGGTTAGCCACAGGGTGATGATCGACAGGGCGGCCGTGGACAAGACAATGCCGAGCAAGGCCAGCATCAAGTTTTGCAGCAGGATTTCCTGGCGGGCGTTATTGAGAAAGCTGAGGTCGATGCCAACCAGCAGGTCGCCGTAGCTCCGCCCGGCGAGTTCGATCGGCAAATGCAGGTCCAGTTGTTCGGGCAATTTGCCGCGCTCGGCTAGGAGGGTGATTGAACTGAGTGCCTGTGTTTTGCCAAGGCCGGCGCTGGCAACGAAATTGCCTTCTTCGTCAAACATGGCCAGGTAGTGCAGCCCTGGCAGTGACTGGGCGTCGACCAATGTTTCGCGCACTGCCGCGTAGTCACGCTGAGCCATGGCGGGCGCCAGCGCTGCTTGCAGCAGGCGACTCATTTCGGTTTTACGCAGATCGAACTGGGCGACCAGATGTTCTTCCTGTAGGCGCTGGCTGTTCCAGACGATAGCCGAAATGGTGATGACCTCGACCAGGATGGTGAGGGCGATCAGCTTGCTGCGCAGCGACCAGTGGGCGAAGAAACGCATTCAGGACGGCCGGTTTTTTAATTGCTGGCGAGTTTCCGGCAGCAGGCGATCAAGGAAGCGGTAATCGTCAGTGCTTGGTGTCATGAAACCCCCGTGCCGGGTTTTTTCAATAAATTCCTGGCCGTTTGCAGACTTTTCAAATGTCAGCAAGGCATCCCGCAGTGTGCGCCGCAAGGTGTCCGGTGTATTGGCAGGGGTGATGTAGAACAGTCCAGGGATTTTGTTCAATTCCTGCCACACGATCGTCCGTGCCTGAACTTCGGGGGGCGCCAGGACCAGGGTGGTATGCGAAATCAAAGCCACCCGGTTGTTGCCAGTCAGGGCGTTGTGCAGGGCACTGGAATGCGATACCGATTGTGAAAACTGGTAATCACGGCCCTCAATCAAACCTTGCTCGGCCAGCGTCACGCTACCGACGATGGCCAGCAGGGCGCTGCGGTCAACGATGGCGATGCTCTCTCCACGCAGGTCGGAAAATTTTTGCAGGGGACGATCGCGCGCCGTGACGAGCAGGCCGCGAATCGGCAAAACATGTCGGACCAGGGCATGAAAACCACGGTCGACCATGGCCAGACGGGCATAATGCGGCGCCAGTACGCTCAGGTCGTAGTCGCCATTCAGCGTGCGTTCAAGAAAACTGTCGAAATCGGGTGCAGTCAGCAACTGGACGGGGCGTTGCAGGCGTTTTTCGATCGCATCAGCGATCGGCTGATAGGTATTCAGCAGGCTGCGGGTGCTGAGATACGGCATGACACCAATTTTGAAGACGGGCTGTGTCTGCTCGGCGGCCTGTAGCGGGCCACTGGAAAAACCGAACAGCACGGCCAGCATGATGATGGCCAGGAATCCTCGTCTGCTTCCAGTCATCCCAACTCTCTCCCCGAATGAACGATTTGTTTGTTGAGTATATCCGGATTGGCTAATGCGGCTTAATCGGGTAAGGGCAGGGCATCGAGTTGCTCGTGGGCTTCCAGCCAACGCAATTCGGCAACCTCGATCCGTTCAGCCAGTTGCGCTGCCTGTTTGTGCATTTCCTCGCTTTTGATCCGGTCGACCGTGACATAGAAATCGGGGTCGGCAAATTGTGCTTCCAGGGTGGCTTTGTCCTCGTGCCAGCGAGCAATTTTCTGGTCGAGTTGCTCGATTTCCTTGAGTAGCGGGCGCCGCTGGGCGATGAGGGCCTGACGGCTGGCCTTGGCGTCGGCGCGCTGCTGCAGGCGCTCGCTCTTGTCATTGAGGATGTCCGGTTCGGCGGTTTTGTCGGCGGCCCGTTGGCCAGCCAGCCAGCGGGCGTAATCGTCGAGGTCGCCGTCAAATTCGACGGCCTGGCCATCGGCCACGAGGAGCAACTCATCGGCGCAAGTACGTAACAAATGGCGGTCGTGCGAGACGACGACCATGCCGCCCTCGAAGTCTTGCAGGGCAAAGGTCAATGCTTCGCGCATCTCGAGGTCGAGGTGATTGGTTGGTTCGTCGAGCAGCAGCAGATTGGGTTTGGTGCGAATGAGCAGAGCCAGCGCCAGGCGCGATTTTTCACCGCCGGAGAAGGGTTCGACGGCGCGGGTCGCCATGTCGCCGCGGAAATCGAACCCCCCCAGATAGTCGCGCAATTCCTGCTCTGGGGTGAGCGGCTCCAGGCGCTGCAGGTGTTGTAGTGGCGATTCGTCCGGGCGCAACTGTTCGAGCTGATGCTGGGCGAAGTAGCCGATATTGAGCGCCTTGGCTTCCTTGCGTTCGCCGCCTTGCTGGGCCAAGCCGCCAGCCAGTAATTTGACCAGGGTCGATTTGCCGGCGCCGTTGCGACCGAGCAGGCCGATGCGGCAACCCGGGCGCAGCGTCAGGCTGATGCGTTCGAGAATTTTGCGGTCGACGTAGCCGGCAGCGGCATTTTCAATGACCAGCAGCGGGTCTGGCAGGGTGTCCGGCTGGCGAAAACTGAAATGAAATGGCGAGTCGACGTGCGCGGCTGCAACAATTTCCATCCGTTCCAGCATCTTGACCCGGCTTTGTGCCTGGCGCGCCTTGGTGGCCTTGGCCTTGAAACGCTCGACGAAGCGGGTCAGATGGGCGATTTCACGCTGCTGCGCTTCGTAAGCGGATTGCTGGGTCGCCAGACGGGCGGCTTTGGCGCGTTCGTAATCGGAATAGCCGCCGGTGGTCAGCGTCAGTTTCTGCTGGTCGATCGCCATGATGCGGCCGACCACGGCATCGAGAAAATCGCGATCGTGCGAAATCAGCAACAAGGTGGCCGGGGTGTTTTTCAGCCATTGTTCCAGCCACAGTACGGCGTCGAGGTCGAGGTGGTTGGTTGGCTCATCGAGCAGCAGCAAGTCGGCGCGACAGGACAGGGCGCGGGCCAGGTTGAGGCGGACGCGCCAGCCACCGGAAAAATCGGCGACCGGCCGGCTGAAATCCGCATCGGTAAAACCCAGGCCATGCAGCACTTCGGCGGCCCGGGCCTTGGCGGAATAACCTTCAATGTCGCCGTAGCGGGCATGCAGGCGACCAATCGCCTCGCCATCGCCAGCCTGTTCGGCGGCAGCCAGTGCCTGTTCGACCAGGCGTAATTCCTGGTCGCCGTCGAGTACGAATTCGAGTGCCGGGTTGGGTAGGGCGGGGGTGTCCTGGGTGACGCGGGCGATCTGCCAACTGCTCGGCAGTTCGCAGTCACCCGCTTCAGCGTGCAACTCGCCGGCAAGCAGGGCGAACAGGCTGGATTTGCCGCAGCCGTTGGCGCCGACCAGACCCACTTTCCAGCCAGGGTGGATCTGCAGATTGGCATCGACCACCAGGGGGCGGGCGGCACGGGCGAAGGTGAGTTGGCGCAGGGCGATCATCAGGGGGCAGATTATAGCGGGCAGGCTGCTAGAATTTACGCCCTGCGCTGACTGCAGCATTTTGATCGGGGACACCATGAAGCATCAACAGATCGTCACCACCCTGTTTTGCCTGGCTTGCCTGCTGGTGATGCCCCTTGCGGCTGTGGCGGAGGCCCCGTCTGCTGAACAAGTTGCTGAGTGGGACCGCCGTCTTGAGCAAGCCGCCGCGCGCCAGGCCGAGGCTGAGCGTTTGCAGGGCGAGGCTGAGGCAGTCTATGCCGCTGCTTATAGCGACTGTCTGAAGAAGTTTCTGGTCAATGCCTGTCGTGAGGATGCCCGTCAGGTCAATCTGGCGGTACGACGGCAATCGCGAACAATGATCAGCGAGGCCCGCGCCGAGGTGCGTGACGTCCGCAAGGCGCAGATTGCTGCTCGCCAGGCCTTGCCGCGGGCTACGCCACCCGCAGTGCGCGCGCCGGCACAGTGAAGGTGATGGATCAACGGCAGCCGGAAGCGCCCGTCCGATGATCAAGAAAATCGCCATTCGGCAATTGCTGCCTGGCATGTACGTTGTTGATCTGCACCAATCTTGGCTGGTTCATGGTTTTTGGCGTCAGCGCTTCAAGGTCAAAGATGACGAGCAGGTGGTGCGCTTGCTGGAAAACGGCATCGAGGAGGTCAGCATCGACACCGCGCGGGGGCGCGATCTGCCCCCTGAACCCCGGCCGGCGGTCGCCCCGCGTTTTGATTTGCCACCGCGCCCGCCACGGCCGCCCCCTGTTCCCCCGCCGATCTCGCTGGGCGAGGAGCGCCGACGTGCCGGTCGCTTGATTCGCGAAGGCTGCCAGGCACTCGATCAACTCAGCCTGGCGGCGCAGGCCGGTCAGGCCGTTGAGGTCGGTGTGCTTGAACCCGTTGTCCAGCAATTGGCCCGTTCGGTCGCTCGCCAGGCGGATGCTTTGGTGCCGTTGGCGCGGCTGAAGTCACCACAGGGTTATGCCGCAGAACACGCCGTTGCCAGCGCCGGGTTGATGATTGCACTGGGGCAGCAGCAGGGGTTGAGTGAGCCGGAAATCGAGAAAATGGCGCTCGGTACCTTGCTCAAGGACATTGGCCATATTGCGCTCGACGAGGGGTTGATGAGCAAGCCGGGCGCTTTGTCGGACGCTGAGTATCGTCGCGTGCAATGCCATGTCGAGGAGGGGCTGGCGGTTTTGCAGGCACCGCGCCGCTTGCCGGAAACGGCGGTGGCCGTCATTCTCGAACATCACGAGCGACATGATGGTAGCGGCTACCCGTACGGTGTGGCCGGGGATGAGATTTCACTGGCGGGTCGCATGGTGGCGGTGGTCGATGCCTACGATGCGATGACCTCCGACCGGCCCTACCGCAAGGCCTTGTCGCCGACGGCCGCCTTGCGTCATTTGTACGAAGCCGGGGGGCAGAGTTTTGATCCAGCCCTGGTGGCGGCTCTGGTCAAAACAGTCGGGGTTTATCCGGTCGGCACCCTGGTTCGGCTGGAAAGTGACCATTTGGCGGTTGTCCATGCCCTGCATGCCAGCGAGCCGACGACGCCGGTGGTGACGGTGATTTATCACGCGGGCCGCCAGCATTACATCACGCCGGTCCGCGTCGATTTGTCGCGCCTGGTTGGTAACCCATTTGGCCGGGTGGTGCGGGCAGAAAGTTTCACCCACTGGGGGATTAGCCCGCAGCGTTGGCAACCTGCCTGAGCAATTGACGCATCGGCGTTGGCACGCCGGCTTTGGCGGCTTCGGCCAGCGGCAATAAATGGTAAGGCGCCGAGTGGCAGCAGGAGAACGTGCTGACGCGGCAGAGCACAGGTTGCAAGGTCAGTCGAAAGTGGGTGAAGGCGTGGCGTAAATCAGGGAGAGGCTGCGGCTGCGGACAATCCAGGCCGAGGCGAGCCAGGATGGCTGTTGGCTCGCCTTCCGGTGCGACCAATAAACCGCCCCACAAACCGTTGGGTGGTCGGCGCTCCAACAAAATGTGCCGGCCGTCGGTAATGAAAACGAAGGGGCTGCTACGCTCCGGAACGGTGGGTCGGGGGCGGGCCGTGGGCAATTCGCCCTGGCGACCGTCACGGCGGGCCAGGCATTCATCGACGTAGGGGCAGCGCGGGCAGGCTGGGGCATGGCGGGTACAGATGGTCGCCCCCAGATCCATCAGCCCCTGGGTGTAAGCCTCGATGCCATGTTCGGGCAACAGGGTGTCGGCCAGTTGCCAAAGTGTGCGGTCGACTGCTGCACTACCCGGAAAACCTTCGATGGCAAATATCCGGCACAACACCCGTTTGACATTGCCGTCGAGGATGGCCGCGCGTTGACCAAAGGCAAAAGCCGCGACGGCGGCTGCGGTCGACCGCCCGATACCGGGTAATTCCATTAATTGCCCGGCGGTTTTGGGGAAATTTCCACCGTGGACCGCAACAATCTGCTGCGCGCAGCGATGCAGATTGCGCGCCCGGGCGTAGTAGCCAAGGCCAGCCCAGTGTTCGATGACCCGCTCGATCGGCGCTGCGGCCAGCGCCGCCACATCGGGAAAGCTGGCGAGAAAACGCTGGTAGTACGGGATCACCGTCGCTACCTGGGTTTGCTGCAGCATGATTTCGGACAGCCAGATCCGGTAAGGGTCGCGGCTGCCCTGCCAAGGCAGGTTGTGGCGCCCGGCGGTCTGTTGCCAGACAATCAGGCATTGGGCAAAGCTTTGTTCTTTCGGCAAATTTCGTCTCGACGCGGCAAGCGGGAGCCGGGATAATACGGCGTTTTTCCAGTAATGAATGCCATGACCCAGCCGCAAACCGATACCCGCGCCCTGCGCAATGCCCTTGGCCGCTTTGCCACCGGCATCGCCATCGTCACGGCAATCGACCCGGACGGCCATCCGATTGGGCTGACGGTCAATTCCTTCTCCGCTGTCTCGTTGCAGCCGGCGCTGGTGCTGTGGTGCCTCGACAATGGCTCGCATAATCTAGAAGCCTTCCGCAAGGCTAGTCACCACGCGATCAATATCCTCTCCGTCGATCAGCAGGATCTATCCAACCGCTTCGCCACCTGGCCCGCTGACCGCTTTGTCGGCCTACCCTGGCAGCCGGGCGCCGGCGGTGCGCCGGTATTTCCAGACTGTTGCGCTATCTTCGAGGTCGCCAACGACACCGCCCATGCCGGCGGCGACCATACCGTTTTCATCGGCCGCGTTGAAAAATTCAGCGATGCACCCACCCAGGACCCGCTGCTTTTTCACGCTGGCCAGTACCGTCAACTCGCCGATAGCTGACAATGATTGAATCGCACGCGATCTCGGCATAGAATCGCGCTCTTGCCGCCCGAGCGGGCGTCGTATAATGGTAATACCCTAGCTTCCCAAGCTAGAGCCGTGGGTTC
>JAQTXC010000036.1 GCA_028689015.1 Dechloromonas sp. | reverse complement strand
TCGATCTTGTCGAGCACGTAATCCATGTAATCGAGCGGTGTCGCCGGATTGAAGACCAGGCCGCCCTGACAGCCGGCATCGCGGATCAGCGACAGGCTGCGATCAACGTGATCGGAGGCTTCCGGGTGGAAGGTGATGATATTGGCCCCGGCCTTGGCAAAATCGGGGATGATGCGATCAACCGGCTTGACCATCAGATGCACGTCGATCGGCGCCGTGGTGCACGGCCGGATCGCCTCGCAAACCAGCGGGCCGATGGTCAAATTGGGAACATAATGGTTGTCCATCACGTCAAAGTGAATCCAGTCAGCACCCGCAGCGATGACGTTGGCCACTTCCTCGCCCAGCTTGGCGAAATTGGCGGAAAGAATGCTCGGGGCGATGATGTAGTCACTGGCTGACATGAAGTTGATTCCAAAAATTCAAACAGGCGAAATTATCCCATGCCCAACCCCGACAAGTACCGCATCGAGATCATCCCCATCCCGCAATTCATCCCGGAACAGTCCGATCCGGAGAGCCGGCGTTATCTGTTCGCCTACACCATCACCCTGCGCAATCTCGGTCAGATGAGCGCCCAACTGGTTTCCCGGCACTGGATCATCACCGACGGCCAGAACCAGATTCAGGAAGTCCGAGGGCAAGGCGTCGTTGGCAAGCAGCCGGTTCTCAAACCTGGCGAAAGCTTCGAATACACCAGCGGTTCGTCGATGAGCACGCCGATCGGCACAATGAAGGGGACTTACCAGATGCTGGCCGAAGATGGCCACCACTTCGAGGCCGAGATTCCCGAATTTGTCCTCGCCATACCCAGCGCCCTGCACTAAGCCAGCATGGGGCTACAACACAGTTATGCGCTGATCGCGCCGTTTTATGACCTGGTGATCGCTCGCGCCACCCACCGGGCACGCCTCCGCAGCCTGAGCGCCTTGCCCGCCGAACCCAGCCGTGTGCTGCTGGCCGGCATCGGCACCGGTCTCGATTTACCGCTGCTGCCTGGCGGACACCGCTACGTTGGCCTCGACCTGACGGCCTCGATGCTGCGCCGCAGCTTGCCGCGCATGGGGGCGCACGACTACCGCGCCGTGCATGGCGACGTGCATCACCTGCCCTTTGCCAGCGGCAGTTTTGATGTCGCCATCCTGCACCTGATCCTGGCCGTCGTCCCCGACCCGGTACGTTGCCTGGGTGAAATCCAGCGGGTTGTTCGCCCCGGCGGCCAGGTGCTGATTTTTGACAAATTCTTGCGTCCGCAACAACACGCCCCCTTGCGCCGGCTGGTGAATCCACTGAGTCGCCGCTTGGCCACCCGGTTGGATGTGGTGTTTGAAGAGGTCCTCGCTGCGCACGACCATCTGCAACTGGAAAGCGACCAAGCCGCCTTGGCGGGCGGCTGGTTCAGGCAGATCCGGCTGCGCCGTCGCTAAGATCGGTAGTCAGCGTTGATCTTGACGTAGTCATAGGAAAAATCGCAGGTATAGACCTTGGCCGCAGCGCTACCGCGACCGAGGTCGACACGGACGGTGATTTCAGCCTGCGCCATCACCCGGGCACCGTCAGTTTCCTGGTAGGCAGCAGCCCGCCCGCCATTTTCCGCCACCAGCACCTCGTCCAGCCAAACCTTGACGCCATCGACGTCGAGATCATCGATCCCGGCATACCCCACCGCGGCGAGGATGCGGCCCAGATTGGGATCGGAGGCAAAGAAAGCCGTTTTGACCAGCGGCGAATGGCCGATGGCGTAGCCGACCTGACGGCATTCGGCGCTATTTTTGCCGCCCAGCACGTCGACCGTGATGAATTTGGTCGCCCCTTCGCCGTCACGGACGATGGCTTGGGCCAGTTCAACCGAAACCGCGATGATCGCCGCCTTGACCTCAGCCCAGCCAGCATCGCTTTCAGCAGCAAAGACTGCACCGGACTGGCCGGAGGCAATCATCACGAAAGAGTCATTGGTCGACGTATCGCCATCCACGGTGATGCAATTGAATGAAGCATCAGCCGCCTCCTTGACCAGTTGGTCGAGCAACGGCTGGGCGATACCCGCGTCGGTGGCCAGAAACCCGAGCATGGTCGCCATGTTCGGCTTGATCATGCCGGCGCCTTTGGAGACGCCGGAAATCGTGACTTTCTGACCGTTGACCGTGAGCACACGTGACACCGCCTTGGCGATGGTGTCGGTGGTCATGATGGCGTGCGCGGCAGCGTGCCAGTTGTCGGCCTTGAGATCAGCCACGACCGCCGGCAGGCCCGCCTTGAGGCGGTCGACCGGCAAAAGTTCGAGAATCACGCCAGTCGAGAAGGGCAGCACCTGCTCCGGAGCGACATCGAGCAGTTCGCCGACGGCAACGCAGGTCTGCTGTGCGGCCTGCCGACCCGGCTCGCCCGTGCCCGCATTGGCAATACCGGTATTGATCACCAGAGCACGAATTTCCTGACCACTGGCCAGATGCTGGCGGCACACCTGGACCGGCGCTGCACAAAAGCGGTTTTGCGTGAACACACCGGCCACCGTACAGCCGGCATCGAGTGCCACCAAGGTCAGGTCTCGGCGATTTTTCTTACGAATTTCCGCCTCGGCGACACCAAGGCGCACACCGGCGACCGGCAACAGTTGATCGGCAGCAGGGGTTGCGTAATTGACAGGCATTTGAGGATCCAGGAACGAGTATTTAGGATCACGGGGTACGCCAGCAAGCAATCCGGCCGCTGGCGCACCCCGACCAGACCATTAATTCAGACGACCATGGCAGTGTTTGTATTTCTTGCCGGAACCGCAGGGACAAGGATCGTTGCGCCCCACCTTGGGCCCCTGATTGATCTCGTCAGCGGCACGATCTTCCGACGCCTCGGCATCACCATGTTGATACTGCACATTTTGCAGTGCCTCATGTGGCGCCGTTTCTTCAACATCTTCCGGCGTGCGGATCTGCACGGTGAAGACAATCCGCGTGACGTCCTTGCGCACTTGGTCGAGCAAGGTTTCGAACAACTCGAAAGCTTCGCGCTTGTACTCCTGCTTCGGGTTTTTCTGCGCATAACCACGCAGGTGAATACCCTGACGCAAATGATCCAGCGCCGCCAGGTGTTCCCGCCAATGACTATCCAGGCTCTGCAGCATGACGTTGCGCTCGAACTGATGGAAGTTTTCAGCCCCGACCAGTTCCACCTTGGCCCGATAGACCGCTTCGGCCCCCTCGACAATACGCACCAGAATCTCGTCATCAGTCAGCGTCGGTTCGGCCTTGACCCATTCGCTGACCGGCTCGACGATTTGCAATTCGCTGAGCAAAGCCTTTTCCAGACCGGCCAGATCCCACTGCTCTTCAACCGACTCCTGCGGCAGATAGCGCCGGAAGACGTCAGCAATGACGCTTTGCCGCATGGCGGCGATGGTTTCTGAAATATCGTCGCTTTCCAGCAACTCATTGCGCTGCTGGTAAATGACCTTGCGTTGATCGTTCGATACATCGTCGTATTCGAGCAACTGCTTGCGGATATCGAAGTTGCGGGCTTCGACCTTGCGCTGCGCCGATTCCAGCGAGCGAGTGACCAGCGGGTGCTCGATCGCCTCGCCTTCCGGCATTTTCAGCTTGTCCATGATGCCGCGCAGACGATCGCCGGCAAAGATACGCAACAAGGGATCGTCGAGCGACAAATAGAAGCGTGAGGACCCGGCATCCCCCTGACGACCGGCCCGGCCGCGCAGTTGATTGTCGATGCGGCGCGACTCGTGGCGCTCGGAACCGATGATGTGCAAACCACCAGCAGCCAACACCTGTTCGTGTACCGTTTTCCATTCGGCACGCAAGGTGGCGATGCGACCGTCTTTTTCCTCTTCCGGAACAGATTCGTCGTTACGCACGGCTTCGCAGGGCTTTTCAATATTGCCGCCGAGCACGATGTCAGTCCCGCGGCCCGCCATATTGGTGGCGATGGTGATCATTCCCGGTCGACCGGCCTGGGCGACGATTTCTGCTTCCCGGGCATGCTGTTTGGCGTTGAGCACCTGGTGCGACAATTTTTCCTTGTCGAGCAGTTGCGACAGCAACTCGGAGGACTCGATCGAAGTCGTGCCGACCAGGACCGGCTGTCCGCGTTTGGCGCAATCCTTGATATCAGCGATGATCGCGGCATGCTTTTCGTCGGCCGTTTTATAGACCAGGTCGTTCATGTCCTTGCGGGCCATCGGACGATTCGTCGGAATGACGACCGTTTCCAGGTTGTAAATCTGCTGGAATTCGTAGGCTTCAGTGTCCGCCGTGCCGGTCATGCCGGACAAGCGCTCGTACATGCGGAAATAGTTTTGGAACGTAATCGACGCCAGCGTCTGGTTTTCAGCCTGGATGGCCACACCTTCCTTGGCCTCAACCGCCTGGTGCAAGCCATCCGACCAGCGGCGACCGACCATCAGACGACCGGTAAATTCGTCGACGATGATGATTTCGCCCTTTTGCACGACATACTGCTGGTCACGCTGGAACAGGGTCAGCGCCCGCAGGGCGGCGTTCAGGTGGTGCATCAGCGTGATGTTGGCGGCGTCGTACAGGCTGCTGCCGACGTTCAGCAAGCCATGCGACTCGAGCAATTGCTCGGCATGTTCGTAACCAGCTTCCGACAGATGAACCTGGTGCCCCTTTTCATCGACCCAGTAATCGCCTTCGCCATTCTCTTCCTCGGCGCGGGTCAGATTCGGCACGACATCCTTCATCTTCAGGTAAAGGTCGGTGTGATCGTCGGCCTGGCCGGAAATAATCAGCGGCGTGCGCGCTTCATCGATCAGAATCGAGTCCACTTCATCGACAATGGCGAAATTGAGCCGGCGTTGCACCCGTTGATTCGCCGCGTAGACCATGTTGTCGCGCAGGTAATCAAAACCGAATTCGTTATTGGTGCCGTAGGTGATGTCTGCCGCGTAAGCTGCCTGCTTGGCTTCGTGATCCATCTGCGACAGGTTGATGCCCACGGTCAAGCCGAGGAAACGGTGCAAGCGCCCCATCCATTCTGCATCGCGGCTGGCCAGGTAGTCGTTGACCGTGATGACATGGACACCCTGACCGGAAATGGCATTGAGATACGACGGCAAGGTGGCCACCAGCGTTTTGCCCTCACCGGTCCGCATTTCGGCAATCTTGCCGTAATGCAGCACCATGCCGCCAATCATCTGCACATCGAAGTGCCGCATGCCCAGTGCCCGCTTGCTACCTTCGCGAACCACGGCAAAGGCCTCTGGCAGCAGGTCGTCGAGCGACTCGCCTGCGGCATGACGTTGCCGGAATTCATCCGTCTTGGCCCGCAAGGCGGCGTCATCGAGTGCGGCCAGCGAAGGCTCGAGCGCATTGATGCGCTTGACGGTCTGCGAATATTGCTTGATCAGCCGATCATTACGGCTGCCGAAAATCTTTTTGAGTAGACCAGAAATCATTGCGAGTTGTCTGTTTGGCGCGGCGCGCTGCAGCGGGGCACTGATTCTAGCACGCCCGCCCGGGCGACAAGCCTGCCGCCCGGCGCTGGATCAATGACGGCGCATCTGGGCGTATTCCGGCCCGCGCTTGAGAAAGTGAAGCGGGTTTTGGGCGACCCCCAGCATTCTGACCTCGAAATGCAGGTGCGGACCGGTCGAGCGCCCGGTACTACCGACGGCCCCCAGCCGTTCGCCCCGCCGGACCCGCTGCCCGGCCTGCACATCAAGCCGCGACAAATGGGCATAGCGGGAAAGCAAGCCGTCACCATGATCGATATCAACCATATTCCCGTATTCATCATGTCGACCGGCAAACTCGACCCGGCCATCCGCGGCTGCCAGCACGGGGGCTCCCGTATCGGCACTGAAATCGAGGCCTTCATGACGTGCCCGGGTACCGACGAAAGGATCGACACGATAGCCGAAGCCTGAGCCAAGCGCCGCCCCCTGCACTGGCAGCGTCGTCGGCAGCAGCCGTTCCTTGACCCGCTTCTCGAGCAATTTGAACTCCATGAAGGCCAGGTCATCACTGCGCTGTTCGACCATGGCTGCCAAGCGCTCGATTTCCTGCTGCAACTCGCCGGCCGACAAAGCGGCAGGCAAGTATGGGCCGCCTTCGCCCGGTGCCGGCGGGGTCGGCGCCCCCTCGGGCTTAATTCCGGTCAGGTCAGACACCCGCTCGCCCAAGGAATGCAGTTGTAACAAACGCCCCTGCAATTCCCCTAGCTTGCTCGCCATCAGATCCAGATTGCTGGTGATGTAGTCGCGCGTCTTCTGTGTTTCCTGCGCTTGCAGGCTAATCACCAAATTTTCGACCAAGGGCAAACGAAAATGCACGGACAGCCAGGAAAACAGAACCGAGGTCATGAATACCAGGGTGGCAAAAAGCAGCAGCGCGGCCAGCACGTGGCGGGGCATAATGGTGAT
Source organism: Dechloromonas sp. (assembly GCA_028689015.1). GTDB lineage: Bacteria > Pseudomonadota > Gammaproteobacteria > Burkholderiales > Rhodocyclaceae > Azonexus. The sequence goes on along the minus strand of JAQTXC010000036.1, from coordinate 23,452 downwards.
TGTTCGCGCCGCCTTCAGATGTCGCGAAACCACAATAATCTGCACGGAATCTCCTTTATGTACAACGCGCCGGAGCATTACCTCAACGCCGACGCCGCCGCCAGCCGGATCTTGAGCCACGCCCGCTTGCTGACCAAATTATCCAGGCGCTTCGAGCAGATTGCTCCCAGCGCCCTGCGCCATCTGGCGCACGTTGCCAATTACAAGTCGGGGAAGATCGTTATCCACGCCGATAATGGCGCGGTCGCTGCCCGTTTACGCCAGCTCAGCCGGCGACTATGCAGCGAATTATCCTTGGGAGGCGCCGAGTGTAGCGACATCGAAGTGAAAGTTCAACCGCAGCAATTGCCTTTGCGATCAATCGCTTCCACCCCAAAGCCTCTGTCGGCCAAAAGTACGGAAATCCTGCGGTCGACCGCAAGTAGCCTGCCCCCTGGCCCCTTGCGCCAGGCGCTGGAGCGCTTGTGGCAACGCGCCGCTACAGCGGAATGACGGCCAGTCGCTCAATGAACAGCAGGGCGAACAGGCCCAGTGCAAACAGAAGCCCGTAACGGAAAAGTCGCCAGGCCAGCACCAGGAAGCCCCGTCGCCCCGTCAGCACATAAGCAATCAGCAGCACGCCGATGGCGACGACCAGCACCCCAGCCAGCAATCGCAGCAGCCACATGACGAATCAGGCCGCTTGCGCCAGCCAGCGGGTAACGCCCACCGGCGCGGTCGACGCACCAAAAGTAACCATTTCCCAGGCATCCTGCTGTGCCATCAGGGCACGGGCCAACTGGTTGTTGAGGGCGTGGCCGCCTTTGTGCGACGTAAAGGCGGCAAGCAGCGGATGGCCGATCAAGTAAAGGTCGCCAATCGCATCGAGAATCTTGTGTTTGACGAACTCGTCGCCATATCGCAAGCCGTCCTGATTCAGAACGCGGAACTCGTCAAGAACAATCGCGTTTTCCAGGCCGCCCCCCAGAGCCAACCCATGTTCGCGCAGGTATTCAACATCTTGCATAAAACCAAAGGTCCGGGCCCGCGACACTTCGCGGACATAGGACTGCTCGGCAAAATCAATCGCTGCCTGCTGTGCCGACTTGTCGATTGCCGGGTGATTGAAGACGATGGAAAAAGCCAGCTTGTAGCCTTCATAGGGCTCAAAGCGAGCCCACTTGTCGCCGTCACGCACCTCGATTGGCCGCGTGACACGAATGAATTTTTTGGCCGCCGGCTGCTCTTCGATGCCCGCTGACTGAATGAGAAAGACGAACGGAGCGGCTGAACCATCCAGGATGGGCACTTCCGGCGCATCCAGATCAATCCAGGCGTTGTCGATGCCAAGACCCGCCAAGGCCGACATCAGGTGTTCGATGGTACCGACCTTGACCCCATCCTGCTCGAGACAGGAGCACATGCGGGTATCGCCAACCATGAAAGCACGGGCAGGCAGGTCGACCGGCTCTGGCAAATCGACGCGCCGGAAGACGATGCCGGTATCCGGTGCCGCCGGGCGCAGGGTCATGGCGACCTTGACACCGCCGTGCAGACCGACGCCGGAAGCGCGTATAACCGTCTTGAGCGTGCGTTGCTTGAGCATGGGCAAGTATTTGAATCCATTGGAAAGGCGGCGCATTGTAGCACAAAGCGCCGCCCCCCTTTTTTCAGCGAGAAAAAGGCCTTTAGTCGGCTTGCTTGCGCAGGAAGGCCGGGATGTCGTAACGATCAACACCGCTGTTGGCCAGCGCCTCCACAGTCACGTTGCGCTGTTTGCGCACCACTGCCGGCACATCGGCCATCCGCTCGTAATCAATGGCCGGACCACCGCCAAAAGCCACTGCATCGTGCGTCCCCGTCGCCTGCACCAGCATCGGCTGCTGGTACAACTCCGGCTTGCTACGCACGGCGGCAGCTACTTGCCCCAGCCCAGTCGCGACGACCGTCACCCGCAGGGCATCGCCCATCAGTTCGTCGTACACCGCGCCAAAAATGATGTGGGCGTCTTCGGCCGCAAAGGCCTTGACGGTATTCATCACTTCATTGACCTCCTTCATCTTCAGGTTGCCCTTGGCGGCAGTGATATTGACCAGTACGCCACGGGCACCGGACAGGTTGACACCTTCGAGCAGCGGCGAAGCGACGGCCTGTTCAGCTGCGATACGGGCGCGGTCAACGCCGGAAGCGGCAGCAGAGCCCATCATGGCACGACCCATTTCACCCATCACCGTGCGCACGTCTTCAAAGTCGACGTTAACCAAGCCCGGGTAGGTAATGATTTCGGCGATGCCGCCGACCGCATTTTTCAGCACATCGTCAGCCGCTTTGAAGCAATCATCGACATCCGCGTCATCGCCCATGACTTCCATCAGCTTGTCGTTGAGGATGACGATCAGCGAATCGACATGCTTGGAGAACTCGGCGATGCCGGCCTCGGCCGACTTCAGGCGCTTGCCGCCCTCGAAACTGAACGGCTTGGTCACCACGCCAACGGTCAGGATGCCCATTTCGCGGGCGATTTCAGCAACCACCGGGGCGGCGCCAGTGCCCGTACCGCCGCCCATGCCGGCGGTGATGAAGGCCATGTGCGCACCTTCCAGGCTGGCCCGGATTTCATCCTTGTGCGCGTCAGCCGCTGCCTTGCCGGCTTCTGGCTTGGCACCAGCACCCAGGCCGGTCTTGCCCAGCGACAACTTGCTCGACGCCGCATTACGTCCGAGCGCCTGCGCGTCGGTATTGGCAGCAATGAACTCAACGCCGTTCACGCCTTCCTTGATCATGTGTTCGATGGCATTACCACCCGCCCCACCGACCCCGAATACCTTGATGATGGTACCGGACTCTTCTTTCTCGATAATTTCAAACATGGCGACCTCCGCTGAAAAAACTATTTAATGACAAATCAGAAATTTTTTGCAAACCACTGCTTCATGCTGGAAAAGACATCACGTATGCCTTCCTTTTCCTTGATCTTTTGCCCCCGCTTGCGCTGCGCCTGGGCTTCCATCAACAAACCGAAAGCTGTTGAGAAACGCGGGCTCTGCACCACATCGGCCAGACTGCCGGTGTATTTCGGATGGCCCAGGCGCACCGGCATGTGGAAAATCTCCTCACCCAGCTCAACCATGCCAGGCATGACGCTGGCGCCACCGGTCAACACCACCCCGGAGGAGAGCACCTCCTCGAAACCAGCCCGCCGCAATTCGTTCTGGATCAATTCATATAATTCTTCGACACGCGGCTGGATGACATCCGCCAGCGCACGGCGACTCAATTTTCGGCTCGGCCGGTCGTCGACCCCGGCCACATCCAGGTTTTCATTGACATCAGCCAATTGCGACAGCGCACAGCCAAACTTGCACTTGATATCTTCGGCTTCACGGGTCGGCGTACGCAGCGCCATTGCAATGTCGTTGGTGATCTGATCCCCGGCAATCGGAATCACCGAGGTGTGTCGAATGGCACCCTGCGTCCACACGGCGATGTCGGTGGTGCCACCGCCGATATCGATCAGACAGACGCCAAGATCCTTTTCATCGCCCGACAACACGGCATAGCTCGAGGCCAGAGGCTGCAGCACCAGATCATTGACCTCCAGGCCACAGCGCCGCACGCACTTAACAATGTTCTGAGCAGCCGACACGGCACCGGTGACGATGTGCGTCTTAACCTCCAGGCGCATGCCGCTCATACCGATCGGCTCACGTATCCCATCCTGGCCATCAATGACGAACTCCTGGGTCAGGATGTGCAGAATTTCCTGATCGGCTGGAATTGGCATGGCGCGGGCGGTTTCAATGACTCGCTCGACATCGCTGGTCATTACTTCCTTGTCCTTGATCGCCACCATGCCGTTCGAGTTGAAGCTCTTGATGTGACTGCCGGCAATACCGGTGTAGACATTGCTCACCTTGCAGTCAGCCATCAACTCGACTTCCTGAATGACCCGGCTGATGGTGTGCACCGTTTCCTCGATATTGACCACGACGCCCTTTTTCAGGCCCCGCGATTCCTGCGAGCCCATACCGATGACGCTCAGCTTGCCCTCGCTGTCGATATCGGCGACCAAGGCGACGATTTTCGATGTCCCGATATCCAGGCCGACGACCAGATCCTTGTTGTCCCTGCTCATACCCTTACTTCCCCTTCCTCTCGCCGGCGAGCTTGATCGCCAGGCCATTCGGATAACGCAAATCGACCACCAGCGGCTTCGTTGCCAGCACCGCCACTTTTTCTGGATACACCTCGACAAACCGCGCCAAGCGCTGATTGACCGGCAAACGCGGATTGTCGCCCCCAATTTCCAGTCGCAAGCCGTTGTCCAGCACCAACTGCCAGGCCAGACGCGACGACAAAACCAGTTGCTCCGGACGCCGCCTGATCGGTCGCAACAATTCGACAAATTCGGCATAGCGCGTCATCACCTCGCGTGCCGTGCCATTTGGCCCGGACAACAGGGGCAGACGGCTCGCCTCGTCCTCCGGCAAGAGGGCGGCAAACACTTCGCCATGGCTGTTCACCAGTTCGGCCCGCCCTTCGCCCCAGCGCGCCACCGCCTGATGCTCCTCGACGTACACCTGCAACCGCGCTGGCCACACCCGCTTGACCTCGACCTTGCGCACCCAAGGCAGCTGCTCCAGCGCCAGACGCACCGCATCCAGATCGATGCTGAAGAAATTGCCGCGCATGGCCGATGGCAGCACCTGCTCCAACTCGCCTCGTTGCACGTGCGGCAAAGCCGCCATGAACTCGACCTGGCGAATCGGCAATGACGGCACACGCACCAGCCAGACGGTTCCGGCGGCCAGCAAGACAGCCGCCGCCACCAAAACCAGCAGGTCCGCCAGAGCGTTGATCAAGTGCGGTTTGTGCCACATTCATCGTCTCAGTCGTTAGCCGCCAGTTCGAGCACCCGGCAGACCAGTGCCGGGTAGCTCATGCCCGCCACCCGCGCCGCCATCGGCACCAGCGAGTGATCAGTCATGCCCGGCGCAGTATTCACTTCCAGAAAAAAGTGATTGCCATCCTCGTCCATCAAGAAATCCACCCGCCCCCAGCCACGCCCCCCCAGCAGTCGGAAGGCCTCGAGCGCTTCGGCCTGGATGCGTTCAGCCCTGGCAGCCGGCAAATCACACGGGCAAAGATAACGGGTGTCGTCCCGGTTATATTTCGCTTCGTAGTCATACCATTCAGTCGCCGGCTCGATTTTGATGATGGGTAGCACCGTATCCCCAACGATGCCAACCGTATATTCGCCGCCCATCACCCCTTTTTCAGCAATGACCAGTGGATCGTGAGCAGCCGCCGCGGCATAAGCCGACAGCAAGTCGCCCGGCATCTTGACCTTGGTCACGCCAATGGATGAGCCCTCGCGCGCCGGCTTGACGAAGAGCGGCAGGCCCAGTTCTTCCTCAATATCGGCGAAATCCGATTGCTCGTTCAGCAGTGCGAATTCGGGTATCGGCAAGCCCGCCGCCTGCCACATCAGCTTGGTGCGGAATTTATCCATGGCCAACGCTGAGGCCAGCACACCGGAGCCGGTATAGGGAATGTGCATCACTTCCAGGGCCCCCTGGATGGTGCCGTCCTCACCATGTCGACCATGCAACGCGATGAAGGCCCGGTCATAGCCCTTAAGGGCGTCAAGCGGCTGCTCGGCCGGATCGTAGGGGTGGGCATCGATGCCCTCGCCCTGCAGGGCCGCCAGCACCCGAGAACCGCTGTTGAGCGACACCGCACGCTCGGCCGAGGTCCCGCCAAACAGGACTGCCACTTTGCCAAACTTGTTCATCACGCCTCCACCAGTTTGCCGGGAACGGCACCAATTGAACCGGCACCCATGGTCAGCACCACGTCGCCATCGCGGGCGACATCGAGAATGGTTTGCGGCATCGCGGCAATCTCTTCGACAAACACCGGTTCAACCTTGCCGGCGACACGCAGGGCACGGGCCAGGGCGCGACCATCAGCAGCAACAATCGGCGCTTCACCGGCGGCGTAGATTTCGGCCAGACACAACGCGTCGACCGTGGACAAGACTTTGACGAAATCTTCGAAACAATCGCGCGTCCGGGTGTAGCGATGTGGCTGGAAGGCCAGCAGCAGGCGGCGACCGGGAAAGGCCCCGCGCGCGGCGGCCAGTGTGGCCGCCATTTCGACCGGATGATGACCGTAATCATCGACCAGCGTGCACGTACCGCCACTCGGCAAAGCAAGCTCGCCATAACGCTGGAAGCGCCGACCAACGCCTTTAAATTCGGCCAGCGCCTTGACGATGGCGGCATCCGGCACCTGGATTTCGGTGGCAACGGCAATGGCCGCCAGCGCATTCAGCACATTGTGCATGCCCGGCGTATTCAGCGTGATGCTCAAACGCGACGTTGAGCCATTGACCCGCACACAGTCAAAGCGCATTTGACCGTGATCGGCGACGACATTCTCGGCGTAAAAATTGCAGTCCGGCGACAAACCATAGGTGAGAATCTGCTTCGGCACCTGCGGCATGATCGCCCGCACATTGGCATCGTCACCACAGAGCACCGCCACGCCATAGAAAGGCAGGCGGTTAAGAAAGTCGACAAAAGCCCCTTTCAGCCGCTCGAAATCATGGCCGTAGGTTTCCATGTGGTCGGCGTCGATATTGGTCACCACCGAAATCACCGGCGACAGGAAGAGAAAGGAGGCATCCGACTCGTCTGCCTCGGCGACCAGAAAATCGCCACCACCCAGCCGGGCGTTGGCGCCAGCAGCATTGAGACGACCGCCGATCACAAAGGTCGGATCGATCCCCCCTTCCGCCAGGATACTGGTGACCAAACTGGTGGTGGTGGTTTTGCCATGCGTGCCGGCAATGGCAATGCCGCTTTTCAAACGCATCAACTCGGCCAGCATCTGGGCTCGTGGCACCACCGGAATGCGCTTCTCACGGGCAGCGATCACCTCCGGATTGTCTTCCTTGACTGCCGTCGAGATCACCACCGCATCCGCGCCGACAATATGTTCGGCGGCATGACCGATGACCACGCGAACGCCCTCACCTTCGAGTCGGCGCGTCGTTGCACTGGCCGCCAGATCGGAACCGCTGACCGTGTAGTCAAGGTGGGCGAGCACTTCGGCAATACCGCTCATGCCCGAACCGCCGACGCCGACGAAGTGAATATGTTTAACCTTGTGTTTCATTTCGCGATCTCTGCGCAAAGGGTGACCACGTCTTCGGTGGCCTGGGGTTTGGCCAGACTGCGGGCCTTTTCGGCCATTTCGAGCAGTTGACCGCGGCTGTAGTTGCGGATCAGCGCGATGCTATCCGGCGTCAGTTCGTGTTGCGGCAGCAGGAAGGCGCCACCGACATTGACCATGAAGCGGGCATTGGCCGTCTGGTGATCATCAACCGCGTGCGGATACGGCACCAGAATGCTGGCGACACCGGCAGCAGCCAGTTCAGCCACGGTCAACGCACCTGCCCGGCAAATAACCAGGTCAGCCCACTCGTATGCACCCGCCATGTCTTCGATAAAGGGCACGCAATGCGCCTGCACACCTACGGCCGCATAATTGGCCTGCAAGGCTTCGAGATGCTTTTCACCAGCCTGATGGACGATTTGCGGCAACTGATCCGCCGCAAGCCGTGCCATCCCTTGCGGAATCATCTCGTTCAGTACCTGCGCGCCCAAGCTGCCGCCGAGCACCAGGACGTGCAAAGCCCCCTCGCGATCGGCGAAACGCTCAGCGGGCGGCGCCAGGCGGGCGATTTCCGGCCGCACCGGGTTGCCCAGCCAGCGCCCTTTTTTCAGCGCCTCAGGAAAACCGGTGACGATGGCATCGGCCACGCTGGCCAGCGTTTTGTTGGCCAGACCAGCCACCGAATTCTGCTCGTGCAGAACCAGCGGCACACCACGCAAGGCCGCCATCATGCCGCCCGGGAAGGTGATGTAGCCGCCCATGCCCAGCACGACATTCGGCCGGACCTGCCGGATGGCCTGCCAGCCTTGCCAAAACCCACGCAGCAGATTGAGCGGCAGCAACAGTTTGCGCAGCAGCCCCTTGCCACGCAGGGCGGCAAACTGGACCCAGACCATTTCGAAACCATGCTGCGGCACCAGTCGGGCCTCCATCCCTTCTGGATTACCCAGCCAGACCACGCGCCAACCGGATTTGCGCAACGAATTGGCCACTGCCAGCGCCGGAAAAATATGGCCGCCGGTCCCGCCCGCCATGATCAGGATGGTTTTACTCATACCTTGCCTCCGCGCATCAATTGGCGATTTTCCCAATCCACCCGCAGCAAGATGGCCAGTGCCAGGCAATTGGCCAGGATGCCCGAGCCACCGAAACTCATCAGCGGCAGGGTCAGGCCCTTGGTGGGCAGCAGCCCCATATTGACGCCCATATTGATGAAGGACTGCACGCCCAGCCAGATGCCGATTCCCATGGCCACCAGTGCCGGGTAGAGACGGTCGAGCTGCACCGATTGCCGGCCAATGGCAAAAGCGCGCTGGACCAGCACGGCAAATAGGGCGATCACGGTCAACACACCGACAAAGCCCAATTCCTCGGCGATGACGGCGAGCAGGAAATCGGTATGCGCTTCCGGCAGGTAGAACAGTTTTTCGACACTGGCGCCCAGACCGACGCCGAACAACTCGCCCCGGCCAAAGGCAATCAACGAGTGCGACAACTGGTAGCCCCGGCCAAAGGCATCGGCCCACGGGTCCATAAAACCGAAGACACGGTCACGGCGGTAGGGCGAAACCACGATCATCACGGTAAACGCAATCAACAAGCCAACCACCAGCAAAGCAAAGAGCCGCGCCTTGAGCCCACCCAGAAACAAAATACCCATGGCGATGGCGATGATGACGACGAAGGCGCCGAAATCCGGCTCCTTGAGCAGCAACATGCCGACCACTGCCATGGCAGCAAACATCGGCAGAAAAGCCAGCTTCAGGTCATGCATGACATTGATTTTGCGCACGGTGTAATCGGCGGCGTACAGCACGGCAAACAGTTTCATCAATTCGGAAGGCTGGAGATTGACGAAACCGAGCGGCAACCAGCGCCGTGCACCATTGACATCCCGGCCGATGCCAGGAATCAGCACGATGGCCAGCAACACGAAGCCGATCATGAACAACCAGGGGGCGTAGCGCTGCCACAAGTTGAGCGGGATCTGAAAAGCGACCGCGGCGCCCACCAGGCCAACGCAGAGGAAAATGCCGTGCCGAACCAAATAATAAGCCGGCTGGTTGGCGGTAAAACGCCCGGCCTCAGCGGTGGCGATCGAAGCCGAATAGACCATGACCAGACCGGTCAACAGCAGCAGCAAGGCGCTCCACAGCAAGGCATGGTCGATTTCAGCCACTTCGCGGCGCGGCGTATCCAGAACTGACATCAGCATGGCAGCTCCCGCACCGCATCGATGAAGGCCTGCGCCCGGTGGGCGTAATTGCGATACATGTCGAGACTGGCACAGGCCGGCGACAACAGCACGCAATCCCCGGCTTGGGCATGGCCAGCCAGCCACTGCACGGCCTGCGCCATGTCGCCGAGAATGCGCGTCGGCACGCCGCTCCCTTCCAGCGCCATGCCGATGGCGGCAGCATCGCGGCCGATCAGGGCAATGGCCCGACCATGTTTTTCAAGGGCCGGCTTGAGCGGCGAGAAATCCTGCCCCTTGCCGTCGCCGCCCAGCACGATGGCGACCGGGCACCCCAGGCCTTCGATGGCAGCCAGCGTGGCGCCGACATTGGTGCCCTTGGAGTCGTCGACGTAACGCACACCGGCGATTTCGGCCACCCACTCGACCCGGTGCGGCAGCCCCCGAAACGCCGCCAGTGCGCCGAGCAGCCGTTCCGGCGCCACACCGACCGCTTCGCACAATGCCAGCGCCGCCATGACGTTGGCGGCGTTGTGCAATCCGGCCAGTGGCAAGCGGTCGACCGCCAACAAAGGCGTTTTTCCCCGGCAGATCACGCCGTCGAGCAAGCCGTAATCAACACCGCGCGGCGCGGCATTGAGGCCGAAGGTCAGCATCGGGCGACCGCAACGGCCATTGGCCATCGACCAATCGTCGTCACGATTGAGGATCATCGCCCCCCGTCCCTGGAAAACACGCGATTTAGCTGCCGCGTAATGAGCCAGGCTGCCGTCGTAACGGTCGAGATGGTCTTCGGAAATATTGAGGACGGTCGCCGCGGCGGCATTCAGGTGATGCGTTGTTTCCAGCTGGAAGCTCGACAGTTCAACCACCCAGACCTGCGGCAAGGCCGCGGCATCCTGCGCATCCATCAGCGCGTCGAGCGCCGAAGGGGAGATGTTGCCGCAGGCGATGGCCGGCACACCGGCAGCGTTGAGCAGATGGGCGGTCAGTGCCGTCGTCGTCGTCTTGCCATTGCTGCCGGTGATGGCGATGATCTGCGACCCGGGCACCTGTTCGCGCACGCCGGCGGCGAATAATTCGATTTCCGAGATCAAGGGCAGGTCGACCGCAGCAATCGCCGGCGTCGCTTGCGGCACGCCGGGCGACAAGGCGATGATTTCCATGCCGGCAAAAGTCGCCGCGCTGAAAGCGCCGGCCAACAGTTCAGCGCCCGGCGCCACGTCGCGCAAGGCGTCGACATTGGGCGGGTTGTCACGCGTATCGGCAACACGCACGACGGCCCCCTGGCGATGCAGCCATTTGGCCATCGCCAGACCGGACTCGCCGAGTCCGATCACCAGAACGCGTTTGCCCTGAAGTTCCATTTAGCGCAGCTTCAAGCTCGCCAGTCCGACCAGGACCAGCATGATGGTAATGATCCAGAAGCGGACGACGACCTGCGTTTCCTTCCAGCCCGTTTGTTCAAAATGGTGGTGCAGCGGCGCCATGCGCAGGATTCGCCGGCCCTCGCCGTATTTTTTCTTGGTGTATTTGAACCACGACACCTGCAACATCACCGACAGGGTTTCGACGACGAAGACCCCCCCCATGATCAGCAAGACGATTTCCTGACGGACAATGACCGCCACCGTACCGAGTGCAGCCCCCAGCGACAGCGCGCCGACATCGCCCATGAAGACCTCGGCCGGGTACGCGTTGAACCACAGGAATCCAAGTCCGGCACCGGCAATCGCGCCGAGCAGGATGCACAACTCGCCCGCCCCCGGCACATAGGGAATGAGCAGATATTTGGCGTAGACCGCGTTACCGGTCACATAGGCAAAGATGGCGAAAGCGGCGGCGATCATCACCGTCGGCATGATGGCCAGACCGTCGAGGCCGTCAGTCAGGTTGACCGCATTGCTGGTCCCGACGATGACGAAATACGTGAGAACAATGAAGCCGACGACGCCCAGCGGGTAAGCAACGCTCTTAAAAAAGGGCACGATCAATTCGGTTTGCGCGGTCGACGTCGCCGAAAAGGCCAAAAATAGCGCCGCCCCTACACCCAGCACCGATTGCCAGAAATACTTCCACTTGGCCGCCAGCCCCTTGGGATCGCGATAAACCACCTTCTTCCAGTCGTCGTACCAACCAACGATGCCGTAGCCGAGCGTGACGATGAGCACGGTCCACACGTATTTATTGGTCAAATCCCCCCACAACAAGGTGGTCACGCCAATGGCGATCAGGATCAGTACGCCACCCATGGTCGGCGTACCGGACTTGACCAAATGCGTCTGCGGACCATCGGTCCGCACCGCCTGGCCGATTTTCTTGGCGGCCAGCCAGCGAATAACGGACGGCCCGGCCGCAAAGGAAATGAGCAATGCAGTCATCGCCGCCAGCACGGTGCGCAACGTGATGTAATTAAAGACGTTGAAAAAACGCACGTCCTGGGCCAGCCATTGGGATAGCGCCAAAAGCATCAGGTGTTCTCCTCGGCAACGAGGGCATCGGCCACCCGTTCCATTTTCATGAAGCGCGAGCCCTTGATCAGGACCGTGGTTTCCGGCCCCAACTCCTTGTTGACCGCGGCAATCAGTTTGTCGATATGGCAGAAGTGACGGGCACCGTCGCCAAAGTTGCGGACAGCGGCCTTGGCGGCGTCGCCCAGGGCGTAAAGCCGGTCAATCCCCTGGCTTTTGGCGTAACCGCCGATTTCGTCGTGATACTGGCCGCTGGCTTCGCCGATTTCGCCCATATCGCCCAGCACCAGCACTTTCTTGCCGATGGTGGCGGCCAGGACATCGATCCCGGCGCGCACCGAGTCAGGATTGGCGTTATAGGTATCATCGAGCAATTCGGCGCCCCGCCGACCAACCCGGCGCTGCAGACGGCCCTTGACGCCGGCAAAGGCGGCCAAGCCCTCCCCCACCGCCGTCATTGATACGCCAGCAGCCAGACAGGCGGCGGCAGCGGCGACGGCATTACGGGCATTGTGCCGGCCTGGCAGGCGCAGGCTGAAGGCCACCGCCCCCTGCGGCGCGCTCAGTTGCAAAGCCATTGCCAGCCCCTGCTGGCGTACCAGGGCCCGCACATCGGCCGCGTGGTCGATGGCAAAAGTCGTCACCCGATGCCCGGCAGCCAGGCGGCGCCAGTCGTCAGCGTAGGCGTCGTCGGCGTTGATCACCGCCACGCCATGGGCCAGCAGGCCGTTGAAAATCGAGCCTTTTTCGCGTGCCACCTCATCCAGGTCGCCCATCCCTTCGAGATGGGCGCGCTGGGCATTGGTGACCAGCGCCACCGTCGGCGCCCCGATCCGGGTCAGGTAATCGATTTCACCGGGATGATTCATCCCCATCTCAACGACAGCGGCCCGATGCGACTCCGCCAGGTCAAGCAAGGTCAGCGGCAGACCGATATCGTTGTTGAGGTTGCCACGGGTAGCCAGCACGCCATCGCCATAGGCGGACTGCAGAATGGCGGCGATCATTTCCTTGGTCGTCGTCTTGCCGTTTGAACCGGTGACGGCAATCACCGGCAGGCTGAACTGGCGCCGCCACCAGGCCGCGAGTTGTCCCAACGCCAGACGCGTGTCGTCCACCACGATGACGGGAACCGCCGCTGGCTGCACTCCGGCATCGCTGACCAGCAAGGCCACTGCACCGGCCGCCACCGCATCGGCCAGAAAGTCGTGCGCATCAAAGCGCTCTCCGCGCAAGGCAACGAACAACTGCCCCGGCTTGACTGCCCGGGTATCGGTACTCACCCCGACCACCACCCGGTCGGCACCGAGCAAACGACCGCCCAGCACCTGGGCCAGCATCGACAGTTGTGCCTGCATCATGCGCTGAGCTCCGCATTCGCCCGACGCGCCTGCAGCGCCGCCTGGGCCTGTTGAATATCCGAAAAGGGAGTGCGCACACCCGCAATCTCCTGATAGGTTTCATGCCCTTTGCCAGCAATCAGCACGACATCGGCGGCATCCGCCTCGCCAACCACGCGTGAAATCGCCTGTGCCCGATCCAGCTCGATCTCGGCCTGCGTCATGCCAGCCGCAATAGCGGCTGCGATATCGGCGGCGGCTTCGCGACGCGGATTGTCACTGGTCAGCAACACCCGATCCGCCAAGGCCTCAGCCGTCCGCCCCATTTCCGGACGCTTGCCCGGATCGCGCTCGCCACCACAGCCGAAGACCACGGCCAAACGGCCGGCACGCGCCGCCGCCACAGGCTGCAGGGCGGTCAAGGTACTGGCCAGCGCATCCGGCGTGTGGGCGTAATCAACCACCACCAGCGGCTCGTTGCTGCCGCCCAGACGCTCCATGCGCCCGGCAGGCGGCGTCAGTTCGGACAAGCGACGGGCCACTTCGGCCGGCATCACACCCGCATCGTGCAACACGGCAGCCACCGCCAGCAGATTGGAAATGTTGTAACGCCCCAGCAGAGGGGTATCGACCATGGCACGGCCATTGGGCAACACCAAATCAAAACGCTGGCCAAAGGGCGTGTCGTGCAGGTTTTCCGCCCGCACCAAGGCCGGAAAATCGCGCCGGGCTTCGCCAATGCCATAACCCAGCAAGCGCGCGGCGCTGGTCTCACGGTAAAGCGTCAGGCCAAACGGGTCATCAAGATTGATGACCGCCGTGCGCAAGTGGGGCCAGGCAAACAGGGCCGCCTTGGCTGCACCATACGCCGCCATGCTGCCGTGGTAATCCAGGTGATCGCGGGTCAGATTGGTAAACACGGCGACATCGACGCGCAGGCCATTCATGCGACCTTCAGCCAGGCCGATGGAACTGGCTTCCAGGGCGCAGGCAGCGGCCGAGCGAGCGCGAAAATCAGCCAGATAGCGCATCAGGGTCGATGCTTCCGGCGTGGTCAGGCCGGTATCGATCAACGCCTCCGGAAAACCAGCACCCAGGGTGCCGATGACGGCGCAAGGCTTGGCGTACGCCCGGGCCAAACACTGGCTGACCGTCGTCTTGCCATTGGTCCCGGTGATAGCGATCAGGGACAAACCTTCGCTGGGAAAGCCATAAACCGCATGGGCCAAGGGGCCAGCCAGCGGCCGCAGGGCATCCACCGCGACCTGTGCCACGGTCCACGCCGGATTCCAAGCAAAATCGCCGCCACGCTGCCAGACCACGGCGACGGCACCACGAGCCAGCGCGTCCGCCACGTAGCGACGACCATCCGCCACGCCTCCCGGATAGGCCAGGAACAGATCCCCCGGCCGCACTTGCCGACTGTCCTCACACGCACCGCGCGGCTCGACGCCTTGCGCGGCCAGTTGTTCCAGAATCTGCCGAACCCTGTTCATCACATCACCCCCGGCCGGCGCCCGGCATCGGCGGTCACCATCGGCGCATCGGGTAACACGCCCAAGGTGCGCAAAGCACCGCCCATGACCTGAGCGAAGACAGGCGCCGCGATATCGCCACCGTAATAACGGCCCGATCCGGGCTCATCAATCATCACGGCAACGACCAGACGCGGCTCGGAAATCGGCCCGATGCCGACAAAAGACGACACGTATTTATTGGCATAAGCCCCGGCCTCCAGCTTGTGTGCTGTCCCGGTTTTCCCACCAACGCGATACCCCAGAACAGCCGCCTTGGGCGCCGTCCCTTCCTTGCTGACCACCATCTCCAGCATGGCGCGCACTTCGCGGGCGGTTTGTGGTGAAAAGACCGGTGCCCCACGCAGCAAGGGAGCCTCGGCCTTGAGCAGGCTGAGCGGCACCAGATCACCATCGCGCGCAAAAACCGAGTAGGCCCGTGCCAACTGCACCAGGCTCACCGAAATACCATGGCCGTAGGACATCGTCGCCTGCTCAATCGGCTTCCAGTTCTTCCATGGCCGCAAACGCCCTGAGACTTCACCCGGAAAACCCAGTTGCGGCACCTGACCAAAGCCGATGCCATCAAACATTTCCCACATCTCCCGGGGTGGCATCGACAGGGCCAGCTTGCTTGAACCCACGTTCGACGACTTCTGGATGACTTGCGCCACGGTCAGCTTGCCATGCGGATGGGCATCAGAAACGGTCGCCCGGCCGATGCTCAAGCGGCCAGGCGCGCAATCGACGATGCTGTCGTAACGCACCTTGCCCTTGTCCAAGGCCAGGGCAATGGTGAACGGCTTCAACGTCGACCCCGGCTCGAACGTATCGGTCACTGCCCGGTTACGCAGTTGGGCACCGGTCAAGCTGTCGCGGTTATTCGGGTTATAGGTCGGCAGATTGGCCAAGGCGAGGATTTCGCCGGTCCGCGTATCGATCACCACCACGCCGCCCGCCTTGGCCTTGTGCTCGCTAACCGCTGCTTTCAATTGGCTATACGCCAAGTATTGCACCTTGGAATCGATGGCCAGCGTGATGTCCTTGCCATCCTGTGGTGGCCGGGTGGCGCCGACGTCTTCAACGATATTGCCACGACGGTCACGAATCACCGTCCGCGCCCCAGCCCGACCCAGCAAAGCATGCTGAAAGGCCAGTTCAACACCTTCCAGACCCTTGTCGTCCACGCCAGTAAAGCCCACCAGGTGGGCAGTCATTTCACCAGCCGGATAGAAGCGGCGGTACTCGCGCTCCTGATGAATGCCCGGCAACTTCAACTGACTCACCTGATCAGCCACTTGCGGCGGCACCTGCCGCTTAATGAAGACAAAGCCCTTCTCGGAGGCCAGCTTGCCGTCAAGTTCGCGCAATTTAAGGGCCACCAGATCAGCCAACAGCTTTTTCTGCTCACCGCTCATCGCCCGGGCATCGGCCGGAATGGCCCACACCGAACGCATTGGCGTCGACACCGCCAACATGTCGCCATGTCGGTCGATCACTTTGCCGCGCGAGGCGGAAATCTCGATGTCGCGCAAATAGCGCGAGTCACCCTTCTCCTGCAGAAAATCGTTATTGATCACCTGCAGATAGAAACCACGCCCCACCAGAAGCAGGAAGGCTGCCATCAATAGCAGCCCCACCGTCCTTGATCGCCAGCCCTGCAGCGCCAGTTGCAAAACCGGGCTTTCGGCGAAGCGATGGCTGCGCGAAGGTCGCCGACGAACCACCATCAGCGCACTCCTGCCGGCAGCGGTGGCCGGGCGGCATTACTGGGCATAACCATCTGCAGACGCTCACGCGCCACTTTCTCGATGCGCGGATGGGTCGCCCAGGTCGACATTTCGATCTGCAACTGACCAAACTCAACCTCAAGCTGACGCGCCCGCTCTTGCTCACCCTCCAGCGCCTGAAAGAGTTTGCGCCCCCGGTGCTGCGAGGTGACCACGGCCAGCGCACAACTGACCACAACCAACAAAAGGGCGATATTGAGCCGGAACATCAGATCTTCTCCGCCACCCGCATGACGGCGCTACGCGCCCGCGGATTCGCCGCCACTTCTGCCGCAGAAGGGCGCATGGCCTTGCCAATCAGGCGCAATTTGGGCTGCGGCAGTTGATCGGCCCGCAAGGGCAGACCCTTGGGCAAGTTATCCGCGGTCGACTGGGCACGCATGAAATTTTTGACGATGCGGTCTTCGAGCGAATGAAAGGCAATAACCACCAGGCGGCCACCGGGCTTGAGCAAGTCCAGCGCCTGCGGCAGGGCTACCTCCAGCTGGCGGAGCTCTTGATTGATATGAATCCGTAGAGCTTGAAAGCTGCGCGTCGCCGGGTCCTGCCCTGGCTCACGGGTGCGCACGGTCTCGCGTACAAGGGCCGCGAACTGAGCTGTTGTGACAATAGGTTGTTCGAGCCGAGCAGCCACAACCTTCTTTGCAATCTGGAAAGCAAACCGTTCTTCGCCATAATTTCTAATCACCTCCGTTATATCTCTTATATCGGCCCGCGCCAGCCACTCGGCCGCCGTCTCGCCCTGCGTCGTATCCATCCGCATGTCGAGCGGCGCGTCATGGCGAAAGCTGAAGCCGCGTCCCCCATCGTCGATTTGCGGCGACGACACGCCCACATCAAACAAAACCCCATCCACCGTCACCGCACCAGCATCGGCGGCAGCCGCACTTAATTCTCCAAAGGGACGATGCACCAGGCAAAAGCGCCGATCCTGAATAGCCGCCCCCGCCAAAATAGCCTGCGGATCACGGTCGACCGCGATCAAACGACCTTTTTCGCCCAGCGCCGCGAGCACACGACGACTGTGCCCACCCCGCCCGAAGGTTGCGTCGATATAGACACCATCTGATTGAATAGCCAGGGCCGTGACCGCTTCTTCGAGCAGGACCGTGACATGCGCCAAAGTCGAGCTCACAGCACCAGATCCCCCAGACCCGCCGGCAGATCACCCGTCAAAGCCTCGGCAGCCAGATCATTCTGTTGCTGCCAACCCGCCTCGCTCCAGATTTCAAAATGGCTGCCCATGCCAACCAGATAAACGGTTTTTTCCAACTGGGCATACGTCCGCAACTCAGGTGCCAACAACAGGCGACCTGCGGAATCCGGGGTTTCGGTACGGGCATTACCGACCATGACCCGCTTAATGGCCGCAGCCCGCGGATCAAGGCTGGACGCCTTCAAAATCTGGTCGCGAATCGGCTGCCAAGCGGGTGAAGGGTAGAGCAAGAGGCAACGATGCGGGTGGGCAGTCAATACCAGCGAGCCCTCAGCGGCGGCGAGCAGGGCGTCACGGTGCCTTGCCGGTATGGCAAGCCGTCCCTTCGCATCCAGACTGAGTGCCGCAGCCCCCTCAAACATCCCCGTTTACCCACTTTTCTACACGTTTTCCCACTTTAGAGGATGCCCCTGATCGCGTCAAGGAGAAAAGCCGCAAATTTTTCTTATGCAACAAGGACTTACCGCGCCTTTTAAATGTTTTCTTTACATAAATTATCCTTAATAATCAACACGCGAAAAACAACAGTTAAAGTGAAGTATCACCAAGGTGCCACCGTGGGATTTTCAAACGCCAACGCCCCCTCGGTGGGAAATCGCGGGCAAAAGAAAACGACCCGCTCAACCCCCAAAAGTGAGGCCTGAAACGGGTCGTCAGGGCGCCGCAGGCACCCGCAGCGCAGCGCGCCTACTTGGCAGGCGACAGCTTCTGTTCGATCACTTTGAGCGGCACAGCCCCCGGCACGCGCTCGCCATCAGCAAAAATCAAGGTCGGCGTGCCGGTGATATTCAGCTTGCGGCCGAACTCCTGATTCTTGGTAATGGCCGTGGTATCGCAATCATCACGACCACTCGGCGCCACGCCGTCGATCATCCAGTCGCTCCAGGCCTTGGCGCGATCACTGGCACACCAAATCTGCTTCGATTTCTTGACCGAATCCTCGGAGAGAATCGGATACAGGAAGGTGTAGACCGTGACATTCTTGAGCTTCTGCAAATCCTTGGCCAGACGCTTGCAATAACCGCAATTCGGGTCTTCAAAACTGGCCAGCACGCGCTTGCCATCGCCACGCACCTGCTTGATCGCCCGATCAAGTGGCAACTCGGCAAAATTGATCGCCTGCAACTTGCGCAAGCGCGCGTCGGTGACATTGCGATTGGCCTTGAGGTCGATCAGATTGACCGCATTCTGCGAACGCACCAAGTCGCCACCGATCAAAACGGCCGTCATCTGCTCGTCGGTATAAAAAATGTGACCATCGGCATACACCTCGTACAGACCCAGATAGCCCGCTTTGGTCACGCTCTCGACCTTGACGCCCAGCCGCGCCTCCATTCCCTTCTGGATGTCAGCCTCACCGGCCTGGGCCAGCGCCAACGGCGCAAGCAGGGAAACCGCCAGGGCGGCCATGGTTTTTTTGAACATCGGCAATACTCCTAAAATCCGCCCAGTGCGTAACGCACCAGCAGGTTTTTCACCATCGGCAAACGATTGGTGACATTGAGACCCAGATTGCGCAGCGGCCGCAACGGTGAGTTCGCGGTGCGAAACAGGCGACGCAAGGCATCGGTGCTGTGTTGCAACAGCAAGGTTTCCTCGCGTCGCGCCCGCTGATAGCGCTGCAGGAAACGGAGGTCACCGGCATCTTGCCAAGGAGGCAGCGCCGCCAGCAAACCGGCCAGTTCACGCGCATCCTGAAAACCCAGGTTGATGCCATGCCCGGACAGTGGGTGAATCCCATGCCCGGCATCACCGACCAGCGCCAGCCGCGGCGCCACCGTTTGCGGCACCCGCATCAAGCGCAAGGCAAAGGCCGCCGCCGGGGTGAGCGGCGCAAGGGCGCCCAGACGATAGCCACCGGCAGCCGCCACCTGTTCCGCCAGCGCCTCGGGTGGCAGCGCACACAAGGCATCGGCAGAGGCTTCCGGCGTCGACCAGACCATGGAAATACGCTGCCCCGGCAAGGGCAACCAGGCCAACACACCATCGTCGCGAAACCATTGCCAGGCCACATCGCCATGCGGTTTTTCAGTCGAAAAATTGGCCACCACACCTTTTTCACCGTACGGCGTGTTGACCGCGGGCAAACCGGCTGCCGCCCGTACCCACGAATCGCGGCCATCCGCCCCAACCAGCAAGGGCGCCGACAGGTGCCGGCCATCGGCTAGTTGCAGCACCGCCGCATCGTGACGAAACTCGAGTGCCGCCGGTCGCGCCGGGCAAATCAGGGTCAGATTGCCCTGGCGCTTGGCGCTTTCCCATAATTCACACGCCATCAGGGCCGACTCGACAATGCAGCCCAAGGTCGCGACTCCCGCCTCGAACGCCGAGAAATCCAGCCGCCCACCGGCATCACCATGCACTTCCATAGCCCGGATCGGCGCCACCCGCCCGTGATCGAGATGCTTCCAGACGCCGATATCTGACAAAAAGGCCACATTGGCCGGGCTGACCGCATAAATGCGGCTATCCCAGCCTGGCGGCCGTTGCGGCGGCATCGCTTCAACCAGCGCGATACGCAACCGGCTGTCGCGCAAGGCCACCGCCAGACTGGCACCGGCCAGGCCGCCGCCCACAATGATCAGATCAAAATGTTGCATGTTGCGCGCCGCTTGGCGCCTTCAAAAAACGACTCAAGCCGCTGACGAACCGCCGGCGCCACCATCGCCCGGCTTGTTCTGGCGTGGTCGGCGATTGGTCTTGGTGCGCGGACGATGCTTTTTAGGCTGTCCGGCCGCATCTGCCGCCTGACCACCGCCTGAATTGGCTTGATTGTTCTGGCTCGCATGAGCACCGCCCGGCCGGCCTTGCCGGCCTTGCTGGCCGCCACTATGGCGACGCGGCGGGTTGGGCGCCGGATCACTGGCACCAATGCGATTGCCGGGTGCCAACTGGATTTCCAGCTCGATAATCTCGTCCCACAACTCATCGCTACGATCCCGCTCGGGAACGGAGAGCAACTCACGCAGCCGACGACGGCTGTCCTGCGGCGGGGGATTGGTGTCTGGCCGAACCTCGGCTTGAACGGCGTCAGGCGCCGTATCGTCCGGAGATTCTTCAGTCGGGTTTTCTGGATTCGGATTAGTCATCGTCAAATTAAAAAGCGGAGCCCGCAAAACGCCGACCCCGCATTCGGTCAAACCGGTTTATTTTTTCTTGGTAGCGCTTTTCTTCGGCGCAACAGCCGCCTTGAAAGCGGTCCCCGCCGTAAATTTCGGCACGGTCGTCGCCGGAATCTTGAGCGTAGCACCCGTCTTCGGATTCTTGCCAGTACGGGCCGCGCGCTGGGCGGACTTGAACGTACCGAAACCAACCAAGGTCACTGAGTCGCCACCGGCAACCGCATCAACCACAGCACCAATAATGGCTGTCAACGCCTTGTCGGCGGCAGCCTTGGTAATACCAGCTTCTTGTGCAGCAACTTCGACCAGCTCGGATTTATTCATCTAAGTGCCTCCTGTTACCTGTTTGAATTAAGAAAACTGGCCGTTGGAACGGCAGTTGTTTAAAAGTAGCACACCTGACGCCAGAAATGTTGCCAGGCCCGTGTTTATTGGCCTTCTTGCGCCGGGATAACGCACCAGAACCCCCTTTGCAGATAGAACAACACTATCCGACAAATTTACGTAATCAATTGGACCAATCGCATCTGCTTTTCTATGATGACACTGTGTTCGCTGAACAACATTCCTCAACCCACTCAGGAGATAGCTCGATGTCCCTTATTAATACCCAAGTCCAACCGTTCAAGGCCCAGGCTTTCCACAACGGCAAATTCGTCGAAGTCACCGAAGCCAGCCTGCAAGGCAAGTGGTCGGTCCTGATTTTCATGCCGGCGGCCTTCACCTTCAACTGCCCGACCGAAATCGAGGATGCGGCCAACAATTACGCCGAGTTCCAGAAGGCCGGCGCTGAAGTGTACATCGTCACCACCGACACCCATTTCTCGCACAAGGTGTGGCACGAAACCTCGCCGGCCGTCGGCAAGGCTCAGTTCCCGCTGATCGGCGACCCGACCCACCAGCTGACCAACGCCTTTGGCGTGCATATTCCGGAAGCCGGCCTGGCCCTGCGCGGCACCTTCGTGATCAACCCGGAAGGCACGATCAAGACCATGGAAGTACACGATAACGCCATCGCCCGTGACGTCGCCGAAACCCTGCGCAAGCTGAAGGCTGCCCAGTACGTCGCCGCGCACCCGGCCGAAGTCTGCCCGGCCAAGTGGAAGGAAGGCGAGAAGACCCTGGCCCCGTCGCTGGACCTGGTCGGCAAGATCTAAATAATAAAGCTTCAACAGAGAACGCTTCCCGCCGCCTCGGTGGCGGGATTTCAGCGGATTGCCGCGGTCGACCGCGGCAATCCAGTGAAAATAACGTGAAAGGGAGAACCGCCATGCTTGACGCCACCATCAAGGGCCAATTGAAGGCCTACCTCGAAAAGCTGCAACGCCCGATCGAACTGGTCGCCACGCTGGACGACAGCGCCAAGGCCAGCGAAATGCGCACCCTGCTGGCTGACATTGCCGAACTGTCCGACCAAGTCAGCCTGCGCGAAGACGGCAATGCCGCGTTGTGCCCCTCTTTTGCCGTCGGTCTGCCCGGGGAAGCCCCGCGCATCCACTTTGCCGGCTTGCCGATGGGCCATGAATTCACCTCATTGATCCTTGCCTTGCTGCAGACCGGCGGCCACCCGCCCAAGGTCGAGCAAAGCGTGATCGACCAGATCAAGGCACTGCCCGGCCGCTTCGATTTCCAGACCTTCATCTCGCTGTCCTGCCACAACTGTCCGGACGTGGTGCAAGCGCTGAACCTGATGGCAGTGCTCAACCCGAACGTCACCAGCACGATGATTGACGGCGCCATGTTCCAGGACATCGTCAACGCACGGCAGATCATGGCCGTGCCGACCACCTATCTGAACGATGCCGAATTTGGTGCCGGCCGCATGTTGATCGAGGAAATCCTCGCCAAGGTAGACACCGGCGCCGCCGCCCGTGCCGCCGAATCCCTCGGCAACAAGGAAGCCTTTGACGTACTGGTAGTTGGCGGTGGCCCGGCCGGCGCCTCGGCCGCCATCTACGCAGCGCGCAAAGGCATCCGCACCGGTGTGCTGGCGGAGCGTTTCGGCGGCCAGGTCATGGACACGCTGGGCATCGAGAACTTTATCTCGGTCAAGGAAACCGAAGGGCCCAAACTGGTTGCCGCACTCGAACAACACGTCAAGCAATATGAGGTTGACGTGATGAACCTGCAGCGCGCCGCCAAACTAATCCCGGCAAGCACGGCAGGCGGCCTGATCGAGGTGCAGCTGGAGAATGGTGCGGCGCTGAAATCCAAATCGGTCATTCTCGCCACCGGCGCCCGCTGGCGCGAGATGAACGTGCCGGGCGAAGCGCAATACAAGGCCAAGGGCGTGTGCTTCTGCCCGCACTGCGACGGCCCGCTGTTCAAGGGCAAGCGGGTGGCGGTGATCGGCGGCGGCAACTCCGGCGTCGAAGCGGCGATTGACCTGGCCGGCATCGTCGGTCATGTGACCCTGCTCGAATTCGCTGACACGCTGCGCGCTGATGCGGTGCTGCAAAAGAAACTGGTCAGCCTGCCCAACGTCACCGTGATCAAGTCGGCGCAAACAACCGAAGTCACCGGCGACGGTCAGAAGGTCAATGGCATCACCTACAAGGATCGCGTCACAGAAGAGATCAGGCACGTTGAACTCGAAGGCATCTTCGTCCAGATCGGCCTGCTGCCGAACACCGACTGGCTGAAG
>JAQTXC010000003.1:37693-133349 GCA_028689015.1 Dechloromonas sp. | reverse complement strand
CGCCCGGCTCGACCGACAGCGAGACGCCGACGATGCGCGCGGCGAAGCTGTCGAGGCTGGTGGTTTCGGTGTCTACCGCGGTCAACGCCGCGGTTTCGATCTTTTTCAGCCAGGTATCGAACGCTTCCCAGGTGAGCACGGTTTCGTAGCGGACTTCGCTCGGCGCGGTAGGTATGACCGCTGCCGCGTGCTCGTCGGGCGTCGGGTCAGCCAGCGGCATTGGGTCGCTGTCCAGTTCGCGGCGCCAGGTACGAAAGTTGTAGCGGTCGTACAGTTCGCGCAAGCGCGCCTTGTCAGGTGCGGTTGCGGTCAACGTCGCGGGGGCGGGCAAATCCGGCAGGTCGCAGACCACCGTGACGAGCTTTTTGCCGAGCGGCAGGAAATCGAGGTGATGGCGCAGGTTCTGGCCGACAACGCCGGTGATCTTGTCGGCATTAGCGACAATGGCATCAAGCGAGCCGTACTGGCTCAGCCATTTGATGGCGGTTTTGGGGCCGCATTTGGCGACGCCAGGCACGCCGTCGACGGTATCGCCGACCAGTGCCAGGTAATCGACGATGCGTTCCGGACGCACGCCGAACTTGCCTTCGACCCCGTCGGCATCGAGCAACTCATTGCTCATGGTGTTGTACCAACGGACCCGGGGGCCGACCAATTGGGTCAGGTCCTTGTCGCCGGTGGAAATCAGGGTGTCGATGCCGTCGACCGCGGCTTTGGTCGCCAGTGTGCCAATGACGTCGTCGGCCTCAACGGCATCGACCATGATGACCGGCCAGCCCGCGGCCTTGATTGCGGCGTGGATCGGTTCGATCTGGGCGCGCAGGTCGTCCGGCATGGGTGGCCGGTGCGCCTTGTATTCCGGGTACCACTCATCGCGGAAGGTCTTGCCCTTGGGGTCGAAAATCACCGCCTTGTAGTCTGCCTTGTGGTCGCTTTCCAGACGACGTAGCATGTTCAGCACGCCATACAGCGCGCCGGTCGGCTCGCCGGCCGGGTTGCGCAGGTCGGGCAGGGCGTGGAAAGCGCGGTAGAGGTAGGACGAGCCGTCCACCAACAACAAGAGAGGCATACGAAGTGACCGAAAGCGATAAATTGGTGATGGGGGTCGAGACCGAGGCCTTGATTAAAAACACCTCGGCCCGCGAATCCTGGCGGATTTTCGGGATTATGTCAGAGTTCGTCGAAGCGACCGAACGCCTGGCGGCAATCAAGCCCGCTGTAACCATCTTCGGCAGCGCCCGGGTGCGGCCGGATTCGCCCTATTACGCGCTGACTGAAAAAACGGCCCGTCTGCTCTCCGACTCTGGGTTTTCGGTGATTTCCGGGGGCGGGCCAGGCATCATGGAGGCGGCCAACAAAGGGGCTTTCTTCGGCAAGTCGCCATCGGTCGGCCTGAATATTCAGTTGCCGCATGAGCAGGCATCCAATCCCTACCAGGACATCTCGCAGACCTTTCGCCACTTCTTTGCCCGCAAGTACATGTTTGTCCGCTTTGCCAGCGCTTATGTTGTCATGCCGGGCGGTTTCGGAACGCTCGATGAGTTGATGGAGGCGCTGACGCTGATCCAGACCGGCAAGGCGCGGAAAATCCCGCTCATTCTGGTTTGTTCCGAGTTCTGGGGCGGCATGATTGCCTGGTTCAAGGACAAACTGGTCAGCGAAGGCATGGTCGCGGCGGAAGATATCGATCTCATCCAGCTGATCGACGACCCGGAAAAAGTGGTTGAAGCTATCTTCAAGCACTACGAAGCTCGGCCTTTCGGCCCGTTGCCGAACGAGCGCGAGCTGATGCTTAACCTGTAATAAAATCAGCGCCATCTTTCGAGGACTTATCATGCGCCGCTTATTGCCCTTACTGTTCATCGTTGCCCTGCCCGCCTGGGCGGCTCAGGGCGATTTGCAACCCTTGCCGGCGGTGCCGCCCCCGCCGCCGGAAATGCAGGCTTTTGATGCTGCGCTGGAGCCGCAGGTCACCATCGTTAAGCGGGAAAGTGAACTGCGCGAGGAGTACCGCATCAAGGGCAAGCTGTACATGGTCAAGGTGACGCCGGCCATCGGCAAACCGTATTACCTGGTCGACCGTCTGGGTGACGGCAATTTTGTCGAAGCCAACATCGCACCCAATCCGGTCAAACCGCCGATGTGGGTCATCCACAGCTGGTAAGTTTTGTCGGTCTATACCCCGGTTGATGCTGAGGCGCTGGCCGACTGGCTGCAGCCGCTGGCCTGCGGCGTCCTGCGTCAGCATGTTGGCATTGCCGCCGGCATGCAGAATTCCAATTATTTTGTCGACACCAGTCAGGGCCGTTATGTCCTGACCTTGTTTGAGCATCTTGAACCGCCGGCGCTACGTTTTTATCTTGATCTGCAGGCGGAACTGGCAGGCGCTGGTTTGCCGTGCCCCCGCCCGCTGGCCGATGCCGCCGGGCAGCGCTGGCGTCTCTTGTGTGGCAAACCGGCCGCACTGTTGAGTTGCTTGCCTGGTCGCTCGGTGAGCGAACCGTCCGTCGCGCAATGCCAGCAACTTGGGGCGCTGCTGGCCCGGTTGCATCAACTCGCGGCTGACTGGCCGCAGGCGCCGGCCAATCCCTGTGGGGCGGGGTGGTGCATGCAGACCGCGCAAAGTTTGCTCAGCCGCCTGCAGCCGAAGAGTGCCGCCCTGCTGGTCGACGAGCTGGCCTGGCAGGCGACGCAGCCGCGTGATGATTTGCCGGGCGGCGTCATTCACGGTGATTTGTTCCGCGATAACGTGTTGTGGGATGAGTGCGGTCAACTGTCCGGGGTGCTCGATTTTTACTTTGCCGGGGTCGATGCCTGGCTGTTCGACCTGGCGGTTGTCGCCAATGACTGGTGTCCAACTCCGGCAAGCCTGGCTGCGCTGCTGGCTGCTTACCGCCAGCAGCGGGCCTTGACGCCGGCCGAGCACGCGGCATGGCCGGCTATGCGGCGGGCAGCAGCGCTGCGTTTCTGGCTGTTGCGGCTTGATGTCGCGCTTTGCCCCCGGCCGGGCGATGTGGTTACAGTCAAGGCGCCGGCGCATTTCGAGCAGCTGTTGCAGCGCTTTCGCCTTGCCCCCGAGCCGCTCCCCCGTTAGCATCGCCGCATGACTGATACTTCTGTTTTTCCCATGGTGCCGGCGCCTTTTGATGCGACGGCCCGTCCGGTCGAGCCTGGCGCCTGTTTCGACTGGCTGCGCCAAGGCTGGGCGATGTTCCTGGCCCATCCCGGCATCTGGATCGGTAGCACCGTACTGCTGCTGGTGATGTTGATGGCCATTTCCATCGTCCCCTTCTTTGGTCAGGTGGCAGCCCATCTGCTGGTGCCGCTATTCGGTGCGGGCATGCTGCAGATCTGCCGCAATATTGGCGAAGGTCGAGAGCCGCAGATTGCTGATTTGTTTGCCGGTTTTCGCCATCGAGGCGGTCAACTGGTCATGGTCGGTGTTTTCTTCGCGGCGGGCATGTTTGGCATTGCCTTTCTCGCCTTTCTGTTGATCAGCGGTGGCGTGCTGGGGGCGGCGGCGAGCGGTAGCGGCGGGGTGGGGCTGGCGCTAGGCGGCATCATGCTTGCCGGCCTGCTGGTCATGGTGCTCTCGGTGCCAGTCATCATGGCCACCTGGTTTGCCCCGGCGCTGGTGTATTTCCATGACCTGCCGGCGCTGGTGGCGATGAAGGCGAGTTTTGCCGCCGGCTTGCGCAATTGGCTGGCAATGTCGATTTTCGGGGTCTTTCTGTTTGTTGCGGTGTTCTTTGCCATGTTGCCGCTTGGTCTGGGCTTGTTGCTCGCCTTGCCGGTCTTTTCTGCCGCGGTCTACGCCTCGTACCGCGACATGTTTACCGGAGTCTGACCGTGCGTGCTCAAACCTTGGCTGCCGCAGCCGGCTGGCGCTGGATCCTCGGTGGCTTGGCCATTTACCGGCGCAATCCGCCGATGTTGTCGATGCTGGTGGTCAGCTACTGGTTCATCGTGGTCTTGCTCAATATTTTTCCTGTGGTTGGCGCCCTGGCGGCTTCTGCCGTTATTCCGGCCTTGTCGGTTGGTTTGATGCAGGCCACACGCAACCTGGAGCGGGGTGTCCCGCTGAACATGCAGACGCTGTTTTCGGCCTTTGGCGAGCGCACTCGCAGCCTGTTGTTGCTTGGTGCCCTCTATCTGCTGTGCACCTTGGGTGTGCTCGGTGTCTCCACCGTGGCCGATGGCGGCGACTTGCTGCGCTACATGCTGGCCAGCAATCCGGTGGAGCGGGCAGCGCTTGAAGAAAGCAACTTCGCCTTGCCGGGTCTGTTGGTCGCTGCCTTGATGACGCCGCTGATGATGGCCTGGTGGTTCGCGCCGGTCCTGGTGGCCTGGCATCGACTGACAATTGCTAAAGCGCTGTTTTTCAGTTTCGTTGCTTGCTGGATGAACTGGCGACCGTTCCTGGTCTATGGCCTGGCCTTGCTCCTGGCGGCGGTGATTGGTCCGGGCATCCTGCTCGGTCTATTGCTGATCCTTTTGCCGGGTGCCCAGCAGTTCGCCACCGTCATCGTTACGGTGGCGATAGCCCTGATCATTGCGCCCACCATCTTTGCCAGTTTTTATGTCGGCTATCGCGACATTTTTGGCATCTCCGAAATTGTCTGATCCGGTTGCCGGGCCACTGGGCCTGTTTGGGGGCACCTTCGATCCCGTCCATTACGGCCATTTGCGTTTGGCCGAGGAGGCGATCAGCCATCTTGGTCTGCAGGGTGTGCGCTGGATTCCCGCCGGCCAGCCGCCTCATCGGGCGCAGCCTGGCGTTACGGCTGCCCAGCGGCTGGCCATGGTTTTGCGGTCGACTGCGGATAATCAGCAATTTTTTGTTGATGCCGCCGAGGTTGAGGCCGATGCGCCCAGTTATACCGTACATACCCTGGAGCGCCTGCGCCGCGAATTGGGCGCTGAGCGTTCGCTGGTTCTGCTGCTTGGCGCCGATGCCTTTGCCGGCTTGCCGACCTGGCACCGTTGGTCGGATATTCTGGAGTTGGCACACATTGCAGTGTCGCACCGACCGGGTTTTCCGATTGCCGCCAATAATCTGTCGCCCGTCCTGGCTGAGGCGTTCCGGCGCCGCCGGCCGGCGGCTGAAGAACAGTTGAAAAGCCGCCCGGCCGGGGCGATTGCTACCTTTGCCATGACCCAGTTGGCGATCTCGGCCACCCAGATTCGTCAGTTATTAGCCAACGGCTTGTCAGCGCGTTATTTGCTGCCAGATACGGTTCTCGACTATATTCGGGCTCACTCTCTTTACAGAAACCCCTGATGGACATCCGCAAGCTGCAAAAAATCATCGTTTCCGCCCTCGAAGATATCAAGGGCAAGGACATCGAAGTCATCAACACCACGAAACTCACCTCGATGTTCGATCGTCTGGTCATTGCGACCGGCGATTCCAACCGTCAGGTCAGGTCTCTGGCCCGCAACGTTCACGACAAGGTCAAGGAAGCCGGCGGCGAGATCATCTCAGTCGAAGGGGAAGACGGTGGTGAATGGGTGCTGGTCGATATTGGCGACATCGTCGTCCATGTCATGCAGCCGACCGTTCGTGCCCATTACAACCTTGAGGAACTCTGGCAGGTGACACCCGCCCAGCGGCGCAAGTCGGCGGAGCAGGCCAGCGGCGAATGAAGCTGGCGATTCTCGCCGTTGGCCATCGTCAGCCCGACTGGGTCAACGCTGGCTGCGGCGAGTATCTCAAACGCATGCCGCGCGAATTGTCGGCCAGCGTCACCGAAATCAAGCCCGAGCCCCGCGGTTCGAAAACCCGCGAGCAGTTGCTAGCCGCCGAAAAGGCGCGCTTGCGCGATGCCTTGCCCGGTAGTTGCCGGCTGGTTGTGCTTGATGAAAAAGGGGATGACCTGACCACTTTGCAGCTCGCCAGGCGCCTGGAGGTCTGGATGCAGGACGGGCGCGACGTCGCCCTGCTGATTGGCGGGGCGGATGGCCTGGATGAAGAATTCAAGCAGCTGGCGAGCGACAAGCTGCGCCTCTCCAGTCTGACGCTGCCGCACGGCATGGCGCGCCTGGTGCTGTGCGAACAGTTGTACCGGGCGGTCAGCGTCCTGAAAAATCACCCTTATCACCGGGAGGGATGATGCGGATTTACCTGGCCTCGCGCAGCCCGCGCCGTCGTGAGTTGCTGCATCAGATCGGGGTCGAATTCGATACCTTGCTGTCGGATGTCGAGGTGGATGAAACCCCTTGGCCCGACGAGGTGCCGCGCCATTATGTTGAGCGGGTGACGCGCGCCAAGGCTGAATTTGGTCTGCATTTGCTGCAAGAACGTGATCTGCCGCTACGCCCCATTCTGTCGGCCGACACCACACTGGAATTCGCCGGCCAGATCATTGGCAAACCGCGTGACGCGGCCGATGCCACAGCCATCTTGCATCGCTTGTCCGGGCAGACGCATCAGGTGCTGACCGGTGTCGCGGTCCACCATCTGGAACGAACGGAATTTGTCCTGTCGGTCAGCGAAGTGCGCTTTCGCGTCCTTGATGAGCACGAAATTCGTCACTATGTGCTCTCCGGCGAGCCGATGGACAAGGCGGGGGCTTACGGTATTCAAGGCAAGGCGGGCTTGTTCGTCGATTACATGTCGGGAAGTTATAGCGGTGTGATGGGCTTGCCGGTGTGCGAAACCGGCGAATTACTCAAACGTTTCGGCTTGCGCCCGCTGTAATCAGTTGCGCCGCCTGCGCGGCGCCATTGGCTGCCGGCGGGGTGCGCCGGGCTTGCGCCCACAGCGCGCTGAGGTCGTCGGCCATTTTTCCCTGCGCGATGCGGTCGACCGTGATTTCTCGGCAATTTCCGTGCTGATGGAGCCAGTCGATCAGGCAATCCTGCTCTGGCCAATCGTCGCGTCGTTGGTAAAGCACTGGCGTACCGTTGCAGGCCGCTTCGGTGAAGGTGCCGTAACCGGGCTTGGTCAGCACGGCGTCGACTGAGCAGAGCAGGTCGGTAAACGACAGACCAAAGGATTCACTGACTAAGGCATCAGGATGGCGACATTGCCAGGCTTCGGCAACCAGCCAGCGGATGCCGGGCAGGCGCGGCCAGTTTTCGATCGGCAGACGATGGGCAATGCCGCCGAGAGCGACCAGGATGGCGCGGTCCCCCTGCAGGCCGAGATCATGGCGCTGGCCCAGGGCGGCGACCGGGTCCAGGTCGACCCGGTTGCCCAGCTCAGGCATCGCCATGCCCGGGGTGACGCGCAAGAATGCCCGGGCGCTTTGGTAGGCGCTCAGCAATTCTTGATGAATCGGCGCTGCCCAGGGCGCTGTCCCGAAAAAATGGTCGAACAAATCAGCCCAGTTCAGCGAGCACAGGGCATAGGCCGGTAGGCCGCGTTGAGCGGCCGCAGCCAGTGGCAGGTCGCTGATGTTGCTCAGGATGCAGTCGGGTCGTAATTCGTCGAGGAGTGCCAGTTCGGCGGCCAGGCGGGCCGGGTAATCGGCGTGGGCCTGCTGATAGGCGGCAGCACTGGCGCGACGGTCGATGCGCAGGGCATCGTGCATCAGGTAACCGAAATCGCTGCCCCCTGGCAGGTGGCGGAAGGTGGGGTAGATGCGCTCACGCAGCAAATCCTGTGGCAGCCGGCTGCGTACGGTCAACGCGCAATCGGGGGTAATGTCGGCCAGACGGTTGAGAATGGGGGCGGTAATGGCCAGATGACCATAGCCGTGGCCGGAAATATCGACGAAAAGATGCATGCCGGGCGCCTGCAACACAAAGGCGCCAGTTTAACCCGCCCGGCATGCGGTCCACTTAGCGGTTCGTGAAGACCGGTTTGCGCTTTTCGGCGAAGGCGTTCATGCCTTCCTTCTGGTCGTCCAGGCCAAAGCTGGCGTGGAACAGGCGGCGTTCGAACAGCAGGCCCTCGGTCAGCGAGGATTCAAAGGCGCGATTGACGGCCTCCTTGTTCATCATGATCACCGGCAGCGAGTAGCTGGCGATGTCCTGGGCGATTTTCAGGGTTTCCTCCAGCAGACTTTCGGTTGGAAAGATGCGCGCGACCAGGCCGGCCTGTTCGGCCTCGGCGGCATTCATCAGGCGGCCGGTCAGGCACATGTCCATGGCCTTGGCCTTGCCGATGGCGCGTGGTAGGCGCTGGCTGCCGCCGGCGCCGGGCAAGGTGCCGATCTTGATCTCGGGCTGGCCGAACCGCGCATTCTCAGCGGCGTAGATCATGTCGCACATCATGGCAAATTCGCAGCCTCCACCGAGGGCATAGCCGGCGACGGCGGCGATCACCGGCTTGCGGGCAGTGCGGATGCGCTCCCAGTTGCGGGTGACGAAATCGCTCTTGTAGGCGTGCATGTAGTCAAAGCTTTGCTGGCGCATGACGCTGATGTCGGCGCCGGCGGCAAAAGCCTTGTCGTTGCCGGTCAGCACCATGCACCCGATGTTTTCGTCGGCTTCGAAGGCGTCGACCGCTGCGGCGATACCGTCAGCGACGGCGTCATTCAGGGCGTTCATGGCCTCGGGACGATTGATGCGGATCAGGCCGACCTTGCCGTGGATTTCGGTCAGTACGACAGTACTCATGCATTTCTCCTGTGTGGTGTTGATTTGTTCTACATCTTAGCAGCGGGTCATCTATTAGGGTTTGTCCGGCTGGCGACAGTTGACGTTAACGTTACCCTGCTAAGCTATCGGGCAAAATCAACAGCCATGAGGAGACAAGATGAGTTACGCCATTGATGCTACGCCGCTGTGGCGCCCCAATCCGCAAACGGTCGGTGAAACGCGGATGGCCCAATTCATTCAGGCCATGGGCCAGGGGGGCTATGCCGAGACCTGGCAATGGTCGGTGGATCAGCCGGCTGAGTTTTGGAGCCGCCTGTGGGACTTCTGTGGCGCAGTGGGTGAAAAAGGCAGTGAAATCCTGGTTGACCGCGCGCAGATGCCCGGCGCCCGCTGGTTTCCCGAGGCGCGACTGAACTACGCGGAAAACCTGCTGCAGCGCCGTGATGCCGGCGAAGCGTTGGTTTTCTGGGGGGAGGACAAGGTCAAGCGGTCGCTGAGTCGCGCCGAACTGTATTGCGAGGTCGCCCGCTTCCAGCAATTCCTGATCGCCGCCGGGGTTGGCGAAGGCGACCGCGTCGCCGGCTTCCTGCCTAATCTGCCGGAAACCTTGGTCGCCATGTTGGCGACGACAGCGCTCGGTGCCATTTGGTCGTCGGCCTCTCCTGATTTCGGTGTGCAGGGCGTGCTCGACCGTTTCGGCCAGATCGAGCCCAAGGTGCTGGTCTGCGTCGATGGCTACTGGTACAACGGCAAGGCGGTCGATTGCCTGGCCAAGAATGCGGAAGTCGTCGCCAAGATGCCGTCGCTGGTCAAGACCGTGGTCGTGCCCTACCTGGCCGAACTGCCGGCGATCGACGCGATGGCCAATGCCGTCAGCTGGGCGCAGATGCCTGCGGTCGACGACGCAGCAACGGTGATTTTCAACCGCGTGGCCTTTGCTCATCCCTTGTTCATCATGTTCTCCAGCGGCACCACCGGCGTGCCCAAGTGCATCGTCCATTGCCACGGTGGCGTGCTGTTGCAGCACCTGAAAGAGCTGATGTTGCACAGCGACGTGCGCCCGGGTGACCGCCTGTTCTACTTCACCACCTGCGGCTGGATGATGTGGAACTGGCTGGTGTCCGGCCTCGCCGTTGGTGCCACCTTGCTGCTCTACGACGGTTCGCCTTTTGCCGCGCGCGGCAAGGTACTGTTCGACCTGGCTGGCGCGGAGAAAATGACCCACTTCGGCACCTCGGCCAAGTTCATCGATGCCGCCGCCAAGCTGGGCTTGAGGCCCGGCCAGAGCCACGATCTGTCGGCACTGCGCGCCATGTTCTCGACCGGCAGCCCGCTGTCGCCGGAAGGCTTTGACTGGGTCTATCGCGAGGTTAAGCAGGACCTCCTGCTGGCCTCGATTTCCGGCGGCACCGACATCGTCTCCTGCTTTGTCCTCGGCAATCCGGTGTTGCCCGTCTATCGCGGCGAAATCCAGTGCCGTGGCCTGGGCATGGCGGTGCAGGTATTCAACGACGATGGTCAGCCGGTTTGTTCGGACAAGGGCGAACTGGTGTGCACCGTGCCTTTCCCGGTGATGCCGGTCGGTTTCTGGAACGACCCCGAGGGCAGGAAGTATCACGCCGCGTATTTCGACCGCTTTGCCAACATCTGGTGCCACGGTGATTTCGCCGAACTGACCGCGCACGACGGCCTGATCATTTATGGTCGTTCGGATGCAACGCTCAACCCGGGCGGCGTGCGCATTGGCACGGCAGAAATCTACCGCCAGGTCGAGCAACTTCCGGAAGTGCTGGAGTCGCTGGTCATCGGCCAGGACTGGCCGCCGGGCAAAAACGACGATGTGCGCGTGGTGCTTTTCGTCAAGCTGGCCGAGGGGAAAAATCTCGACGCTGGGTTGGTCGACCGTATCAAGCAGCAGATCCGCGCCAACACCACGCCGCGCCATGTGCCGGCGAAGGTTGTCCAGGTACAGGATATTCCACGCACTAAATCAGGCAAGATCGTCGAACTGGCGGTGCGCAATGTCGTCCATGACCAGCCGGTGAAAAATGTCGAGGCGTTGGCCAACCCGGAGGCACTTGACGAATTTCGTCAGCGCCCGGAGTTGGCTGACTGATTAACGCGGGTCGTACATGCGGCGTGGGCGCAGTAACAGGCGCTGAGCCCCGTCGCGACCGGCCCGCAGCAGGCTGCTGGCCGGTCGGCCGAGTGGCTTGGCCAACGCTTGCCCGGCCTTGAGCAGGCGGCGATCGAGGCCCGCCGCTTCGACGTGACGATGGAAAAATTGCCCGGCCAGGTTGGCGACCAGCCAGGTCGCGGCCAAAGTCAGCAGGCTGGTGGTGGTGGACGCTTCCGGAAGCCAGTGGGCGAAGGCAGCGTTGGCCAGCAGCA
Source organism: Dechloromonas sp. (assembly GCA_028689015.1). Classification (GTDB taxonomy): domain Bacteria; phylum Pseudomonadota; class Gammaproteobacteria; order Burkholderiales; family Rhodocyclaceae; genus Azonexus. The sequence continues at coordinate 122,411 of JAQTXC010000003.1, read as the reverse complement.
GTATCGGAAAGTGCACCAGAAAAACGCTGTAGGAAATCTGGCTCAGGTGCGCCAGGGCCAGGCTTTGTGGCCAGCGCTGCAACAGACCGCTGCGCCGGGCCAGACCTAGGCTGAGGGCAATGACCAGGGCGAGCGCGATGCGCAGGCGAAAATCGACCAGCAAGGCGGCGGTGACCACGGTCAGCATGGCGCCTAGCCAGGCCAGCAGGCGGCCACGGCTGGAAGCCCACCAGGCGATGGCGCCAAGTCCGTACGAACCGAAGAAATAGAGCGCCCAGTTGTCCCAGCGCGCATCGCGGTTAAACCAGAACAAGGCAGCCAGGGCCAGACTGACCACCAGCACCAGGCCAAGCAGTCGGCCACGACCCAGCCAAAGCAGCAGGGCGAGCAGCGCGAATAGTTGGAAATCGATGGCGACATACCAGACGCCGGCCGACAGTGAGGCGTGGCCGAGCACGCCATGCAGTAGCAGGGCATGGGCCAGCCACTGACTCAGCGTGGCGCGGGCCGGGATCATGTCATCGGCCAGCCAACGGTCGGCCAAGGCGGAAGCAATGATGGCCAGGGCGATGGCGACCAGGAAGGGGAGTGCCAGCCGCAGGTAACGACGGCCGATCAGTGTCAGGGGGTGGGCGGGAAAGCGCTCGCCGTCGCCGGACAGGGCGCGGGCAGCGAGAAAGCCGCCGGTGACCAAAAAGATCTGGACGGCCAGTCGACCGTAATCGGCCAGCAGTCCACTGCTGCTCGGGAGCGCCAGTTGCAGGGCAGCCGCCAGCGGGCCGTAGATGGCTAGGTGGTGCAACAGGACCACTTGCGACGCGATGGCTTTGAGCGCGTCGATCAGGGGCATGCGGTCAGCAGATTTCATGGGGGCGAATCATACTGCTGATGCTGCACTGCAATATCAGCGATTGTTATTATTTTGTCGTCAATTTGTAACCGGCTTAGAAGCAGCGGGCGACGTAGGCGCCGAGGCGGCTTTCCGGCAGATCGATCCATACCCGATGGCCGCTGCCGGGGGCGACGTTCACCGGTTCACCGGCCTGGTTTTCCATCCGCTGTGGGCGGTGGTGCAGGTTGCCCGCAGGGTGGACCGCTTCGAGCAGATCGCCTGCGGTAAACCGGTTTTTGACCTCGATTTCCATCAGGCCGCGGGCGGCATCAAAGGCCACGGCGTCGCCGACATATTGGCTGCGGTCGGATTCCGAGTGGCCGCGCAGGTAATTCTGGTAATCGGCATCATGGTGTCGCTGGTAGAAACCGTCGGTGTAGCCGCGATTCGCCAGACTTTCCAGATTCGCCAGCAATTCAGGATTGAATGGGCGACCGGCGACTGCATCGTCGATGGCCTGGCGGTAGGCCTGGGCGGTGCGGGCGACGTAATACGGGCTCTTGGTGCGGCCTTCGATTTTCAACGAATCGATGCCGATCTCGACCAGGCGATGAACGTGTTCGATGGCGCGCAGGTCCTTCGAGTTCATGATGTAGGTGCCGTGCTCGTCTTCCTCAATCGGCATCAGTTCGCCCGGGCGCTGCTGTTCTTCAAGCAGGATTTCCTGGTCCGGGTTTTTGTGGAAATTGACCGGTTGACCGTCAGAGGTCGACACCTTGTAGTCCCAGCGGCAGGAATTGGTGCAGGTGCCCTGGTTCGGATCGCGGTGGTTGAAATAGCCGGAAAGCAGGCAACGGCCGGAGTAGGCGATGCACAGCGCGCCATGAACGAAGACTTCCAGTTCAACGTCCGGGCATTGCTGGCGGATCTCGGCGACTTCGTCGAGCGACAATTCGCGCGACAGAATGACGCGGTCGACCCCCATCTTTTTCCAGAAACGCACGGCCGCCCAGTTGACCGTGTTGGCCTGCACCGACAGGTGGATCACCTGCTCCGGCCATTGCGTACGCACCATGTCGATCAGGCCGGGGTCGGACATGATCAGTGCGTCGGGCTTGAGCGCAACCACCGGCGCCATGTCGGCGATATAGGTGGTGAGCTTGGCGTTGTGCGGGAAGATGTTGCTGACCACGAAGAACTGCTTGTGGCGGACATGCGCCTCGGCGATGGCCGCTCCCAATTTGTCGAGATGGCCGAACTCGTTGTTGCGTACACGCAGGCTGTAACGCGGCTGGCCGGCGTAGATCGCGTCGGCGCCAAAGTCGAAGGCGGTGCGCATCATGGTGAGCGATCCGGCGGGGGCGAGCAGTTCAGGAGCCTTGCGCATAGTAGAATCCAGCAAAATAACCAGCAAAAACCGCGCATTGTAGAGACTATGTCCGAAGAAATCCTGATCAACTTCACGCCGCAGGAAACTCGCGTTGCCGTCATGCAACAAGGGGTCGTGCAGGAACTGCACATTGAACGGACGGCCAGCCGGGGCTTAGTTGGCAATGTCTATCTCGGGCGCATCGTCCGCATCCTGCCTGGCATGCAGTCGGCGTTTGTCGAGATTGGCCTGGAACGGACCGCCTTCCTGCATGTCGCCGACATCTGGCAACCCCGCGAACATGCCCCGGAGCGGGGCAGTGAGCGTCCGATCGAGAAAATCCTTTCCGAAGGGCAAAGCATTGTCGTCCAGGTCATCAAAGACCCGATCGGAACCAAGGGTGCGCGCTTGTCGACGCAGATTTCCATCGCCGGTCGCATGCTGGTCTATCTGCCCCAAGAGAAGCATATCGGCATCTCGCAACGGATCGAGGCCGAGGCCGAACGCGAGGTGCTGCGCGAGAAAATCACGCGCCTGTTGCCAGACGATGAGCCGGGCGGCTTCATCGTCCGCACCATGGCCGAGAATGCCAGCGACGAGGAATTTGTCACCGATATCGCCTACCTGCGCAAGACCTGGGGGGATATCCGCGACAAGGCCCGCATATCCGGCCCGCCGACCTTGCTGTACCAGGAACTGTCGCTTGGTCAGCGCGTACTGCGCGACTTCGTCAATCCGGATACCGGACGCATCGTCATCGACTCGCGGGAAAATTTCCAGAAACTGACGGTCTTTGCCAAGGAATACACGCCCGCCGTATTGCCCATGCTCGATCACTACACCGGGCAACGACCGTTGTTCGATCTGCATGGTGTGGAAGAGGAAATCCAGAAAGCGCTGGCTCGTCGTGTCGATCTGAAGTCGGGCGGCTACCTGATCATCGACCAGACCGAGGCGATGACGACCATCGACGTCAATACCGGTGGTTTTGTCGGGGTGCGCAATTTTGACGACACCATTTTCAAGACCAATCTCGAAGCGGCGCTGACCATCGCCCGCCAGCTTCGTTTGCGGAACCTCGGCGGCATCATCATTGTCGACTTCATCGACATGGAGAACGGGGAGCACAAGAAGGCGGTGCTGGAAGAATTCAACAAGGCGCTTTCACGCGATCACACCCGGTTGACCGTGAATGGCTTCACCCAACTCGGCTTGGTCGAGATGACCCGCAAGCGGACGCGCGAGTCGCTCGCCCATGTGCTCTGCCAGCCTTGTCCGACCTGCGGCGGGCGCGGCGAAGTCAAAACCGCCCGGACGGTCGCTTACGAAATCCTGCGCGAACTCCTGCGCGAGGCCCGCCAGTTCAATGCCCGCGAATATCGCGTCCTGGCCGGACCGGAGGTGGTTGACCTGTTCCTCGACGAGGAGTCGCAATCGCTCGCCATGCTGTCGGACTTTATCGGCAAGCCCGTGTCGCTGCAATCCGAGCCCAGTTATTCCCCTGAGCAATACGACATTGTTTTGATGTGATTTTTTGGAGAAATGCCGATGAATACCCGCCCGGAGTTCGATAGTTTGCTGCCGCGGTATGTGCAGGACCGGCGTAGTTTCTTGGTGACCACGCTCGGTGCCGGTTTTGCCTTGGCGACGCAGCCGGTGATGGCGCAGACGGCAATTCACACCGCTGCGACGGGGCTGCTCGAGGGGGAGGTTCGGGTGCCTGTTGTGGATGGCGAGATGGTGGCCTATCGTGCCCGGCCGGCCGGGGTTGAGCGGCCGCCGGTCGTGCTGCTGGTCTCGGAAATTTTTGGTGTTCATGAATACATCCGTGACACGGCGCGGCGCTTGGCCAAACTGGGCTATTTTGTCGTGGCGCCTGAATTGTTTGCCCGCCAGGGGAATCCGCAGGCTGTGGCCAGCGTCGCCGAAATCCTCGAAAAAATTACTGCTCGGACGCCGGATGCCCAAGTGATGAGCGATCTCGATGCCAGTGTGCGCTGGGCCGCAACCGAGGGGGCGGATACTGGCCGTTTGGCGATTACCGGTTTCTGCTGGGGGGGGCGGATCAGTTGGCTGTACGCCGCGCATAATCCGGGTTTGAAGGCGGCGGTCGCCTGGTATGGTCGCTTGGTCGGCACGGCCAACCAATTCACGCCGCGTCATCCCAGCGAATTGGTGGATGCGCTGAAGGCGCCGGTGCTTGGTCTGTATGGGGGCTTGGATAGCGGGATTCCGCTGGAAACGGTCGACGCGATGGAGGCGGCGCTGAAAGCGGGGGGTTCGTTGGCGAAAAGTTCGGAAATCGTGCTTTACGATAATGCCCCGCATGCTTTCCATGCCGATTATCGACCGAGCTACCGCAAGGAAGAGGCTGAAGATGGCTGGCGTCGCATGCTTGCCTGGTTCCGCCAGAACGGAGTGTGATTTGCGTGATCAGGGGCGCAGGCAGACGCTTCGTGCTACCCTTCGCCCCTTGTTCAGAATTAGCTCTCCGCCATGACGACTGCCGCTGCTCCCGAAGCCCCTGTTGCCCAAACCCAGATTGATACCCGTAGCCTGTTGAAGGATTTGCAGACGCGTTATGCCGTGTTCCGGGATTTCAGCCCGCTGGCGATTGGTATTGACAAGCAGGTGTTTGCTGCCTTGCCCGATTTGAGCAAGAAAAGTATTCGTCTGGCCATGCGCAGCCATACGATTTCGACCCGTTACCTGAAGGAAATGGAGAAGGGCGCGCAACGCTTGAATCTGGATGGTTCGCCCGCTGGTGAAGTGACCGATGAGAATCGGCAGCACGCCAGCGAGTTGTTGCGTGAGCGCTTCAAGAAACAGGCCGAACAGCGCAAGGCGCAGGAAGCCGCTGCCAAGGCGGAAGAACGGCGTTTGCAGAAACTGCAGGAACTGGCTGACCGCTTCGGTCGCAAATAGATCGGATGCGGGATGGTGGGGCAGGCTGCCGGCTTGGCCTCACTCGGCCCAGTAGCGGTCGACGTTCTTGATGCCCCATTTTTTGGCATCTTCGCGGCCGGAAATTTTTTCCGCGCTGCGGGTCAGGTCAATGACCTCGGGCGGGATGTAGGCCTGTGAACGGGTGGAGAAGAACACTTTCACTTTTGGGGTGAGCAGCGATTTTTCGCCTTGCTCCACAACGACGCCCAGCTTGCCGGATTTGAGCAGGACCAGTGAGCCGACCGGGTAAATGCCCAAGCTTTTGACAAAGGCCTGGAAAATGCTCGGATCGAAGTGCCCTGTCCATTCGGACATGCGCTTGATCGACTCGGCGGGGTCCCAGCCAGCCTTGTATGGACGGTTTGAGGTAACGGCGTCATAAACATCGCAAACGGCACCCATCCGGGCATGCAGGCTGATAGCTTCGCCGCTCAGGCCATCCGGGTAGCCGCTGCCATCCATTTTTTCGTGATGATGCAGACAGACGTCCTGGGTGATGACGCTGATGCTTTTGCCTGCGAGCAACAGGGCGTGGCCTTCTGCCGGATGGGTCTTGACGATGGCAAATTCCTCATCGCTCAGTTTGCCGGGTTTATTCAAAATGGCCGCCGGGATCATTGCCTTGCCCAGGTCGTGCAGCAAGCCGGCCATGCCGGCCTCACGGGTCTGCGTTTCGTTCAGCCCCAGTTGGCGGGCCAGCGCGATCATCAGGGCGCAGACCGCGACCGAGTGCATGTAGGTGTAGTCGTCGGCTGTTTTCAAGCGGGCCAGGCTGATCAGGGCGCCAGGATTGCGCAGGACGGAGTTGGAGATCTCCTCGACCAGCGGGGCGGCCGCTTCGGCGTCGATGGCCTTGCCCATGCGGGCTTCCTGGAACATCGAGACGACCGCCTCCTTGCCACGGCTGACAATGCGGGAGGCTTGTTTGAGTTCGTCAGCAAAACTGGCTTTGGCTGCAGGGGTTGTTGCGGCGGGCGGGAGGTCAGCGACCGACTGTCGTGTCTCCAGCGGTTCGCTGCCGTCGCTTTCAATGTCGTCACCCTTGTCGCAATCGATCCAGACCTCCTTGATCGCACTGTCGAGGATCAAGGCAATATCGTTCGGGTCACTGATGACGAAGCGTGTACGCCAGAAAGGGTGGTCGATCCAGGCGCCACAGAAGGCCTCCAGGTGCATGCCGACGCGCAACTGGCTAACAGGGATTTTTTTGAGCATGGGGCGGATTCTAACGGCAAACACGAGGCATCGCCGGATACCTCGTGTTGCTTTAATGCGCTTATAAACCGGCGTCTGAACGCAGCAGACGGGCCCGGTCGGTGGCTTCCCAGCTGAACTCCGGTTCATCGCGCCCAAAGTGGCCGTAGGCGGCGGTTTTACGGTAAATCGGGCGCAGCAGGTTGAGCATGTTGACGATGCCTTTCGGGCGCAAGTCAAAATGCTTGCGGACCAGGGCGGTCAGAGTTTCGTTACTGATTTTGCCGGTGCCGAAGGTGTCGACCATGATCGAGGTCGGGTGCGACACGCCGATGGCGTAGGAAATCTGCACCAGGCAGCGGGAGGCCAGGCCGGCGGCGACAATGTTCTTTGCAACGTAGCGGCCAGCGTAGGCGGCCGAGCGGTCAACCTTGGACGGGTCCTTGCCGGAAAAGGCGCCGCCGCCATGCGGTGCGGCCCCGCCGTAGGTGTCGACGATGATTTTTCGTCCGGTCAGGCCGCAGTCGCCTTGTGGGCCGCCGACCACAAAACGGCCGGTCGGATTGACCAGGTACTTGATGTCGCCCTTGATCAGTTCCTTGGGCAGAACAGGCTTGATGATTTCCTCGATGGTCGCTTCGCGCAGATCGTCGAGGCTGATGTCCGGTGCGTGTTGAGTGGACAGGACGATGGTGTCGATGGCGTCCGGCTTGCCATCGACGTAGCGGATAGTGACCTGCGACTTGGCGTCCGGGCGGGCCCAGGGTAGGCGGCCGTCCTTGCGCAGAAAGGCCTGGCGTTCGACCAGGCGGTGCGACAGGTAGATCGGCAGCGGCATCAGCGAGGGGGTTTCGTCGCAGGCGTAACCGAACATCAGGCCCTGGTCGCCGGCGCCCTGGTCGAGATTGTCGTCATAGGCTTTGTCTACGCCCTGGGCGATGTCCGGGCTTTGCTTGTCGTAGGCGACGAGGACGGCGCAGCCCTTGTAGTCGATGCCGTATTCAGTGTTGTCATAGCCGATGTCGCGGATGGTGTCGCGGGCGACCTGGATGTAATCGACGTTGGCATGCGTGGTGATTTCGCCGGCCAGGACGACCAGGCCGGTGTTGCACAAGGTTTCGGCGGCGACGCGAGAATGCGGGTCCTGGGCCAGGATGGCGTCCAGAATGGCGTCTGAAATTTGGTCGGCGACTTTGTCAGGATGGCCTTCGGAGACCGATTCCGACGTGAAGAGGTATTCGCTCATGCGATGCTCCAGGGGCCCTTGGTCCGGCGTTACCGGCTTCGGGCCACGAGCAGGCGACGCTTTAGCGGCATTTATGAATCGCCCCGCAAGTTGTCTATTTAACTCGGCGAAACGATAATGTTAGCCCTTTCCTGCTGAATTTCAAGCCTGTACCCATCATGGTTTTTCTTTTCCGGCTTCTCGCCTGCCTGCCCTTGCGCATTCTGCATGGCTTGGGAGGGCTGTTGGGGCGTCTGGTCTATCTCCTGTCGCCAACCTATCGGGCCAACTTGCAGGCTAACCTGGAGCAGGCAGGCTTTGCCCGCGATCTGGCGTGGCCGGCGGCTGCCGAAGCGGGCAAACAGATGCTCGAACTGGCGCGCATCTGGATGCGCAGTTTGCCGCAGGCCAATGCCCAGGTAGTCGAGGTGTGCGGCTGGTCGCATGTTGAGGCGGCGCGGGCTGACGGGCACGGCATTGTCTTCATGACGCCGCATCTGGGGTGTTTCGAAATTGTTGCCCAGTATCTGTCGACCGCGGCACCGATTACCGTGTTGTACCGCGCACCCAAATCGGCCGGCCTGCAGGCGTTGATCCTGCGCGGTCGGCAGCGGGAGCAACTCCATCTGGCACCGGCCGATCTGTCGGGCGTGCGCAGTCTGATCAAGGCCTTGAAAAAGGGTCAGGCGGTTGGGATGTTGCCGGATCAGGCGCCTAAAACCGGAGAGGGTGTTTGGCTGAAGTTTTTTGGTCGTTACGCTTACACCATGACGCTGGCGGCCCGGCTGACCGAAACTGGGGCCACGACCTTGTTTGCCTGGGGGGAGCGCTTGCCGGCGGGCGCTGGGTATCGCCTGCATTTTCGGCCGCCGTTGTCGCCCTTGCTGGGTCATACGGTCGACCGGGCCGAACAGATCAATCGTGAGATTGAAGCGCTGATTGCCGATTGTCCGACCCAGTATTTGTGGGGTTACAACCGCTACAAGCGGCCGGGTGGCGCTGAGTCGCCACCCGTCGACGAGACGGCATGAAGCACCTCTTGAGCTTTCCGCTACTGGGCCTGTTGTGGTGCCTGCATTTTCTGCCCTTGCCCTGGTTGCGGGCGCTGGGGGCTGGACTTGGCCGGCTGCTCTTCCGGTTCGGCCGGGAGCGTCGGCAGGTGGCGCTGACCAACCTGGCTCTGTGTTTTCCGCACATGAGCGAGGTCGACCGCGAGCAGCTGGCACGGCGCCATTTCATCGTTTTTGCCCAGGCTTTGCTCGACCGCACCCTGGTCTGGTGGGCTTCCCGGCGGCGTCTGGAAGCACTGATCGATATTCGCGGGGCCGAACATTTGAGCGACCCGGCGGGGCGGCCGATCATCATGTTGTCGCCGCATTTTGTCGGTCTCGATGCCGGAGCGATCCGCATCTCGATGCGGGTGCCGGGGTGCAGCATTTACTCGCGCCAGAAAAACCCGGTGTTCGATCGACTGGTGTACAACGGTCGGCGCCGTTTTTCTGATGTTTTGCTGCTGTCGCGTCAGGACGGTTTGCGCAAGATCATCAAGGCGATGCGCGAGGGGCGGCGTTTCTACTATTTGCCCGACATGGATTTCGGTCCGGACGATTCGATTTTTGTCCCCTTTTTTGGGGTGCCGGCGGCGACCATTCCTGCGTTGTCGCGTCTGGTGCGCCTGACCGGCGCCCGGGTTGTGCCCTGCATTAGTCGCTTGACGGCACAGGGCTATGTCCTCGAAGTGCTGCCGTCATGGGATAATTTCCCTGGCGACAGCATCGAGGCAGACACGCTGCGCATGAATCGCTTCATCGAAAGCCAGGTACTGACGATGCCGGAGCAGTATTTCTGGTTGCATAAACGTTTCAAAACCCGGCCACCCGGAGAACAGAGGTTTTACCCATGAGCCTGACTATTGAAATTCGTCCCGTGACGCCGCCCGATGTGCCGGCCATCTCGGCCTTGGCCCGCGAAATCTGGCAGGCCACTTATCCTGGCATCATCACTCAGGAACAGATCGACTTCATGCTGGAGCAGCGCTACGGTCATGAGCGGCTGTACGATGATCTGGAAGAGGCCGACAAATGGCTGGACCAGGCTTTCCAAGAGGATCGCCGCGTCGGTTTTGCCTTTAGCGAGATTTACCAAGGGGAATTCAAGCTCGACAAGCTGTACATTCACCCGGACGTACAGCGCAAGGGGGTGGGTGGCCAGTTGATCGCCCATGTCGCGGCGCGAGCCAAGAAAATTGGTTACCCGTGCGTGATCCTGCAGGTAAACAAGCGCAACGAGAAGGCGATCAACTCCTACATGAAATACGGTTTCGAAATCCGTACGGTGACGGTGGATGACATCGGTCGCGGTTACGTGATGGATGATTTCGTGATGGAGAAAAAGCTTTAGAAATTTGAGACAAGTCACTGTCTCTGCTATTCTTTTTCAATTCAAATGCGGAGCGGCGCGTGAAACTCAAATTCTCCAAAATGCATGGCCTGGGCAACGATTTCGTCGTCCTCGACGGCGTTCGCCAGGTGGTCGCGCTGTCGCCCGAACAACGACGTTATCTGGCGGACCGACACTTCGGTGTCGGTTGCGACCAGATCCTGCTGGTTGAGCCGGCGGCGACGCCTGGCGTCGATTTTCGCTACCGGATTTTCAACGCCGATGGGGGCGAAGTTGAGCAATGCGGCAATGGTGCGCGCTGTTTTGTCCGTTTCGTCCATGAGCAGGGCCTGACCGAGCAACGGCAGATTCGCGTCGAAACCATGATGGGCATCATCTCGCCGCGCCTCGAAGGGGATGGCAAGATCACGGTCGACATGGGGATTCCCCGCTTTTTGCCGAGCGAAATTCCTTTTCTGCATGATGACGAGGTCGTGATCTACAACCTCGATGTGGCGGATGAAACGCTGGAAATCAGTGTTGTGTCGATGGGTAATCCGCACGCCGTGCAGGTGGTTGCCGATGTCGAGCAGGCACCGGTCGCCGAACAGGGGCCGTTGATTGAGGGACACGATCGTTTTCCGCGCCGGGTCAACGTCGGTTTCATGCAGATTGTCGACCGCCATACGATCCGCCTGCGGGTGTACGAGCGGGGGGCCGGCGAGACGCTGGCTTGCGGGACGGGCGCCTGTGCGGCTGTTGTCGCCGGTATCCGCCGCGGTCTCCTCGAATCACCGGTGCAGGTGACGACGCGTGGGGGCGATCTGTGCATCGCCTGGGGGGGCGAAGGGCGGCCGGTGATGATGACCGGTCCGGCCGAAACCGTCTTTACTGGAGAAATTGAATTATGAGCGCCCTGTTTCCGGATGAAATTGCCGAATATTTGAAGAACAATCCCAGTTTCTTCGAGCATTACGCCGACCTGATGGCGCAGATTTTCGTGCCACATCCGCACGATGGCCGCGCGGTTTCGCTGGCTGAGCGGCAGATGTTGACCCTGCGTGAGAAAAATCGTCAGACCGAGAGCAAGCTGGCCGAATTGATTGCCTTTGGTGAGGAAAACGATCAGATCAGCGAGAAGGTCCATCGCCTGGCGGTGGGCCTGATTGCCGCTGAAACCTTTCAGGCGGTCATCCATCTGCTCAATTTCCACCTGCGTGATGATTTCTCGGTGCCGCATGTCGCCCTGCGTTTGTGGGACAAGCCGACTGACATCGAGGATTTGCCGGAGTTTGCTGCCGTCAGCGAGGAGTTGCAGGTCTTCGCCGAAACGCTTTCCCGGCCGTACTGCGGGTCGACCGCGGGATTCGGCACGGCCTCGTGGTTTGGCGAAGCGGCATCGCATATCCGTTCGCAGGCCTTGATTGCCTTGCGTAATGGCGGCGGCACCATCGGCCTGGTGGCGCTGGGTAGCGAAGAAAATCAGCGTTTTTATGCCGATATGGGCACGCTCTACCTTGAGCGTATTGGCGAAATGGTCTCGGCTGCCCTCGCCCGGGTGACGAAAAGCACGCTATGACCCCGCGGGCAGCAGTCGATGCCTGGCTGGAGATGCTGGCCAGTCAGCGCCGGCTGTCGCCGCACACGATCAGTAATTACCGCCGTGATCTGCAACGTCTGCTGCAGTTGGCGGCTGGGCGGCCATGGCCGGACATCGCCGGGCACGAAGTGCGCCGCTGGGCGGCTCAGTTACATGGTCAGGGTTTGTCGGGGCGCTCACTGGCCCGCCTGTTGTCCAGTTGGCGGGGCTTTTTTGCCTGGCTGGGCGAGTCGACCGCGTTAGCTGTCAATCCGTGCGCAGGCATCCGGCCACCGCGCTCGCCGCGTCGCTTGCCCAAGGCCTTGTCGGTCGATGAAACGGCCCGGCTGCTGGAAACGCCTGAAGACGGCGATCCCCGGCTCGAAGCGCGTGATGCGGCGATGTTCGAACTTTTTTATTCCTCCGGCTTGCGCTTGAGTGAATTGCTGGCGCTGGATCGTTCGGCGGTCAGCGATATCGCGCATGATGGCGAAGTGCAGGTGCTGGGCAAGCGTAACAAGGCGCGTCGGGTACCGGTGGGACAACAGGCGCAGCAAGCCTTGGCCGACTGGCTGGTGCAGCGTGATCTTCTGGCCGTCGCTGGGGAGCCTGCCTTGTTTGTCAATCAGCGTGGCCACCGCTTGTCGGCGCGTGGCGTACAGTTGCGCCTGGCGCAGCGGGCCACTCGCCTGGGTTTGCCGACCCATGTGCACCCGCACATGTTGCGCCATTCTTTTGCTTCGCACCTTCTGCAGTCCTCCGGCGATTTGCGGGCGGTGCAGGAGATGTTGGGACACAGCAGCATCGCTTCGACCCAGGTCTATACCCATCTTGATTTTCAGCATCTGGCCAGCGTTTATGATGCGGCCCATCCGCGGGCCAAGGCGCGTTGAGCGGCCTGTTGCGGTCAACTGCCAAAAAGGCCAAGAAATCAAGGTCCAATTGACGCTGTGCGCGCCAGGGACTATGATTCGCCTCTTTTAAAAATTCGCCGGATTCTAGGAGTTTTCCATGGCCATCAACCGCACCCGCCGCAATATTCTGGAACGCCGCTGTGTTTCCAAGTCCGTCAAGCGCCTGTTCAAGGGCACTGGCAAGAGCATGTTCAAGACCATGTACGCTGTTGAGTGCCAGCAGCGTAACCGCAAGGCCTTGGGTAGCTAAGCTTTCCCGCATATTCGGGCCCCGGTCGCCGCAAGGTCGCCGGGGCTTGTCGTTTCTGGCATCGGAAAAAATCATGGCGCAGTTGATACTCATGCCCGGCAAGGAGCGCTCGGCGCTCAAGCAATCGCATCCCTGGCTGTTTGCCGGTTCGGTTGGCCGTCTCGAAGGGCGGGCCCGGCCTGGAGATACGGTCGAGGTGCTGGCCGACAACCTGCGGCCGCTCGGGCGTGCTGCCTACAGCCCGCAATCGCAGATTCGTGCTCGCTTCTGGACCTTTGATCCGAACGAATCGGTCGACGATGCCTTCTTCAAGCGACGCATTGCCCTGGCCGTCGCCCGTCGCCAGCGCTTGCCGGCCTTGCGCGGTCAGGCCGGCTTGCGCCTGATTCATGCCGAGTCGGATGGCTTGCCCGGCGTGATTGCCGATCAGTATGGCGATACGGTCGTCGTCCAGCTGACCTCGGCCGGGGCTGATAAATGGCGCAAGGCGATTGTTGCCGGTTTGTGCCAGGCGACCGGCTGTGCCCGGGTCTTTGAACGCTCTGATTCTGATGTGCGCGGCCTGGAAGGTCTGGAACCGGTCACCGGCTGGCTGCACGGCGCGGCGCGGGACGAAGCGCTGGTCATTGAGGAAAATGGGGTGCGTCTCGCGGTCGACATCGCTGGCGGCCATAAAACCGGCTTTTATCTGGATCAGCGCGACAATCGCGCCCTGCTCGGCCAGTTGGCGACAGACTGCAGTGTGCTCAATTGTTTTTGCTATACCGGGGGCTTTTCCCTGCAGGCGCTGGCTGGCGGCGCTGCGTCGGTGCTGTCGATCGATTCATCCGGTCCGGCGCTGGCCCAGGCTCAGGCCAATCTGGCCCTCAATCCGCAGTTGCCGGCCGAGCGGGCCGAGTGGCTGGAGGCCGATGTCTTCGATGCCTTGCGCGAATTTCGCAAGGCCGGTCGGTTGTTCGATGTCATTGTCCTCGATCCGCCCAAGTTTGCGCCGTCGGCGGCGCATGCCGAGCGGGCAGCGCGGGCCTACAAGGACATCAATATTCTCGGCTGTCGTTTGCTCAAGCCGGGCGGCCTGTTGATGACCTATTCCTGTTCTGGCGGCATTGGTCTTGAGTTGTTCCAGAAAATTGTGGCCTCAGCAGCACACGATGCCGGGCGCTCAGCGCGCATCGTTCAGCGGCTGGCTGGGGCGGCCGATCATCCGGTAGCTTTGAACTTCCCCGAGGGGGAATACCTCAAAGGCTTGTTACTGCAAGTCGATTAAATCTCGCCGATGTCGCCGCTGCGCCACCTCCTGCTCGTTGTCGTCCTGCTGCTGGCCCAGTTGGCCGGGGCTGCGCACGCGCTTGAGCATGCGGTCAGCAAGGAGGGGGTCGCGCCGACCCATGTCTGTGAGTTGTGCATGGTGGCGCATGATTTGTCGGCGGCCTTGCCTAGTCTGGCGATACAGCCAGCGATTCTGGCCGGCCGCCGGCCCTGGATCCTGGCTCAGCCCAGCGGACGGCTGGCCCTGCCGGCACCGCAACCGGCCCAGCGCGGCCCGCCCATCTGCTGAAAACGCCCCCTTAAAAGCCGTCGACCGCCAGCCTTGGCGAGTGGTCGGCATCTTCGCGTTTTCAGGAGAAATGAATGTCCAAATCCTTGCTTGCGGCCGCTTTGCTGGCCGCCTCGTGGCCCGTGCTGGCGGCCGAAGAATCTGATCTGGCGGCCATCCGCACCCAGATCAATGAGATGAAACAGCAGTACGAAGCGCGTATTGCCGCGCTCGAACAGAAACTGGCCAGCGCCGAGCGTCGTCCGCTCGATGCCGCACCGACTGGCGCGCCAGTGGCGGCTCCTCCACCCGCTGCGGCGTCGACCGCTAATGCTTTTAATCCCGAGGTGTCGCTGATCTTGCAGGGGCGTTACCGTGCTCAGCGCACGCTGGCCGAGCGTGCCATCGGCGGTTTCGTTGCGGCGGGCGCTCATGCTCATGACACGGCGATCGATCCAGCCAATCAGCGTGGTTTCTCGCTGGACCATACCGAATTGGTGCTGGCGGCCAATGTCGATCCGCACTGGCGCGGTCAGGCCATCCTGGCGATGAAGGATGGGGCGGCCGAGGTCGAAGAGGCCTGGTTCCGTTCGCTGGGTCTGGATCAGGGCCTGGGGCTGAAGGTCGGCCGGCAGCGTTCCGGTATCGGTTATCTGAACGGCCAGCATCCGCATATGTGGGATTTTGCCGATGCGCCGTTGATGTATCGGGCCTTGTTTGGCGACGAAGGGAGTTATCTGCAGGATGGCGTGCAGTTGAAATGGCTGGCACCGACCGAGTTGTTTGTCGAGTTGGGGGCCGAACTCGGCCGGGGCGCCGCCTTCCCGGGTAGCGAGCGCAACGTCAATGGTGCTGGGGCCAGCGCGCTGTTCGCCCATCTCGGCGGCGATCTCGGGGTTGCCCACACGTGGCGGGGGGGGCTGTCCTATTTGCAGACCCGGGCGCAGGATCGTTCGGCGCATTTCGAGGACGTGATCAATGGGGTCGAGGCGCTGGGTAATTTTTCCGGGCGGTCAAGCACCTGGTTGGCGGATTTTGTTTGGAAATGGGCACCGAACGGCAATCCGGCGGTGCGCAACCTGAAAGTGCAGGGCGAGTATTTCGTCCGCGCCGAGCAGGGTAACCTGGCCTGTGCCGAAGCGACGGCGGGGGTGGCGGTATCCTGTGATGGCGTGGTTAGCGATTACAGCACCCGCCAGCGCGGCTGGTATGCCCAGACTGTTTATCAATTTGCCCCGGCCTGGCGGGCAGGCTTGCGTTATGAACGCCTGGACAGCGGCCGGCGCGATCTGGGAACGAATGCGGCTTTTCTCGCGGTCGACGCCTATCGGCCACAAAAAAGCAGCGCGATGGTGGATTATCGCTGGAGCGAATTTTCGCGTCTGCGCTTGCAATATGCCGTCGACCAGGCGACGCCTGGCTTCACTGACCGGCAGTGGACCTTGCAATACGTGATGAGCCTTGGCGCGCATGGCGCCCACACCTATTAAGGAGATGCGCATGTCGCGTTATTTGATTGCTTTGTTGTGCGCTATCGTCACCGCACCGGCCATGGCGGCCTTGAATATTTTGGCAACCGTGCCGGAGTGGGGGGCGTTAGCCCAGGAACTGGGGGGCGATGCGGTCCGGGTGTATACCGCGACCACCGCCTTTCAGGATCCGCATCGTATCGAGGCCAGGCCATCGTTGATGGCCCAGGCGCGGCGGGCCGATCTGGTCGTTGCGGTCGGCGCCGACCTGGAAGTGGCCTGGTTGCCGCTGGTTCTGCGCGAATCCGGCAATGCTCGCATCCAGCCGGGGCAGCCCGCGTATTTCGAGGCAGCGGCGCAGGTGGCGCGCCTGGAAACACCGGCTACGGTCGACCGGGCACAGGGCGATGTTCACCCGGCAGGCAATCCGCATATTCACCTTGATCCACGCCTTGTCTTGCGGGTGGCGCAGGCCCTGAGTGCTCGCCTGGCCCAACTGGACCCGGGGCATGCCCCGCACTACCAGGCCCGGCAAGCCGAATTTGCTCGCCGATGGACGGCGGCGATGACCCGTTGGGCGGTGCAGGCTGCACCCCTGCGGGGTGTCGGGGTGGTGGTGCATCATCGAGCGTTCGTCTATCTAGAGCACTGGTTGGGACTGGTCGAGCGCGGCGCACTGGAGCCGAAACCGGGCATTGAGCCCAGCGCCAGTCATCTGGCGGGTTTGCTGGCTCGGCAGGCGACGGCCCCGGCGGCGATGGTGCTGCGCACCCCGTATCAGCCGGCCGGACCCAGTGACTGGCTAGCTGGCAAGGCGGGTATTACGGCCGTGATGTTGCCCTATACCGTTGGAGGGACGCCGGCGGCAACTGATCTGTTCGGTTTGTTCGACGACAGCTTGGCGCGTTTGTTGTCGGCGCTGCGATGAGCGCACCCTTGTTGCAGTTGCAGGCGGCCGTCCTCGGCTGGCAGCAGCCCTGCTGCGGCCCGCTCAACCTGACCCTGGGGCGGGGTGAAGTGCTCGGCCTGGTCGGTCCGAACGGGGCGGGCAAGAGCACCTTGCTGGCCGCTCTGGCCGGTCGGGCCCGGATTTTTTCTGGCGTACTCAAGGTGGCGCCTGGCGCCACCATCGTCCTGCAGACGCAGAATCCACCCCCTCTTGAGGGGCTGCCTTTATCCGGTCGCGATCTGCTGGCGCTGACCGAAGCGAGCGCGCAGGGGCTGCCGGATTGGCTGGCGGGTCGTCTCGACGAGCGTCTCGATCAATTGTCCGGTGGCCAGCGTCACTTCCTCGCTTTGTGGGCCATCCTGCAGTCCGCGGGCGACTTGGTGTTGCTCGACGAACCGACGAATCACCTGGATGCCGCCGGGGTGGCTTACCTGGCGGCTCACTTGCGTGAGCGGGTGGCGCTGGGGGCGGGCCTGCTCCTGGTCAGCCACGACAGCGATTTTGTGGCCATGGTGTGTGACCGGGTGTTGCACCTGGAGGCCTTCGATGGCCTTTGACCTTTTCCTGCTTCCTTTTCTGACTGGACTGGCGCTGGCGGTCTTGCTGCCGCTGCTGGGCTGTTATTTGCGCTTGCGGCAGCAATGGCTGGCTGCGCTGGCTTATGCCCAGATGGCGGCGGCCGGGGCGTTGACGGCCGCTGTTGTGGCACTACCTGCGCTGCTGGGTGGCCTGCTGGCGGCGAGCTTGGCCGGTTTGTTGCGGCCGCTGTCGGCCCGACGGCTGAGTGGCATGGCCGGCGACGTCCTGCTGCTGCTTGCCGGCTGGGCGGCCAGTGTCCTGTTAGTGGCACATTGGCCGCAGGCGGAACGGCTGGGGCATTCCTTGTTCGACGGGCAGTTGTATTTTGCTGGCGAACGCGAGCTGGGCTTGGCGTTGATGGCCTTGTTGCTAGCCTTGCTGTGGCTTTACCGTGGTCACCGGGGTTTGCTGCTGGCCCAGTTGTGGCCGGACCTTCAGCGCTTGCGTGGCCAGGCCCTGTGGCCGAGCCAGGTCGGATTCGATGTGCTGGTTGCGCTTTGTCTGGCGGTGGCCACGCTGGGGCTGGGCGTGATGGCTGTTTTCGCTTTGGCTTTCATTCCTCCGTGGCTGGCTTTTCGGCGGCAACGCAACTGGCGGCAGGCGCTGGGGTATGCCGTCCTGCTGGCGGTGCTGGCCTATGGCTTGGCTTTTGCCCTGGCGCTGAGCCTTGATCTACCCTTTGGCCCGGTATTGGCCTTGCTATTGGTCATTGGTGCTGTATTCATTGCGTGATGCGGCGCTGACGTGCTAAAACCAAGCACCTAGTTGCGGAGTTGTCATGGTTTTCTCGTTTTTTAAGAAAGCACCTGAAAAAATGCCCGAGCGGCCGGCGGCCCGGCCCAAGCCGATCGCCCCGGCGGCGCCTGTTGTCACCGCCGCGCCGCCGCAAGCGCCACAGAAATCGGCGAGCCTGGCGCCGCCCGTCGCCCGGTCGAAGCCATTGCCCGTCATGCCAGCAAAGCCTCTGGCAGCGGCGGCACGCCCTGTCGCACCGCCGCCGGTGATCAAGCCCGCTGCACCTTTGGCCCCCCCCCGTCCTGTGCTCAAACCCTTGCCTCCGATCGACGATGAGGATGATTATTCCGAAGACCTAGAAGGGTTTGTCACCGTGTCAACCATCATGGGCATTGACGTCCGCGATGGCGTCGATCCCATGCAGGCCGATATTGAACACGTGGTGGTGATGTTCGCCAACGGTCAGGATGCGCTGGTGCGCTCGCTGCTTGAAGCGCATATCCAGAGTTATCCATGCCCCAAGGGGCGACCTTTCTGGCTGATGCTGTTCGATTTTTTGCACATTGCCGGTGATCGCGCTGCTTACGAGCGCTTGTCTGTTGAGTATGCCAAGATTTGCGAAATGTCGCCGCCGCCCTGGCGCGAATCGATGTCGACGACGGTGTGTGCGGTGTCCGGGGTTCGGCAATTGAATCTCAAGGGCGTGTTGACCGTGGACATCGCGCGGCCGGTGCTGGCTGAACTGGCACGGCTGCAGACGGCTGCGTCGCCGGTGCTCATCGATTGCGGCCAGTTGCTGGGGTGTGATGATGAAGTGGCGGGCCTGCTGGCGACGGCATTGCGCACGGCACGTCAGGCGGAGCAGGTCGTGAACCTGGTCGCGGTCGATCACTTGCAGCAGCGCCTGGATGATCGCCTGGTGACCGGAGAGGCGGCACACGAGGCGAGTTGGCTGCTGCTGCTTGAATTGCTGCAACGACATGGGTCGCAGGCGCATTTTGAGGAGCGGGCGGTGGATTACGCCATTACCTTCGAAGTCTCTCCGCCCTCATGGGAGCCGCGCCAGGACGCAGCTCCGCTCGAGATCAGCCTGCCGGTGGCGGAGACGGTGCATTATTTGCGCGGTGAGCTCAAAAACGAACATTTCGATAGCTTGTTGTCCGTGCTGGAGTTGCAGGATGCACCGATCATTGATTGCAGCGAACTGGCCCGGCTCGACTTCTTCTCGGCTGGTCAGATGGTCAATCGGCTGTCGCCCTACCGGGCGGCTGGTAAGGAAGTGGTCATTCGCAACCCCAATCATCTGGTGGCTGGCCTGATGGCCGTGGTGGGTGTTAACAAGCAGGCCAGCGTCATTCTTCCCAAGTCTTAGTTTCAGGAAAATATATGGAGCAATATCACGGTACGACCATCCTGTCGGTGCGTCGGGGCCAGTCGGTGAGCATGGGTGGCGACGGCCAGGTCACGCTGGGCAATATCGTCATCAAGGGTACGGCGAAAAAAGTTCGTCGCCTGTATCAGGGACAGATTCTGGCGGGGTTTGCGGGGGGGACCGCTGATGCCTTCACACTGTTCGAGCGTTTTGAGGCCAAGCTGGACAAGCACCAGGGCAATTTGTTGCGTTCGGCAGTCGAACTGGCCAAGGACTGGCGCAGCGACCGGGCGCTGCGTCGCCTCGAAGCCATGCTGTCGGTGGCTGATCGTGAGCACTCGCTGGTGATTACCGGCAATGGTGATGTATTGGAGCCGGAGCATGGCATTGTGGCCATCGGTTCCGGCGGGGCGTACGCCCAAAGTGCGGCTCGGGCGCTGTTGGAAAATACCGAACTCAGCCCGCTGGACATCGTCACCAAGTCGCTGGAAATTGCCGGCGACCTGTGCATTTACACCAATCGTAATTTCACGCTGGAAACCCTCGAATGACGACCATGACCCCCAAGGAGATCGTCTCCGAACTCGACAAACATATTGTTGGCCAGCAAGCCGCCAAGAAGGCGGTGGCCATCGCCTTGCGCAATCGCTGGCGACGCTCGCAGGTGGCTGATCCCCTGCGCCAGGAAATTACCCCCAAGAACATCCTGATGATCGGCCCGACCGGCGTGGGCAAGACCGAGATTGCGCGTCGTCTGGCCCGTCTGGCCAATGCCCCCTTCATCAAGATTGAGGCGACCAAGTTTACCGAAGTGGGTTATGTTGGCCGCGATGTTGAGACCATCATCCGCGATCTGGTCGAGATGGCGATCAAGAGTCAGCGGGAGCAGGCGATGAAAGCCATGCGCGGGCGGGCCGAGGATGCCGCCGAGGAGCGGGTGCTGGATGTCTTGTTGCCCCCGGCGCGCAGTCCTGGGTTTTATGCTGAAGAATCGGCGTCGACCGCGGATAACGCGACGCGGCAGAAATTCCGCAAGAAATTGCGCGAGGGCGAACTCGACGACAAAGAGATCGATATCGAAGTCGCCGCTCCGGCCATGCAGGCGGAAATCTTCGCGCCGCCGGGTATGGAGGAACTGACCCAGCAGATTCAGGGCATGTTTCAGAACCTGGGCAATGCCAAAAAGAAGTCGCGCAAGCTGAAGATCAAGGAAGCGCTCAAGTTGCTGACGGATGAAGAGGCGGCCCGTCTGGTCAATGATGAAGAAACCAAGCTGGCGGCGGTGCGGGCGGTGGAGCAGAACGGTATCGTCTTCCTTGACGAAATCGACAAGGTGACTAGCCGCTCCGATAGTCAGGGGGCCGATGTGTCGCGTCAGGGTGTGCAGCGCGACCTGTTGCCGCTGGTTGAGGGGACGACGGTGTCGACCAAGTACGGCATGATCAAAACTGATCACATTCTATTTATTGCCTCGGGTGCCTTCCATCTGGCCAAGCCCTCCGACCTGATACCCGAGCTGCAGGGGCGCTTTCCGATTCGAGTTGAGTTGGATTCGCTGTCGGTCGCTGACTTTGAATGCATCCTGACCCAGACGGATGCATGCCTGACCAAGCAGTATCAGGCATTGCTTGACACAGAAGGGGTCCGTGTCGAATTTGCCGCAGACGGTATCCGCCGCATGGCCGAGATTGCTTTTCAAGTGAATGAAAAGACCGAGAACATCGGGGCGCGTCGTCTGCATACGGTGATGGAGAAGTTGCTCGAGGAGGTGTCCTTCGACGCTGGGCGGCCGGGATTGACGGGCGTCGCGGTCGACGCGGCCTACGTCAATGAAAAGCTGGGTGAAGTGGCCGCCGACGAGGATTTGTCGCGCTACGTGCTGTAAGCGGGTATTCCCGACTAGGCTGGCGGCCCGGCCGCCCGTACTGTGGCTTGCTCTAAGTTGCCTGTGAGGATTGTCGTGTGGACGAATCGAGCCTGAGTTTTCGCCTGCTCGCCATCCTGTTTCCCATTTTTGGCATTGTCGCGGCCGGGTTTTTTTACGGGCGTAAACACAAGCCGGAAATGGCGGTGGCCAACCGCCTGAACATGGATGTTTTCGTGCCGGCCCTGGTCTTTGCGGCCATGGCCGGGAAGTCCTTTGATCTGGCGGCCTATGCGCCGCTGGCCTTGGGGGGACTCCTGGTGTTGGCCAGTTGTGGCTTGCTGGCCTGGCCGCTGGCCCGCTTGATTGGTGTGGCGCCCAAAACCCTGGTGCCGCCGATGCTGTTCAACAATTCCGGCAATATCGGCCTGCCGCTGGCCGTGCTGGCCTGGGGCGAGAGCGCACTGCCTGCAGCGGTGATCCTGTTCATGGTCGAGAACACGCTGCATTTTTCCTTTGGCGCACGCCTGCTCGACCCGAAAACCCGTTTGTTGACCTTGTGGCGTGTTCCGGTGGTTTTTGCGGCGATCGCTGGGTTGACCGTGGCCTTGCTCAATATCGCAGTCTGGACGCCGCTGATCATCGCCATCAAGATGCTGGGCGATGTTTCGGTGCCCTTGCTGTTGTTCTCGCTTGGCGTGCGGATGACCGATGTCAGTTTTGGCGAGTGGCGCCTGGCGGTGGGCAGTGCCGTGTTGCGACCGCTGGCCGGCATGGTCATTGCGGCTGGGGTCATCACCTTGCTGGGGCTGAGTGGGCGCGATGCGGCGATGCTGTTTGTCTTTGGTGCCTTGCCGCCGGCGGTGCTCAATTTCCTTTTTGCCGAGCGTTATCAGCAGGAGCCGCAGCGTGTGGCATCGATCGTCTTGATCGGCAACCTGGCCGCCTTGATTTTCCTGCCGCTGGCCTTGGCCTGGGTGTTGAAAAATTGAAATCGATCACGGTCGACCACCCGCGGCAATTGAAAATCAGCCGCTGAAGCGGTCCATTTGCCGGCGGTCGCGTTTGGTCGGCCGGCCGTGGATTTCCGCGGCGGGTTCGTGTTCGAACTGGCGGCGCAGTTGCGCTGCCAAGCGAGCGGCGAGACTGTCGGCGGTTTCTTCATAGAGCAGGCGGGCTTCTGGCGCCGGGCCACGCTTTTCCGACAAGCCCTGAACGATGACTTCCCAGCGCATTTCGCCGTGGCTGATGTCGAGTCGGTCGCCGACCTTGACCTCACGCGCTGGCTTGGGGGCGCTGCCATTGAGTTTGATCTTGCCGCCACTGACCGCATCGCTGGCCAGGCTGCGCGTCTTGAAGAAGCGCGCCGCCCACAGCCATTTGTCGACACGAACGCCCATCAGATGGGGAGCATCTGCTCGCCGGCGTAAAGCTGTTCGACGGTTTCGCGCTGACGGATGCGGTGCACCTGATCGCCATCGACCATGACTTCCACCGCGCGCGGCCGGGTGTTGTAGTTGGAGGCCATGGCCATGCCGTAGGCACCAGCCGACATGACGGCCAGCAGGTCGCCCGGTTGCACGCATAGCGGACGGGCCTGGCCAAGGAAATCGCCCGTTTCGCAGACCGGGCCGACCACGTCGTAGTCGCGGGGGGCGCCGTCACGCGGCATGACCGGGTGGATGTCGTGCCAGGCTTCGTAGAGGGCGGGGCGCATCAGGTCGTTCATCGCCGCGTCGATGATGGCAAAATTCTTGCCATCACCTTCCTTGAGAAATTCGATGTGGGTCAGCAGCAGGCCGGCGTTGCCGACCAGGCGGCGACCAGGTTCCATGACGATCTGCAAACCACGCCCGGCCAGCTTGTCGAGCAGCGGGTTGAGGTAGGCGGCAACGGTTGGCTGCGTTTGTTCGGCCTTGTACTTGATGCCGAGGCCGCCGCCGATGTCGAGGTGATGGAGTGTGATGCCTTCTGCGGTCAACTGGTCGACCAGAGCCAAAATGCGGTCAAGGGCTTCGACGAAGGGGGCCGGGTCGAGCAATTGTGAGCCAATGTGGCAGTCAATGCCGGTCACTTCGATATTCGGCAAGGCGGCGGCGCGGCGGTAGAGGGCCAGCGACTGCGCATAGGCGATACCGAACTTGGCTTCCTTGAGGCCGGTCGAGATGTAGGGGTGCGTCTTGGGGTCGACATTGGGATTGACCCGAAAACTGATCGGTGCTTTTTTGCCACATTGGCCAGCAACCTCGTTGAGTCGCTCAAGCTCGGGGGCCGACTCAATGTTGAAGCAGAAGATGCCGACATCGAGTGCCTGTTTCATTTCAGCGGCGGTTTTGCCCACACCGGAGAAGACGACCTTTTTGGGATCGGCGCCGGCGGCCAGCACACGCTGCAGTTCGCCAGCGGAGACGATGTCGAAACCGGCACCGAGACGGGCAAAGAGGTTGAGAATGGCCAGGTTGGAATTGGCCTTGACGGCATAGCAGACCAGCGCGTTAGCGCCGGTAGGGTGGGCACCGAGGACATCCTGGAATTCCTGCAGCGATTCGCTGAGCGCGGCGCGGGAATAAACATAGGCCGGTGTGCCGAATTGTTCAGCGATGGCGGGCAGGGCGACATTTTCGGCGTGGAGAACGCCGTTCTTCAGGGTAAAGGCAGTCATGGATTCCGGGCGGGAGGGGGCGTGCTAACATTCTTGGCTGTCGCCTTCTGGCCACTACCGAGCAAAGGCTCTGGGTGTGGGCCAGGGGGCAGTTCGAGTGGGCCTTTCATGCCGCAGGCGGCAAGGCTCAGGGTGATCAGCAAGGCAGCGATTCTGGACATGTTCAGCAGGCTGTCAAATAAGAGCGGGATGGTAGCACACGATGGAAGACAGCGAATTCAACGCCTTGGCCGAAGCGACTCTGAACCGGATCGACCGTGCCTGCGAAACCTCGGGGGCCGAGCTTGATGTCGAACTGGCGCCTGGCGGCGTCCTGGAAATTGAATTCGACGACGGTAGCAAGATCATCGTCAATCGGCATGGCGTCGCCAAGGAAATCTGGGTGGCAGCCCGAGCCGGTGGTTTTCATTTTCGGTGGGATGGCACGGCCTGGCGCGATACGCGCGACGGTGCCGAGTTGATGGCGAAGTTGTCGGTGCTCGCCAGCCAGCAGGCCGGCGAAACCATACAACTCAGCTGAGTTAATAACCCGCCGAATTCAGTAGGTCGACGCCTGCTGGCTCGGTCGGCCCTTCGGGGGGTTGCTGCGCCATGATTTGTGGCACGTTCTCGGCATAGACCCACTGGCTTTGCCCTCGGATGGTGACCTGGGTCAGTCCTTCCGGAGGCTCGGGTGTTTGCTCCGGGGTGTCTTTCAGGGCTTCTTTCATGTAGCCAATCCAGATCGGCAGCGCCGCCGCGCCGCCGGTTTCCTTGTTGCCCAGGTTTTTGGGCTGGTCAAAGCCAATCCAGGCACAGCTGGCCGTGGTCATCTGGTAGCCACAGAACCAGGCGTCCACATATTCGTTGGTCGTGCCAGTCTTGCCGGCCAGATCACGTCGCTTCAGTTGGCCGGTAGCCCGGGCGGCGGTGCCGTAGAGGGTGACGTCGCGCAGCATGCTGTCCATCATGAAGGCGTTACGCGGATCGATGATGCGGCTTGCTTCGTCACCAGCCGCAGGTTCGTCGGCCTGGGCTAGAATCTGGCCGCGTTCGTCGCGAATGTCGCGCACGATGTGCGGGTTGACCCGGTAGCCGCCATTGGCGAAAACCGCGTAGCCGGTCACCATCTGCCATGGGGTGGCTGACCCGGCGCCCAGGGCCATGGTCAGGTAAGGCGGATGCTTGTCGGCCTCAAAGCCAAAACGGGTGACGTAGTCTTGCGAGTACTGGGGGCCGATGGTTTGCATCAGGCGGATCGAGACCATGTTTTTCGACTTGGCGAGCGCGGTGCGCAAGCTCATCGGGCCGTCGTATTTGCCGTCGTAATTTTTCGGTTCCCAGGCTTGCGAGCCGGTTTCAGCAGCGGAAATGACGATCGGTGCGTCATCCACCATGCTGCCTGGGAAGTAGCCTTTTTCCAGTGCGGCAGAATAAACAAAGGGCTTGAAACTCGATCCTGGTTGGCGCCAGGCCTGGGTCACATGGTTGAACTTGTTGCGATTGAAGTCGAAACCACCGACCAGAGCACGGATTGAGCCATCGTGTGGCGAGACGGCGACCAGGGCGGACTCGACTTCTGGCAATTGGCTGATTTGCCATTTGTTGTGGTCATCTTTTTGCAGGCGGATGACGGCGCCGCGTTTCAGCCGTTTGTTGGGTGGCGCCTTGTCATCCAGCATGCGGGCTGCAAACTTCAGGGCGTCGCCGGTCAGCGTGACCGATTCGCCCCCCTTGCGGTAGGCAACGAGGCGTTTGCTGTCGGCTTCGAGCACGATGGCCGGGATGAGGTCGTCGGCATCGCTGATCTCCTGCAGGGCGACGTCGATGGCTTCGTCCTGCTCGGACTGAATGGTGCGCATGTCGATATAGGATTCGGCGCCCCGGTAACCATGTCGCCGATCGTAATCCATCACGCCACGGCGCAGGCTGCGATAGGCTGCTTCCTGTTCAGACTTGATCAGGGTGGTGTAAATCTTCATGCCGCGAGAATAAATCTCTTCCGGGAAACGCTCGGCAGCAATCTGGCGGGCCATTTCTGCGGCAAATTCGGCGTGGACCGCGTACTCGGACAATTCCCGCTTGATGATCAGCGGTTCCTTCAGTGCGGCTTCGCGTTGTTGTTCGGAAATGTGGCCCAGTTCGAACATGCGGCGCAGTACATATTGCTGACGCAGGCGGGCGCGCTTTGGATTGGCGATCGGGTTGTAGGCCGACGGCGCCTTGGGTAATCCAGCCAGCATGGCGGCCTCTGCCACTGAGATTTGCGATAGTGGCTTTCCGAAATAGATCTGTGCCGCGGCGGCAAAGCCATAGGCGCGTTGGCCGAGGAAAATCTGGTTCATGTACAACTCGAAAATTTGATCCTTGCTCAGGTTGTGTTCGATTTTCAGTGACAGCAGCGCTTCGTACAGTTTGCGGGTATAGGTTTTTTCGGTGGTCAGGAAAAAATTGCGGGCGACTTGCTGGGTAATGGTCGATGCGCCCTGACGTTTGCCACCACTCATCAGGTTGGAACTGGCCGCGCGAAGAATGCCAAGGTAGTCGATGCCACCGTGCTGGTAAAAGCGGTCGTCCTCAGCCGCTAAAATAGCCTGCTTCATGACTTCGGGAACCTCGTGAATCGACACCACGGCGCGTCGCTCTTCGCCGAACTCGCCGATCAGGAAGCCGTCGGCGGTATAGATGCGCAGCGGCACCTTGGGCCGATAATCGGTCAAAACTTCCAGCGAAGGGAGGTTGGGGTAGGCCAGGGCGACGACCATGGCCGCCAGGGCGATCCCCATGGCGATCAGGCCAAGCAGAGCGATCAACGGGTATAGAAACAGGCGTAGCGCCAAGGGAAGAGAGGCCACGGTGCGGTGTGTTTGATTGAGGTCGGCGCATTATACGCTGCCCCCAGGCGGCACCGTTAAAGTGCTTTACAGGGCAAGGGCTTGTTGCTAGCATCTGAAGTGAATTATTGCTTTTCCTTCTAACTTCGTAATCCGTAAGGACTTTTTTGGGGGTGTGGTGGGTATTGATATCTCCGCGTTGTTCAGTCCCAAGGCCCGTCCCCTGCTTGGCCTGGATGTCAGTTCATCTGCTGTCAAGCTGGTTGAGCTAACCGCCAACGGCAAGGATGCCTATCGCGTCGAGCGCTATACCATCGAAGCCTTGCCCAAGGATGCCGTATCGGATGGCAATATTGCCAATCTCGAAGTGGTGGTCGATTGCGTGCGGAGAGCCTGGAAACGACTCGGTACATCGACCCGGAATGTGGCGATGGCACTGCCAGCCTCAGCCGTCATTACCAAAAAAATTATCGTCCAGGCCGGCTTGCGCGACGAAGAACTGGAAGCCCAGGTTGAGTCTGAGGCCAATCAATATATCCCCTTTGCTATTGATGAGGTTAATCTTGACTATCAGTTGATCGGGCCTGCGCCTTCGTCGCCTGATGAGGCCGAAATTCTGATTGCCGCCTCCAAGAAGGAGCGGGTTGAAGATCGGGTGGCAATTGCCGATGCGTCAGGTTTGAAAGCGGTGGTCATCGATATCGAGAATTTTGCCCTGTTGTCAGCCTACACCCTGATCGAACGGCAGTTGCCGGATGCTGGACGAAACCAGATCGTGGCCCTGATCGATGCTGGGGCTAGCGTGATGAATCTGACCGTGCTGCGCAACGGTCAGCAAGTTTATGCTCGTGAGCAGGCTTTTGGTGGCAGTCAGTTGACCCAGGACATCACCCGTCATTACGGCATGACTTTCGAGGAGGCCGAGACAGCCAAGCGCACTGGTAATCTACCGGATGGTTACGAGTTGGAACTGCTGACGCCTTTTGTCGAGAGCCTGGCATTGGAAGTGTCGCGCGCCCTGCAGTTTTTCTTTACCTCGACGCAGTTCAATCAGGTAGACCACATTGTTCTGGCGGGTGGTTGTGCTGTGATTCCCGGTGTCGATGAAGTCGTGGCGACGCGCACCCAGGTCAATACGCTGATCGCCAACCCGTTTGCCAACATGGAGTTGTCTGATCGTGTCCGTGCCCGCAATCTGCTGGCCGATTCATCTGCCTTGATGGTGGCTTGTGGCCTGGCTCTGCGGAGGTTTGACCCGGCATGATACGCATCAATCTGCTGCCCCATCGTGAAGCGGCACGCAAGGAGCGTCGCGAGCAGTTTTTTGTCCTGACCGGTCTGATTTTCGTCCTGGCCGTGCTGGTTATTTTCGCGATATACACCTTGATTGATGGTTGGGTCAGCACCCAGTCCGGACGCAATACCTATCTAAAACAGGAAATCGCCCAGCTTGATACCCAGCTTGAACAGATTAAACGCCTCAAGGAGCAGAGCCAGGCCTTGCTGGCGCGCAAGCGGGTGATTGAGGACTTACAGCGTGACCGCGGCGAAACGGTTTATTTGCTGAGCGAATTGGTCAAGCAGGTCCCGGAGGGGGTGTATCTGAAATCGATCAAGCAGAACGGTGTCGACGTCGGGTTGATGGGGTACGCCCAATCGAATGCCCGTGTTTCGGCGTTGATGCGCAATATTGACGATTCGTCCTGGCTGGAGCAACCGCAACTCATTGAAACCAAGGCATCGGTCTTGAATGCGCGGCGAATCAATGAATTTTCGATGAATTTCAAGTTAACCCGGAATTCATCGGAGACGGAAGGAAAGTGAGCATGAAGTCGCTCAATCTGCCGAAGATCGATATCGAGGGAATTCTCGACGACTTCCGCTACATAAACCCTAATGATCCGGGGGCATGGCCGACGATTCCAAAAGTGGTGATCTTGCTCGGCTTTTTTGTATTCGTTCTGGTGGCCGGCTGGTGGTTTGTCTGGTCGGACCAACTGGCTGATCTCGATCGGCAGCAGCAGGACGAGCAAACCCTGAAGCAGCAATTCATCGACAAGAAGCGGCAAGCCGTCAATCTTGATCTCTATACGCAGCAACTGGCCGAGATCGACCGCTCCTTTGGTGCTCTGCTCAAACAATTGCCTAATCGTTCGGAAATCGAGGCGTTACTGATTGAAGTCAACCAGGCCGGTTTGGGCCGTGGTCTGCAATTTGAATTGTTCCGGCCGGGGAGTGAGGCAATCAAGGATTTTTATGCCGAGTTGCCGGTGGCGGTGAAAATCAATGGCTCATATCACGACATTGGTGCCTTTGCGGCAGATATTGCGAAATTGCCGCGCATCGTGACTTTGAACAACATCAGTATCCTGCCGCTGAAGGATGCGGGCACTCTGTCGCTCGATGCCACCATCAAAACCTTCCGCTACCTGGATGAAGAAGAAATTGCACGGCAGAAGAAGCCCCGTCCGGGAGCCAAGAAGTGAAGCGAATTTTGCTGTTGACCCTGTGCGCCATGCTGGCGGCCTGTGCTGATGGTGATCACGAAGATGTTCGGCGCTGGATGGAAGACAATTCGCGTGACCTGCGTGGGCGGATTGCTAAATTACCGGAAGTGCTGCCGTATCAGCCGGTGCCCTACGAGGTGGAGTCGCTGACCGACCCCTTCCGGCCGTCGAAGATTGAGCCCGATGCCAAGTATCGTCAGGGTAACGGCAAGGGTGGCGCATTCCAGCCTGATTTCGAAGCTCGGGATTTGCGTAACGAAGTGCTCGAAAAATATCCGCTTGAATCGCTGACCATGATTGGTCGTTTGGTGATCAACGGTCGACCGATTGCGCTGATTAAATACGAAGATCGCGTACGTCAGGTCAAGGTGGGCGGCTATATCGGCCTGGACTTCGGGGTGGTGACGGCGATCACCGAAAATGAAGTCAAGGTCAAGGAACTGGTGCAAGACTCGGCAGGTGACTGGAGTGAGCGTTTAAGCTCGCTGTTGCTGCAGAGCAAGGAGGGAATTCAACAATGAAATTCATTTATCGTGTGCTGCTGCGAGCACTGACTGGCGTGCTACTGCTGGCGGGCGTGTCGACGCACGCTTGGGCGGCCAATGCCATCGAGGCGATCAATGTGGCACAGCAAGGCAGCGACGTGACTTTGCGCATTGACCTTAAAGACGCCCTGAGTGCGCCGCCTGCGGGTTTTGCCGTTGCCAATCCGGCGAAAATTGCCTTTGATTTTCCGTTGACCGCGAATGCCTTGGGTAAAACTTCGCAACAGGTCAATGAAGGTGATTTGCGCAGCCTAAATGTGGTGGAAGTTTCGGATCGGACCCGGCTGGTCCTCAATCTGTTGCACAGCATGAATTACCGTACGCGTCTTGAGGGCAAGTCGCTCTATGTCACCTTGTCCCCAGTGTTGGTGCCGGGGGCGGCACCGACTGCCGGTGCAGCAACACGTTTTGTAGAAGAAACCGCCGTAGGTAATGCACACGCCATTCGCGATGTCGTCTTTCGCCGCGGCAAGAGCGGCGAAGGGCGTGTCGTGGTTGATCTCAGTGATGCAGGAACCGGTATCGATATTCGCCAGCAAGGCAGTTCGTTGGTCGTGGATTTCATAAAAACGGCCTTGCCGCAGCATCTGGCCCGCAAGCTCGATGTGCTGGATTTCGCGACGCCGGTTGAGGGGGTGGAAACGCGTAGCCTGGGTGAAAACGTCCGCATGACTATCACGCCCAAGGGTTTGTGGGAGCATAACGCCTACCAAAGTGACAATCAGTTTGTGGTCGAGGTCCGGCAGATTATTGAAGATCCGAACAAACTGGTGCAGGGCAGCAAGATCGGCTATCAGGGACCGCGGGTCAGTATCAATTATCAGAACGGTGACGTTCGTGCCTTGCTACGCCTGATGGCTGAGGAATTGGGGCTCAATGCAGTGATCAGCGAGACGGTGAGCGGCTTTACCACCTTGGTACTTAAGGATGTGCCGGCCGATCAGGTGATCGACATCATTTTCCAGCAAAAGGGGCTGGATATGCGCAAGAAGGGCAACATCATCATGATTGCCCCGCGTGATGAAATTGCCACCCGCGAGAAGCAGGATTTCGAATCGAAACAGCAGATCAGCGAACTTGAGCCGCTGAAAATGGAGCAGTTCACGCTGAATTATCAGAAGGCGGTCGACGTGGCTCGCCTATTAAATGGCTTGTCGGTTACCGGGGCGCAGGGTGGTGCCGCAGCGCAACCGGCGGCGGCGAATGCCAATTCGGCAGCGCAGAGGATTCTCAGCAAGCGGGGAAGTGCGGTTGCTGACCCGCAATCAAATATTCTGTTTGTCCATGACATTCCGAGCAAGCTTGAGGAAATCAATGCCTTCATCAAGACGATTGATGTTGGTGCGCGCCAGGTGTTGATTGAGGCACGGGTCGTTGAGGCCAGCGATGATTTCAACAAGAGTCTGGGGACGAAGCTTGGGCTTATCAATTCCAGATCGGTCCAGCTGGGCGGCAGTGGAGTGGGTTTTGTGGGCGGTAGTTATTCGCCAGGCACAGCGGCGGCAACCTTTAAAGATGGTGTGGCTACGGTTACAGGGACTGCGCCTTCTTTAACGCAGACGCCCATGATGGGTGTCAATTTGCCCTCATACACATCGGAAGGGGGGAGCCTGGCTTTTTCCTTGTTCAATTCCAGTTTGACCCGAATACTGAATTTGGAAATTGCTGCGCTGCAATCGGACGGGATTGGCAAGCTGATTTCGAGTCCGCGTGTCATTACGGCCAATAACGTCAAAGCCAAAATCGAGGACGGTACGGAGATTCCGTATGTCACGACCACCAACAGCGGAGGGGTGACGACACAGACGGTGGCTTTCAAGCCGGCCAAACTCTCCTTGGAGGCGACGCCGCAGATTACGCCGGAGGGCACGGTCAAGATGGCGCTGCTGATCAAGAAGGAGGAGGCCGACTGGACGCGGGCGGTGCTGGGGAATCCGCCGATCAAGAGTTCGGTGGTCGAAACCAATGTCGTGGTCGAAAATGGCGGCACGGTGGTTGTTGGCGGGGTCTACATCACCAATCAACAAACCTCGGTGGAGAAAGTGCCTTTGCTGGGTGATCTGCCCTTACTGGGCTGGATGTTCAAGTACAAGAACGATCTGGGGTCGCGACGTGAGTTGCTGATTTTTATCACGCCACGAGTGATTTCCGAAAAGATGCGACTGGAGTAGAGTTTCGGCGAGTGGTTTTCGTGGGGCCGGCCTAGCCGGCCCTTGTTTTTTGTCGGGTGATGGGTGTCTCAGCTAAAATCCGGTCGTGAAAAATCGTACAAACATCTATTTGATCGGCCTGATGGGGGCCGGCAAGACGACGGTGGGTCGTCAGTTGGCCAAACGCCTAGGGCGGCCGTTCTATGATTCCGATCATGAAATCGTTGAGCGAACCGGGGTGCCGATTCCCACCATCTTCGAAATTGAGGGTGAGGACGGTTTTCGCCGCCGCGAAGCGCAGACGATTGCCGAGTTAACCGAGGGTGATGGGATTGTCTTGGCAACGGGCGGCGGCGTGGTTTTGCGCGAAGAGAATCGCCAGAGGTTGCATGACACCGGTTGGGCGGTCTATCTGAATGTGCCGCCAGTCATGCTGTTTCAACGGACCCGCCATGATCGCAACCGACCGCTGCTGCAGGTGGATGATCCGCTGGCCCGGCTTGAAGAACTGCATGCGCAACGTGACCCGCTCTATCGGGAAACGGCGCATTTGGTGGTCGACGGCTCGCATTTGATTGCCTCGGGTATCGTTCATTATTTGTTGAGGGAGTACGGGCGTCTATGCAACAAGGTTTAGTGGATAGTTTGCAGGTCAGTCTGGGTGATCGTTCTTATCCGATCCACATTGGCTGTGGTTTGCTGGCGCGGGCGGATTTGTTACCACCCCGTTTGGCTGGACGACAGGTTGCAGTGGTCAGTAACACAACCGTAGCGCCCCTGTATCTGGATGCCTTTTCAGCAACCTTGGCCGAGGCAGGGGCCAAGGTGTTGCCTGTGATTTTGCCGGATGGTGAAGCCTACAAGACATGGGAGACGCTGAATCTGATTTTTGACGCCCTGCTTGGGGCGCATTGTGAGCGCGGCACGGTCTTGTTTGCCCTGGGTGGCGGGGTGATTGGCGACATAGGGGGGTTTGCTGCGGCGTGTTATCAGCGCGGCATGCCTTTTGTGCAGGTGCCGACTACCTTGCTGTCCATGGTCGACTCCTCCGTCGGGGGAAAAACAGCGATCAATCATCCGTTGGGCAAGAACATGATCGGGGCTTTTTATCAACCGCAGCGGGTGCTGATCGATATATCAACGCTAACCACCTTGCCGGATCGTGAATTTAAAGCAGGTTTGTCTGAGGTCATCAAATATGGCCTGATCCGCGACTTGCCCTTTTTCTGCTGGCTGGAACAGAACATGGGACGTTTGCTGGCGCGTGACGAAGCCGTCTTGATTGAGGCTGTTTATCGCTCTTGTGCCAATAAGGCCGAGGTCGTGGCAGCGGATGAGCGTGAGCAAGGCGAACGCGCTCTGCTCAATCTGGGGCACACCTTCGGGCATGCGATTGAAACCGGTTTGGGTTATGGCATCTGTCTGCACGGTGAGGCGGTGGCGGTCGGCACGCTAATTGCTGCCGAATTGTCCCGTGATCTTGGTTTTTTGACGCAGGCGGATGTTGACCGCATTGATGCAATCTTTGACCAGGCGGGTTTGCCGGTACGTGGTCCTGCCATGGCGGCGGCGCGGTTCCTTGAATTGATGCGCCACGACAAGAAAGTAGTTGATGGTCGCATGCGTCTTGTCTTGCTGGAGGCGGTGGGGCGGGCCGTGGTTTCAGAGCTGGCTAGCGAGGTGCAGATGGCGGTCGCAATTGATGCCAGATGCACCTGATTGGTGGTGACATGGCCGTTATTTGGCCATTCTGGTGCATTGCAGCATCTTGAATTGACAGGGGTTTGCCAGTATATTTAATGGTTGCCTCAAATTTTCGTACAGGCCGAAGCGCTTTTTTATGATGCTCGGCTTTTTTCATCAGTGGTCGAGTGTTTTTGGCCAGCTTATATGAAGGAACGCGTGTGATGGAACCGGCAGTACCTGATCGGCAGGGTTTGTACGACCCCGCCAACGAGCACGACGCTTGCGGCGTGGGCTTTGTGGCTCATGTCAAAGGCCAGAAAAGTCATAGCATCGTCGAGCAGGGTTTGTTGATCCTGAAAAATATCGATCACCGCGGTGCCGTAGGTGCCGATCCCCTGCAGGGTGACGGTGCCGGTATCCTGATCCAGATTCCGGATCAGCTCTACCGCGAGGAAATGGCCAAAAAAGGCGTCGAACTGCCGCCGGTCGGTGAGTACGGCGTCGGCATGGTCTTCCTGCCGCGCGAAGCCGCTTCCCGCCATGCCTGCATGGAAGAGATCGAGCGCTCCATCGAAGCCGAAGGCCAGCGCCTGCTGGGCTGGCGTGATGTGCCGGTCAATGCCGAGATGCCGATGTCGCCGGTGGTGCGTGCCACGGAGCCGGTCATTCGCCAGGTCTTCGTGGGGCGCGGGCCGGATGTGTTTGTGACCGATGCCTTCGAACGCAAGCTTTACATCATCCGCCGCCGTGCCGCGAACGCCATCAAGGGGCTCAAGCTCAAGCATGGTCAGGAATTCTACGTCCCGTCCTTCTCTGCCCGGACCATCAACTACAAGGGTCTGTTGCTGGCGGATCAGGTCGGCGTCTATTACAAGGATCTGGAAGACAAGCGGGCGGTGTCTGCGCTGGCGCTGGTGCACCAGCGTTTCTCGACCAACACTTTCCCGACCTGGGATCTCGCCCACCCATTCCGCTACATTGCCCACAACGGTGAAATCAATACCGTCCGTGGCAACGTCAACTGGTTCAAGGCGCGTGAGCAGGCGATTTCTTCGCCCATCCTCGGTGACGATCTAAAGAAAGTCTGGCCGCTGCATTATCCCGGCCAGTCCGACTCGGCGGCCTTCGACAATGCCCTGGAACTGCTGGTCATGGGCGGTGGCTACTCGCTGGCCCAGGCGGTCATGTTAATGATCCCGGAAGCCTGGGAAAAACATACGACCATGGATGAAAGTCGTCGTGCTTTCTATGAATACCATGCGGCGATGATGGAGCCATGGGATGGCCCCGCGGCAGTGGCCTTTACCGATGGCCGTCAGATTGGTGCCACGCTCGACCGGAATGGCCTGCGCCCAGCCCGCTACCTGGTGACCGATGACGACTTCGTGGTCATGGCCTCCGAATCTGGTGTGTTGCCGATTCCGGAAAAGAAGATCGTCAAGAAATGGCGCCTGCAGCCGGGCAAGATGTTCCTGATCGACATGGAGCAAGGCCGCATCATCGACGATAAGGAGCTGAAGGATTCGTTAGCCAACGCCCGGCCGTATCGTGAGTGGATTGAAAAAATCCGTATCAAGCTCGACGAAGTGCCGGCTGCCGACGAAAAGTGCGCCGTGCCGCCTGCCTCGCAATTGGATCGTCAGCAGGCCTTCGGTTACACCCAGGAAGACATCAAGGTCGTTCTGGAACCCATGGCACAGAATGGCGAGGAGCCGACTGGCTCCATGGGGACCGACTCCGCCCTGCCGGTGTTGTCCAAAAAGAACAAGACGCTCTACACCTACTTCAAGCAGTTGTTTGCGCAGGTAACGAATCCGCCGATCGACCCGATCCGCGAAGAGTTGGTCATGTCGCTGGTGTCCTTCATCGGGCCGAAGCCCAATCTGCTGAATACGGTCGACGTCAATCCGCCGATCCGTCTTGAAGTGTCGCAGCCGGTGCTGACCTGCACGGACATTGAAAAGCTGCGCAACATCGAGAAGTACACCTCGAATAAGTTCCGTTCCTTCGAACTGGATATCTGCTATCCGGTCGCCTGGGGCAAGGAAGGCATCGAAGCGCGCCTGGCCTCGCTGGCTGCGGACGCTGAAGATGCGGTTCGCTCGGGGGCCAACATCCTGATCGTCTCCGATCGCAAGGTCGACGCCGAACATCTCGCCATTCCGGCCTTGTTGGCCACTTCGGCTATTCACCAGCATCTGGTCAAGCAGGGTCTGCGCACCAGCACGGGCCTGGTGGTCGAAACAGGTTCGGCGCGTGAAGTTCATCACTTCGCCCTGCTTGGCGGTTTTGGTGCGGAAGCGGTCCACCCGTATCTGGCACTGGAAACCATCGAGGGCTTTGCCAAGGGTGATGCCGAAAAGGCCGAGAAGTACGTCAAGAACTTCATCAAGGCGATTGGCAAGGGTTTGTGCAAGGTTATGTCCAAGATGGGCATCTCGACCTACATGTCCTACACCGGTGCTCAGATTTTCGAAGCCATCGGCTTGCAGAAGGAATTTGTCGAAAAGTATTTCACCGGTACGCCGTCGAACATCGAGGGGATCGGTGTGTTCGAAGTGGCCGAGGAAGCCATTCGCCTGCACAGCGATGCTTTCTCGCCAGATCCCGTGCTGGCCAACATGCTCGATGCCGGCGGCGAGTACGCCTTCCGTATCCGTGGTGAAGAGCACATGTGGACGCCGGATTCGATCGCCAAGTTGCAGCATGCCACGCGCTCGAACCAGTACGAGACCTACAAGGAGTATGCCAAGCTGATCAATGATCAGACCAAGCGTCACTTGACTCTGCGCGGCCTGTTTGAATTCAAGTCGCAAGGTGAGGCCGTTCCGCTGGATGAAGTCGAATCCGCCAAGGAAATCGTCAAACGCTTTGCTACCGGCGCCATGTCCCTCGGCTCGATCTCGACCGAGGCGCACACCACGTTGGCTGTGGCGATGAACCGCATCGGCGGCAAGTCGAACACCGGTGAAGGCGGTGAGGATGCCAAGCGCTTCCTGCCGCTCAAGGCTGGCCAGAAGTTGTCGGAAGTGATCGGTGCATCGCGTATCGAGCGTGATTACGAATTCAAGGAAGGCGATTCCCTGCGTTCGGCGATCAAGCAGGTGGCATCCGGGCGTTTCGGTGTGACTACCGAATACCTGGTCAATGCCGACCAGATCCAGATCAAGATGGCGCAGGGTGCCAAGCCGGGTGAAGGCGGTCAGTTACCGGGCGCCAAGGTGTCCGAGTACATCGGCAAGCTGCGTCATTCGGTGCCGGGCGTCACGCTGATCTCGCCGCCTCCGCACCATGACATCTACTCCATCGAGGATCTGGCTCAACTGATTCACGACCTGAAGAATGCCAATTCGACGGCATCGATCTCGGTCAAGCTGGTCTCGGAAGTCGGCGTCGGCACGGTGGCTGCCGGTGTCGCCAAGGCCAAGGCAGATCATCTGGTGATCGCTGGTTTTGACGGTGGCACAGGTGCCTCTCCGGTCTCTTCCATCAAGCATGCCGGTACGCCGTGGGAACTTGGACTGTCCGAAACCCAGCAAACGCTGGTGCTCAACCAGTTGCGGTCGCGCATCCGCGTTCAGGTCGATGGCCAGATGAAGACCGGCCGCGATGTCGTCATCGGTGCCTTGCTCGGTGCCGACGAATTCGGTTTCGCGACTGCGCCGCTCGTTGTCGAGGGCTGCATCATGATGCGCAAGTGCCATCTGAATACTTGTCCAGTAGGCGTCGCCACGCAAGATCCGGAGTTGCGCAAGCGCTTCAGCGGTCAACCCGAACATGTGGTCAATTATTTCTTCTTCGTCGCCGAGGAAGTCCGCGAAATCATGGCCCAGCTGGGCATCCGCAAGTTCGATGATCTGGTCGGCCGTGCCGATTTGCTCGACACCCGCCCGGGAATTGAACACTGGAAGGCCAAGGGTCTGGATTTCAGCAAGGTCTTCTATCAGCCGAATGTGCCGCCGGAAGTGTCGCGTCGCCACGTAGACACGCAAGACCATGGTCTCGACAAGGCGCTGGATCACCAGTTGATCAAGGCGGCCAAGCCGGCACTCGAAAAGGGCCAGAAGGTCCAGATCGAGACCAGGATCATCAACGTCAATCGCACCTGCGGCACCATGCTCTCCGGCGAAGTCGCCAAGCGCTATGGCAATGCCGGCCTGCCGGACGATACCATCCACGTCAAACTGACTGGTACTGCCGGCCAGGCTTTCGGTGCCTTCCTGGCCAAGGGCGTCACACTGGAGCTCACTGGCGAAGGTAATGACTACGTCGGCAAGGGGCTGTCGGGCGGTCGCATCATCATCAAGCCAAGCCCGGATTTCCGTGGCGACACGCAGGAAAACATCATCGTCGGCAACACCGTTATGTACGGCGCGACCGATGGCGAGTCTTTCCTCTCGGGCGTTGGTGGTGAGCGTTTCTGTGTTCGCAACTCCGGGGCGACGGCAGTCGTCGAAGGCGTGGGTGACCATGGTTGCGAATATATGACTGGGGGCACGGTAGTGGTTCTGGGGATGACCGGGCGTAATTTCGCGGCGGGCATGTCGGGCGGAATTGCCTATGTTCTGGACGAGGATGGCAGCTTCAAACAGCGCTGCAACTTGGCCCAGGTGGCGCTGGAGAAGGTGATTCCGGCGGGGCGTCATGCGACTGGCGAACCGCTGCATCGCGGCCTGGCCGATGAAACACAATTGCGCGAAATCGTGACTCGGCATGCTGAATACACCGGCAGCGCCATCGCCAAGAAAATTGTGGCCAATTGGGATGTGTACCGCGAGAAATTTGTCAAAATCTATCCGCACGAATACAAGCGCGCCCTGACTGAAATGGCCGCTGCTGCACAGAAGGAGGCCGCATAATGGGCAAACCGACTGGATTCATGGAATTCGAGCGCCTTTCCGAAGGCTACGAACCGGTTGAACAGCGTCTGAAGCATTACAAGGAATTCGTCCAGACACTGGCGGATGACGATGCCAAGACCCAGGGCGCACGCTGCATGGATTGCGGCATTCCCTTCTGCAACAACGGTTGCCCGGTGAACAACATCATTCCCGACTGGAATGATCTGGTTTATCGCGGCAACTGGAAGCAGGCGCTGGATGTGCTGCACTCAACCAATAACTTCCCCGACTTCACCGGCCGCATCTGTCCGGCACCTTGCGAGGCGGCCTGTACGCTTGGCATCAATGCCGCGCCGGTCGGCATCAAGTCGATCGAGCATGCGATTATCGACAAGGGCTGGGATATGGGCTGGGTGGTGCCGCAACCGCCCAAGAGCAAGACGGGTAAGAAGGTTGCCATCGTCGGTTCCGGTCCGGCCGGTCTGGCAGCCGCGCAGCAATTGGCGCGGGTTGGCCATGATGTCACGGTGTTCGAAAAGAGTGACCGCCTCGGCGGCTTGCTGGCCTATGGTATCCCGGACTTCAAGATGGAAAAGACCTTGGTCGACCGTCGCGTCGCGCAGATGGAAGCGGAAGGCGTTACTTTCCGGACCAAGGTGGTCGTCGGTGACAAAAATCTGCCGGCCGGTATCAATAACGATGCCAGCGACGTGCTTTCTGCCGATCAGTTGAAGAAGGATTTCGACGCTGTCATTCTCGCCGCCGGGTCGGAAGTTCCGCGCGATTTGCCAGTGCCGGGGCGTGAACTCAAGGGCGTCTACGCTGCTCTGGAATTCCTGATTCCACAAAACAAGGAAGTCCAGCAAGGCAAGGCCAATCCGGTCAACGTCAAGGGCAAGCACGTCGTCGTTATCGGCGGGGGGGATACCGGTTCTGACTGCGTCGGAACCTCCAACCGCCATGGCGCTGCCTCGGTGACCCAGTTCGAACTGATGCCGATGCCGCCCGAGCAGGAAAACAAGGCGCTGACCTGGCCATACTGGCCGTACAAGCTGCGCACCTCTTCTTCGCATGACGAAGGTTGTGTCCGTGATTTTGCCGTCGCGACCAAGGGTTTCATTGGTGATGACCAAGGCAATGTCAAGGCGCTGAAAGGTGTTCGCCTGGAATGGATCGACGGCAAGATGAGCGAAATCGCCGGTTCCGAGTTCGAAATCCCCTGCGATGCTGCTTTCCTGGCCATGGGCTTCACCAATCCGGTGGGCTCATTGCTCGACGCTTTCGGTGTCGAGAAGGATGCGCGCCAGAATGCCAAGGCGACGACGGATGGTGAAGGCTGCTACAAGACCAATGTCGACAAGGTCTATGCGGCTGGTGACGTGCGCCGTGGTCAGTCGCTGGTGGTGTGGGCGATTCGCGAAGGCCGCCAGGCCGCCCGGGAGGTCGATCAGTTCCTGATGGGGGCGACGATCCTGCCGCGCTAAGGCACTCGCAGTACGGTACCAGGCCCCGCCCACCGCAAGGTGCGCGGGGCTTTCGTTTTTGACAGTGACAGCGGGTTGACCGCGGTCAACAGCCGGTTTTCCATATTTTGTCTTCGACAGGCCTGGATGATCATGTAAAAATCAGACCTTGCCCAACTACGATTCCAACCCCATGAATATCGTCATTCTCGCTGCCGGCCAGGGCAAGCGCATGCACTCCAATCTGCCGAAAGTTCTCCATCCGGTGGCTGGCAAGGCGCTT
Organism: Dechloromonas sp.; assembly: GCA_028689015.1. GTDB lineage: Bacteria > Pseudomonadota > Gammaproteobacteria > Burkholderiales > Rhodocyclaceae > Azonexus. Next base: position 82,268 of record JAQTXC010000003.1, on the reverse strand, counting down.
GCACAACATGTCATTGATACGGCGCGCACACTGCAGCCAGAAAAGCTGATTGTGGTCCATGGTCATGGGGGGGCAGTCGTGCAGTCGACCCTGGCGGCGGACGATATTCTGTGGGCGGAACAGGCGCAGCAGTTGGGGACCGGTCACGCCGTGGCGCAAGCGATTCCGCTACTGTCGGCAGCGCCGCAGACCCTGGTGTTGTACGGTGATGTGCCGCTGACCAGCGCCGCCACCTTGCAGCGCTTGTTACAAGCCGGCAAGGATGCTTTGTCGATTCTCACCGTTGATCTCGCCTGTCCGACTGGTTATGGTCGCATCGTGCGCGATGAGCTCGGGCACGTTCAACGCATCGTTGAAGAAAAAGACGCCACGGCCGAAGAGAAGGCGGTGCGTGAAGTCAATACCGGGATCATGGTCATCCCGACGGCGCGTCTGGCCGATTGGCTGGGAAATTTGAAAAACAACAATGCCCAGGGGGAGTATTACCTGACCGACATTGTGGCGTTGGCTGTGGACGAAGGCTTGCCGGTGCGCACCGCTCAGCCAGAGGGTGAATGGGAGGTGCTGGGGGTGAATAGCAAGGTGCAACTGGCCGAACTGGAGCGCCAGCATCAACGTAATATCGCCGATGGGCTGCTGCTGGCCGGCGTTCGTCTGGCCGACCCGGCACGCATCGACGTACGCGGTACGCTGCGCCACGGTCGGGATGTGGCGATCGATGTCGGCTGTGTTTTTGAAGGTGCGGTCGACCTGGCGGATGCGGTCGAGGTGGGCCCGTATTGTGTACTGAAAAACGTCAAAGTCGGTGCAGGAACGCGCATTGCCGCCTTTTGCCATTTCGAGGACGCGATCATCGGCCCGGACGGCGTGCTGGGACCCTATGCCCGCCTGCGACCCGGTACGGAGCTCGGCCCAGAAGTCCATATCGGTAATTTCGTCGAAGTGAAGAAAAGCATGATCGGCGCCCAGTCGAAGGCCAATCACTTGGCCTATATTGGCGATGCTGAAATCGGTCAGCGGGTCAATGTCGGGGCGGGGACCATTACCTGCAATTACGACGGTGCCAACAAGTTCAAGACCATCATCGAAGACGATGTGTTCATTGGTTCGGATACGCAACTGGTGGCGCCGGTTACGGTTGGGCGGGGGGCGACCTTGGGGGCCGGGACAACCTTGACTAAAAATGCCCCGCCGGACGCGTTGACCGTGTCACGGGCCAAACAGCTGACATTGACTGGTTGGCAACGGCCGCAGAAGGTGAAGAAATAGCGCCAGCCTGATCCTGGCGGCAGTTTGCTTGATCTGGGCCAGTGTCCGCGCTTGGCGTGGTTTTCGGCGCTTGGTGACCGCTCGTAGGCTCGCCTCCGCCGTTAGTCTGTGAACCTTTGATTTTGGGGCTTGATCAGGCCACGCTTGTCCATAAGTCAAATGGAGAAGCGCGTCATGAAATGCCAAAGCAAACGGATAGGCAGCGAGCAGGGTTTTTCGCTGATCGAATTGATGGTTGTCGTGGTCATCATCGGCATTCTGACCAGTATCGCCATTCCGTCCTACACCGATTATGTCCGCCGTTCGCGGGCGGCCAGTGCCTTGGGAGAGTTGTCCAGTTGGGCGGCACGGATGGAGCAGTCTTATCTTGATAACCGCAATTATGGGGCGGGAGCCTGCCGCATCGCGGCCCCGACGCTCGCTGACTATGCCATGGCCTGTGCCCTGACCAATGGCGGCCAAGGTTTTACCCTGACGGCCACGGCCCAGATTAACAACGAAGGGGGTTACACCCTGCGCGAGGGCAATCAGAAGGGGACGACTGTCTTCAAGGGCGGCGCTGTTGCCAAAACTTGCTGGCTGGTCAAGGGGGACGAATGCTGAATCATCCCCACCGTTGGATGAGGGGGTTTACGCTGGTTGAGGCCATGGTGGTGGTGAGCATCATGGCAATCATCGCTTCCATTGCTTTACCGTCCTACAACAACTATCTGAACAGCTTGTCGATCCGGACAGTGGCTGAAAGCGTGCTGACCGCCTTGCAAACAGCACGTGGTGAAGCGGTGCGTAGCAACAACACGGTGGTTCTGCAGGTGGTGGATAGTCTGGATAATAGTTGTTCACTCAGCACGGCCGGGCGCTTTTGGGTTGTCAGCCACTGCTCGGCTGTCGCTGCCTGTGGGGCAGCAATTGATAAGCAAACGGCGCCTCCGGCCAGTTGTAACGGCGCTGTTCCGGTGATTCTGGCCAAAGGCGCTTTCGATGTCGATGACCGCGTGCTGCTGGATCTGGCCAATAGTTCGGCGCTGTGCTACTCGGGCTTGGGGCGAATCAGTGCGACGGCTTTGAACTGCCCTGCCAATGCGATTGATCCGGCAGCCGGCAATGGCTCGGTGAGCATCAATGTCACGCATGCCGAGCAAGGCTGTGTGGCGAGCGGTGGTCAGCTCCGCTGCCTGCGTATCAATATTAATACCGGTGGGCAGGCCCGAATGTGTGATCCCTATGTGAGTAGTGCGACAGATCCCAGAAAGTGCTGAGGCTAACGATGAAAAACTCAGGAGGCCATGCCGTGCCAGTCAATCAGAAAGGCGCTGCCTTGCTGGAAGCCTTGATCGCGGTGCTTGTTTTTTCAGTCGGCTTGCTGGGTTTGGCGGGATTCCAGGTGGCTGCGGTCAAAGCGCAGGGTGAAGCGCGTGCCCGGGCTGACGCCGCCTTTGTCGCCAATCAAATGGTAGGCGATCTGTGGGCCTTGGCACCCAATCAACTCGCTGAATGCGCAGGCACCTATGATGCTTCATCGACTGGTTGTAATAACGCGCCCTGGGGTGAGCGGATTCAACAAAGTTTGCCCAGCGGCAGTGCAGTCGTTGTGGTTAACAACACCCAGGTGACCATAACCTTGACATGGCAGACCCCGGGGGTGGCCGATGAGCATCGTTATGTGCACGTGGCCAATATCGTTCGGAATGAGGAGAAATGATGCGCGAGCGGGGATTCTCACTGGTCGAGTTGATGGTGGCCTCGGTCATTGGCATGGTCACCATACTGGCGATTACGCAGTCGATGATGTTCTTCGACGGGCAACGGCGGGGGACAACATCGGGTGTCGATGCGCAGTCCAATGGCGCATTTGCCACCTACATCGTTGAGCGTGACTTGCGGATGGCGGGTTATGCGGTTTTTGGCAATGACACCAATTTGATCAATTTCTGTTTGGGCGGCTCGGTCGTTGCCTATAACAGCCAGCGTGCGCCGGTTGATCTGCTGATGGCGGTCAATGCGGTGCCTTTTGCACCGGTCGCGATCAATCCGCCGGGGATCCCGGCGGGTGATGCGAATACGGATGTCATCGGCGTGTTGTTCGGCAACAGTGCCATTGGTGTATCTGGCGATGGTGTGCAAATTGGTACGGATAACGGGACTGGAATCACTGTTAATAATTCGGGTGGATTTAGTGCTGGGGACCTGGTCTTGGCCGTACCGACAGTGGCGGGGACGGCGTGCAGTATCTATGAAATTACCGACGGCCCCGGGGCGGTTAATTGTTCAGGTGCCGGGACCGTGACCCAATTGATGTATGGGCAGGCCCAATATGCCAGTCGGCATCAGGCATGCACGGCTGTTGCGCCTACCCGGAACAAAGCGGGGGGCTTGGGCGTCAATACGGTTGCTTATAGCGCCGGCCGCTTGTTCAACCTGGGGCGTCGTGATGGTCTGGCGCAAATCTATTATGCAATCCGTTCGGGGCGTCTGACCCGCTGTGACCACCAGGCCAGTGATTGCAGCAGTGCAGCCAATCTGGCGAATAATCAGGTTTGGGTGCCGGTTAGCGAAGGCGTGGTGTCGATGCGCGCCGAGTTCGGGATTGCCAGCGGCGGACAAAATGCGGCAGTGGATACCTGGCGAACAGGCGTTTGTAATGCCGCGAACTGCGTGCCCAGTGTCACAGACTGGCAAAACCTCAGGGTGATCAGAATTGCCTTGGTGGCCCGTTCGCAACAGCTCGCGGGCGCAGGAACGACAACCGTAGCACCCCAGTGGGGAGGGCAAACAGCCATTTCACTCGATGGCACGGTCGCCAACTGGGAAAGCTACCGCTACAACACGACGGAAGTGGTCATTCCCCTTAAAAACATTGTCTGGGGGATGTCGTCATGAACGATTTCTCCAAAAAACAATGCGGCGCTGTATTGTTTGTCGCCCTCATCGCCCTGGTGGTGATGATGCTAGGCGTGCTGGCAATGTATCGCAGTGTCGATTCTGCGACCGGCGTAGCCGGCAACATCGGCTTTCGGCAACAAGGTGTGGCGGTTGCGGATGTGGGTGTGGAATTTGGCATCAACTGGTTGTCGACCGCAGGCAATCTGGAGGGGCACCGAGCGGCGGAGGGGTACTACGCCACACGCTCATTTGGCTTGGTTAACGACGACATCCTGACGCTCGACTGGGCGAATGCTGCGCTTAAATTGGCTGACCAGAATGGTTATGAGCTCTGGATGGTGATCCATCGATTGTGTAATGAAATTGGCCCGCCCACCCTGGGTAGCTGCCCGGATAGCGGCAGCACAATCAACCAGGGTTCGGTCAAGCCCGGCGAGCAACTGGCCACAGGGGGCTTGGCGCCGTTATATCGCATCACGATCCGCTCGCTGGGACCGCGCCGCGCCGAGTCGATTGTCCAAGTCATCAGTTATTAATCATGCGGTACAGGAGAGACATCATGAACCGAGGCTGGAAGTTTGTTGCAATGGCGATCTGTTCCGCCTTGGCTATTCCTGGCGGGCATGCTGCCACGGTCAAAATGTCGCAGATCCCGCTGGCCAAAGCCTCGACTCAGCCAGTGCCGCCCAATCTGCTGTTCATTCTCGATGACTCCGGGTCCATGGCCTGGGATTACACGCCAGATTATGTGAATGACAGTTATTGCCGTAAAAATACATCGACGACCAGTTTGAGCAGTTGTGCTGCCGGGATGCCGCCTTATTTCAGCAGCGGGTTTAACAAGCAGTACTACGACCCAAAAATTCGCTACACGCCGGGGGTCAAGGCAGATGGCAGCAGTTATCCCGACATGACTTCGGGGAACAGCACGGCCTGGACAAAAGTGCCGGATGATGGCTACAAGTCGTCGAGTAGCACCAGCAATCTGGTGAGTCAGTATCCTGAACGCTCATGGTGCGACGGCAGCGATTGCAAGACAAATACGACCTACCGCTACCCGGATGCGAACTACATCTCGTCGAGCACTAGCAACAGTGCCGCAGCGTATTACTTCAACTTGAAACCGTATTACTGCACTAATGATACGGGGACGAATTGTAGTTTGACTAAAGGGGGGGCTTACACCGTTGAAATTCCCTACCTTTGGTGCAGCAACTCCGCATTGACGACCTGCCAAGCCCAAAAAATATATCCCTATAGATACCCCAGTTTCAATCAAGTAGAGACGGGCGTGGCAGCGGTCTTGAGCTTTACGGTTGACGGATGGCGCTCGGGAAGTAAGACGGTGACTTCATTGAAGTTCGATGGGGTTGAACTGCTGAAAAACCTGACATTGACGCAAAACGATGTGGGTAACAACAGCACTAATTGCCGGGCCATGGCGCAGACCATTGTCGATAATCAGATCACCACCACGGTCAACAAGTTTACCCTGACCAATTCAAGCTGCGTCGTGACCTTGACTGCCAAAGAACCGGGCGTGTGGGCCAATGACGCCAGCAAACTGGTCTTGGGTGCTGGGAGCAGCGCAACAATCAGTAATAAAACGCTTGATATCTCAGGGATGGAAGGGCAGTCGCTGTTCAGTCGGGTGAATATTGTTTCCAGCACCGCCAAATATCAGGTCGCTGGGGGCAAGCCCACGGCGAGAACGGATTGCACGACCTATAGCGATGGTTGTTCTTACGCAGAGGAAATGACCAATTTCGCGAATTGGTATGCTTATTATCGGACGCGAATTCTGATGATGAAGTCGTCCGCTTCTCAGGCCTTCAAGGATATTGATAGTAGTTTCCGGGTCGGTTATACCCAGATCAACAAGTTATCCACGAGTGGGACCTACGTTTCGGTTCGGCCTTTCGATTCGGGGCAGCGGACAACCTGGTATAGCAAACTGATGGCGGCTAGTCCGAGTGGCGGAACACCTTTGCGCGGTGCTTTGTCATTTGCCGGGCGTGTTTTTGCCGGCAGGGAAAGCGTGGACGATCCCGTTCAGTATTCCTGCCAACAAAATTTCGCTTTGCTGACGACCGATGGTTACTGGAACGGCAACTCGAGCGGAAGTGGGGTCACCGACGTGGATGGCAATATCCTTGGTGATCAGGATGGCGGCAGCACGCCGCGTCCCTATTACCAAGGGTCCTCAGCCGGTACCGTGCCATCGCTATCGGATGTGGCCATGTATTACTACAACACCGATTTGCGTGACGGTACTTTGAGTAACTGTACTTCGCCGCTGACCGGGGCCGATGTCTGCGACAACAATGTGCCGGTTTCGGCCGAGGATAAAAACAGTAGTCAGCACATGAGCACCTTCACCCTTGGTTTGGGTATCGATGGCAATTTGCGTTATCGGCGCGATTACAAGACGGCAACCAGTGGTGATTACTTCGATATCAAGAATGGTTCGGCCAACTGGCCGGCGCCAAGCAATGATTCGCCCGCAGCGATTGACGACCTTTGGCATGCTGCGGTCAACGGTCGTGGGCAGTATTTTTCTGCCCAGGATCCAGCGGTTCTGGTCTCCAGTTTGAAAGATGCATTGGCCAGTATTTCCGCCCAATATGGTGCGGGTTCAGCTGCCGCGACCAGTACTGCCGAGCCGGTCAATGGCGATAATTATATGTACGTGGCGACCTACACCACCGGTAAGTGGACTGGCAATCTCGAGGCGCGGACGATTGACGTGCTGACCGGTAATGTCAGTACCCAGGCTTATTGGTGTGCTGAAAGCATTCCGGCCGACCCGGCACGTAATCTCACCGCCTGCACGGGCAGCATGACCAGCATGGTGGGGGCGACCAGCGATAGCCGGAAAATTTATTTCAACAGCGGCGGCACGCTGACCAATTTCACCTCGAGCAATCTATCTGCTCATACGAGCAAGTTCGACGCTACGAAACTCAATCAGTACACCACGTGGTCGGATGACTACAAGTCACAGGCCAATGCTGAAAAAATCATTAATTTTCTGCGTGGGCAGACTGGGTTCGATACGCGGGACAGCAACGAATATCGCCTGTTTCGCGAGCGAGAGTCGGTTCTGGGCGATTTCGTCGGCTCTGCACCAAAATATGTTTGCAAGGCGAGTGGAAAATTCACAGATCTTGGCTACAACACCTTTTCGGCCAGTTTGTTGACGGGTACGGCTTGTGCCCGTACGCCGGTGGTTTATGCGGGTGGAAATGACGGTATGTTGCATGCTTTCAATGCGACGACCGGCGCTGAATTGTGGGCCTATGTGCCGACCCCCGTTTTGAGCGAAATGTGGCGGCTGGCGGATACGACCTATGTCAAGAATCACCGCTTCTTTGTCGATGGCGCCGTGACCGTCGAGGACGTCTGTATCAGTGCCTGTGACACGACGGCGGCTGTCTGGAAAACGATCCTGGTTGGCGCGCTGGGTGCTGGCGTCGCGCCAGGCAATGATCCGGAAAATGCCAGCCCGTTGTCCGGCTATTTCGCTCTGGATATCACCACGCCCGCCTCGCCGACATTGCTCTGGGAATTGACCAGCGCCGATAGCAGCCTTGGGGGCTACGTTGGTTATGCCTTGGGGCGACCCTGGATCGGCAAGGTCAAAAATGCGGTGGGCGGTCTGAGTTGGTCGGTCATCCTCTCCTCCGGGATCAACCCGGCCAATGGCGGCAGCAACCTGCTCATGCTGGATGCGTACACCGGCACCTTGATTCGTAATGTCAGCATCAGCACGACCGCGACCGGATTTTCCAGATTCTCGCCGCAAGTGATCAAAGGCGGTGAGGATCATACGGTGACCCGGGTTTATGGCGGTGACCTGGAGGGAAATCTCTGGCGGATTGACCCTAATACCGGTACGGTCCTGAAAATCATGACTGCGAGTGGGCAGGCATTTACAACCGAGCCGGAATTGACCGTATGTAATGGCAAGACGTCTATTTATATCGGCAGCGGCAAGTTTCTTGAAGCGTCTGACATGACCGACAAGACACAGCAAACTTTTTACGGGCTGGTCGATGATTACGAGAATCTTGGTGGGGTGAGTAGCCCCAAGACCAGCCTGCAGCAACTGGCGAGTTCGTCTGGCACGGTTGCCGGGACGTCCGATTCTGGCAGCACACGGGGCTGGTATCTCGATTTGCCAGATATTCCGACGGCCGGGGGGGCGGAACGGATTTCCCTGGTCGATCCGGCTCTGGAAGGCAATATCCTGACGTTTGCTTCCAACATCCCGGAAAGTGGTATCTGCTTGGCCAGTGGGCGTAGCAAGCTTTACCAGTTGCCCGTGTCCACGTGTACCGTTGCCGATGATTATCCAAAAATCAAACAAGGCAGCATCGTCGCCCTGGGCAATAGTCTGGTGGTCGGTATCCGGCGGATCAAACTGCCGAGCGGCACCATCAAGATTCTGGTTACGGGCTCAGATGGTAGTTTGACGACGACCAGTAGCGGCCAGCAAACGACGCCACCTTTCGGTTCGCGGCGGGTCAGTTGGCGGGAAATTGTTCGCGACTAGACGGCTGATGCGCGAGAATACGAAGGTCTGCCGGTGTGCGACAGGCAGGCCGTCGTGTTTTATCCCAAGAAGGTGAAGAAATAATGGATGGATGGTTTTTTGCATTTGCGGTCAGCACCACCTTGATGCTGGCCGGGGGCGGCTTGTTGCTGCTGATTGGCTATATCGGCACCCTGCCGGCGGCGTTGAGTTTTGGCTGGCGGATCTGGTTGCCAACGGTGCTGTTGCCGGTCGTCGGGCCGTGTTGGTTTGCCTGGCAACAAGGGGGAATTTTTCGGCGCTCGCTCTGGCAACTATTGCTGGCCAGCGTTTTGATTGGCCTGGCCAGTGCCTTGATTTATCACTATGGCCCGTATTTCGCGCAGCAATTGCTCGAAGAGGCCAAACGAGCAGCCGAGTTGCGCTAGTCGTTTAACAAAATAGTCGGGGAGAAACGTATGTCCAGTCATTCGGTGGAAAATCGTCGTGCCGTGGCTCTGGTCGGTCATGCCGGGGCCGGAAAAACCACACTGATCGAGGCTTTGTTGCAGGCGGTGGGGAAAATTCCGCAGCAGGGCAGTGTCGACCGTGGCAATACCGTGTGCGATTTCGACCCGCAGGAAAAGGAGGCGGGCCATTCGCTGCAGTCGGCGCTGGTCAGTTTCGAGCATGATGGCGTCCGCATTCACGCGGTCGACACCCCGGGAACGCCGGATTTTGCCGGCCAGGCGCTGGCGGCGCTGGCGGCTGTGGATACGGCGCTGGTGGTCATTGATGCCCAGGCCGGGGTCGAGTTGATGACCGAGCGCTTGATGCGGCAGGCGGGTGAGCGGCAGTTGTGCCGGATGATCGTCATTAATCGGATCGATGCGGATCATGTCGACCTGCCGGCCCTGGTGGCCGATATTCGGGCCCGCTTTGGACCGCAATGCTTGTTGCTTGATCTGCCGACGCACGGGGGCGCCGAGGTCGTCGAGGTGCTGGCGCAAGCCGCCGGCGATGCGGATTTTGCCTCGGTGGCGGCGGCCCACCGGGCGTTGATCGATCAGATCATCGAGGAAGACGAAAATCTGCTGGCGCAATACCTTGAGGATGGCGCTGACCCCGCTGTGGCCGATCTGCATGCGCCATTCGAAAAAGCTTTACGGGCCGGACATCTGATCCCCATCCTGTTTACCTCGGCCAAAACCGGAGCCGGCATTCAGCAATTGCTACAGGTGCTGGCCTCCCTGGCTCCCAATCCGGCCGAGGGCAACCCGCCACCTTTCTACAAAGGGGCGCCGGGCGATGAGGCGGTCGTTTTTCAGGCCGTACCGGATCCTGATCAGCATGTCCTGGCTCATGTGTTCAAGGTGGTGGCCGACCCCTATCTAGGCAAGATCAGCGTCTTCCGCGTACATCAGGGAACGCTCAAGAAAGACATGCAACTCTTCGTTGGTGATGGCAAGCGGCCGTTCAAGGTGGCGCATCTCTACCAGTTGCAAGGCAAGGACACCCTTGAGGTCGAGCAACTGCTACCGGGTGATTTGGGCGCCATTGCCAAGGTGGACGAGATCGTCTTTGACAGCGTGCTGCACGATTCGCATGATGAGGACCATATTCATCTGACGCCGCTGGCATTTCCTGTGCCGATGGCCGGTCTGGCGGTTGAGACGAAGAAAAAGGGTGATGAGCAGCGTCTGTTTGACGTGCTGGCCAAGCTGGCCATGGAGGACCCGACCTTCGTGGTCGAGCGTCACCCGAGTAGCAACGAAACGGTGATTCGCGGCCTGGGCGAAATGCATCTGAAGGCCAAGCTGGCCCGGATGGCAAGCCAGTACAAACTGGAGGTCGATACCCAGCCGCCGCGCATTCCCTATCGCGAAACAATCACCGGCCCGGCAGAGGCGATGTATCGCCACAAGAAGCAGTCGGGGGGGGCTGGGCAGTTTGGTGAGGTGCACTTGCGGATCGAACCGAAAGGGCGCGGTGAAGGCTTTGAATTTGTTGATGCGGTCAAGGGCGGGGTCATTCCCGGCGTGTTCATGGCGGCGGTCGAGAAAGGTGTCCGTCAGGCCTTGGATGCCGGTGTGATCGCCGGTTACGCGGTCGACGACCTGAAAGTGACGGTTTTCGACGGCAAGACGCATGCGGTCGACGGCAAGGAAGTGGCGTTTACCGTGGCTGCGCGCAAGGCGGTGGTCGAGGCCATTCGCACGGCCAGGCCGATTGTGCTTGAGCCGATCGTGCGCATCGAAATCCTTGTGCCAGAAGCGGCGATTGGCGATTTGAGCGGTGATCTGGCCGGGCGACGTGGCCACATTACCGGGACCGATGGCCGTGGCTTTGGGATGGCCTTGATCAGTGGCGAGGTGCCGCTGGCAGAACTCAACGATTACCAATCGCGCCTCAAGTCGCTGACTGGTGGCCAGGGCAGTTACCGGATCGAGTTTGCCCAATATGCGGCAGTGCCGCCGCAGGTCCAGCAACAACTGGCCAGCCGCTTCCAGTTGCACGAAGACGACGAATGAGCGACCCCCGGCAAGCCGTTCATTTCGCTGACCTCGGGCTTAACGAGCCGCTGTGCGAGGCCCTGGCCGAATTGGCCTACAGCGTGCCGACACCGGTCCAGATTGAGGCCATTCCTGCGGTGCTGGCTGGGCGTGACCTGATGGCAGCGGCGCAGACGGGCACGGGCAAAACCGGTGGCTTTGCCCTGCCATTGTTGCACCGCCTGAGCGGCGACCCGATTCAGGTCCAGCCCAATAGCGTCAAGGTGCTGGTTCTGGTGCCGACCCGCGAGCTGGCCGAACAGGTTCATGCCAGTTTTCAGGCGTATGGCCGGTATCTGGTCCTGCGCACCTATGCAGCTTACGGCGGGGTTAGCATCAATCCGCAGATGATGGCCTTGCGCAAAGGGGTCGACGTGCTGGTGGCGACGCCTGGGCGGCTTCTCGATCTACATCGCCAGAACGCCGTCAAGTTGGGTCAGGTCCAGACTTTAGTCCTCGATGAAGCGGATCGCATGCTCGATCTTGGGTTTTCGCGTGAGTTGGACGCGGTATTCGCCGCACTGCCCAAGCGGTTGCAGACGCTGCTTTTCTCGGCGACATTCTCCGAGGCCATCCGAACGATGGCGGCGGCCTTGCTGGTGCAGCCGCTCAGCGTCGAGGTGTCGCGGCCTAACAGCACGGTCGGCAAGATCCGACAGTGGCTGGTGCCGGTGGACAAGAAAAAGAAGGCGGCCCTGTTCTGTCATTTGTTGAAAAATCGACGCTGGGGCCAGGTGCTGGTGTTCGTCAAGACTCGCAAAGGGGCCGAGCAACTGGTGGCCTTGTTGCAAGACAAGCGGATTGCCGCTGATGCCATTCATGGCGACAAGGCACAAGCCAGCCGGCAACGGGCGCTCGATTGCTTCAAGGCGGGTGAGGTGCAGGTGTTGGTGGCCACGGATGTGGCCGCCCGCGGCTTGGACATCGAAGCCTTGCCGCAGGTGGTCAATTTCGATTTGCCGATTGTGGCGGAGGATTACATCCATCGCATTGGCCGCACCGGACGAGCTGGCGCCGAAGGCGAGGCAATTTCACTGGTTTGTGCCGACGAGGTGACCCAGTTGGTCGCCATCGAAAACCTGATTGGTCAGTTGATCGCGCGTGAGGAAGAACCGGGTTTCGAACCGGCGCATCGGGTGCCGCAAACCCAACTAGCCGTCGGGGCGATCAAGAAACCGAAAAAACCGAAAGCAGCGAAGGTCGGCGGCAAGGGCACTCCGGGCAACTGGGTGGGCTTCGATAGCGGGCCGGCCCCGGACCGGCGGCGCGGCAGCGGCGCGCGCCCCGGCGGCAGGAAAAAATCGTCCCCGGCCGGGCGTTGACCGCGATGTGTCCTCCCGGAAGCGGTATTATGACCAGCTTATTTTTTGTGGCACTGAACGGACATTGATATGCGGATGTTGACGCCATCGTCCCAGGTCAGGGCCCCCGGTTTGCTTGGCAAGCTGGGTGCCATGACGTCGATTCGCGATACTGAGTTGCTAGAGCAGAGCCTGCTGCGCACACTGGGGCCCTTGTTGGGCGTGCTCGACACCTCGCTCTATCGGGTTGACGATACCCAGTTACTGGCTCGGGCCATGCATTATCACCGCTCTGAAGTGCAGGCGTCGGATGGCGTGGCGCGTATGCTGGAGCGTGTTGAAGAGGTGGTCAATCTGGGCGACGTCCCCCGTCAGGTCATTCAGCTCACTGAAAATGTCCGTTTGCTCGGTAAGCCTTGCACACGTTCGGTCGAGGGCGGCATGCTGGTCGCCTACCCGCTCTTTGGCGGCGACGAAGTGGCTGGTTTCTTCGTCTTTGAACGTGATCGCGAGGCTTCGCCTAGCGAGGACGCGATGATTCGCGGCGTCCTGGAAGTTTTTTCCAATTACTACGCACTGCTGGATATCAGTCAGCGCGACCGGTTGACCGGCTTGTTGAATCGTCAGGCGCTGGAAAGCAATTTCGAGCGCATCTGGTCGGCCATGACGCGACCAGACCGTTTTTCCGAGCGGGAAGGTGGGCGTCGTGCCCAGCCGTCGGGGCGTTATTGGTTGTCGATGATCGACGTCGATCATTTCAAACGGGTCAACGATACCTTTGGTCATATGGTCGGCGACGAAATCCTGCTGCTGGTGTCGCGCTTGATGGGTATCACCTTCCGCTCCAGTGATCTGATCTATCGCTATGGTGGCGAGGAGTTTGTCGCTATCGTCTCGGCCGAGAGTGAGGCGCTGGCCCGCAATGTCTTTGAGCGGGTTCGGCTGGCCATAGAAGCACACATTTTTCCGCGGATCGAGCGGTTGACCGTGAGCATCGGTTATTGCGAGGTGGATCCCGATTTGTTGCCAGTTGAAGTGCTCAGTCGGGCTGATCGTAGCTTGTACCAGGCGAAGCAGGATGGGCGTAACCGGGTCTATGATTTCAGCGAGCTGGTCGAGCGAGGGGTTTTCCCGGCACCCAGCTACGGCGATACCGAATTGTTCTAAGCGGGAATGGTCGTTTCAAAGACCGGCGCCTCGAACAGCGAGCGAATGCTGACCCGACGCACCGCCGTTTGGTCAGGCAAGGTGTACAGCACGTCGGTCATCATTTCCTGGAAAATGCCGCGCAGGCTGCGTGCCCCTGCCTTGTATTCGACCGCCAGTTCAGCCATTTGCCGAAAAACACCCGGAGCAATCCGTAGTTCGACACCGCTGGCCGCCAGCAGGGCCTGGAACTGCCGGTACAAGGCCTGCCGCGGCTCAACCAGAATCCGCATCAGGTGATCGACCGTCAGGTCGTGTAGTCGGGCAACGACCGGCAGGCGGCCGGCAAACTCGGGAATCAGGCCAAATTCCAGCAAATCGGTTGGTTTCACCCGGGCATTGAGTCGCGCCAGAATGCGGCTGTCGTCGCGCTGGTCGGTGGCGATGAAACCGAAGCTGTGCCGACGCTCCATGATGCCATCGAGGCCGACAAAGGCGCCGCCACAAATGAACAGGATCTGGCTGGTGTCGATGCTGCGTCCGTCGGGCAGGCGGACCAGTGCGCTTTCCATGATCTTGAGCAGGGCATGCTGGACCCGTTCGCCCTGGCTGGACAGCGGATTGCCGCTGGCTTGTTTCAGTTTGTCGATTTCATCGATGAAGACGATGCCCTGTTCGGCTTGCGCGATCTGGCCCGCAGCGCGGTCGACCAGACGTTGCAGCAGGGCTTCGACCTCGTTGCCGACAAACTGGCTTTGAGCCAGGGCCGTGGCGTCGGCGGTGACAAAGGGCAGGTCGCTGAGGCGGGCCAGGGTTTCGCATAGCAAGGTCTTGCCGGTGCCGGTCGGGCCGATCAGCAGGACATTGCTTTTGTCGATCGACAGCGGGTTGACCGCGAGCTGGGCCAGGCGCAGACGATGGGTGTGCAAGGCCACGGCCAGCGTGCGTTTGGCACTGTCCTGGCCAATGACCGTCTGGTCGAGTTGCTGGACCAGTTGGCTGGGCGTCCGCTGCGCCATCAGGTGAGCTCGACGGATGGCTGGCGTGGCAAGCAAATGCGGAAACAGCTGCCTTTCCCCACGGTGCTGCGCACGTCCATGCGGCCATGGTGTTTCTTGACGATGATGTCGTAGGAAATGGACAGCCCGAGACCGGTGCCCTTGCCGACGGGCTTGGTGGTGTAGAAAGGTTCGAAGATGCGTTTTTGCACCGCCTCACTCATGCCGCTGCCGGTGTCCTCGATTTCAAACCAGGCGTGTGTATTGTCCAGGCCGGAGCGTAAGGTGATCGTGCCGTGTTGCGGGATGGCCTGCGCGGCATTGAGCAGCAGGTTCATGAAAACCTGATTGATTTGAGCGGGAACACAGACGATGTCGGGCAGGTCGCTTAGTTGGCGGACAATGTCGGCTTTGTATTTGAGTTCGTTCCAGACCACGTTGAGTGTGCTTTCGAGCGCGGCATTGAGGTCGGCGGCTTGCAACTCGGCCTGGTCGACTCGCGAAAAATCCTTCAAGTCCTGGACGATCTTGGTGACTCGTGACAGGCCCTCTCGGGATTCGTCGACCAGAGACGGCAGATCTTCACGCAGAAAATCGATATCGGCCGCCTGGCGGCATTGTTTGATCAGAGTTGGGTCATTCTTTTCGTAGGCGTCGACCAGCGACATCAGGCGATCGATATAGGTTTTCAGGGTGCCGAGATTGGAATTGACGAAGCCGACCGGATTGTTGATTTCGTGCGCCACGCCGGCCGCCAGTTGGCCGATGGCGGCCATTTTTTCCGATTGCAGCAATTGCTGTTGAGCCTCCTCGACCTTGTGTAGCAGACGGGTCAGTTCAGCCCGTTCGTGTACTAACTGGGTATTGGCCGAAGCCAGGTCCTGCGTTCGTTCGCTGACACGCTGCTCCAGCGAATTGTTGATTTGTGCCAGATTATAGTTTTGCTCGCTCAGCAGGCCGTAAAGTCGCCCTAGCGCCTCCAGCAGAATACCGTTGATCGGGTCGCCGGCCGCCTGGTCTGCTGCGTAAGCCTCTGGTGCCGACTGGCCGCCTTCAATGCGGGCAATTTGCCGGGCCATGGCCTGATCCTCGCCCAGAATATGCACTGTCAGCCAGGCGGTGAGAAAGCCATGCAATGTTTCGGCCGGATTTTTCATCGTGCTGCGCGAGCGCCACAGCGTCAGCACCTGCTCGATGAACTGATGGTGGTGGGCAATATGTTCCTGAGTGTGCTGTGCCGCCACCTGCCGGGTGTGCATCAGTTGTTCTTCGTCAGCGAAGTGACGACGCGCATAGTCGGCCAGGCGATGAAAAATAGGTTGCAACTGTTCATCAGACACGTCACCGAGGACGAGGACGTCGCCCAGTTCATTGGTCGCATCAACCAATTGCCGATGTTGGCGGTCGACAACGTCGATGCCGGTTTCGAAACGCTTATCCCAGACAAAGGCTTGCATGTTTTTATTCCTTTCCATCTTGGGGGCCCAGCACACGGAGGATCTCATCCAGTGTGGTGGCGCCATCAATGACGCGTAGCGCAGCATCGCGAGCGATACCATGAACACCCTGCTCACGCAGGGTGCGACGAATTTCCAGGACACTGGCGCCGCTGCCGATGCGGTCGCGTAAATTATCGTTCAGGGACAGCACTTCATAGATCCCTTGCCGTCCTTTGTAGCCACTGCCATGGCATTCATGACAGCCGCGCCCGCGCCAAGCCTGATTGATCGCCGTGAACTCCGCGCCGAGGCGGGCCAGCAGTTCGCGATTGGGTGCGATTTCTTCACGACAGGCCGGGCAAATGCGGCGGACCAGGCGCTGGGCGATGATGCCTTCCAGGGCGGTGGCGACGACGTAGGGTTTGAGGCCGAGGTCGAACAAGCGGGCAATGGTGGCGACCGCCGAGTTGGTGTGCAGGGTTGAATAGACGAGGTGGCCGGTGAGGGCGGCGTGGAAGGCCACTTCAGCGGTTTCGAAATCACGAATCTCGCCGAGCAGGATGACGTCCGGGTCCTGGCGCAGCAGGGCGCGCAGCACGGACGGGAAGGTCAGGCCGATTTTCTCGCGGACCAGCACCTGGCCCGCCATGTCGAGGTAGTACTCGACCGGGTCTTCAATGGTGACGTAGTTTTTGTCGGGCGTAGCGTCGTGCTGCAGCAGTGAATAGAGGGTGGTGGTCTTGCCGCTGCCGGTCGGGCCGGTGGCCAGGATGATACCCTGCGGCTTGGCCACCATGTTGGCGACACGCAGCAGGTCATCGGCGGCGAAACCCAGCTTGTCCAGACTATGGACCGCAGAGTTGCGGTCGAGCAGGCGCATCACGATTTTTTCGCCATTGATCGTCGGCAGCGTCGAGATGCGCAGATCGACCATGCGCATGGGTGTTTTGACGGTGATGCGGCCATCCTGTGGCCGGCGCCGTTCGGAAATATCAAGTTCCGACATGATCTTCAAGCGCGAGACCAGCGATTGATGCAACTGGTGCGGGATGCCGATCTTGTCCGAGAGGACGCCATCGATGCGGTAACGGACGATGACGCTTTTGGTGCGCGGCTGGATGTGAATGTCGGAAGCGCCCAGGCGGATCGCTTCGATGATGATGGCGTTGGCCAGGCGAATGGCCGGCGGCGCCTCGGTGTCACGCAGCAGGTCTTCGAGCTTGGTATCGTTATCATCCTCGATGACGATCTCGATCCCCTCGTAGGGGTCGGGCGAGGACGCGAAGGTTTCCAGTTCACGGAAATCGACATTGCCCGTGCCGTACAGTTGGTCGATTTTCTGCCGGATGGCGGCCGCGTCGGCCATCACGGCGTTGATTTCCAGTCCGGCGGTGAAGCGGATTTCGTCGAGCAGGCCTTCATCCAGCGGGTCGGCCATGGCCAGCATCAGACGCCGGCCATCGAGCTTGAGCGGGACAACCAGTTGGCGGGCGCAGAAGCTGTGTGGAATGAGGTCGGCCATGGCCGGATCAATAGCAAATTCCGGCAGTTGCACGTCGTCGATCAGCATTTCACGCTTGAGCAGATCGCGGATGCGGCGTTCGGGCACCCAGTCCTTGTCGAGCAGGATGCTGATCAAGGGTTCCTTGCGCTTTTCCTGCTGCATGCTCAGTTCCTGCACCTGGGCGGCGGTGAGCAGATTGTGCTTGTGTAGCATGATGCCGAGACGGCTGCGGTGCGTGGCGGCCAGCTTGGCCAGGGCGGAAATTTCCTTGGTTTTCTTGTCGTTCTCTGCTTTCAATGCCCGGTTGCGGGTGATCAGATCGTACTGTTCCAAGGCTAGGGCAACCGTCACCCGCAGGTCGTCATCGTTCCAGGGCTTGAGAATGAATTTGTAGACCGCACCCTCGTTGATCGCGCCCATCACCGCATCGGTGTTGGCGTGCCCGGTCAGCATGATGCGCAGGGTGTCGGGG
This sequence comes from Dechloromonas sp., assembly GCA_028689015.1. Taxonomy (GTDB): domain Bacteria; phylum Pseudomonadota; class Gammaproteobacteria; order Burkholderiales; family Rhodocyclaceae; genus Azonexus. Next base: position 64,191 of record JAQTXC010000003.1, on the reverse strand, counting down.
GAGCGGCTTTTGACTTCGCGCAGGAAGCGGGCGCCGTCCATCCCAGGCATCAAAAAGTCGCTAATGACCAAGTGGACCGTGTGCGCGGCCAGAAGGCGCAAGCCTTCCTCGCCGTTGCCGGCGGTCACTACCTCGTAGTTTTCCTGGCGGAAAACGCGGCTCAGGGCCTTGACGATGCCGGGCTCGTCATCAACCAGCAGCAGACGATAACGCGGCGGCGTCAGATGGGCCGCCGGGGCTTGCGCGGTGTTGGACTTGCCAGTGAACAGGGCGCTGTAGTCAGTCATGGCGGGGTTGGAAAGAAGACGGTGGCGGTGCTGCCAAGGTCGGACTGGCTGCGCAACTGGATCGAGCCGCTGTGAGCGAGTGCGATGTTGCGGGCCGTGGCCAGGCCCAGGCCGACCCCGGCACCCACCGCCCGGGTGGTGTAGAAGGGCTCGAACGCATGGCTGATTTGTTCATCGGTCATGCCAATCCCGTTGTCTTGAATGCGAATGAAAATGCCGGCCTCGGTGGCCTCCGAGCTGATCTGGATTTCACCGGGACGCCCAGCATCGATGATCGCCTGCTGGGCATTGCGCAGCAGGTTGAAGAACATCTGGTTCAGGTGGCCGGGCAGGCCGAACAGGCCAGGCAGGGGTAACAGGTCAAACTGCAGACTGATGCCGGCCGGTTGCTGGGTGGTCAGCATCTGGGCCGCTTCGCGGATACAGGTGTTGACATCGATCACCTCCTCGCTGGCGCGGTCGACGTTGGAAAACGCCTTTAAATCGGCCACGATACGGGCAATTCTTTCCAGGCCACGGGCACTTTCCTCAAGCAGTGCCTGACCGTCGTCGAGCATGAAGTCGAGGTCGAGGGTTTGCCAGACGGCCTGGCCGGGTGGATCGAGTTGGGCTTTGAGTTGAGTAAAGGCGCGCAGGTATTTTTCGAAGCTGCCCAGGTTGCTGCGCACGAAACCGAGCGGGTTGTTGATTTCGTGTGCCATGCCCGCCGCCAGTTGGCCGACCGAGGCCAGTTTTTCCGCCTCGTAGAGCATTTGCTGGCGCTCTTGCAATTGCGCCACTTGTTGGCGAACGCGGCCCTCCAGTTCTTCGGACAGCTTGCGATAGCGGCTTTCCGATTCGAGTAGACGGGCGTGCTCGCGCTTGAGTGATTCGAAATCTTCGGCGACCGCTTCGAGATGCAGCGTCGAGGCCATCTTGAAACGCATCTGGGCGCGCAGCAAGGTGAGCAGCAGGTCGCGGCCGGCCCGCAGGGCGGTTGGGCTGGCGCTGTGGCTATGGAGATAACCGATCGCTTCCAGTTCGACGATCAGCGGTTCGCCACGGCTGTGGGCGTTGAGCAGGCCCCAGGCGATTCGGCCGTCGGCATGGCTGATCGCGACGTCGCCGCCCAGCAAAGGGGCCAGGGCCCGGGCGCTACGGTCGACCAGGCCGTCATCGAGCAATTCGGCCAGCGTCCATTCGTGGTCAAAGCCGGCGTTCATGGCTGTCCCAGGGTGTGTGCGACAAATTGGTTTTCGTCCAGTCGGTGGGTTTCGGCCAGGCTGAATTCTGTGGCAAAACGTCGGTAGACCGCGCGCAACAGATTTTCGAAAGTCGGACGGATGCCCTGGCCGTGGATGGCCACTGAAAAAATCAGCGGCCAGGGCGCGCTAGCCCAGCGCTCACGGATTTCCGCTTCAGGCACGGCGTCCGGCAGGTCGCATTTGTTGAACTGGACGACCAGCGGCAGGTGCTCGAAGTCGAGGCCGACGCGGGCGCAGTTTTCTGCCAGGCTGCGGAAAGACTCGGCGTTGTTGCTTTCCTGGTTGCGCGCCGCATCAGCGACGAAAACGACGCCGTCGGCGCGCGACAACACAGCCTTGCGGGTGCCATCGTGCGCCACCTGGCCGGGTACGGTGAACAAACGAAACTTGAGCAGCAGGCCGGAAGGGGCGCGAAAACCGAGCGGCAGCAGGTCGAAGAACAAGGTCCGGTCGTCCTTGGTTTCCATGGTCATGAGTTCGCCCTTCATCGCCGGGGCCAGTTGGTCATGCAGGCGTAGCAAGTTCGTGGTCTTGCCGCTCTGTGCCGGGCCGTAATACACCAGCTTGAAGGTCAGGGTCTGGCCGCTGAGGTCGGGCACGATGGGGCTCAGTCGTTTTTCAGTAATTCGGGGTCGAGGAGGACCGAACCATCGGGGCCCCAATTGACTGTGGTGATCCCCGGTTCGAGGCGCTCAAGACGTTCCGCCTCCAGTTGCTCGGCGGTCATGTCACCCATTTCAAGGCGGACCAGATTGGCCAACTGGCGATTTTCGAGTAGCAGGTTGCGATGGGCCAGCGCCTGGGCGATGGCCGACATCAGGTCGTAGTCGTTCCATGGCTTGCCAATGAAACGTTCGATCCCAACCTCGTTGACCGCGCGCACCAAGGCGTTGAGGTCGGCGTAGCCAGACAGGATGAGGCGGGCGGCATCCGGCTGCAGGCGCTTGCTCGCCTTCAGAAATTCGATGCCGTCCATTTCTGGCATGCGGTAGTCGCTCATGAACAGGTCGAATTCTTCGTGCTCGGCCAGGGCCAGGGCGGCCAGGGGCGAAGTGCAGGCCCTCACTTCCAGCGGGAAGGTCTGCCCGCCGTAATGGCAGGGCGCCAGGCGTAACAGGCGTTGCAAGGCGTTGACGATGGGGGCTTCGTCATCAAGGATGAGGATGCGGCTCATGCGGCCTCCTGGCGGATATAAAGCGTGACCGGGTGCTGTTCGGCTTCTTCCATTTTGACCAACTGGCCGATGATTTCGCCGCTGAGCACGCTACCTTTGGCGAGTAGCAGATAGCCATCCTTGTGCGTCAGCTCCCGGCTCAGCACCATGCCGGGCTTGAGGTGGATCGAACGTAAGGGCATTTCGCTGATCGCCGATTTCTGGCTGTCGGCGAGTTGGCGGATGAAATGGTCGACCACCGTCGGGTCGTAACGTTTGCCGCGATTTTCGACCAGAAAGGTGGCGGCTTCGCTCGCTTTCAGCGGGCGCTGGGCCAGGGTGCCAATCTGTAGGGCGTCGTAATCGTTGGCGACGCTGAGAATGCGGCTGCCCTGCGGGATGGCGATGCCGGCCAGGTGATCGGGATAGCCGCTACCATCGAAACACTCGTGGTGGTGGCGAACGATCAGCGCGGCTTCCTTGAACTTGGCGATGCCGATCAGGATGTTCTGGCCGATGATTGGGTGTTTGACCACGGCAGCCCGTTGTTCGACGGTCAAGGTGTTGAAAGGCTTGCTCAGCAGGTCGTCTGGCAGGCCCAGCTTGCCGATGTCGTGCAGCAGGCCGGCCAGCATGATGTTCTGGACCTCGTTGTCGGCGACTCCCATGCGCAGGGCCAGGGCGCGGGCCTGTTCGGCCACCCGGCGGCCATGGCCGCTCAGTTGCTTGCCGGCCGGGCCGCTGCGCAGTTCGATGAGCCCGGCGAAAACATGGACGCTGGTCAGGAAGGATTTTTTCAGTTCGCCATGCGCCTGCTCGACAAAACTGAGTGCCTGGCGTAGTTCGGCGGTACGTTCGGCAACCTTGTGTTCCAGGCTGGCATTGAGTTGCTTAAGCGCTTCGTTCTGGGCCTGGATCAGCGTATTGAGCCGCTGGTTTTCGGCCTCCAGGCGCTGGCGCTCGATGGCTTCGCGGACGACACCAAGGATTTCGTTGTCGTCCCAGGGTTTGGCGACGTAGCGATAGATCTGTCCTTCATTGATCGCTGAAACCGTCGACGTGATGTCGGCATAGCCCGTCAGCAGGATGCGCATGATGCCGGGCCAGCGTTCGCGGACCTGCTTGAGGAAGGCGGCCCCATCCATTTCCGGCATGCGCATGTCGGAAATGACGAGATCGACGTTTTCTTGTTCAAGTACAGCCAGGCCGGCGGCGCCGCCCTCCGCAATGAAAATACGGTAGCCATGGGGGCGGAACAGGCGGCGCAGGGCCGACAGAATGCCAGGTTCGTCATCGACGAAGAGCAGGGTGGGTGCTTGCGAGGGGTCGCTCATCGGGCAGCCTCCGGGGCGGGTGTGCTTGCGGTCGACGGGTGAATGGGCAGGATTACGCGGAAGCTTGTGCCCTGGCCTGGCGTGCTGCGGACCGTCAGTTGTCCCTGATGGCGTTGCACGATGCTGTAGGACAGCGAAAGGCCGAGGCCGGTGCCCTGGCCGACCGGTTTGGTGGTGAAGAAGGGGTCGAAAATGCGGCTCAGGTGTTCGGCCGGGATGCCGCAGCCGGTGTCGCTGATTTCGATGCAGACCTTGTCGTTGTCCAGGCAGCAGGTGCGCAAGGTGACGGTCCCCTGTTTGTCGATGGCTTGGCTGGCATTGACCAGCAGGTTCATGAATACCTGGTTCAATTGCGAAATCAGGCAATAAACCGGCGGTAAATCGCCGTAATCCTTGATGATCTGGCACTTGTACTTGAGTTCGTTCCAGACAATGTTGAGTGTCGATTCCAGCCCCTGGTGCAAGTCGGCTTCCTGCCATTCCTGTTCGCCAACGCGCGAGAAGCTTTTTAGATCCTGGACGATTTTCTTGACACGGTTCAGGCCATCTTTCGACTCAGCGACCAGGCTGAAAATATCGGCCTTGAGGAAAGCGAAATCGCGTTCCTCGCGCAGGCGTGAGATCTTGCCAAGGACGGCGGGGTCGGTACAGTGCTCGGTCGTGGCCTGCTCATAGCCGTCGATGATGGCCATCAGGTCGTGCAGATAGCCGTCGAGGGTGCCCAGGTTGGAGTGAACGAAGCCGATCGGGTTGTTCAGTTCGTGGGCGACACCGGCCGCCAACTGGCCGATGGAGGCCATTTTTTCGGATTGCAGCAACTGGTTGTTGGCTTCTTCCAGACGCTTGTTCAATGCCTGCTGCTGTTTCAGGTTGTCGGCGAGCAGGAGTTGCTGTGTCTTGCGGTCAGTAATATCGGTCAGCACGCCGTCGTAAAACAGCGGCAGGCCCATGGTGTCGCGGATGACTTGTGTGCGGTCGACCACCCAGATCAGCTGTTTTTCCGCCGTGATCAGCCGGTACTCCTGTTCGTAATTGCTACAGCCGCTGGCCGTGTGGCGCATGACCTCATCAGCCACCCGGGGCAGATCCTCAGGGTGCACGATATCGGCAAAAAGCGGCTGGCCAGTGATCAACTGTTCCGGGGTGTAGCCCCACTGCCGGATATTGTCCGATACGAATACGACGGGCCAGCCGTTGCTGGCCTGCCAGCGAAAGCAGACGACTGGGCTGGCGTTAACCACTTGCATGGCCAGTTGCAGTGCTTTGTCCACCCGGGCGCGACGGGCAATGCGCCAGGTTTCGTTGCCGATCAGGCGCACGGTGTCGACATCGGTTTCGCCATAAGGCGTGCTCTTGTTGCCGACGCCGGTCACCATGCAGACCTTGCCGTTTTCGATAACGGGAACGCAGAGCAGGCGGTGCAGTGGTGAGTGGCCTTCCGGCAGGCCGCGCCGGTTGCTGGCCTGGGCGTAATCATTGACGATGACCACATCGCGTTGGCGAATGGCGTCGGCCCAGATGCCGGCCTCACTGACCGGGTAATGGCTCTGGTACGTGGCATGGCAGTAATGGGCCAGGGTATTGTTCGACCAGGCAACCAGTTCAATGCTCTCTTCATCGTCGTTGACGAAATGCATGAAAGCAATCTGGCTGCCGGTGAGGCGCTCTGCCTCGCCCGTTGCGTATTGCATGAAGGTTGGTTCGGACAGGGTTTCAGCCCGCTGTGGCAGTTCGACCATGGCTTCCGAGCGGGCCACCTGGCGGGATAGCTTGCGCTCGGCTTCGTGGCGGGCCGTGATGTCCTCGATCAAGAGGGTGAAATAGGAAATTTCGCTCTTTTTGTCCCACACCGGCTGGAAGGCCAGCGAGACATAGCGGGCAATCGGGCCGGCCTGTTTCAGGCGGTGCGTGTGGGTAAACTCGCTCCCGGGCAGGGCACAGGCTTCAGCGAAGCGCTGTTCTGCAATAGCGCGTTCATCCGGATCGAGGATATCTAACCAGTGTCGGCCAATCAATTGCCCGGCAGGGGTGTCCAAAATACGGCACAGGGTGGGGTTGACGGCGATCCATCGGCCATGAGGGCTGATGCGTGCCATGCCGATCAGGGTGTTGTTGAACAAGGCATTGGCCCGCTGTTCGCCTAAGCGCTGGCTGAACTCGCTACGTAGCCACAAGGCGCTGACGATCAAGAGCGTGACAAGGAGCAGCAGGGGTAATTCAGTCATGGGGTGTGGCAGGCTGGCATTCGGCTGTGATGCGTTGTTCCTTGCTCAGGCGAAAAGCTTCGCGCAGTTGTTCGCGTAGCAGGTCGTCGTCCCAGGGCTTGGTCAAAAATTTGTAAATGGCGCCGCGATTGATCGCCTCAGTCACCGATTCCAGATCGGTGTAGCCGGTCAGCACGAGACGGATGGTGTGCGGATAAAGCTGGCGTACCCGGGCAAAAAACTCGGTGCCCGACATGTCCGGCATGCGCTGGTCAGAGAGGATGACCTGGACCGGCTGGCGGGCCAGATGTTCAAAGGCCTGGCTGGGTGAGGTTGCGCTGAGGATGGTGTAAGCCTCGCGGCGCAACAGGCGGGTCAGCGCATTGAGAATATTGGGCTCGTCATCGACGATCAGCAGGGTCTGCCCGTGTTCGGCTGGCAAGTCGCTCAGCGGGAGGCGGTGGCGGCCGGCCAGCAGGCGTTCGAACTCAGCGGCTGGTAAGGGGTGGCTGAACAGGTAACCCTGGATGGCATCGCAGCGCCGGCCGCGCAGGAAGCTGGCTTGCGCCTCGGTCTCCACCCCTTCAGCGAGCACGGCCAGGTTGAGACTGCGGCCCATGACGATGGTCGAGGTGGCGATCGCCGCATTGACCGGGTTTTCGATGATGTCGCGAATAAAGCTCTGATCGATCTTGATCTTGTCGAACGGGAAGCGCGACAAATAGGACAGCGACGAATAGCCCGTGCCAAAGTCGTCTAGCGAGAGCATGACCCCCAGTGTCTTGAGCTTGCGACACATGGCGACGGCTTCGTCGACGTTGTCGATGAAGGCACTTTCAGTGATTTCCAGTTCCAGGCTGGCGGCTGGCAGTCCGGTGTCGGTCAGCGTGCGCCGCACAATCTGGTCGAGATCGGGCAGGCCAAATTGCCGTGCCGAGACGTTGACCGCAAGACGCAAGGGGGCGAAGCCCAGATCAAGCCAGCGGCGGGCTTGCTGGCAGGCGGTGTGCAGAACCCATTCGCCAATCGGCAGGATCAGGCCGCATTCTTCGGCTATCGGGATGAATTCGGCGGGCGATATCTGACCGAGCTCGGCGTTGCGCCAGCGTAGCAAGGCTTCCATGCCGATGATGTTGCCGCTATCCAGGCTCACCTGGGGTTGGTAGACCACGCTGAGTTCCTGGCGGGCAATGGCGTCGCGCAGTGCTGATTCCAGGCCCAGACGGCGGGCCGCGTCGGCATTCATCTCGGGAGCATAAAAACGAAAAGTATTGCGTCCCGCCTGCTTGGCGCTGGCCAGGGCGATGTCGCAAGCCTTGAACAGTTCATCGGCGCAGTCGCCATCGCGCGGTGCAATGGCGATGCCAATATTGGCGCTGAGCGCAACGGTCTGACCGTCCACGGCGTAAGGTTGGGCAATGGCCTCAAGCAGGCGCTGGGCGAGGCTGATCGCATCGCGCTCCTGGGTCAGGTTGGTCATCACAAAGCCGAATTCGTTGCCGGAGCGGCGGCCCAAGGTGTCGCCATCGCGTATCTGCAAGCGCAGGCGGCGGGCGACTTCGCAGAGCACGGCGTCGCCGGCCGGTGGGCCGAGGGTTTCATTAATGGTGCGGAAACGGTCGAGATCGAGCTGGATCAGGGCCGTTTGCCGTCCCAGGCGGCGGGTGCTGTTGATGGCTTGTACCAGGCGGTCGGCAAACAGGCTGCGATTGGGCAATTCAGTCAGTTGGTCGTAGCTGGCCAGGTGTTCAATTCGGCGCTCGGCCGCTTTGCGCTGACTGATGTCGCTCATCGTGCCCACGGTCAGCAAGGGCAGGTCATCGGCAGTGAACTGGACGGATCGGCCGCGGGCTTCCAGCCATAGCCAGCGACCGTTGGCGTGGCGGGCGCGGAATTCTTCGATCGTGACATCCTGTCCGGGGGCAACGGGTGACAGGATGGCCTGCAAAACGCGCGCGCGGTCCGCCGGGTCGAGTAGCTCAGCCGCCTGTTCCAGGGTTTCCGGGCCCTGGGTGAGTCCGAGGAGGGTGCATAAATCTTCTGACCACTGCAACTGCTGCGTGTCATGTCGGAATTCCCAGATGCCGATGCGGGCGGCAGACAAGGCCAGTTGCAGGCGGGTGCTGAGTTGGGTGTTTTCTACGACTTGGCGCTTAACTTCAGTGTCGAGGTTGGCATTCTGGCGGGCCAGTGCATCGCGGGCTTTTTTTAGCGCCAGATGCTGCGTGATGCGGGCCCGGAAAATCGCTGGTTTGATCGGTTTGGTAATGTAATCGACCGCGCCTTCCTGCAGGCCGGCTTCCTCGTTCTGGGAGCTGTCCATCGCGGTCACATAAATGACCGGGATCTGGCGAGTGTCGGGGTTGTCGCGCAAGTGGGCCAATACTTGGTGGCCATCCATGCCCGGCATCATGATGTCAAGCAGGATGAGGTCAGGTTGCGGCAGTTGTGTGGCACCGGTCAGGGCTTGCTGGCCATTTTCGGCCAGCCGGATGCTGACCGGGAGGGGTTCCAGCAAGGCGCTGATCAAGGCGAGATTGGCCGGATTGTCGTCAACCGCCAGGACGACGGGGCGGTGCATGCTCGGCTCGGTAGGGGGGGCGCTCATCCAGCGTTTTCTCTCGGCTTTCAAGGTCTCTGGGCAAGTTTGGCTGGTTGACGGGATAACAGCAAGTTGACGAGGGTAAAATGCGGCTTTGGTTTGGCGGGCAGTCTACGCGATGCGTCATTGCCGCCGCATCTTGTCTATTTTTCCTGCAGGAATGAGCATGTTGCAAAAAAACGCTGCCTTTTCGCCGGTTTCCGGGCCGATTGTTGTCGTTGTCATGGATGGCTACGGCCTGCCGAACACCGAGGTGGGCAGCGCCATTGCTGCCGCCCGCAAACCCCATCTTGATCGCCTGTTCGCGACCTGTCCGAACATCCGCTTGCGGGCGCACGGCACGGCAGTTGGCATGCCGTCCGATGACGACATGGGGAATTCCGAGGTCGGGCACAATGCCATCGGCGCTGGTCAGGTGTATAGCCAGGGCGCGGCGCTGGTCGCCAACGCCATTGCGGATGGCGGGATCTGGCAGGGCGAGGCCTGGCAACAGGTGGTCGCCGCCGCCAAGGCCGGTCGGGGGGTGCTGCATTTCCTCGGGCTGTTTTCGGACGGCAATGTCCATAGCCACCTTGACCACCTGCAGGCGATGGTTGTTCGTGCCAAGGCCGAGGGGGTGCCGACGGTACGTATCCACGCCTTGCTGGATGGTCGCGACGTCCCGGAAACCAGTGCGCTCGACTATGTCGTGCCGTTCGAGGCCTTCCTGTCCGAACTATCCACCGATGGCTTCGATGCCCGTATTGCCTCGGGCGGTGGTCGCCAGTACATCACCATGGATCGTTACGATGCCAATTGGTCGATGGTCGAAAAAGGCTGGAAGACCCATGTGCTCGGGCAGGGGCCACAGTTCGCCAATGCCACTGCCGCGGTCAACGGCCTGCGGGCGCTCAATCCGGGCACCATCGACCAGGATTTGCCGGAGTTCGTCATTGCCGATGCCGGGCAGCCCATTGGCACCATCGAAGACGGCGATGCCGTGGTCTTTTTTAATTTCCGTGGCGACCGGGCGATCGAAATTACCCGCGCCTTTGTCGAGGCCGAATTCACCCCGTTCGACCGCCAGCGTTATCCGCAGGTAACCTACGCCGGTATGTTGCAATACGACGGTGACCTGCAATTGCCCAAGCGCTTTCTGGTGGCGCCGCCCGCCATCAAGGACACCTCGGGTGAGTGGTTCAGCAAGCTCGGGTTGGCCCAGTTTGCCTGTTCCGAAACGCAGAAATTCGGCCACGTCACCTATTTCTGGAATGGCAACCGCTCCGGCCGCTTCGAGGGTGAAACCTGGCAGGAAGTGCCGAGCGATGTCGTGCCCTTCGAGCAGCGGCCGTGGATGAAAGCCGCCGAAATCGCCGACGCCATGATTGCGGCCATTGCTTCCGGCCAGTACCCGCTGTTGCGCTGCAATTTTGCCAATGGCGACATGGTGGGTCATACCGGCAACTTCCGCGCTGCGACGATGGCGGTGGAAGCGGTCGACCTCGCCCTGGGGCGACTTTTGCGGGCGGTTGAAGCGGCCGGCGGGGTGGCCCTGATCACCGCCGATCACGGCAATGCCGACGAAATGTTCGAGCTTGATAAAAAGACCAAGCAGCCGGCGCAGAATGCGGATGGTTCGTACCGGGCAAAAACGGCACACACGCTGAATCCGGTGCCGCTGATCCTGGCCGATTACGCCAGCGGCGGTCACCTTGGCCTGACCCAGACGGCGCAGGCCGGTTTGTCGAATATTGCCGCGACTGTTGCCAATTTGTTGGGATACGACAAGCACCCCGCCTGGGATGACAGCCTGCTGAGTCGTCGTTGAACGACCGGGGTTGATCACGGTCAACCCTGCCCGACATGGGTTTTTCAAAAAGGAATCTTGTTCATGACCACCCTGTTTTCACCCTTGCAACTGGGGTCACTGACCTTACCCAATCGCATCCTGATGGCGCCGCTGACCCGTTGCCGGGCCGAAGCCGGGCATGTGCCGGGGGCGCTGATGGCCGAGCATTACGCCCAGCGCGCCAGTGCGGGTCTGCTGATTGCCGAGGCGACCATGGCGATGGCCGATACCTCGGCCTTTTGGCACGAGCCGGGGATTTACAACCTGGCGCAGATTGAGGGTTGGCGGCAGACGACGGACGCGGTCCACGCCGCTGGCGGGCGGATTTTCCTGCAGATTTGGCATGGTGGGCGGGCTTGTCATCCGCTGCTCAACGACGGTCGCGAAGCCGTTGGGGCCAGCGCCCTGGCCATCACCAACGATGAAGTCCATACCCCTCAAGGCAAACAGCCCTATACCGTACCGCGGCCCTTGCGTGACGACGAGTTGCCGGCCATCGTTGAAGGGTTTGCGCAGGCGGCGCGCAACGCCCGCTTGGCCGGTTTTGACGGGGTCGAAGTGCATGGCGCCAACGGTTACCTGCTCGACCAGTTCCTGCGCGATGGCAGCAATCAGCGTTCCGGCCCTTACGGCGGTCCACTGGAAAACCGTGCCCGCCTGTTGCTGGACGTGCTGGCTGCCGTCTGCCAGGTGTATGGCAGCGACCGTGTCGGCCTGCGCATTTCCCCGCTCAATAGTTTCAATAGCATGATCGATCGTGATCCGCTCGGTCTGGCGCGCTGGCTGGCCGAGCGTTTGAACGACTTTAACCTGGCTTACCTGCACCTGATGCGGGCCGACTTCTTTGGCCAGCAACACGGCGATGTGGTGAGCCCTGTGCGCCAGCATTACCGTGGGGTGTTGATCGGCAATATGGGCTATGGCGCCGACGAGGCGGCGGCCGCGCTGGCCGCCGGGCAACTGGATGCTGTGGCTTTCGGGACGGCCTTTCTGGCCAACCCCGACTTGCCGGCACGACTCCAGCGCGCCGCGTCATTGAATGTGCCCGATCCGGCGACTTTCTACACACCCGGTCGGGCGGGTTACAACGACTACCCCGCCTTGGCCGATTAGGCGGGCGTTACCCGGCGGCATGCTTCCGGTTTTTCGAAGCGAGGCTGCCGGCAAACCAGAGTTTGGGGCGGCGGGGCCGGCGCTACAATAGCCGCCTTTTCGCCCACTGCCATTGTCTGCCATGTTCGAATTCCTGCTCTCGCCCGAAATCTGGATTGCCTTTTTCACCCTGACGGCGCTCGAGCTGGTGCTGGGCATCGACAACATCATTTTCATTTCCATCCTGGTGGACAAGCTGCCGCCGGAAAAGCGCGAGCTGGCACGGCGTATCGGCCTCTTCCTCGCCATGTTCATGCGCATCGGCCTGCTGTTGGTGCTGTCGTGGATTGTCGGCCTGACCGAGCCGGTCCTGACCTTGTTCGACTATGGTTTTTCCGGTCGCGACATCATTCTGATCGGCGGTGGCCTATTCCTGATCTGGAAAAGTACCGGCGAGGTACACCAATTGCTGGAGGGCGAGGAAGGTAGCGAATCACACAAAGTGGCTTCCAGCTTTGCTGGCGTGATTGCCCAGATCATGGTGATTGACCTGATTTTTTCGCTGGACTCGATCATCACTGCGGTGGGTATGGTCAGCCAGGTGGGCGTGATGATCGCAGCGGTTGTCGCTTCGGTTGGTCTGATGATGCTGTTTGCCCGCCCTATCGGTGAATTCGTCTCCAAGCACCCGACCATCAAGATGCTGGCCCTCTCTTTCCTGGTTGTGGTCGGTGTGGTGCTGATTGCCGATGGCTTTGGCCACCATGTGCCCAAGGGCTACATCTACTTTGCGATGGCCTTCTCGGTCGGCGTCGAGATGCTCAATATCCGGATGCGCAAGAAAGCCATCGCGCCGGTCGATTTGCGCGAGCCGTATGCGCGGGAAGCAGAAACCGAGGGCGTTTGACGAGAGCCGGGATTACCCGGCTTTTCGGGTGTAGGCGATCATGGCATCGGGAATCTGGCCAATCGGCAGTACCTGGTCGACACCCCCTTGCTTGATGGCTTCCATAGGCATGCCAAAGACCACGCAAGTCGCCTCGTCCTGCGCGATGGTTTTGGCGCCAGCGTCGTGCATTTCCTTCAGGCCGCGCGCACCATCGTCACCCATGCCGGTCATGATGACGCCGAGGGCGTTGGCGCCCGCAAACTTGGCCACCGAGCGGAACAGGACATCGACCGACGGCTTGTGGCGATTGACCAGCGGGCCATCGATTACTTCAACATGATATTGGGCGCCGCTGCGCTTGAGCATCATGTGTCGGCCACCGGGGGCGATCAATGCCCGGCCCGGCATCACCCGGTCGCCATTTCGCGCCTCGCGGACCTCGATGGCGCACAGGCTGTTCAGCCGCTCGGCGAACATGGCGGTGAATTTTTCCGGCATGTGCTGGACGATGACGATGCCCAGGCAGGTGGACGGGAGGCGGGTGAGTACGGCTTCCAGCGCCTGGGTGCCGCCGGTTGAGGTGCCGATGGCAATTAGTTGATCTGTTGTGCGGGCCATCGCGCTGGGCGCTGTTGCGGACAACATGGCGTCGGCCGTCAGTTTTGGCCGGTTCAGGCCGTTGACCGCAACCCCGCTTGCCTGGCCTCGGGGTAGGGCGCGTAGATTGGCCCGGGCGGCCGCCCGAACGGCCTGGACGATGTCGTTCGAGGCGTCTTCGAGAAAACTCTTCAGGCCGGCCTTGGGCTTGGTGATGATGCTGACGGCACCCGCGGCCATGGCATCGAAGGTGGCTTGTGCGCCACTTTCGGCGAGCGATGAGCAGATGATGACCGGAGTCGGTCGTTCACTCATGATCTTGCGCAGGAAAGAAATGCCGTCCATGCGCGGCATTTCGATATCAACGATCAGGACATCCGGCCAGTCCGCTTTCATCTTGCCGATGGCAAACACCGGGTCACCCGCCGTGGCGATGACCTCGATGCCGGGTTCGCGTGCCAGGGCTTGCGAAACGACCTGGCGGACCAGCGCCGAGTCATCAACAATCATGACCTTGATGGGCTTGCTCATGCCGTTTTGCGGTAAATGGTCGGGCGAATTTGGCTTAGTCCGCTCTCGATGCCATTCAAGGTTTCGGAGTGGCCGATGATCAGGTGACCTCCGGGCAGCAGGTGAGGCAGGAGATTGCCGATCACCTTGCGCTTGGTGTCGATGTCAAAATAAATCATGACGTTGCGCAGGAAAATGATCTCGAACTTGCCAATATCTTCGGTGATCGGCAGCGTCAGGTTGAGATGGTGGAAGCTGACCTGCTTGCGCAATGCGGGCGAAATGAGAAACGTGCCCGCCTGACTGCGTACGCCTTTGAGGCAATAGCGCGTCAGCATGTCCGGCGGGATGCCTTCATTGCGGCTCAGCGGGTAATGCCCGCGCTGGGCTTTTGCCAGGACCTGGGTGCTGATGTCGGAACCAAGCACTTCCCAAGCTGTTTCGCTGTGGTCGGCCAGCAGCATGGCCAGCGTATAGACCTCTTCGCCGGTTGAACTGGCCGCACTCCAGACGCGAAATTTCGAAGGATTCCGCCGTTTGGCCAGGATCTCGTCACGCAGGAAGGCAAAGTGCTGTGGTTCGCGGAAAAAATAGGTTTCATTGGTCGTCAGCAGGTCGACCATGGTCTGTAACTCGTCCGGGTCATTGCCACTGGAAATCATCCGGTAATACTGGGTAAAGGTGTCCATCTGGTAGTGGCGTAGCCGTTTTTGCAGACGCCCGACCAGCAGGACTTTTTTGGCATCGGACAGACTGATCCCGGCAATTTTGTAGATCAGACGTTGGAACAGGGCAAATTCCTGGTCGGTAATGGCAGATTCGGTCATCAGAACAATTCAATCTTCTTGGCGGTCATCGGAGCTGCGGCCTTGTTGAGCAGCGATTCGGCATAGGCCAACTCCTCGCGGCGCAGCGATTCCTGGCTGATCAGACTGGAGGTGACCCGCTTGCAATAGGCGTCACCGTTCGACGGCACCAGCAGTATCTTGCGTGACCATGGGCCGAGAAAATCAGAAGCAGTCAGGGGAATCCCCTCGCGGTGCAGCCATTCATGGGCAAAGTCGGCATTGCGTTTGCCTACTTGCAGGTGGCCGGGGGCGGTTGTGTCGATGACCGCGCCGCCGCCAAATGCCTTGGCGCGTATCCGGTGCTTGGCGGCACCGCGTTGCAGCATGGCGTTGAGCAATGCTTCCATGCAGGCGTCACCCGCCAGCAGCACATCCACGTCCGCATGCGCCCCGCGTTTCATCTGAGGGAGCATGAAGTGATTCATGCCGGCCAGGGGGAGGGCGCTGTCGTAAAGACAGACAGCAACGCACGAGCCGAGGAGGGTGGAGATTGGCCTTTCGTGCTCGACCGCCCATTCTCCTGGTTTGATGCTGCGGGAGAGGCGTTCGATATCGCGGGTGGACAGGGCTGCGTAGTCGGTCATGCTGGGCGTTCATGCGCCATGATTGTCTCTTGCTTGTTCTGTCCGGGGCCAGAAACGGGCAGGCCGTGATGAAGCCTGCCCGGCGGTGTCAGACGCTTTCAGTGCTGCCGGTTTCGCCCATCTGGGAAAGGATGGCGATTTCCTCGACGGAAAGCACCTTGTTGATTGACAAAATGATGACGAATTTGCCATTCACCTTGCCCATGCCTGAAATGAAATCGGTACGGATCTTGGCACCGAAGCTGGGTGGGGGTTCGATTTCGGCGGGCGAGATTTCCAGTACCTCGGAAACAGCATCGACCATGATCCCGATATCGTGCTTCAGGTCACCCTCGACCAGTTCAATGATCACGATGCAGGTGCGCCGCGCCACTTCGGTACTCTTGCCGCCAAAGCGGCAGGAGAGATCGATGACCGGGACGACGGCACCACGCAGGTTGATGACCCCGCGAATGAAGGCGGGCGTCATCGGGATTTCGGTGACTGAGCCGAACTCGATGATTTCCTTGACGTTGAGAATGGCGACGGCAAACATCTCGCCGCCCAGCGTGAAGGTCAGATATTGCTGCGGTCCGTTGTCGACCGCGGCAGACTGGACCGCTGTGCCGGCCTTGCCGGCACTCTGGACCACTTGTCCCATGATTCAGACCTCCCGGATCAGAATTTCTCGAAGTCAGAATCATCCAGCGCGGCGTTGATGACGCGGCTGTTCGTCTGGCGGGCTGGACGGCTAGGCGAAGCCATCCGGGGCGCAGCACTGTAGTTTCGCGCCATCGTGCCTGAATCAACCGAGAAGAAGCCCATCAGCTGCTGCAACTGGCCGGCCTGGCCACCGAGTTCCTCTGCGGTGGCAGCCAGTTCTTCAGATGCCGACGCATTTTGCTGGGTCGCCTTGTTCAACTGGCCCATGGCGTTGTTGATCTGCAGCACGCCCGTCGATTGCTCTTGCGAGGCGGAGGCGATTTCCTGCACCAAGTCGGAGGTTTTCTGGATGGAGGGCACCATTTCCTCGAGCAGATGCCCGGCGCGCTCGGCCATTTTCACGGAAGAACCGGCCAGGTTGCCAATTTCCTGTGCTGCGACCTGGGACCGCTCGGCCAGCTTGCGGACCTCGGCGGCGACCACGGCGAAGCCCTTGCCATGCTCACCGGCCCGGGCGGCCTCGATGGCGGCATTGAGGGCCAGCAGGTTGGTCTGGTAAGCGATGTCGTCGATGATGCCGATCTTGTCGGCAATCGACTGCATGGCATCGACGGTCTTGCCGACGGCTTCGCCACCTTCGCCAGCTTCCTTGGCCGCCTTGGAGGCCATGTTGTCGGTGACCTTGGCGTTTTCGGTGTTCTGGGCGACTGAGGCGGTCATCTGCTCCAGCGAGGCGGTCGTTTCCTCAACCGAGGCGGCCTGTTCGGACGACGACTGGCTCAACGACTGAGCCGTGGCCGAGACCTGGCCGGAGGCATTGGATAGCGCATCGGCGGCGGTGATGATCTGGGCGATGGTTTCCGACAGCTTACCGATGGTGTTGTTGATGGCCTCCTTCAGTACCGCAAAGTCACCCTGGTATTGCTTGCGGATGGTCTGGGTCATGTCGCCCTGTTCCATGGCGCCCATGACGCGCTGGACGTCCTGGATCGGGGCAACGACGGCATCAAGCATGCTGTTGACCCCTTCAATAATTTTGCGATATTCCCCTTGGTATTTCGTGACGTCGGCCCGGGTGGAAAGCTTGCCGTCGACGGCTGTCTGGGCCAA
The DNA here is from genome assembly GCA_028689015.1 of Dechloromonas sp. Classification (GTDB taxonomy): domain Bacteria; phylum Pseudomonadota; class Gammaproteobacteria; order Burkholderiales; family Rhodocyclaceae; genus Azonexus. The sequence goes on along the minus strand of JAQTXC010000003.1, from coordinate 47,267 downwards.
GCCGGCGGCCTCGGCACTCATGGCCTTGACGGCAGCGACCGCACGTTCCAATGACTTCAGCACCATACCGACTTCGTCCTTGGCGGAAGTGTCAATCTTGACGCTGAGGTCGCCTTCGGAAATCTTGTCGGCGATTTGCACGGCGTCACCCACCGGGCGAACAATGCTGCGCGTGATCAGGATGGCGATGACAATGCCCAGGGCGATGGCGATCAGGCTGATGGTGATCAGCAGGGTGCGGGCGCTGTTGTAGGCAGCCTCGGCTTCCTCACCCGCCTTTCGCATCAGGTCATCCTGATAATCGTTCAGTTCGCCGATAGCCTTCAGGTAGCTTTGGGTGACCGGACGGAAATCGCCGTACAGCAACTTGACCGCATTATCGCGCTCGTTACGGTTGACCATGCCGTGGAACTTGTCGAGGGTCGCCACGTAGGCTGTCCGCGTGTCCTGAACCCGGGCCAGCAAGGTTTTTCCTTCCGGCGAGGTGATCGTGGCGGCCAGCTTGTCGATGATCTCGGTGATGCTCTTGCGGTGTTCCTCCTGGCGGCTGAGCTGTTTCTGGACTTCCGTCGGTTCGGAAATTAGCAGCAGATTCCGGTTGATCTGGGCGATTTGGTTGATGGCCCGAATGAGGTCGGTGGCCAGCACGGTCTTGGGGAACTTGTCCTTGACCAGGTTCTGGACTTCGTTGTTCAGGTTGCCCAGCGCGTTTCCACCGATGACGGCGGTGAGTGCCAGCAGAATAAGCACAATGGCAAAGCCCATTGTCAGGCGTGGCCCGATCTTGATGTTGTTCAACATGTTTACCTCCTGTGAAACTTCGGTGCGGTGATATCGAGATTTAAAAATGAGAAAAAATCAGTTGGCCTGGGTCGACCGTGGCAAGGCGCTGTTGGCGTGCATGCTGCGCTCCTCCTGGCGGGTCTTGCGATGGATGAGGGACTGCACATCGAGAATCAGCGCGACGTCGCCGCTGCCCAGGATGGTCGAGCCGCCAATGCCGCGCAGATGGCGGAAAATGGTGCCCAGAGGTTTGATGACGGTCTGGAATTCACCCATCAGCTGATCCACGACGATGCCGGCTTTCTGTCCGGCATGCTGGACGACGACGATGTTCTCGCGCGCCGGTTGCTCGCCGTCGATTTCGAACAATTCACGCAGACGGACAAAAGGCAGGACTTCGCCGCGCAGGTTGAGGAAATCGCGGTCGGCGGTGTTCGATTTCAGTTCGATGCACTCGACCACCATGTCCAGCGGGATGACGTAGGCTGCCTTGCCGACACCGACCAGGAAGCCATCGATGATGGCCAGGGTCAACGGCAGGCGGATGGTGAATTTGGAGCCTTCGCCCTCGGTTGAGTTAACCTCGCAACTGCCCCGCAGGTTCTGAATGTTACGTCTGACTACATCCATGCCAACGCCGCGGCCGGATAGATTGGTGACCTGATCGGCGGTTGAGAAGCCGGGCTCCCAGATCAGGTTGATGATTTCCTGATCAGTCAGCGTCTGGGTGGGTTGGACCATCCCCTTGTCGATGGCTTTTTGCAGGATCTTGTCGCGCGGCAGGCCGCCGCCGTCATCGACCACCTCGATCACGATGCTGCCGGAGTCGTGGTAGGCATTGAGTTCAACTGTGCCGCGGCGGGATTTTCCCCGGGCTTCCCGCACTGCGGCCGGTTCGATGCCGTGATCCATGCAATTGCGCACCAGGTGCATCAGGGGGTCGCCAATTTTTTCAACGACGGATTTGTCCAGTTCGGTGTCGGCGCCGGTAATGATCAGGTCGATCTCCTTGCCGAGTTCCTTCGAGACATCGCGGACAACGCGATTGAAACGGGTGAAGGTTTCACCGATCTGGACCATGCGCAATTGCAGGGCCGAATCGCGGATGTTTTCTACCAGACGCGACAGGATGGAGGTCGATTCCACGAGCTCACTCTGGCCGCTGCGCTGGGCCAGCAGGTTGGCCGAGGCGCCGGCAATGACCAGTTCGCCGACCAGGTCGATCAGTTGGTCGAGCTTGTCGGCCTGAACGCGGATCAGCCGGGCTTCGACGGCTTTCTTTTCGGACAGTTGTGTCTGCTTGTGCACGGCCGCCTCGACGACCTCCTTGTGCACCACCTTCTTGTCGACCAGGATCTCGCCGATCGGCGTGCTTTCGGCTGCACCCTCTGCACCGGGCAGGCGGACCTGCAACTGGGCGCGGAGACCTTCGTCCAGCTCGGCCTGGGTCAGCGCCCCGGCGCGGACAAGGATTTCGCCCAGGCGCATGTCGTCTTCGGGCAGGTCGTGAATCAGCTTGAGGTATTCGTGCAGCTTGCTGTTCGGCGGCAAGATGCGCAGTTCGCAATCGTCGCGGCAGAAGTCAAAGACCCGTTCGATGTCGGCCTTGCTGGAACGGGTTTGCAAGCGGATCTCAAAGCCCAGGTAGCAGGATTCCGGATCCATCTCGGCCGCAGGGGGCATGACATCCGGCACGGTTTCCAGGGCAATGATTTCACCCAGCGAACCGAGAAAACGGATGAAAGACAGGGGGTCCATGCCGCCGCGCAGCATGTGCAGGCCAAAGCGGACGGAAATGTGCCAGCTGTCGGTGTTGACCACGCCGCCGCCGGAGGAGTGAACGTCGCCGGCGGCATCGGTTTCCACTTCCACGATGGCGCCACCGGCGACAGGCGCAGCGTGTGCCGTATAGGTGTTGAGTTCGATCTGCAGCGACTCCCCGGCAGCTTGTACTTCCGCCGACGGTTCGGGGTCGCCGGCCTCCAGGACGTCCATCAGTCGCCCCAACTGGTCGCAGCAGCGCAGCAGCAGGCCGGTCAGGTCGCCGGAGACATGAATTTCTCCGTTACGCAAACGGTCGAGAACATTCTCAACCCGATGCATGAAATTTTCGATGTAGTGACACTCGATGACGCCGGATGCCCCCTTGATGGTGTGGGCGGCGCGGAAGATGCCATTGATGTTGTCATGGTTGTCCGGGTCCTGCTCCAGGTCGAGCAGGCCGTTTTCCATTGCCTGCAGCTGCTCGCGGCCTTCCTGTATAAAAACGCTGGTCAGTTCATCCATGGTCGTCAGCCTTGTTCGTGAGCGGTGATGAGTACCGGGTCGCCAAAGTAGGTGGCCAGATTGCAGAAATCGAGGGTCTGGCGTACGGCCGGGCTATGCGCCACGATGGCCAGCTCCTTGCCGTGCCGGGCGGCTTCGCGCTTGACGAGGATCAGCAGTTGCAGTCCGGCGGTGTCGATCTCGGTCACCTGTGATAGATCCAGTTCCAGGCTGGGCGTGCCGGCCAGGCTATCGATCAGCATGTGTTTCTGGTCGAGGGCATGGTAGATGGTCAGGTCGTCCTTCAGGACGAGACGTTTCGCTGCCGACATGGGGGAGTCCTCAGAACAGTTCGATCTTGCTACCGCCGCCAGCGGCTGGAGATTGCTTGCCGGCCTGATGCAGCACCTGCTGGTGCGTGGCTCGCTGCGTGTCCATCACATAGTTGCCGTACAGTTGATCAAGATGCTGGGCGAGCGGCGTAAATGTGAAGCCCTCCTGCTCCGACGAGGTGATGCGGGCAGACAGGGTTTCGGCATGCGTGCTCAGTTGTTCAAGTGCTTTTGTCACCTGTTCAATCTGTTGCCGGGTGATGTCCTGGAACTGGACGCTGGCCAGTACTTCCATGAACATCTGTCCCAAGTCCCGGCTGGCTTCGGTGACGGTGTTCAGTACCCTGATGTCGTGTTCAAGCAAGCTTTCGTAACCGGCCCCGAGTTTGGAAAGCTGGGTCGAAAACTCTTTAAGCGCAGCCCGCTCGGCATCCACGTTGCTGGATTCGAGCTTGTCCTGAAATTGCTGTCTGATCGAATTGGCGACCTGATTGATGCCGTCGTTGATTTTTCCGACGGCGACATCGGTTTCGGTAGACAGTTTGCGAACTTCGTCAGCGACCACCGCAAAGCCGCGCCCTGCTTCGCCCGCCCGGGCTGCCTCAATGGTGGCATTCAGGGCCAGCAGGTTGGTTTGCCCGGAAATGTCCCGGATCAGGCGGACCAGCGTGCCCAGATCCTGTGCTTCCTTGACCACTTGTTCGATGCGCGCCTGGTCATGGAGTGCTTCGTCAATCCGGCGCTTCACATACTGGTCCATCCGGGCAATCAGCGCCTTGTTGCTGTCGATGTCTTTTTGGGAGGTGGCGGCAATGGCCGACGAGTCCAGGGAGACCTTGGCAACGAAATTATCCAGGCGGGTGACGACGGCATCGATTGCCTGCAGGCGATCGGTGATGTCGTAGGCGGCTTGTTCGGTAGAGCCGACAATCGAGTTGAGTTGCCCCGTGAGCACATTGTTGAAATTGCGGACCTGGCCCAGTTCCCGGGCGACTTCGTCGCCCACATTTTCGACATCGCTCACCTTGCTAAAGACCTGTTGTTGCTGTCTGGCCAGGCCGTACATCATGTCCTTGAAAAAGGCTATGGACAGCATGCGATGGGCGATATAGACGACGAAAATGACAATGACCGTACCGACGGCATCGCCAAAAGGCTCTTGGATGTTGGCATGCGGCAGAAAGGTGTTGTGAAACCAGTCATTCAGCATCAGCACCGTGAAAAAAGCGGCAATGGCAATGAGCGTGGTGACGATAAGGGTCCGCTGGAGCAGTTGGCTCACTGGCATGGTGACTCCTAGCGCAGGACGAGCTTGATGGTGTTCAGCAGATCATCGGCGGTAGCCGGTTTGACGATCCAGCCCGATGCGCCGGCCGCCTTGGCTTCCATCTTGCGGGACTGTTGTGACTCGGTGGTCAGAAAAAGGATGGGCATGAATTTGTAGGTCGGCAGCTTGCGGACCTCCTTAATCAATTCGATGCCGTTGATGCCGGGCATGTTCAGATCGGTGATCAGCAGGTCGACCTTGACGCCAGACTGGAATTTCCTGAGGGCTTCTTCTCCGCTGGCGGCCTTTTCAGTGGCATAGCCGGCCTTGCCCAGGATGTTTGAAATGCTCAAAAGGATGGTGGCGGAATCATCAACCAGAAATATCGTTTTCATTTTTTGTTCGATTTCAAGTTCAAAAAGGTTGGTTTTGATGCAAGAAAAACAGCCAAACTATAGTACAAACAGTGGCCAACTCTCTCAATTAATCTGATTTTCACCATGGGTTAATGCTTTACGGCATGGCGTTTATTTGAATTGCAGTGCCTCACGCAGGGATTCCACCTCTTCCCGTGACTCTTCAAGTATTTCCGACAGCATGCTTTCACCGATCAGCATGTTGATCTCGGGAGACATGCCGGAGGCGACGATCGATTCGCCGGTCTGGTGCAGTGGCGATGGCACCGGGGCCAGTTCTTCTGCCAGCAGCAGGGTGTTGCCCAGGCCGACCGGTGGCATCCCGAGAAAGCCTTCCCAATAGCATTCGACCGCTTCCCGGATGTTGTGCGGAATGCCCAGTGCCGCAAGCAGCGGCCTGCCCAGTTGTTGCTCGCCCTCGGTCATCCATAGCGAGAAATCACCGTCGACCAGACCGGGATAGTCGGCGGCCTGGGAAAGCAGGAAGAAGCCGCTGACTTCATGGATGATGCCGGCGAACAGGGCAGCTTCGGGGTCGACCCGGGTGACCCGCCGGGCGATGACCCGGGCCAGGGCTGCGACATGGGCCGTATGTTCCCAGAGCTGGCGTGCCGTTTCCTGGCTGGCAGCCGGCAGGGCGTTGCCGGCCATCTGGCGCGTGACCAGGGCCATGGCCAGCGTGCGTACGGTGGAAAAACCGAGCCGCGTGACTGCCGTCCGCAGATCGCTGATTTCGCGGCCGTAGGGGTTGTAGGCGACGCTGTTGGCCATGGCCACGATGCGAGCGGCCAGCACGGGTTCGGCCTGAACCAGTCGGGTGGCCGTTTCGACGTGGCAATCCGGATCGGCGAGTGCATCCCGCAAGCGCATGGAGACCCGAACATGGGTGGGGAAGGCTAACTCACCCTTGCGGATATCCTCGGCCATCGAGGCAAATGCCTGCTGCTTGTCCATGCCCTGCTCCCTGCGATGGTTGGTTTCGGGATCCGCCTAGTGGCTGGCGTTACTGCTGCCTGCATCGCCCGATATCCTGCGACGGTAATGCAACGGCGCCATCCCCGTCCAGTCCACGAACGCGCGATAAAAGGCCGAGGTGTCGGCATAGCCGAGGTCGGTGGCTACCTGGGCGATGGGGTCGTCGGTCTTGGCCAGCCGGGCCAGTGCCATGTCCCGGCGCAGGGCATCCTTGATGGCGCGGAAGCTCGATCCTTCATCTTCCAGCCGCCGGTGCAGTGTCCGCGAGGACAGGAAAAGTCGCTCGGCGATTTCGTCCAGGGTCAGGGTTCCTGGCAGGGCGACCCGCAGCAGGTCGCGTACCCGAATGACCATTTCCCGATCCCGCCGATAGAGGGTGGTGATCTTGCCGGGGGCTCCCTCGAGAAAACTGGCCAGGGCGGCTTCGTCCCGGCGGATGGGGAGGTCGAGCAGGTTGGCCTTGAAGCTGGCGACCAGCGTTGCGTTGCCGCCGGGAACGGTTGGGGCAAAGCGGGAATCCTCGGTAAAGATCAGCGGGTAGTCGTCGGCATGGCCTGGCCGCGGGAAGGGAAAAATCACGCTGTCCAGCGCCAGGCCCCGGCCGGCCAGCCAGCAGGCCAGGCCATGCAGCAGTCGGAGCAGCCATTCGAAGGCGAAGACGCGACCGGGGTCGTCCACCCGGGCGGCCAGGGAGCGGCGTTCGACAATCAGCAGTTCGGCCTGGTTGCGCTGACGGCGGATGCTGATCCCGAGATCGGGCAGCACGATGCGCAGGAAGCGACTGGCCCGCTGCAGGGCTTCGGCCAGGGTCGGGGCGCTGATGCAGGCACGGCAGAGGAATTCGAAACTGCCGCAGCGCATGGGCTGCGAAAACAGCCCGAAGGCCTCATCGTCCAGCATCCGGTTGATCCGGTTGTATAGATTGGCGTAATGGTCAATCCCGATGCGGGTGGCGGAGTCTGCAATATCAATGCCGGCCTCGACCAGCAAAGGCGAAGTGTCCACACCGTTGCGGGACATTCCAGCCAGCATGCCGGTCACGAAACCCATGGCGACCGTGGATTTGCTGCGTCGCTGGGCGTATTCCTTGTTGCGCTGCAATATTTTCTCGAATTGAAGGTTGACCGCAACAGCATAGCATTTTGGCGGAATTTGCATGATTGTCGGCATGCCCGGCAATGGCGCCGGCTGCAGGGCGGCATAGGATGACGATCCATTCGAATCTAGCAAGAGGCGCCGGCCATGACCGATCTTTCAGTAGCCAAGAAACTTGTCCCCTACAAGCCGAAGAACAAGGTGCGTTTCGTGACCGCGGCCTCGCTCTTCGACGGCCATGACGCCTCGATCAACATCATGCGGCGGATTCTGCAATCGACCGGTTCGGAGGTGATCCACCTCGGCCATAACCGTTCGGTGCAGGAAATCGTCAATGCGGCGCTGCAGGAAGACGTGCAGGGCATCTGCATCACTTCGTATCAGGGCGGCCACGTCGAGTTCTTCAAGTACATGATCGATCTGCTCAAGGCCAATGGCGGCGCCAACATCAAGGTCTTTGGCGGTGGCGGTGGCGTGATCGTGCCGTCGGAAATCCGCGAACTGCACGACTACGGCGTGACCCGCATCTATGCACCGGAAGACGGCGTGCACATGGGTCTGCAGGGCATGATCAACGAAGTCGTCGAGAAATCGGATTTCGACCTTGCCGAAGCGGGCGTGCCGACGGCGGAACAGGCGCTGGCCGGTTTGCAGGCGGGGGACAAGCGACTGCTGTCACGGCTGATTACCCTGCTTGAAAACGGTGAAGCCCCGGCGCTCAAGGCGCCGCTGCTCAAGGCGGCCGCGGCGCTGGCAACGCCGGTGCTGGGTATTACCGGCACGGGGGGCGCCGGCAAGTCGTCGCTGACGGACGAAATCGTCCGCCGCTTCCGTCTCGATCAGGGCGATACGGTCAAGATCGGCCTGATATCCATCGACCCGTCACGCAAGCGTACCGGCGGCGCCTTGTTGGGCGATCGCATCCGCATGAATGCCATCGAACATCCGAACATCTTCATGCGCTCGCTGGCGACCCGCGATACCGGTTCTGAAATCTCGGTCGCGCTGCCCGAGGTCATCGCCGCCTGCAAGCTGGCCGGCTTCGATCTGGTCATCGTTGAAACCTCCGGCATCGGTCAAGGCAACGCGGCCATCGTGCCCTTTGTTGATCTGTCGCTGTACGTGATGACGCCGGAGTTCGGTGCTGCCTCGCAGCTGGAAAAGATCGACATGCTCGACTTCGCCGACTTCGTGGCCATCAACAAGTTCGACCGCAAGGGCGCCGAGGACGCATTGCGCGACGTGCGCAAGCAATACCAGCGCAATCGCGAAGCCTTCGCCACGCCGACCGACGAGATGCCGGTGTTCGGCACCCAGGCCGCCCGCTTCAACGATGACGGCGTGACTGCGCTGTATCAGGCGCTGGTGCCGGTGCTCAGCGAAAAGGGCTTGTCCCTCAAGCCGGGCAAACTGCCCATCGTCACGGTCAAACAGTCTTCCAGTCAGCGCGCCATCGTGCCGGCACAGCGCGTGCGTTATCTGGCTGAAATCGCCGACACCGTGCGGGGCTATCACGCCCACACCGCCGAGCAGGTGAAAGTCGCCCGCGAGCGGCAGTCGCTGCGCATTTCGAAGGGGATTTTTGCCGCCTGCGACAAGTCGACCGCAGATTTTGACGAAATGGCCGCGCTCAAGGACAGCCAGCAGGACCCGAAGGCGAAGAAGCTGCTCGACATGTGGCCGCAGACTGTCGAAGCCTACAGCGGCGACGAATACGTCGTGAAGATCCGCGACAAGGAAATCCGTACCCAGCTGACCAGCCAGTCGCTGTCCGGCACGAAGATCCGCAAGGTGATCCTGCCGACCTTCACCGATGACGGCGAGATCCTGCGCTTCCTGATGAAGGAAAACGTTCCCGGCTCCTTCCCCTACACCGCCGGCGTCTTCGCCTTCAAGCGCGAGGGCGAGGACCCGACCCGGATGTTCGCCGGCGAAGGCGACGCTTTCCGCACCAACCGCCGCTTCAAGCGCGTTTCCGAAGGCATGCCGGCACACCGCCTGTCGACGGCTTTCGACTCGGTGACGCTGTATGGCTGCGACCCCGACGAGCGCCCGGATATCTACGGCAAGATCGGCAATTCTGGTGTGTCGATTGCCACGCTCGACGACATGAAGGTGCTGTACGACGGTTTCGATCTAGTCTGCCCGACTACGTCGGTTTCGATGACCATCAACGGCCCGGCACCGATCATCCTCGCCTGTTTCTTCAACACCGCCATCGACCAGCAACTGGCCAAGTTCCAGGCCGACAACGGTCGCCAGCCGACCGAAGACGAAGCCGAGAAAATCCGCGAATGGACGCTGTCGACCGTGCGCGGCACGGTGCAGGCCGACATCCTGAAGGAAGACCAGGGCCAGAACACCTGCATCTTCAGTACTGAATTTGCCTTGAAGATGATGGGCGATATCCAGGAATTCTTTGTGCACAATCAGGTGCAGAA
>JAQTXC010000003.1:0-37593 GCA_028689015.1 Dechloromonas sp. | reverse complement strand
TTGGGTGCCATGGAAACCGGCTACCAGCGCGGCAAGATCCAGGAAGAGTCGATGTACTACGAGCACAAGAAGCACGACGGCTCCTATCCGATCATCGGCGTGAACACCTTCCTCAACCCCAAGGGTATGGCGCAGCAGGAAATTGAACTGGCCCGTTCGACCGACGAGGAAAAGCAGGGGCAGATTCAGCGCCTGCGCGATTTTCAGGCTCGCAACGCGTCGACCGCAGCAGCCATGCTGGACAAGCTGAAACAGACAGTGATCGAGGACGGCAACGTATTCGCCGTGCTGGTCGATGCAGTCAAGTGCTGTTCGCTTGGCCAGATCAGCAGCGCCCTCTACGAAGTCGGCGGGCAATACCGCCGCAGCATGTAAAAAATCCCTCCAGAAGGGGAGCAGCAAGCCGGGCGTGCAGGCCCGGGATGGACCGGATGGCGAGGTGTGATACCTCGCCATTTTTTTGCCGGCGTGCGCTCGCGTGTCGGGCATGCTATTTTTTGCCCAAAAGGAGACCGCTCACGTGTTAACGACCCCCGTCCGTCCGCTGACGGATGAAGCATCCTTGTCGCGACTTCATCTGTTGGGCACCTTGCTGGTGGTGCTTGGCGTGGCCTTGGGCACAGGGATGTTCTTTTCCTGGCTGAGCCAGTTGGAGCATCAGGCCGTGCTGGCCCGCATCAAGGCCTCGGCGCAGCAACAGGTCGAGCGTCGCCTGCAGGCAGAGAGTGACCGCACCGTTAATCTGATTACCTATTCGGCTGAACGTTACGAGGCCCGCCTGCGGGAAAGCCTGGTGCAGCAGGTGGATGGGGCACTGGCCATTGCCCAGGCCATTCATGCCGCCGAATCACCACGTCGACCAGCGGGCGATGTGCAGCGCCTGATCAAGGAAGCGCTGCGCGGCATCCGGTTTTTTGACGGGCGTGGCTACTATTTCATTGATGACCTGCAGGGCCGGTTCATTCTGTTGCCGACGGCGCCGCAGTACGAGGGCCGCTTGCTGCCCGATAACCAGGATGATCGCGGTCATTACATCATGCGCGGCCTGATCGAAGCGGCGGGCAAGCCGCCGGGTGAAGGCTTTTCCCGTTATCGCTGGTACCGGCCGGACAACGCTCGGGAAATGGCTGACAAGCTGGCCTATGTCCGCCTCTTTACGCCCTACAACTGGCTGATTGGCACCGGCGATTACCTGCATAAGTGGGAAGAGTTAGAGCAAAAACAGGCCATCGATTATCTGCGGACCTTCCGATTTGGCGATACCGGCTATGTCGGCTTGCTGGATCGCGATGGCCGAAGCTTGCTGTCGCCTTCCAATGAAGCGCTGGAGGGCTTGCATCTTGAGGAGATGCCGACGGCGCAGCGCGACGTTTTGCGTCTGATCATGGCCCAGGCCAAGCACGGTGGGGGGCTGATCCACTATCGCTGGCCTGATTCCAGCGGGGCGGTGCAGCCGAAAACGGCAGTGATCAAGGTGGTTGAACCCTGGGGCTGGGTGCTGGTGACGACCATGCAGGACAGCGAAGCGGCCAGCTGGATTGATCGCGAAATTGAGGCCTATGCGGCGCTGGATGGTCAACGAATTCGCGCGCTGTTGCTGGCGGCGGCGGTGGCTTTGCTATTGGCTTTGCCGGCAGCATTTTTCTTCTGGCGCTGGGCTCGCCACATGTTTGCTCGCTATCACGAGCGGCTGCATGCGCAGGCGGCGACGCTGGCCGCGCAGGCTGCCGAATTGCGGACTTTGTCGCAGGTGGTTGAGCAAAGTCCGACCTCAATCATGATCACCACGCCCGATGGCTTGATCACCTATGTCAATCCGCGTTTCGAACAGATCAGCGGCTATTCGGCCGCAGAGATGCGGGGCCAGCATCCTCGCATGCTGGCGGCAGAAAGTGCGGTCGCGGTCGACTATCACGACATGTGGGAAACCCTGCGCCGGGGAGGCGTCTGGGCCGGCGAGTTTTATAACCGGCGCAAGGATGGCAGCACCTTCTGGGAGCGGGCCATCATTGCGCCGGTGCTCGATGAAACGGGGCAGGCGGCGTACTTCGTCGCCCTCAAGGAAGACATCAGCGCCCAGAAACAGGCGGCAGAGGCCTTGCGGCAGAGCGAATACCGGATGGCGGAGATCCTTGATACGGTTGAAGCTTACATTTACATCAAGGGCACCGATTATCGCTACCAGTATGCCAACCACCTGGTTTGCGAATTGTTTGGTCAGCCGCGAGAGGCCATTGTCGGACATCGCGATGAAGACTTTTTTGACCCGCTGACGACGCAGAAAATTAATGAAAATGACCGGCGGGTCATCGAGCAGGGCGCGCGGGTGACTGACGAAGAGGTCAATACGCTGGCTGATGGCACGGTAACGCGAGCGTATTGGTCGACCAAGATTCCGCTGCGTGATGCCGATGGGCAGGTGGTGGCCTTGTGCGGTATTTCGACCGATATGACCCAGCGCAAGGTGGCCGAGGCGGAGTTGGCCCACTACCGCGGCCATCTCGAAAATCTGGTGGCGGAGCGAACCGCGCAATTGGCCCTGGCCAAGGATCAGGCCGAAGCGGCCAACCGGGCGAAGAGTGCCTTCCTGGCCAATATGAGTCACGAAATCCGGACACCGATGAATGCCATTATCGGCATGACGCACCTGCTGTTGCGCGATGTGCCCGATGCGCGCGGCCAGGATCGCCTGGGTAAGGTGCTGCAGGCCGCGCAGCATTTGCTGCGGGTGATTAACGATATTCTTGATTTGTCGAAGATCGAGGCGGGGCGGGTTCATCTGGACGACAGCGATTTCTCGCCTGCCGACTTGGTCGCGCAGTCCTTGCGCCTGATTGAAGATGAAGCACAGGCCAAGCAAATTACCCTCAAATCCCGTGTTGACCGCGATGTGCCCGCGTATGTGTGCGGCGATGCCGGGCGTATCGGTCAGGCCTTGATCAATTTCCTGGGCAATGCCGTCAAGTTTTCCGAGCGGGGCGAGGTGGTGCTGCAGGTGCAGCGCCAAGCGGCCAGCAATGGTGAAATCCGCTTGCGCTTTGAGGTCAGTGACCAGGGCATTGGCCTGAGTCAGGAAGCGCAGGCGGGCTTGTTCGAACCCTTTGTTCAGGCGGATGATTCGACGACCCGTCGCTACGGGGGGACGGGGCTGGGTTTGGCGATCAATCGTCGGTTGGCCGAAATGATGGGCGGCGAGGTTGGCGTTGACAGTGAGGCGGGGCAGGGTAGCCGCTTCTGGATGACGGTAGCGCTGCGGCCGGCCCAGTCGCTAGCACACCGTGCCGAGGCCGCGGCAGCCGGTGATCCGGCGGTGCAACTCGCCGAGCGCTATGCCGGGCGGCGGGTGCTGCTGGTCGAGGATGAGCCGGTCAACCAATATGTGGCCAGCGAGTTGCTGACGGACGTCGGCTTGCGCGTCGATCTCGCGGTCAACGGTGCTGAGGCGCTCGAAATGGTCGGGCGGGCGTCTTACGATTTGATTCTGATGGACATGCAGATGCCGGTGATGGGCGGGCTCGAGGCGACGCGAGCTATCCGCCGCCTGCCGCAGGGCGGCGCGTTGCCGATTCTGGCGATGACCGCCAATGCCTTTGAAGAGGATAGGCGCGCCTGTCTGGACGCTGGCATGAACGATCACGTCGGTAAGCCGGTCGACCCGGCGGTACTGTATGCCCGCATCCTGCACTGGCTGGCTGCGCCAGCGTTGGCGTCAAGGGAGAAACTAAATGGAAGCGTTTGAACAATTGTCTGAATCGTTGCGCCGTAACCGGATCAGCCGCCGCCAGATGTTGTGGTTGCTCGGCGCCGGGGCCTTGTCGGGTTGCGCCAGTTCGCCGGTGGGTGGCGGTTCCATTCTGGTTGGGATGAGTGAGGCGGACGAGAAGCGTGTCGACCAGCAAGTGGCCCCCCAGCAGTTTTCGCAGGATCTCGGCCCGGTTCAGGACAAGGCGGTGAATGATTATCTGGCCTTGGTCGGCCAGCGCCTGGATGACAAGACGCATCGACCACAAATGCCCTATTCCTACCGGGTGCTCAACGCCAATTACGTCAATGCCTACACCTTTCCCGGCGGCGCCATGGGGGTGACGCGCGGCATCATGGTCGACCTTGATAATGAGGCCGAACTGGCCGCCCTGCTCGGCCATGAGTTGGGTCACGTCAATGCTCGTCACGCTGCGCAGCGCCAAGGACAGTCGCTGGTCGCACAGGTGGCGGCAGCCGGCTTGAGTATTGCCGCGTCGGGAACAGAATGGGGGGGACTGGTCAATATTGGCAGCCAGTTGGGCGCCAGTGCCCTACTGTCGAGTTACTCGCGCGATAACGAGCGCGAGGCCGATGCGCTGGGCCAGGAGTACATGGTCCGTGCCGGCTATCCCGCGAGTGGCATGGTGGGTCTGCACCAGTTGCTGGTTGATCAGCAAAAAGAAACGCCGGGTTTGTTGCAAACCATGTTTTCAACCCACCCGATGAGCAGCGAGCGGCTGGCGACGGCACAGCAACTGGCGGAAACGACTTACCACGACACCCTGAAACGGAATGTCGGCCGCGAACGCTTCATGGATCACACGGCCAGCTTGCGCCACATCAAGCCGACCATTGCCGCCTGCCAGAATGGCGAGGTGGCGATGGCCGGGAAAAAGTATGAGCAGGCCGAAGGGCAGTTCAAAACCGCGTTGAGCAAAACACCGCGCGATTACGCGGCCAATCTGTTGATGGCGCAATGCCTGCAGGCGCAAAACAAAGATGGCGCCGCCCTGACCTATGCCGAGAAGGCCAAGCAGATTTACCCGCAGGAAGCGCAGGCCCACAAGCTCTCTGGCGTGCTGGCCCTGGGGCTGAAGAATCCGGCCGCCGCCTACGAAAACCTCGATCGCTACGACCGGATGTTGCCGGGTGATGCTGGTGTGACTTTCCTCAAGGGGGTGTCGCTGGAGGGAATGGGCAAGCGCCGGGAAGCGGCGAGTCAGTACAACGCTTATCTGCGACAGAGCCAGCAGGGCGAGGCGGCCAAATACGCTTACAGCCGCCTCAAGGGCTGGGGTTATGTCAAATAGCGGTTTGCAATGCAAACACTCGTTTCATATCGTGAGATGTTGAGGTAGGTCAAGTATGCGCACAGTCGCCACTGTTACTGTGCGGCCCATTGTTTTTTGGGGTTATTTCATGCCTGATTTGTCCGAGTGGAAACCGGAATACAGCGTAGGCAACAGGACACTGGATTTGCAGCATCAGCGCTTATTGGCGCTCTGCAAGCAGGTGTCCAGCTATATGTGCGACGGGACCAAGGCTAGTGTCGATGCCTTCCATGTGATTCTGAACGACCTCGCTTTTTACGCGAAAAAACACTTTGAGACCGAGGAAATGGTGTTGGCTCAGATTGGGTATTCGAAGCTGTCTGATCAGCGAGAAGAGCACGATGCGTATCGTGAAAAAATGATCGAATACATGTTTTCGGCGATGCACGGCAGCATTGACAAGGTGTCGTTGCAGGATTACCTGGAAACGTGGTGGATCAAGCACATTCTGGTATCTGATATGGATTACAGCGAAGCGCTGAAGCGGGCAGCGCCTTAATCGCCGAAGCGGCGCAGGCCGTCGAGGTCCAGAACGTTGATGCCGCCATATTCGCTGCGAACCAGTCCGGCATCTTCCAGTACTTTGAGTGCCTGGTTGGCCCGTTGTCGCGAGACCCCGGCCAGATAACCCAGTTCTTCCTGGGAAATCTGCAGCAGGCGGTTGGTGCCGGGGTAGAGGACCGGGTTGAACAAGGCGGCCAGCCCTCGTGCAATGCGGGCATCGGTGTCGAGCATGCGCTCGTTTTCGATCATGCCGATGAATTGGCCGAGGCGTTCGTTCAATTGGGCGATCAGATTGCGGTTGAATGGGATGCTGTGATCCATCAGCCACAAAAACGTGCTGCGGTTCATGAAAGCGACGCGCGTTTCACGAATGGCCATGACGTCGTAGCGGCGGACTTCGCTTTTGAGCAGCGAGCCTTCGCCAAACCAGCCACCGGTGCTGATGCCGGTCAGTGAGGTGGTCTTGCCGGTCGTCCAGTGGCTGGCCATCTTGCCCAGTCCCGAGATGATCCCCATCCAGTAATCGACCGGCTCGCCCTTCATGCAAATGAAGGCGCCGGCGGCAAAGGTGCGTTCGATCGTGCCAGCCAGGGCGCGGCTCATTTCTTCTTCGGTCAGCGATTGGCCCCACTGCGAACTGCGCAGCAATTCCTCTGCGTTTTTCATTTTTTTCCTGGATTGTCTGCCGAACGACAATTATACGTTGCCAACCTGCCTACACTGTCCCTCAGCAGTGATTGATCGCCGTTCGTGGTGCAGTGCATGGTTTACGTCACGGGCAGCGATGGTCACAATGCGTCAAACGAACGTTAGACCGCGTGCAGTTAAAAGCGCGGCAGAGGAGACTACGATATGCCCACGCCGGCGAACATCGCCGCGCTGGATGGTTTGCACACCTTCCCGCGCCTGTTGTTGCATCACGCCCGTACCCGGCCGAACGCCCCGGCCATGCGGGAAAAGAATCTTGGTATCTGGCAAACGTGGACATGGTCCGACGTCGCTGAGCGCGTCCGCGCCCTGGCCTGTGGCCTGTCTGAACTGGGCTTCAAGCGCGGCGACAACCTGGCCATCATTGGCGATAACCGGCCGCATATGTACATGATGATGGCGGCGGCCCAGTGTCTGGGGGGGGTGCCCTTGCCGCTGTATCAGGATGCTGTGGCCAACGAAATGCTGTTCGTTCTGCAGGATGCCTCGATCCGCTTTGCCGTGGTCGAAGACCAGGAACAGGTTGACAAGATGCTGGAGGTGATGGCCGACTTGCCAAGCCTGCAGCATGTGATTTACGACGACCCGCGCGGCATGCGCCATTACAACCAATCTTTCCTGCACGACATTCACGAACTGATGGAAATGGGGCGGATTCATGACCGCAATCACCCCGATTTTCTGAATGCCGAGATCGAGCAAGGGCATTTCGATGATGTCTCAGTGATGCTCTACACCTCGGGGACGACGGGCAAGCCGAAGGGGGTTTGTCAGACGCACGCCGCCTTTATCGCTGCGGCGCGCGGGGGTATTGAGGTCGATAAGATGGTGGCCGATGGCGACATCCTCTCCTATCTGCCGATGGCCTGGGTGGGTGACCACCTCTTTTCCTATGCCCAGGCGATGGTGGCCGGTTTTACGATCAATTGCCCGGAATCGGGCGAGACCGTGATGACCGACCTGCGTGAAATTGGGCCGACGTATTACTTTGCCCCGCCGCGCGTTTTCGAAAGCCTGCTGACCTCGGTGATGATTCGCATGGAAGATGCCGGCAAGCTGAAGCAGAAGATGTTTCATTATTTTATGGCGGTGGCTGACCGCTGCGGTGCTGACATTCTTGATGGAAAAATGGTGTCGACCGCAGATCGTCTGCTCTATGGCCTGGGCAATCTGCTGGTTTATGGTCCCTTGCGCAACGTGCTGGGCCTGAGCCGCGTGCGGGTGGCGTACACGGCGGGGGCGGCGATTGGCCCCGAGTTGTTCAAGTTCTATCGCTCGATCGGCATCAACCTCAAGCAGTTTTACGGGCAGACCGAAACCTGTGCCTATGTCTGTCTGCAGCCGGATGGGGCGATCAAGTTCGACTCGGTCGGCCAGCCGGCGCCCGGGGTCGAGATCAAGATCGCTGACAATGGCGAGGTGCTGGTCAAGGGGCCGATGTTGCTCAAGGCCTATTACAAACGGCCGGATGCGACCGCCGAATCGATCAATGCCGATGGCTATTTCCTGACCGGCGACGCCGGTTTTCTGGACGAGGATGGCCACCTGAAGATCATCGACCGGGCCAAGGATGTCGGCAAGCTGGCCAATGGCGCGATGTACGCCCCGAACTTTATCGAGAACAAACTGAAGTTCTTCCAGTATGTGAAAGAGGCGGTGTGCTTTGGTGCCAACCGTGACATGGTCTGTGCCTTCGTCAATATCGACATCGGTGCCGTTGGCAACTGGGCCGAGCGTCGGGGGATTGCCTATTCCGGCTATACCGATCTGGCGGGAAAGACAGAGGTCGGCGAATTGATCCAGCAGTGTGTCGAAGAAATCAACGCTGGCCTGGCTGGTGACAGCATGATGGCCGATTCGCAGATTCATCGCTTTCTGATTCTGCACAAGGAGCTGGACCCGGACGATGACGAACTGACCCGGACGCGCAAGGTGCGGCGCAATTTCGTCAGCGACAAATACAAGGTGCTGATTGACGCCCTCTACGACGGCAAGCAGACGCAGTTCATTGAAACCGAGGTCAAATTCGAGGATGGTCGGCGCGGCAAGGTCTCTGCCGACTTGCTGATCCGCGATTGCAAGACCTTCCCGATCGCACGAAAGGCCGCCTGATCATGAGCAAGAAAATAGGCGATGTCATTCTTGACCTGCAGAACATTTCCCTGCGCTTCGGTGGCGTCAAGGCGCTGACCGATATTTCATTCAATGTCCGCGAACACGAAATCCGCGCCATCATCGGCCCGAACGGGGCGGGCAAGAGCTCGATGCTCAACGTCATTAACGGGGTCTACCACCCGCAGGAAGGGAAAATCTTCTGGCGTGGCAAGGAGCGCAAGCGCATGGAGCCCCATATGGCGGCCCAGCAGAATATCGCCCGCACCTTCCAGAACATTGCCTTGTTCAAGGGCATGAGCGTGCTTGACAACATCATGACCGGGCGGATGACCAAGATGAAGGCTAATTTCATCGAGCATGCGTTGTGGTTCGGCCGCGCCAAGAGCGAGGAACTGGCGCATCGCCGCAAGGTGGAAGAAGTCATCGATTTCCTGGAAATCCAGCACATTCGCAAGACGCCGGTTGGCCGGCTGCCTTACGGCCTGCAAAAGCGTGTCGAGCTGGGTCGGGCGCTGGCCGCCGAGCCATCGATGCTGCTGCTCGATGAGCCGATGGCGGGCATGAACGTCGAGGAAAAGCAGGACATGTGCCGTTTCATCCTCGATGTGAATGACCAGTTCGGGACCACCATCGTGCTGATCGAACACGATATGGGCGTGGTGATGGATATCTCCGACCGCGTCGTCGTTCTCGACTACGGCAAGAAAATTGGTGATGGCGAGCCGGAAGAGGTCAAGAACAACGAAGAAGTGATCAAGGCCTATCTGGGCGCTGGCCACTAAGGAGACGGGATATGAATTTCTTTCTGGAAGTCCTGGTCGGCGGTTTGCTGTCCGGCATCATGTACGCTTTGGTGGCACTCGGTTTTGTGCTGATTTACAAGGCCTCGGGGGTGTTCAACTTTGCCCAGGGGGCCATGGTCTACCTGGCCGCCTTGTCGGTCGTCGGCGTCATGGAATGGGGGGCGCCCTTGTGGCTGGCGGTGATTCTGGCCTTCGCCATCATGACCTTGTTTGGCATCGCGACCGAAAAACTGGTTTTGCGCAAGTTGGTCAATCAGCCGCCGATTGCCTTGTTCATGGCCACCATTGGTCTGGCTTTCTTCATTGAGGGCCTGGCGCCGATGATTTTTGGTTCTGAACCGCGCGCCCTCGATCTGGGTATTGTCGACGAGCCGATTCCCTGGATTCTCGACAACTGGAACATGGTGATTTCCAAGTTCGATCTGGTGGCGGCCGGCGTTGGCGCCCTGCTGGTCGGGACGCTTGCCCTGTTCTTTCAATACACCCGGATCGGTCGGGCTTTGCGGGCTGTGGCCGACGATCACCAGGCGGCCTTGTCGATTGGCATTCCGCTGCAGCACATCTGGGCCATCGTCTGGGGGGTCGCCGGTTTTGTCGCGCTGGTTGCCGGCATGATGTGGGGGGCACGCAATGGCGTGCAGTTCGCGCTGACCTTCACCGCACTCAAAGCCTTGCCGGTGCTGATTCTCGGTGGTTTCACCTCGGTGCCGGGCGCCATCGTCGGCGGTTTGATCATCGGGGCCTCTGAGAAACTGGCCGAGATCTATATTCCGCCGGTCATGCAGGATCTATTTGGCGGCAATTTCGGGGGGATTGAAGGGTGGTTCCCGTATGTGCTGGCGCTGCTCTTCCTTCTCGTTCGCCCCGAAGGCTTGTTTGGCGAAAAGCACATTGACCGCGTCTAGTGCTTCGGCGCCTGACTAACGACTAGCGACAAAGGACTAAAAAATATGCTTTACCGTGAAGCCGGTCAATTCAAGACCACCTATGCTGCCGATCAGCAATTGTTCCCAATCCGCCAGGACCGTATTGGCCTGTTGCTGCTGCTGGCCGTCGCCTTTGTCGGCGTGCCAGTGCTGGCCAGCGAATACTGGTTCTCGGCCATTCTCATTCCCTTTTTAATCTTTTCGCTGGCCGCGCTCGGTCTCAATATCCTGACTGGGTACGCCGGTCAGTTGTCGCTCGGGACGGCCGCTTTCATGGCCGTGGGGGCCTATGCTGCCTACAACTTTCAGTTGCGGGTCGAGGGTATTCCCATCCTGGTTTCTTTCATTTGCGCGGGGTTGACCGCGGCAGCGGTCGGCATCCTGTTTGGTCTGCCCTCGTTGCGCATCAAGGGCTTCTACCTGGCGGTGGCAACGCTGGCGGCCCAGTTCTTTATCGTCTGGTGCCTGACCAAGTTCCCGTGGTTGTCCAATCATTCGTCGTCCGGCGTCATTTCGGCACAAGACATTGTGATCATGGGGTTCAACTTCGATACCCCGGTCAGCAAGTACCTGCTGGTCCTGGCCATCGTCAGCGTCATGGCGCTGGCCGCCAAGAATCTGGTGCGTTCGTCTACTGGCCGGGCCTGGATGGCGGTGCGCGACATGGACGTGGCAGCCTCGGTGATCGGCATCAAGCTGATGCCGACCAAACTGCTTGCCTTTGCCGTCAGTTCCTTCTACTGCGGCGTGGCCGGCGCCTTGTATGCCTTTTGTTACCTGGGCTCGGTTGAGCCGGATGGTTTCTCGCTCGACATGTCGTTCAAGATCCTGTTCATGATCATCATTGGTGGGGTGGGCTCGATTCTCGGTTGCTTCCTGGGGGCCGCCTTCATCCTGCTGTTGCCAATTTTTCTCGATTTCACCCTGCCCGGGGTGGCCGAGCTGTTCGGCCTACCGTTTTCCAATGCCACCGTGTCGCATATTCAGATTCTGATATTTGGGGCATTGATCATGTTCTTCCTGATCGTCGAGCCGCACGGGTTAGCCCGTTTGTGGCAAATCGCCAAGGAGAAGCTGCGCCTGTGGCCCTTCCCGCACTAAGGGAGCGGTCCTTGTTCTGGAGCGGCCTTGCCGTCGCTTTTTTGTAAAACTGGAGGAGACAAATACGATGATTAAAAATTTCAAACCTGCTGTGACCGCTGTGGCGGTTTCCCTGGCCATGCTGTCGCAATCAGCGATCTCGGCTGAGCAGTTTTTTCCGATTCCAAGCTTCCGTGTTGGTCCTTACGGTGCCAACGGCCAATCCTTCTACGGTGGTTTCATCGACTACCTGAACTACGTCAACATGAAGGAAAAGGGCGTCAATGGCGTCCAGATGACCTACGAAGAGTGCGAAACCGAATACAACACGGCCAAGGGTATCGAGTGCTATGAGCGTCTGAAGAGCAAGGCAGCCCAATCAGCCGGCCCGATTCACCCGATGTCGACGGGTATTTCCTACGCGTTGGTGGATAAGTCCGCACAGGACAAGCTGCCGCTGACCATGATGGGCTACGGCCGTACCGATGCAGTCGATGGTTCCGTATTCCCGTATGCCTTCCCGCTGGTCACCACCTACCAGATGCAGGCTTCGGCCATCATCAAGTTCCTCAAAGAGAAGAACGGGGGCAGCCTGGCGGGTAAGAAGATTGTCTATCTCTACCATGACTCGGCTTATGGCAAGGAAGCCATCATCGCGCTGGAGGCCGAAGCGTCGCTCAATAAGTTCAATCTGGTGCAAGTTCCAGTCGCTCACCCTGGCAACGAGCAGGGAGCTCAGTGGCTGAAGATCCGCCAGGAGCGCCCGGATTATGTGGTGTTCTGGGGCTGGGGGGTGATGAACCAGACCGCACTGAAGGCGGCCCAGAAGGTCGGTTTCCCGCGGGACAAGATGATTGGCTCGTGGTGGACCGGCTCTGAAGAAGACGTGGTGCCAGCCGGCGAAGCGGCCAAGGGTTACATGGCTGCGACCTGGAACGTTTCCGGCAAGCAGGTGCCGGTCATCGCTGACATCGAGAAGGTGGTGTACGGCGCTGGCAAGGGCAATCTGCAAGACGCCAGCAAGATCGGCACCATTCTTTATAACCGCGGTGTGTCGGCAGCCGTGGTCTCGGTCGAAGCTATTCGCAAGGCGCAGGAGAAGTTTGGCAAGGGCAAGCCCATGAACGGGACCCAGGTCGCTTGGGGTCTGGAGCATCTGGATATGACCGAAGCGCGCATCAAGGCCTTGGGAGCCGCCAATCTGTTGCCGGAAATCAAGACCTCGTGCAGCAATCACGAAGGTTCGGGCAAGGTGAAGATCCAGCAGTGGGATGGCAATAAGTGGGTGCCGGTGACCGACTGGATCGAAGGTAACAAGGCCCTGATTCACCCGCTTTTCCAAGCGTCTGCCAAGCAGTATGCCAAGGAAAAGGGCATCACCCCGCGTGATTGCAGCAAGGAAAAATAAGGATCGAGGAATGCGGGTCGAGGAACGAGCCAAGCGCGCTAACGCCTCGATTCGCAATCCTAAAAACATCAGGACCGCCATGACTACACAAACCATTACCGCCGCCAGCGAGCACTACCTGAGCATCAACAACATCGAGGTCATCTACGACCACGTGATTTTGGTGCTCAAGGGGGTTTCGCTGGCTGTGCCCAAAGGCAAGATCGTCGCCCTGCTGGGGGCTAACGGGGCCGGCAAGTCGACGACCCTGAAAGCCATTTCCAACCTCTTGCGTGCCGAGCGGGGCGATGTCACCAAAGGCTCGGTTGAATACAAGGGCCAGCGGATCGATCAGTTGTCGCCCAATGAACTGGTCAAGCGAGGCGTCATTCAGGTGATGGAGGGGAGGCATTGCTTCGGCCACCTGACCATCGAGGAAAACCTGTTGACTGGGGCCTATACCCGGGCGATTTCTCGCGCCGAGCTAAAGGACAGCCTGGAGAAGGTCTATCACTATTTTCCGCGCCTGAAGACCCGGCGCACCTCGCAGGCCGGGTATACCTCTGGTGGCGAGCAGCAGATGTGCGCGATTGGTCGGGCCTTGATGGCTAATCCCGAGATGGTTTTGCTCGATGAGCCGTCGATGGGCTTGGCGCCGCAGATCGTCGAGGAAATCTTCGAGATCGTGCAGGATTTGAATACCCGGGAAAATGTCAGTTTTCTGCTGGCCGAGCAGAACACCATGGTGGCGCTGCGTTATGCCGACTTTGGTTACATCCTGGAAAACGGCCGGGTCGTGATGGAAGGGGATGCCGAAGACCTGCGTACCAACGAGGACGTCAAGGAGTTCTACCTTGGTTTGTCGTCGGCTGGACGCAAATCGTTCAAGGAAGTGAAGCACTACCGTCGTCGCAAGCGGTGGCTGTCATGAGTTTTTACGATGCGCTGGAAACACGCGATCCAGTTGAGCGCGAGGCTGACCTGCTGCAGCAATTGGTGCAGCAGATTGCCCATGCCCGTCTGGCAACACCTTACTACGCCGAGTCCTTGGCCGGAGTTGAAGCCGCGGCCTGCGGCAGTCGCTCGGCTCTGGCCGGCTTGCCATTAACCCGCAAGCGCGATTTGATCAGTTTGCAGAAGCGCTTTCCGCCTTTCGGTGGCCTGAATGCCTTGTCTGCGGGACGGGCGAAGCGGGTTTTTGCCTCCCCGGGGCCGATTTACGAATTGCAGGGTGAGACGACTGATCATTGGCGCATGGCGCGGGTGCTTTATGCTGCGGGCTTTCGCCCGGGAGATTTGATTCACAACTGTTTTTCCTATCATTTCACGCCTGGTGCTTTCCTGATGGAGGGAGGCGCCCGGCAACTGGGTTGTGCGGTTTTTCCCGGCGGGGTCGGGCAGACCGAGCAGCAGGTCCAGGCCATGGTCGATTTGCAGCCGGCCGGCTACATCGGCACGCCGTCCTTCTTGCGCATCATCGTTGAGAAAGCTGACGAAATGGGGGCCGATATTTCTTCGCTGAAAAAAGCCCTGGTTTCGGGCGAGGCCTTGCCAGGTGTGGTGCGTGAGGCGCTTGAGGGGCGTGGTATCGCGGTCCGTCAGTGTTATGCGACCGCCGATATTGGGGCGATTGCCTATGAGACGACGCCGGGCGAGGGCTTGGTGGTCGAGGAGGGCGTGCTGGTTGAGATTGTCCGTCCGGGGACCGGTGATCCGGTGCCGGATGGTGAGGTGGGCGAAGTGGTGGTCACCACGTTCAATACCGATTACCCGCTGATCCGCTTTGCGACCGGCGACCTATCCGCCATCCTGCCGGGACGATCGCCTTGCGGGCGGAGCAATATCCGGCTGCGGGGCTGGCTGGGACGGGCTGACCAGACGACCAAGGTCAAGGGCATGTTCGTGCATCCAGAGCAGGTGGCCGAAATTGGCCGGCGTCATCCGGAAGTGCCTCGTCTGCGGCTGGTGGTCGACAACCCGGAGGCCCAAGACCGCATGGTTCTGCGTTGCGAAATGGCCGCTGCTGACGCCGCCTTGGCGGCTGCTCTGGTCGATAGTTTGCGCGATGTGACCAAGTTGCGCGGGGCGGTCGAGTTCGTCGCGCCACGCAGCCTGCCGAACGATGGCAAGGTCATTGAAGACTGCCGGGTGTATTGAAATGCCGCTGGCGGGTATCCGGATTCTTGACCTGACCCGGCTGCTGCCTGGGCCGGTGGCGACTTTGCATCTGGCCGATCTGGGGGCCGAGGTGATCAAGATCGAGGACCCCGAGGTCGGTGATTATGCGCGGACCCTGGGCCGTGACCGGCAGTCGGCTGAGGACAGCGCCTATTTCCGGATGATCAACCGCAACAAATTGGGCATGGTGCTCGACCTGAAGCAAGTGGCGGCGGTTGAGGTCTTCATGCGCCTGGCGGCGACTGCTGACGTGGTGGTCGAGAGTTTTCGGCCTGGCGTGGTTGATAAACTGGGGATCGGGTACGCGGCGGTGGCTGCGGTCAACCCGAAAATAACCTATTGTTCGATCAGCGGTTATGGTCAGGATGGCCCCTATCGGGATCTGGCCGGGCACGATATCAACTACCTCGGCTACGCCGGCGTACTGGAGCAGATTGGTGTTGAAGGTAGTGGGCCAGCCCTGCCCAATTTTCAGATTGCCGACTTGCTGGGGGGGGCCCTGACCGCGGCCATGGGTATTCTGGCGGCGGTCTTGGCGGCGCAACGGACAGGGCAGGGTCGTTATGTCGATGTGTCGATGACCGACAGCGTTCTGGCACACAGTTACTTCGCCATGCTGCGCCTCAACGAGGCCGGTCAGTCGGCGCCGCGCGGCACGGATCTGTTGTCGGGTGGTTTGCCCTGCTATGCCACTTACCGTTGCGCGGATGATCGTTACATGGCTGTTGGTGCGCTGGAAGGCAAGTTCTGGCAGCGTTGCTGTCAGGTGCTGGCGCGCCCGGAATGGGTGGCACGACAGTGGGATGGCAGCCTACGGGCCGAAATGGCGGTGCTGTTTGCCAGTCGACCGCGGGATGCCTGGGCTGCTGACTTTCTTGCGGTCGACTGCTGCGTGACCCCGGTTTTGTCGCCAGCCGAAGCGCTGGAAAATACCCAGTTGCAGGCTCGTGGCATGGTGGTTCGCCAGGCGGGGCTGACCCAGTTCGCGCCGCCGCTGAAAATGTCCGGACTGGATTTTTCAGTTCGCCGGCCGGCACCGGTTCGTGATGCCGATAGCGCGGACATCCTTGCTGCCGCTGGCTACAGTGTGGCGGCCATCGCCGCCTTGCGGGCGGCGGGTGCAATCGGCTGAGGCTCAGTCCTTGATGTTTTCGATCAGCACAAACAGGCGCTGATAAAACGCCGGGTCGGTGACTGTTTCATCGCCGACCTTGACCAAAGTGCCGGACTCCGAACTCCAGGGCAGCGAAATCGAGCCGAGTCCGGCGACGCTCAGGCCGGTGCTATTACTATCCGCTTTCATTTCATAGCGGCTTTGCAGGGCATTGGCGTAAAGCGTGGCACCGTTACTGCTGGCCAGGCAGACCAGCGAAATACGCAGTTGCAACTGCTGGTTAGGGGCGGGCAGGAAGAATTTGGCGCCACGGATATTGGTTGGCGCACTCAGCTCGACATCGTAGCCCTGGCTGAGCAGCGCGCGTCGGCCTTTGTCGCACAGCGCTTCTGAATCCAGTTCCGTATGAAACTGGAACGGGGTTTCCGGTTCGAACGTTTCCGCACGGTAGGCGGAGGGGACCTTGCTGGCACAGGCTGTCAGCAGCAAACAGGCGGCAAGCAGGGCAAGGACGAGGCGCGACATGGCGGGCAATGGTGTGAAGTATTACAAAGAACTGGTCATTGTACCCCGGTCGTTGCCAGCATTCTTGCCGTTGCCGGGTTTATCGACGTTGACCAAACAGGCCACGCACGGCTTCCTGTAGATCGGCGGGCAGGACGACCAGCTTGGCGTTGTCTTTTTCACCCAGGCGTTCCATGGCGGCAATGTACTTTTCGCCCAGCATGTAGGACATCGGGCCGGTCTGTTCACCGATGGCGGCCGTGATGCGACGGATCGCTTCAGCCGAGGCTTCGGCCAGCATGACCTGAGCGTTGGCGTCGCGCTTGGCCGATTCAAGACGGGCTTCCGCTTCGAGAATAGCCGACTGCTTGGCCCCTTCGGCACGGGTGACCACGGCCTTGCGCTCGCGCTCGGCTGCGGCCTGCATTTCCATGGCCTTTTGCATTGATTGCGAGGGTTTGATGTCCTGGATTTCGACCGATTTGACCGTCAGCCCCCAGTCGACCGCTTCATCGGCAATGCTTTCGCGTAACCGGGCCTTGATCTTGTCGCGCGAAGACAAGGCTTCGTCCAGCTCCATTTCGCCGACGATGGAGCGCAAGGTGGTCATGATCAGGTTGCGGATGGCCTCGGAAAAATCGGTCACGCCATACACCGCCTTGACCGGGTCGGTGACTTTCACGAAGGCAATGGCGTTGGTCAGGATGACCGCGTTATCGCGGGTGATCACTTCTTGTTCCTGGACGTCGAGGATGATGTCCTTGGTGACCAACTGATAGGCGACGCGGTCGATGTAGGGAATGACGATATTGAGGCCGGGTTTGAGGGTGCCGTGGTACTTGCCCAGGCGTTCAACGATCCATTCCTCGCCTTGCGGCACCAAGCGCACCCCCTTGGCGATGGTGACTGCCACAAAGGCAAGCAGGGCAAGGGCGACGACAAAACTGTCTGACAAATCAATCATGAGGTTCTCCTAAACGTGAATGACTTTGAGGAAACTGCCTTCGACCGTGACCACCTTGACCCGCTCGCCGGCGGCAATGGCTTCATCGGCCAGGCAGACCCATTCGTCGGCGCCGAGCAGCGGGCGCTGAAAGCGGACCTTGCCGCGTTCGAAGGGGGCGACGGCATGGACCAGCAGGCCGATTTCACCGATGACCTCGCCATCGGCTGTGCCGCTGCGTGTTTTCTGGAAACCGTCCTTGAAGACCCGGAACCAGGCGATGACCAGGAGTAGCGAGGCCAGCGTCCACAAGACGAACTGCGCGGTCGACGACAGATCCGGGACAAAAAACAGCCAGAGCCCGACCAGCAGCGCGCCCATGCCGAACCAGATGATAAAGAAGGCCGGTATCGCCAGTTCGGCCAGCATCAGCGCGATGCCGCCAACAATCCAGTGCCACCATTCGAACTGCATGTCGTTCTCCTTCGGGTAGATTGTGGATTTTACGCATGTCGAGCCGTTGACCGCGCAATTACAATGCGCCGATGTCCACCGTCCTGCTCTTGCTGCCCGATTTTTCCCTCATCCTTCTGGGCACCGCCATCCGGCGCTGGATGGGTCTGGGTGACCATTTCTGGCGTGGGGTCGAGAAACTGGTCTATTTCATTCTCTTCCCGGCCCTGCTGATCAACGCCATTACCCGGACCCAACTTGATTTGAGCGCGGCGCTACCGCTGCTGGCCACGGCCTTTGCCGCGATGGCTGCCGGCATGCTGCTAGGCCTCTTGCCCCGCCCCTTTTTGCGTCTGCCTGCGCTCACCTATGCCTCTATGTACCAGTGCGGCTACCGCTTCAATTCCTATATTGCGCTGGCGGTTGCCGGCCTGTTGTTCGGCACGCCCGGCGTGGCCACCATGGGGCTGATCGTCGGGGCTGCCGTGCCGTTTGCCAATCTGGTTTCGGTCTGGATGCTGGCGCGTCACGGCGAGGTTGGCATCATCCGTGAAGTGCTGCGCAATCCGCTGATCTGGGGGACGGCGGCGGGTTTTCTGCTCAACATGGCGGGTTTTGTGCCACCACTACCGGTGCAGACCTTGCTTGGCCGTCTGGCCGATGCGGCCATTGCCCTGGGTTTGATTGCCGTTGGTGCGGCGCTGCGTCTGGATGGTTTCCACGGCGTGCGCCGCCTGGCCGTGTGGCTGCTTGTTGTCAAACTGCTGCTATTACCCGTGGTGGCCTTGTTCGTCGGACGCTACCTCGGCGTCGACGGCCTGGCCTTGCAGGTGGTGGTGCTGTTCGCGGCCATGCCGACGGCGTCGTCAGCGTATATCCTGGCCATGCGCATGGGCGGTGATGGCAAGAGCGTTGCCTGGCTGATTTCGGCGACGACGCTGGGTTCAATGCTCAGCCTGCCCTGGTGGGCAGGCTACTTGTTGCATTGAGTGCGGTCTGGCCTATTTCTTGGCCGGGCGGCGGGTTTTCGGGGTGTCGCTAGCCGCAGTGGTCGCTTGCGTCGCCGCTTCGGCGGTGTGCTGCATCTGCTCGCGCATCTGCTGCATCATCTGCCAGGGCCACATGGCGGCTTCCGACAAGGCGCTGTTGCCATCCGGGCTTGCTGCTGCGGCTGCGCCGGGGGCGGCTTCACTGCCCTGACGGGCGGCGTCGCTCGCCATCTGGCCCATGGTCTGGACGGCAGAGACGGTCGAGCGCTGCATTTCCAGTCCCTGAATCGTCATCTGTAACATCGACAAATTCATTCGTAGCCAGCCTTCGACGGCCTTCATGTCCTTGATGCGCTTGTCGAGCTCTTCGAGATCGAAGGTTGGGGTCACCATGCCGGGCAGATTGAAGCCCATGTTGCCCCACATGTTGCGCATGAAATTGAGTGGATCGTTGATCTGTTCTTCGGCCATGGGTTTCTCCCTCTGCGTGTGGATGCCATGATCTTAACAGGTCATTCGCCCAATTTCCGGACCGAGGGTGCGAATTTGCAAGTGTCAACGCACTGCGGTCAACCGGCTTTTGTGCGCATTTCTCCGGTCGACCGCAGTGGCGTGCTGTCAGCTCAGGGGCTAGCCTACAGGCTGAGGGCTTGGCGAAGGCGGGCCAGTAGTTTGGCGCCCATGCCTTTGACACGGGTCAGGTCGTCGAGACGGGCATAAGGGCGCCCAGCGACGATGGCCGTGGCCAATGTTGGGCCAACGCCCTTGAGGGTGGACAGTTCGGCGATGCTGGCCTGATTGACTGATATGCCGGTTGCAGGAGCAGGAGCGATGGGGGGCGTTGGTGCTACTGCAGTCGTTGGGCGGGAGGCGGTGGGCAAGGGCAGCAGGCGCTGGTCGCGGGGGATGTAGCCGGTCGCCGTCCATTCAGACAGTTGCAGCTTGAGAGGCCCGGCCGGTGCATCGGTCAAGGTAAAGGCGAACTGTTGTTCAGGCCAGTCGCATTGACCATTCAGGGCGCCGAGGGCGATCTGTGCCAGGGTCGTGTCGCCACCCGCCGAGTTCTCGATGATTTCCAGGGCCAGGGTGCCGCTCAGGTTGTCGGGTGAGCGCAGATTGCTCAGGCGCTCAATCTGTACCGTCAGTTGTCCAGCGAGCCAGCCGGCGCTGATCTCGCCGAGTAGCGCGGGTTGGACAAACTGCACCGGCAGTGGGTAGGTAGCGCTGTCGACCACCCCGTCGTCGGTCGCTCCCCGGCGGCAGAGCAGGCGCAGGCTCAGGATGTACGTTCCCTGACCAGCGGGGGGGGCGATACGGGTCAGACCAATGACTTGGCAGTGGCCATCACCGTCCGGATGAAGATTGTCGAGGTGCAGTTCGGCGATGCATTGCGTGTCATCAGCCCACAGTTGCAGGCACCAATGACCGGCGCTGGGGTCGACGGCCAGCAGCTCGGCGTGCAGCTCGACGTCGTCACCGAGCAGGCGGTAGCCATGCTGGGGGCCGAGGCGGCTGGTGAGTGGGTGGTCGGCGGCTAGCGGTGCGGACGTGGTCATCGGGGACTCCCTGTGCAGGTCGAAAAGGGGGCGGATTATAGGGGTGTATGCGGGTGATTCGATGACTGTTCAAAGAAATTTTTTTGATGCACAAGATTGGTGCAAATCATTGATTTTAATGGGCTATTTTGTGCTCTTTTTTGTCGCAAAGGTGACGTATTCATGCTTCCTGATGGGGCGTTTTGCGCCCTTCTGGTGCGTTGACCGCCGGGGCCTGCGACAATGCGCGGATGTCTGTGCTGCATCCTTCCTTGTCCTTTGCCTGTCGCCCGGGGTGCGGTGCTTGCTGCATTGCCCCCTCGATCTCGTCGTTGAACAAGCCAGCGGGGGCGCCTTGTCCGCATCTGCTGGCCGATCTGCGCTGTGCTTTGTTTGGCCAGCCGGGGCGACCGGCTTGTTGTGGTGGCCTGCAGCCGTCGTTGGAAATGTGTGGCAATGATCGTCAGGCGGCCTTGCGCTGGTTGTCGGAACTGGAGGCGGCGACGCGCCCCTGAGGGTAAAATGCGCGCTCTTGTCATAGAGCGCGCCGCATGGACTCCATTCTCCTGTTGAAGGCCTTGATCCTCGGGATCGTCGAAGGGCTGACCGAATTTTTGCCGATTTCCTCAACCGGCCACCTGATCATTGTCGGCAGCCTACTCAATTACACCGACGATCAGAGCAAGGTGTTCAAGATCGTCATCCAGTTGGGGGCCATCCTGGCCGTGTGCTGGGATTTTCGCGAGCGCATCGTCAAGACCCTGGGCGGTCTGGGTAGCGATCCGGTGCAGCAGCGTTTTGCCGGGCTGCTGTTGGTTGGTTTCATGCCGGCGGCAGTGCTGGGCCTACTGTTTCACAGCACCATCAAGGCGTATTTGTTCAATCCGTTGACTGTGGCGGCCGCCTTGGTCGGTGGCGGGGTGGCGATTTT
Source organism: Dechloromonas sp. (assembly GCA_028689015.1). Classification (GTDB taxonomy): domain Bacteria; phylum Pseudomonadota; class Gammaproteobacteria; order Burkholderiales; family Rhodocyclaceae; genus Azonexus. Next base: position 16,348 of record JAQTXC010000003.1, on the reverse strand, counting down.
GTACATTGAGCGCAAGGCCTATCACCCACGTGTCGCTGCGGTTGATGACATGCGCTGGCCAGACGCCTTGAAAGTGGGTTTTGCCCAGGCGATGGCGATGTTCCCTGGCGTGTCGCGCTCGGGGGCGACCATCATGGGCGGCTTGGTGTTTGGTCTGTCGCGCAAGACGGCGACCGAGTTTTCCTTCTTTCTGGCCATTCCGACCATGTTTGCCGCCACTGTCTATGACGTCTACAAAAACTGGTCGTTGCTGCACGCCGCGGACCTGCCGGTATTCGCAGTCGGTTTTGTGGCGTCCTTCATCGCGGCCATGCTGACCGTCAAGGCTTTGCTACGTTATGTGTCTAACCATGACTTTACGGTCTTTGCCTGGTATCGCATCGGTTTTGGCCTGCTGGTGTTGTTGACCGCGCAAACCGGCTGGGTGGATTGGGCGGCGCATTGATTATCTATCTGCACGGTTTCTGCTCGTCGCCGGCGTCGTGGAAGGCTCGGCTGCTGGCGGAGGAGATGGCCCGGCGGGGGTTGGCGGCGCAGTTTGTTTGCCCGCAACTGCCGCCGGTGCCAGCGCAGGCGGTACTTGCGGTGTCGCGTCTGATCGAGGCGGCCGGCGCGCCGGTGACGCTGGTCGGTTCGTCGCTGGGCGGGCATTACGCCAGCCACCTGGCCGAAAAGCATGCGCTGCGTGCCGTGTTGATTAATCCTGTCGCGGTCGACGCCGTGAATGTCGGAAAATTCATCGGCGAGCATCGCAATTTTCACAGCAACGAAGCCTTCTTCTTCAGCGCCGAGCATGCCGCGCAACTGCGCGCCCAGTGTGTTCGACCGACGCCTGACCGTTACTGGCTGCTGCTTGAAACGGGTGACGCGGTGCTCGATTACCGTCAGGCGCAGGCCTTCTGGTTCGGTGCCCGGCAGCAGGTGTTCGAGGGCGGCGACCACAGCTTCACGCGCTTTCCCGAATTGCTGCCGCAAATCGTTGAATTCTCGCAACTTAGTGCCGGGGTATAATCCGCCGATGAATGTATTGTTTGAAGAAGATGGCGGTTTCAAGGCCGGCACGATCATGGCCGATAACGACAGCTCGCTGCAGGTCGAAATGCCGACCGGTAAACGCAGCAAGATCAAGACCGCAACTGTGTTGCTGCGTTTCGACAAACCGGCGGCTGGCGCCCTGCTTGAGCAGGCTGCGCCGCTGGCTGACGAGATCGAGGCGGATTTCCTGTGGGAGTGTGTCAGCGATGGCGAATTTTCGTTTCTTGATTTTGCCCGTGATTACTACGGACACGCCCCCGGTCCGGTCGAAGCGACGGCGGTGCTGCTTGCCCTGCACGCCGCGCCCGTCTATTTCCACCGTAAAGGCAAGGGCCGCTTCAAAAAAGCGCCCGCCGACATTCTCGCAGCTGCTCTGGCCAATCTTGAAAAAAAGCGTCAGCAAGCGTTGGCGATGGAGGGTTGGCTCAGCGAGTTGAAGGCTTTCCGCCTGCCGCCCGAAATTGCTGCCCTGACCGATGCCCTGCTGTACGCGCCGGACCGCAACAAACCCGAAACCAAGGCCTTCGAAACGGCCTGCGCCGAAACCGGCCTGAGTGCTGCCCAGTTGCTGTTTCAGTGCGGCGCCATCAAGTCGGCCTATCACCTGCATTACAAGCGCTTTCTGCATGAGCAGTTTCCCAAAGGGACGAGCTTTCCCGCGCTTGAGGCGCCTGGTCTGCCGCGCGACCTGCCACGCGCTGAGGTTCGTGCCTTTTCCATCGACGATGCCAACACGACGGAAATCGACGATGCGCTGTCGGTCGTCAAGCTGCCCGGCATCGGCTCGCGCATTGGCATCCACATCGCCGCGCCGGGCCTGGCCATCGCGCATGGCTCGCCGCTCGACGGCGTCGCCCGCGCCCGGCTGTCCACGGTCTACATGCCTGGCAACAAGATCACCATGCTGCCGGATACTGTGGTCCAGAACTACACCTTGGCAGGGGGGGTGGATTGCCCAGCCGTCTCGCTGTATCTCACGGTCAACGATGTTTTTGAAGTGATTTCGCACGAGTCGCGGCTGGAAATGGTGCATATCGCCGCCAACCTGCGGCACCACGAAATCGAGCCCTGGTTCAACGCCGAAACCATCGGTGGCCCTTTGCCGGACGAAGCCTTCAAGGATGAACTGGTTCATCTCTGGCATTTCGCCAACGCCTGCGAAGGCCGCCGTGGCAAGCCGTCGGCGACGCAGGGAATCAACGATTACAACTTTGAAATTCGCGGCGATCTGGCCGATCCCGATGCCTGTACGGTCGAGATCAGCGAACGCAAGCGTGGCAGTCCGCTTGACAAGTTGGTCGCCGAATTGATGATCGTCGCCAATTCGACCTGGGGCGGCCTGCTCGCCGAGAAAAACATCGCCTGTCTGTACCGGGCGCAGACGCAGGGCAAAGTTCGGATGACGACCTCGCCGCTGCCGCACGAGGGTCTGGGCGTACCGCAGTATGCCTGGATGACCTCGCCGCTGCGCCGTTATTGCGACCTGGTCAATCAGTGGCAACTGATCGCCTGCCTGAAGGGCGAAACGCCGGCTTTCGCCCAGAAATCAGCCGAATTGTTCGGCGCCATGCGCGATTTCGAGTTGACTTACGCTGCCTACGCCGATTTTCAGCGGCTGATGGAGCGTTACTGGTGCCTGCGCTGGTTGCAGCAGCACGGCTTGACGACGATTGATGCCACCATTCGTCGCGAACAGCAGGTCAAACTCGATCATTTGCCGTTGCTGTTGCGTGTCCCCTCCTTGCCGGCCGAACTGGTGCAGGGGCAGCGGGTGCGTTTGCAGATCGAGCAGATCGATCTGCTGGCACCGGAAGTGGTCTGCCGTTTTAATGATTGCATCGATGGTGACAATGCCGCCGTGCCAGAGGAGGCGGAGGAGTTGCGGTGATCGATGGTCGCTGGCTCCTAGGCAAGCTGGCGCCGACGGTACCGTTGGTTGTGCTGGCGTTGTGCGTTTCCGCTGGCTTGCATGGAATCGTTATTGGTGGGGTGGGTTTCGTTGCCCCGGAGCCGCCCAAGTCCGCCCGCGACAAGGCGCTCGACATCGTCCTGGTGAACAGTCGGTCGGCCAGTCGACCGAGTGACGCCCAGGTGCTGGCGCAGGCCAATCTGGATGGGGGGGGCAATGTCGAGGCGCCGCGCGTGGCCAAAACGCCGCTGCCGGCGACCCGGCAGCAGGTCAGCGGTAGCGATGTGCAGCAGATGCAGCGCCGGGTGCAGGCCCTGGAGGCGGCGCAGCGTCGTCTCCTGGCGCAGGCCAAGAGCGCTCAACGGGTGAATGCCGGCGATGTGCGGCAGCCACAGCCCAAACCGAGTACCGAGCTGAGCGGTCGCGATCTAGCCGAAACAGCACGCGCCATGGCGCGCCTGGAGGGCGAAATCAGCAAGAGCATGGATGAGTACAACAAGCGGCCGCGCAAGAAGTTTGTCGGTGCCCGGGCGCAGGAGTATGCGCTGGCAGCGTACCTCGATGCCTGGAAGCAGAAAATCGAGCGCATCGGCACGCTGAACTACCCGGAAGAGGCGCGCGGCAAGCTGTATGGTTCGGTGGTGCTGTTTGTTGAATTAAAAGCCGAGGACGGCAGTATTTATAACGTCGAGGTCTCCCGTTCGTCTGGGCACAAGTTGCTCGACCAGGCGGCGATTCGCATCCTGCGCCTGGCCGCACCGTTTGGCCCGGTGCCGCCGCAGGGCCTGGGTGGCGCCAGTGTCCTGTCTTTCGCCCGTACCTGGCATTTCACCCAGGGCGATGCCTTCAATACCGCCCATTAAGCGAGCCGCCATGAGCGATCTGTACTGCGTTTTCGGTCATCCCATTGCCCACTCCAAGTCGCCGGCCATTCATGCCGCCTTTGCCGAACAGACCGGGCAGGCGATGCGTTATGAAGCCCGTCTGGCGCCCGTGGATGATTTTGCCGGCGCTCTGGCTCGCTTGTGGGCTGACGGTGGGCGCGGTGCCAATGTGACGGTGCCGTTCAAGGAGGAGGCCTTTCGCTTGAGCGACCGTCTGACGCCTCGTGCTGCCCGTGCTGCCGCCGTCAATACGTTGTGTCTGCAAGATGGCGAGGTGCTGGGGGACAACACCGATGGCGCTGGCCTGGTCCGTGATCTGAGCGACCGTCTCGCGGTTGACCTCGCCGGGCAGCGAATTTTGCTGCTGGGCGCCGGTGGTGCGGCCCGCGGTGTCATCGCGCCTTTGCTGGCAGTGAAGCCTGCCATCTTGACCATTGCCAACCGCAGTGCCGACAAGGCGCAGGCGCTGGCGACGGCTTTTGCTGATCTTGGCCCGGTTGAGGCGCGGCGCTTTGCCGAGCTGACCGGGCGTTCATGGGACGTGGTCATCAATGCCACCTCGGCCAGCCTGGCCGGTACGCGCTTGTCGTTGCCGGATGCCTTGTTGGCGGATGCTCGCCTGGTTTACGACATGATGTACGGGGCGGGGGATACCCCCTTCATGGCCCAGGCCCGAGCGGCCGGTGCGGCCCAGGTGGCCGATGGTTTGGGCATGTTGGTTGAACAGGCAGCGGAAGCCTTTGCCCTGTGGCGCGACGTGCGCCCGACGACCGCGCCGGTCTTGGCCTGCTTGCGGCGAGCGCTGGCCGGATGAGTCTCGTCGGTCGCTGGTTGCGCCGTCTATTGCTGCTTGCGGTCGGCTTGCTGGTGCTTTGGCATATGTGGCTGCTGGGCTGGGTGGTGTATTGGGGGCAATTCAACCCGGGCATGACCCGTTTCATGGAAATTCGTCTGGGTGAAATGCGTAGCCGGATGCCGGATGTGGTCTTGCGCCAACAGTGGGTGCCGTATGCGCAGATCTCGCCGCATCTGAAGCGGGCGCTGATTGCTGCCGAGGACGCCAAATTTGTCGATCACGAAGGCTTTGACTGGGAAGGCATCCAGAAGGCACTGGAAAAAAACCAGAAAAAGGGTCGGCCGGTGGCCGGCGGCTCAACCATCAGCCAGCAACTGGCCAAAAACCTCTTTCTCAGCCCGACCAAGTCCTATTTTCGCAAGGCCGAAGAAGCGGTCATCACGCTCATGCTGGAAAATCTGTGGAGCAAGCGGCGCATCCTTGAGGTGTATCTGAACGTGATCGAATGGGGGAATGGCGTTTTCGGCGCTGAAGCGGCTGCCCGCTATTATTACGGGCTGTCGGCGGGGCGTCTGTCCGCCGAGCAGGCCGCGCGCCTGGCCGGCATGGTGCCCAACCCGCGTTACTACGATCGCAACCGTAATGCCCCGGGGCTGGCCCGCAAAACCGAGATCATTTTGGTCCGCATGCCGGCGGCGGAAGTGCCCTGACGGGCGGCTTTTGCGACAGATTCCCGCTTTTGGCCGGCGCGGCCGATGCTAAAATGCCCCACCATTTGCGGCAGCGCACCATGAGCGAAGACACCCAACTGACCGATACGGAAGATCTGCAGGAGCGCCTTGCCGAGGTGCAGACCCTGCTCGCCCGGCACAAGCTGGTCGAGGGCTTGGTGCATCGCCAAGAAGGGCCGCGCCACGATCTGGTCGAGGACATTGTTCACAAGCAGCATCTGAACGCCTTGCGGGCCAAGCTCGACCCGATGCACCCGGCCGATATCGCCTATATTCTCGAGGCGCTACCGCTCGAAGAGCGTCTGATTGCCTGGGATCTGGTTAAGGCCGAGCGTGATGGCGACATCCTGCTCGAAGTGTCGGATGCGGTTCGCGAGAGCCTGATCGAATCGATGGCGCGCAACGAATTGGTGGCCGCCGCCGAAACCCTGGATGCCGACGAACTGGCCGACCTGGCGCCCGACCTGCCGCAGGGGGTGATCGACGATGTCTTCCTCAGTCTGCCGGCCGAAGAACGCGAACAACTGCGGGCGGCGATGTCCTTTCCGGAGGACTCGGTCGGTGCCTTGATGGATTTCGACATGGTGACGGTGCGCGAGGATGTCTCGCTCGAAGTCGTCTTGCGTTATCTGCGCCGCTTCGAGGAACTGCCCGATCATACCGATCAGTTATTTGTCGTCGACCGTGATGAGCACCTGAAAGGCATCCTGCCGCTCAACGTTTTGCTGGTGCACGATGTCGAGGTCGAAGTACATAGTTTGATGAAGACCGATTTCATCGAGCTGGAGCCGAGTGATCTGGCGGAAGAGGCCGCCAAGGCTTTCGAGCGTTATGACTTGGTGTCGGCGCCGGTGGTTGATTCGGAAAGCCGACTGATCGGTCGGGTGACCGTCAATGCGGTGGTGGACTACATCCGGGAAGAAGCAGAAAGCGAACAACTGGCCCACGCGGGTCTGCGTGAGGAAGAGGATATTTTTGCCTCGGTCTGGGACTCGGTGAAAAATCGCTGGGCCTGGTTGGCCGTCAATCTGGTGACGGCCTTCATTGCCTCGCGGGTCATTGGGGCGTTTGAGGATTCGATTCAGCAACTGGTCGCCTTGGCCGCTTTGATGCCCATTGTCGCCGGGATTGGGGGCAACTCAGGCAATCAGACGATCACCATGATCGTCCGCGCCATCGCCATGGGGCAGGTGCAGCCGGATGCCATGCGCCGCTTGCTGCGCAAGGAGTTGGGCGTGGCCACCATCAATGGCCTGCTGTGGGGCAGTTTGTTGGGTGTTGCGGCCTGGTGGCTGTATGGCAGTGCCAAACTGGGCATGGTGATGACGGCGGCGATGACACTCAACCTGCTGCTCGCCGCCTCGGCCGGGGTCGGCATTCCCCTGCTGCGCGAAAAATTCGGCGCTGATCCGGCGATTGGTGGTTCGGTGATGATCACCGCGCTGACTGACTCGGGCGGATTTTTTATCTTCCTTGGTCTGGCGACCATGTTCCTGATGTGATTTTTTGCTGATTGTTGCGGTCGACCGCAACAATCAGGGATTGTCCGGGGTCAGTAATTTCAGGCCGATGATGCCGGCCACGATGAGCGCAATACTGAGCAGTCGGCCCAGGTCGCGCGACTCACCAAACAGGTAGATGCCAAGAATGGCGGTGCCGACAGCTCCGACGCCGGTCCATACGGCGTAGGCCGTGCCCAGCGGCAGGGCTTTCAGTGCCCAGCCGAGCAGGGCGACGCTGGCCACCATGCCGGCGATCGTCCACACGCTCGGCCACAGACGCGAAAAGCCCGCGGAGTATTTCAGGCCGACCGCCCAGCCGACCTCGCACAGGCCGGCAATAAACAGGATGAACCAGGCGGTGGCGTTGCTCATGGTTTACCGGCTGGCGAAATAGGCCTCGGCGGCGGCAATGGTGCCGGCCAGATCGGCGTCGCTGTGAGCTGCGGATACAAAGCCGGCCTCGAAGGCCGATGGTGCAAAGTAATGGCCGGCATCGAGCATGGCGTGGAAAAAGCGGTTGAACGCCTCCTTGTCGCACGCCAGCACGTCGTCGTAGGTGCCCGGGCAGCGTTCGGCAAAATAAAGACCGAACATGCCGCCGACGTGTTGGGCGCTGAAGGGGACGCCCTGCTTTTGCGCGGCGGCGACCAAGCCTTGGCACAAGGCGCTGGTTTTTGCGGTCAACGTCTCATAAAAGCCTTTTTCCTGGATCAGCTTTAGCGTGGCCAGGCCAGCGGCCGTGGCGATTGGGTTGCCGGACAGCGTTCCGGCCTGATAGACCGGGCCGAGCGGCGCGATCTGTTCCATGATCTCGCGTTTGCCGCCGAAGGCGCCCATCGGCATGCCGCCGCCGACAATCTTGCCGAAGGTCGACAGGTCAGGGGTGATGCCATACAGACCCTGTGCGCTGTGCAGGCCGACGCGGAAGCCGGTCATCACTTCGTCGAAGATCAGCACGGCGCCGTGTTGTGCGGTCAACGCCCGCATCGTGTCTAAAAAGATCTGCGTTGGCGCGATCAGGTTCATGTTGCCGACCACCGGTTCGACGATGACGGCAGCGATCTGGTCGCCATGTTGCGCGAAGGCGTCGGCCAGTTGCTGCGGGTCGTTGTAGGCGAGGACCAGCGTGTGCTTGGCCAGGTCGGCCGGGACGCCCCCGGACGATGGGTTGCCGAAGGTCAGCGCGCCCGAGCCGGCCTTGACCAGCAATGAGTCGGAATGACCGTGGTAGCAGCCTTCAAACTTGATCAGCAGGTCGCGGCCGGTGTAGCCACGGGCCAGCCGGATGGCGCTCATCGTCGCCTCGGTGCCGGAAGAAACCAGGCGCACCATGTCCAGCGAAGGCACGAGATCACATAACAGGTCGGCGATCTCGACTTCGCGTTCGGTTGGTGCGCCGAAGGAGAGGCCGTCGACGACGGCTGCCTGCACCGCGGCGATGACGTCCGGGTGAGCATGGCCGAGGATCATCGGCCCCCAGGAGCCAACGTAGTCGGTGTACCACTTGCCATCGGCGTCCTGCACCTGCGAGCCGGCTGCTTTTTGTAAGAACAGCGGCGTACCGCCGACCGAGCGGAAGGCACGGACCGGCGAATTGACACCGCCTGGGATATGGCGCTGGGCGCGTTCGAAGAGATGCTGGTTGCGGCTGCTCATGACGGGACTTCCTCGAAAAGACGTTGATACTGGGCGGCGCGGGCGGCAATGTCCGGCGCCGAAAAAAGATCGGTGATGACGGCGATCAGGCTGGCGCCGGCGGCGATCAGGCGCGGCGCGTTGGCGACGGTGATGCCGCCGATGGCGCAGATCGGTACGGTCAACGCGCTTTTGGCCTGAAAAAACAGGTCGACCGGGGCGTGGGCGGCGGTCGGCTTGGTCGGTGACGGGTAGGCTGCACCGAAGGCGACGTAGTCGGCACCGGCCTGTTGCGCGGCTTGTGCCGCGTTGAAATCGGCGTAACAAGATGCGCCAAGCCATCGAGCGGGGCCGAGCAGCAGGCGGGCGTGGCCCAGGTTGCCGTCATCCTGCCCCAGGTGCACGCCATCGGCATCGACCAGTTGGCAGAGTGCCAGATCGTCATTGATCAGCAGGCTGGCAGCAAAACGCCGAGTCAGGGCGCGCAGGGCGTGGGCCCGGGCGACGCGTTCCGGCATGGCTTGTGTTTTGTCGCGGTATTGCAGTACCCGGCAGCCGCCAGCCAGTGCAGCTTCGATGTCGGCCAGCCACTGGCGGCCATCGGCAGCCTCCGGGGTGATGGCGTACAGGCCGCGCAGTTCAGCGGGGGGCATGGTCAGGATCTTCGGCGCTGCTGCTGGCTGCGGGGGGGGCGTCCTCTTCATCGTCGCGCGCCCAGAACAGGCGGTCGGGAATGAGCTGCCCCATGCCACCACGAAAGCCGTTTTTAAGCGCATTCCAAGTGAAATCCTGGGCGTCGCGCACAGCATCGTCGACATTGGCGCCGTCGGCAATGCAGGCGGCAATCGCCGAGGCCAGCGTGCAGCCCGAACCGTGGTAACTGCCCGGCAGGCGTTCCCAGGTATCGCGGCGGATGACCCCCTCGGTCCAGTACAAGGTATTGACCACCGTCGGGGTGTTTTCATGGGTGCCGGTGATGAGCACGTATTGGGCGCCCATGGCGATCAGGCGCTCGGCGCAGACGTCCAGCGACGGCTCGCCGTCGTCGTCGTCTCGTTCGGCCAGGCGGCGTGCTTCCGGGGCGTTGGGGGTGATGATGGTGGTTTGCGGTAGGATCATTTCGCGGATCGCCGAAATGATTTCCTCGGTGGATAGTTCGTCACCGCGCCCCGAGGTCAGCACCGGGTCAACGATGAGCGGGATTTCCGGGTAATCGGAGAGAATTTCGGCAATAGCCAGTACATTTTCGACGCTGCTCAGCACGCCGAGCTTGAAAGCGGCCACTGGCATGTCTTCAAGCAGGGTGCGGGCTTGTTGTTCAACCAATTCGGCGGCCACCGGCTGCAGCAATTGAACCCCCGTCGTGTCCTGGACGGTCAGGCCGGTTACAGCGGTCAGTGGATGACAGCCCAGGCTGACCAGGGTCAGGATGTCGGCCTGAAGGCCGGCGCCCGAGGTGGGGTCGCTGGCAGCAAAAACAAGAACTTGCGGCGGGGGGGGCGTGGTCGTAACGGAGGGCATGAAATAGCTTTGGCGACTGGGCGGCAAACATCGTGGGCAAGGGTCGAATTTTAGCCGAATCGTCCGTGCACCTCGCATTTTGTCCCTGCGCCGCGCATGATTACTGATTGGCCTGCATTTTTGCCAAATTTCCGTAGTATGATCAGCGGCTCGCACGGCTATGTTAAAAAATGCCCCAGGGGACAGGGAATTGACTGATTTATCCAGGCTACGCGGTGTCCGGGTGATGGTCATCGACGATAGCAACACCATACGGCGCAGTGCCGAGATTTTTCTCGGTCAGGCGGGCTGTCAGGTTGTCTTGGCCGAGGACGGCTTTGACGCGCTGGCCAAAATTGCTGACCACCAGCCCAGCCTGGTTTTTTGCGACATCATGATGCCGCGGCTGGATGGTTATCAGACCTGTGCCTTGATCAAGAAAAATGCCCGTTTTCGCACCACGCCGGTGATCATGCTGTCGTCGAAAGATGGTTTGTTTGATCGAGCACGCGGGCGCATGGTAGGTTCAGACCAGTACTTGACCAAACCGTTTACCAAGGACAGCTTGTTGCAAACCGTTGCCTCGTTTTTGCCAGTGTCCGAATTAGCAACCCATTCGTAGTTCAGGAAGTAACGATGCCCGTTAAAAATATTCTGGTGGTCGATGATTCTCCGACCGAACGTTTCTTTGCCGTCGATGTGCTGACCAAGGCGGGTTATCAGGTGACGACCGCTGAAAATGGCGAGGAAGGTATTGCCAAGGCCAAGGCAGTCAAGCCGGATCTGATCCTGATGGATGTCGTCATGCCTGGTCTGAATGGTTACCAGGCAACGCGCACGCTGACCCGTGATGAGGAAACCAAGGGTATCCCGGTCATCGTCTGCACGTCGAAGGGGCAGGAAACAGACAAAATCTGGGGTTTGCGCCAGGGAGCGCTTGATTACCTGGTCAAGCCGCTCAATGCGGACGAGTTGTTGCAGCGGATTGCCTTGTTGCCCTGAGTTCATGAATCATGGCGCGTAAAAGCAGTCTTCGCGATTTTCAAACCTACCTCGCCGGCCGGCTCAACGATGCGGCGCATGGGGCGGCGACCTCGTCCTGGCTGGGCCTGGAAGCGGCCGGCGAGTCGTGGCTGGTCGATCTGTCCGATGGGGGTGAGATCGTGCAGGCGCCGCAACTGGCCGCTGTCCCATTGACCCGGTCTTGGTTTGCCGGCATGGCTAATGTCCGGGGGAGTCTGCATGCGGTGACGGATTTTTCGGCGTTTCTTGGAGGAACGCCGACGCCGCTCAATGCCAATGCCCGGTTGTTACTGATCGGGACCCGGCATGCTTCGAATGCGGCGCTACTGGTGTCGCGCTTGCTTGGGTTAAAAAGCCCGGAAACTTTTCGGGCATTGCCCGTTGATGACAGTCGGCCGTCCTGGGGTGAGCATGCGTATAGTGACGCCAGCGGCCGTGTATGGCACAAATTGTCGGTCAGTGCCTTGCTGGCCGACCAGAATTTCATGAATATTGGGGTTTGACAGCGGGCGTCGCCCCTGAAACCCAAGCGGAGGATACCCATGGCGTTGAGCTTCAAGCTACCGAAATTTGCCTCGGCCAAAAAGGCGGCCGGCGCGCCGTTGACCGTGGCGGCCGATGAACCGCAGGCCAAACGCAGTGGCAAGGTAGCCATGCCAGACATGATGGCGGGTAAATCACCCGTGCAGCAGATGAAAACCCTGGGTGGCTTGTTCGTGCTGTTGCTGGTGTCGATTGGTGCGTTGGTTTATCACGATAACCGCGAGTCGACTTACGGCACGGCCTATGTGGCGGCCTCCGGTGAAATGCGCATGCTGTCGCAGCGTCTTGCCAAGGCTTCTTCGCTGGCCCTGCAGGGTAACCCCAGCGCCTTTGCGCAATTGAAGGAATCGCGCGCCACCTTCAGCCAGTTGCTCGATCAGTTGAACAACGGTGGTCAGATCGGCCAGACCGGTGTGCCGGCCTCGCCCGCCGCCGTTCGCCCCCTGCTGGATGCCTTGACAGAGCGCTGGATGCCGACTGATCAGGACGCCATGACGGTGATCGGCCAGGAGGCCAACCTGGTTGCGCTGGGTAAAAACGTCGCCACCATCGATAACAATAATGCGGTGATGCTTGAGCTGACCGAGCAGGTCGCAGCGCTCAAGCTGCAGGGCGGTGGTGCAGCGCGCGAGATTGCTGCCGCCAACCAGTTGGTGATGTTGACGCAGCGGATTGCCAAGAATGCATCGGCCCTGCTGGTCGGTAGCGAGATCAACCCGGAGGTGGCTTTCCTGCTCGGCAAGGACACGAATAATTTCCGTGATTTGCTGCTCGGCTTGAGCAAGGGTGGCAGCGATGCGGATACCCGCACCAAATTGGATGCGCTGGAAGGCGCTTTCAAGGACTACCAGGAGGCGATTTCCGGCATTCTCGGCAACATGCAGCCGCTGGTGCTCTCCAAGCAGGCTGGCTCCCGTATCTTCAGTCAGAGCGAGGATCTGCTGAAAGCAACCGACGACCTGGCGCTGGCGTATCAGGATGGTCTGTCGGAGCGGGCGGTCTACGTGGTTGTGCTGATTGTCCTGGTATTGCTGGCTGTTGGGGTTCTGTTCCTGATTGCCCGGGTTTATCTTGAAGACTCCGCCCGTCGGGCGGCTGAATCGGATGCCCAGCGTCAAGCCTCGGAGCAGACCAACCGCGAAAACCAGGACGCCATTCTGCGCCTGATGAACGAACTGGGTGACCTGGCCGACGGCGACCTGACCGTAACGGCGACCGTGAGTGAAAACATTACCGGCGCCATCGCCGACTCGATCAACTACACGATTGAAGAACTGCGCGTGCTGGTTGGTCGTATCAACGACGCGGCCAATCGGGTGACGGCGGCGACGGAAATTGCCCGCCAGACTTCGGCTGAGCTGCTTGACGCCGCCGAGCGGCAGTCAAACGAAATTCAGGAAGCCGGCCAGTCAGCGCTCGATATGGCGCGTTCCATGGATGAGGTGTCGAATAGTGCCAACCAGTCAGCACAAGTGGCCCAGCAATCACTGAATGCGGCAGAAAAGGGCACGCTGGCAGTGCAGGATTCGATTAAGGGCATGAACGAAATTCGCCACCAGATTCAGGAAACCTCCAAGCGAATCAAGCGTCTGGGTGAAAGCTCGCAGGAAATTGGCGAAATCGTCGAGCTGATTTCCGACATTACCGAACAAACCAACGTGCTGGCTTTGAATGCCGCCATTCAGGCGGCGTCGGCCGGTGATGCCGGTCGTGGCTTTACCGTGGTTGCGGAAGAAGTGCAGCGGCTGGCCGAACGTTCCGGCGAAGCAACGAAACAGATTGCGGCCATTGTGAAGACCATTCAGACCGATACCCAGGATGCGGTGTCCGCGATGGAACAATCGACCCAGGGTGTGGTTGAAGGTGCCAAGCTGTCTGATGCGGCGGGTCAGGCACTGGCTGAAATTGGCCAGGTGTCGCGCGACTTGTCGGGTCTGATTGAAAACATTTCTGCCGCCACGCACCAGCAGGCTAATTCGGCAACCAACGTGGCTAAACTGATGCAGGATATTCTGCGCGTCAATGAACAAACAACGGTAGGTACGCAGCGTACGGCCGAGGCAGTCGATGAACTGTCGTCCCTGGCCTCCGAACTCAAGGGTTCGGTGGCTGGCTTCAAGGTGGATTGACGGACTGAGCGCGCATGAACTCGCCGACTGAATTCGATTTAGGACCGTTGACCTGGGTAAAGGGTGAAATCGAGCAGGCTTTGCGCCGTGCCGGCGAGGCCATGGAGAAATACGCGGCAACGGCGGATAGCACACAGCTGAAGTTTTGCCGAACGCATGTTCACCAGGCGCATGGCGCCATTGATATCGTCGGACTCAATGGCGTCACCGAGGTCAGTGAATCGCTGGAGACCTTACTGGCTGATGTGGAAGCGGGACGCTTGGCGATCGAGCCGGGCCGCTTGCCGCCAGTGGTTCACGCAGTGATTGATCAATTGTGTCAGTACCTCGATGACCTACTGGCCGGTGTGGCGCATCAACCGCTGCGTCTGCTGCCCGCCTATCGGCAGTTGGCCGAGTTGCGCGGCTTGCCGCCGGTTAACCCGAGTGATCTGTTTTATCCCGATCTGTCGATTCGGCCACCCAAACCGGCACAGCCGCCGCCCGTGCAGCGCCCGGATGAGCGACTGGCCCTGCTTAAAACGCAGCGCCGGCGTTTCCAGCAAGGCTTGTTGCACTGGCTGACCAAGCCGGCCCAAGCGGATGCCGGTCGGCACTTGATGCGCCAGGCGCTGGCCGAGATCGAGGCCGTTCAGCCGACGCCGGCAGCCCGGGCCTTCTGGTGGGTGTCACAAGCCTTTATCGACAGTCTGGCTGAGCCGACGGTGGCTGGTGAAGCACAGGTCCGCCAGCTGTGTTCGCGCATCGATCAGCAAATCCGCCGCTTGCTGGACGGGTCGGGTAGTCTGGCCGAGCGGGTCATGCGCGAGGCCTTGTATTTTGTCGCACAGGCACCGTCGACCGCGGATGGTCTGGTGTCCCAGGTGCAGGCGCATTTTGATTTGTCCGCCCAGTTGCCCCAAGCGCAAGTGCATACCTTGCCGGAGGCGCAGGAAAGCGCGCTGCGTCGCTTGCGTGAAATATTGGCCGGGGCTGAAGAAAACTGGACCAAATTTTGCGCCGGTAGTCCGGCCAGTCTGACCGGTTTTGCTGATCAGATTCGCCTGGCAGCCAGCCTGATTGAGGCCGTTGGTCATACGGATATGAAGCGATTGGGCAAAAGCCTGCTCGCCATTGTTGACTGGCTGGTCGAAGATCATCATCGCTTTAATGAACACACGGCGATGGAAGTGGCGACGGCCATCCTCTTGCTGCAGCACGCTCAGGAACACTTTAAACATCTGGGCAGCGATTTTGCGCCGCAAGTCGATCGCATGGTCGCCCGTCTGTATGCCTGTCTGTCCGGAAAACCGGTCGACGAAGATAATTTTCCCGCACTTGACGACATATCGCGGCGGGCACAGGAAAAGTTGCTGCTCGCCCAGGTTGGGCGCGAAATCCAGAACAATCTCGCGCAAATCGAGCAAGCGCTTGACGCCTTCTTCCGTTCGCCGGCCAAGGCGCACGATCTGGCGCAGTTGCAAGGACCCATCAAGCAGGTCAGCGGCGCGCTGGCCATGCTGGGGCATTTTCCTGCGGTTAATAGTCTGCGTGCCTGTGCGGCGCGGATCAGCGATTTTGAACGGGCCGATTATCAGCCGCAGCCAGGTGATTTCGAAGCAGTCGCCGACCAGTTGTCGGTTCTTGGTTTCTTTATCGACGCCCTGCAGCATGGCGAAACTGATTTCACGGCCTTTGAACGCCGTTTGCGTGGTGAACGCGATGGCTTGGTGACGTCATCAGACGATGATCCTGTCGACCAGGTCGAGGAGCCGAGCGTTGAAACCGTGCTCGAACAGCACGCCCACGACAGCAAGGCGCTGACTGAGGCGCTGCGGGCAACACCCGACAATGCGCAGTTGCAGACGGCCTTAAAACACAATCTTGAGTCAATCCAGAAGGATGCCGACCTGGTCGCCGACCATGCCCTGGGCGCCTCGGCGCGCTCGGCATTGGCCGACTTGCAGCGTGGCGTGGTGCCGGAAGGCGAGTTGACGGGGCCGGCGGCCGGCGGTGCGGCCACGGTCAACCCTGTCTCGGAGAAAGAAAGCAGCGGTGAAGCCATTGATGCCGAATTGCTGGAGATCTTTATCGAAGAGGCGCACGACGTTCTGGCCGCCATGGCCAATCGCCTGAGCGTTCTGGCTAAGGCGCCAGAGGATGGGGCAGCGCTGACCGATATCCGGCGCGGCGCCCATACCTTGAAAGGTTCGGGACGTATGGTTGGCCTGAGCGATCTGGGTGAAACCGCCTGGGCGCTCGAACAGACCTTGAATTTCTGGTTGCGGCAGGATAAGGCGGCGACTGCGCCGCTGCTTGCCCTGATTGAACAAGCGCATGCCTTGTTTACCCAATGGGTCGCGTATCTTGAACAACAGCGCGCCTCTGCCCCCGATCCTGCTGCGCTGGTGGCGCGAGCCGCCGAATTGCGGGGCGAAGCGCTGGCTGCTCCGGCGGCAACACCGGCCTTGCCGATTGCTGCCGTAAGCGACATCCTGCCCGAACCCGAACCCGAACCCGAACCCGAACCCGAACCCGAACCCGAACCCGAACCCGAACCCGAACCCGAACCCGAACCCGAACCCGAACCCGAGCCCGAGCCCGAGCCCGAGCCCGAGCCCGAGCCCGAGCCCGAGCCCGAGCCCGAGCCCGAGCCTGAGCCCGAGCCCGAGCCGGAGCCTG
>JAQTXC010000035.1 GCA_028689015.1 Dechloromonas sp. | reverse complement strand
GTTGATGTCTCAAAATCGCTTCAGATTCTGCATGCATTCATTTAGGCAGGCAAGCTTTTAATCCCCGAATATCATGGCACTTCTACCCATTTTACGTTTTCCCGACCCCCGTTTGAAAAAAGTGGCCCTGCCGATCACAAATGTTGACAATGGCATTCGTCGTCTGGCGGCTGACATGGCGGAAACCATGTATGAGGCGCCTGGCATCGGTCTGGCGGCCACGCAAGTCGATGTCCATAAGCGCTTGATGGTGATCGACGTTTCCGAAGAAAAGAACGCATTATGTGTCTTTATCAACCCGGAGATCGTGAACCAGGCAGGTAGCGAAACCGGCGAGGAGGGGTGTTTGTCGGTGCCTGGTATTTATGACAAGGTCGAGCGTGCTGCCGAGGTGACGGTGCGTTATCTCGATCTGGACGGCAAGCCGCAGCAGTTGGCAGCGGATGGCTTGCTGGCGGTTTGTATCCAGCACGAAATTGATCATCTGAACGGCAAGGTCTTTGTTGACCATCTGTCACAGCTCAAGCAAACCCGCATTCGCAATAAAATGGCCAAGCAGGCGCGAGTGACGGCATGAAGCTGATTTTTGCCGGCACCCCGGTTTTTGCCGCGCAGGCCCTGAGTGCCCTGATCGCTGCCGGCCACGACATCACCTTGGTGCTGACCCAGCCGGATCGACCGGCGGGTCGTGGCATGGCGCTACAGCCCTCGCCGGTCAAGCAGGTCGCTTTGGCGCACGGTCTCACGGTCTACCAACCGCAGAGCCTGAAAACGCCGGAGGTGCAGGCCGAACTGGCGGCTTTCGAGGCGGAAGCGATGGTGGTGGCGGCCTATGGCCTGATTCTGCCGCCGGCGGTACTCGCGCTGCCGCAACGGGGGTGCCTGAATATCCATGCCTCGCTGTTGCCGCGCTGGCGCGGTGCGGCACCCATCCAGCGGGCTTTGCTGGCCGGCGATACGCTCAGCGGCGTCTGCATCATGCAGATGGAGGTGGGGCTGGATACCGGGCCGGTACTGCTGCAGCGGGCTTTGCCGATTGCGGCCGATGAGACGGCGGGCAGTTTGCATGACCGACTGGCTTCGCTGGGTGCCGACTTGATCGTTGAAGCCTTGGCGCAGGCTGACTGGCCGCTGCGACCGCAGGCGTCGGATGGCGTGACTTATGCCCAGAAAATTGACAAGGCAGAGGCTTTGATCGACTGGCAGCAAGCGGCGGTCGCGATTGACCGCCAGATTCGTGCCTTCAACCCCTTTCCGGGGGCTTATGGTCGCTTGGCCGGTCAGAATGTCAAATTGTGGTTGGCGCGACCGCTCGCGGTCGACGGCTCGCCAGGCGAAGTTTTGCAGGTGGATAAACACCATGTGCTGATTGCCTGCGGCCAGGGCGCCCTGGCCGTTAGTGAGTTGCAAAAGGCTGGCGGCAAGCGCTTGCCGGTACAGCAATTTCTGGCCGGGCATCCGCTGAGCGTTGGCCAGCGTTTCGACTGATCCGGTGGCGTTCCGGCGCAAGCGCTGCGCCGGCTAATCAGTCGTTCCACGTGAAACGCGGGCGATGTCGTCCAGCAGGTGGGCCAGGCGATGGCCGGCTTCGACCAGACGCCGGTTGGCAATGGCTTGCGCCTGATCGCGAAACTCGGTGGTGACGATGGGCAGGACCGTGCCGGCTGCTGTTGGATACGCTTCCGGCAATAGTTGATAACTCTCGTCCCGCCATTGCCGGATGTGGCCGATATCGGCCGGCAAGGTATTTTGCTGCAACTGGCGGGCGCGGGCGAACAGCCGCTTGCCCCGCAAGCCACGGGGGCCGGGCAGTTGATCCCAGTAGCTGTGCAGGTCAATGAAGGGCTGACGAGGGTTGAACGGGTCTTCAATCTGCGTGCCGTTGCCGCCGCGATCTTCCAGGTGGCCGACGTGCAGTGGTTGATGAATGTCGCCGACCAGGTGCAACAGCCAGGGCAGCGCCCAGGCTTTTTCGGCGGTGGATGCGGTCGACCGCAAAATGGCTTGCATTTCCCTGATCTGGCGGTCGAGCTGGCCGCTCACCGGGCGGCCGTGCCGGTCGAGGTTGACGTAGTGCCAGTCGTTGTGGCGCTGCTGGTCCGGCCCGGTGCCATCTTCTCCACGTCGGCTGTCGCGATAGCGCCGATCGTTGCGGATGCTGTCCGCCCAGGTGGCGGCCTCTGCGAAGAGGGCTGCTGGCTCGCCGGTGCCGGATTTTTCGCGCCAGCGGGGATAGTCTTCGTGCTGGCGCAGCAGGGCGTCTACCCACAGCCGGCCATCTACTGACAACTGTTGCCAGGCGATGACTGCACTCAGTCGGTGACCAGCGGCGTTCCAGGCCCAGCTTGGGCTGGTGCAGAGCAGGCAGAACAACAGGGTGAGCAATCGACGCATGGCGCGATTATGCCCCGTGCGATAATCAGCGCCTATGTCACGTTTGCCTCTCACTTCTCTCGCCCATGCCTTGTTGCAGGCAGCGCGTATCGATGCCGCCGTGCTGGCCGGGCAAAGTCTGGCCGATGGCCTGCTGGCCAGGGTCGATGCGGTTGCCCGGCCTGCCGTTCAGGACCTCGTTTATGGCAGCCTGCGTGCTTACGGTCGCGGCGATTTTCTGCTCGGCCAATTGCTGCAGCGGCCGCTTGATCAGCCCGAGGTGCGCTGTCTGCTGCTCGTCGCCTTCTATCGTTTGGAAACCCGGCCGACGGCGCCGCATACCGTTGTTGATCAGGCGGTGGTGGCGGCCGGAGAATTGGCTGGTGGTCGGCTGAAAGGGCTGGTTAATGCCGTGTTGCGCAATTTTCTGCGTCAGCAGGCGGACTTGCTGCTCGCTCTGGCGGCTAATCCGCTGGCCAGCAGCCAGCATCCGGCTTGGTGGCTGGGCCGCCTGCAGGCGGCCTATCCGGCGCAGTGGCCGCAGATTGTCACGGCCGGCAACCAGCCGCCACCGATGGCGCTGCGGGTCAATGTGCGGCAGATCAGCCGCGAAGCCTATGTTCAGCACCTGACGGCCGCGGGGATTGCAGCCCGGCCGATCGGCACGGTCGGCCTCGCGTTGGCCCAGCCGGTCGGGGTCGATTGTCTGCCGGGGTTTTTCGACGGCTGGGTATCGGTGCAGGATCCCGGGGCGCAGCGGGCAGCCGAATTGCTGGCGCCGGCGGCTGGTAGCCGGGTACTCGACGCCTGCGCGGCGCCGGGGGGTAAGACGGCGCATCTGCTGGAGCAGGCCGATCTTGACTTGCTGGCGCTGGATCTCAAGCCGGCGCGCTGCCGTCGGGTGAGCGATGGTCTGGCCCGTCTCAAATTGACGGCTACGGTGCTCGCCGCCGATTGCACGCAACGGGCGTGCTGGTGGGATGGCGTGCCTTTCGATGCCGTGCTGGCTGATGTGCCGTGCACTGCCAGTGGCGTCGTGCGGCGCAATCCGGATGCCAAATGGCTGCGCCGCGAAGACGATATCGCCAGTTTTGCGCGCACCCAGGCGGCGATTCTGGAGTCGCTTTGGCCGGTGCTGCGGCCTGGCGGTCGCCTGCTGTACGCGACCTGCTCGGTATTTCCGGAAGAAAATGGCGCTCAGATCGACGCCTTCATGGCCCGGCATGGCGATGCCGGCCTGCTTCAGGCCCAGCAATTACTGCCGGCTGCCGATCACGATGGTTTCTACTACTGTCTGCTCGACAAGCATGCTTGATCGTCTGCGTGCCACCTTCGTTCTGCTGCTTTTTGTCCCCCTGCTGGCGTGGACCGCGGAAATCGAGGTGGTTGCGCCGCAATTGACGCTGGGCGACGAGGGCTACGTCCTGAGTGCTGATTTTCGTTTTGAACTCAATCCGCGCTTGGAAGAGGCGGTCAGCCGCGGGGTGGTGCTTTATTTCGTCACCGAATTCGAACTGACGCGTGATCGCTGGTACTGGCTCGATGAAAAAGTGGCGAGCCGCACGCAGACCCACCGCTTGTCCTATCACGCCCTGACCCGGCAATACCGCTTATCGACCGGTGGCTTGCACCAATCCTTCGATTCCCTGGCCGCCGCGCTGCAAGTGCTGGCCCGGGTGCGCAACTGGCTAGTCATCGACAAGCCAGACAAGAGCGATAAAAGCGACAAGGCGGGCCGCACGATTGCGCCGGGCGAAGGCTATAACGCGGCGGTGCGCCTCTATCTCGACATTAGCCAGTTGCCGCGCCCCTTCCAGATCAGCGCCTTGGGCAACAAGGAATGGACCTTGGCTTCTGACTGGAAGCGCTGGCCGGCCAGCCAGTTGCCACCCGCCTCCTCCGGAGAGGCCAAATGAAGCGTCTGGTGGCGGCGGGTGGTGCTTTTGCCGCGGCAATCGGCGGCATCTTGTGGTTCCTGATGTTGATGACCACGGCGGCCGATACCGTGGTTTTTTCGCAAAATTACCCGCTCTTGATCGTGCTCAATGTCGTGCTGGCGCTGGCCATGCTGGGTTTGGTTGGCTGGCAGTTGCGCGCCTTGTGGCGCGACTATCAGGCACAGGTTTTCGGGGCGCGCCTGAAGCTGCGGCTGATGCTGATGTTCGGCGTCATTGCCGTGTTGCCCGGAGCGCTGGTTTATGGGGTGTCGGTCCAGTTCGTCACCCGCTCGATCGAGAGCTGGTTCGATGTTCGCGTTGAAAATGCTCTGGAGTCCGGTCTGCACCTGGGCCGCTCAGCGCTCGATTCGCTGCTCGCTGATTTGAGCGAGAAGGCACGCGGCATGGCGCTCGAATTGTCCGATATTCAGGAGCCCGCCCGTCGTTCGGCGCTGCTGCGGCTGCGCGAAGAAAAAGGGGTCCAGGCAGCGGCGCTGTTTTCGCTCAGTGGCCGGCTGGTGTCGAGTGCGACGGGTGAGCTGGGCAGTTTTCTGCCCGCCATGCCCAGCCAGGCGCAATTGAAACAGGCGCGCAGTTCGCATGGCGTGAGCAGCATCGAGGAAGAGCAACAGGGGCTCTATCTGCGGGTGCTGGTGCCGGTTAATTCGCTGACCATGTTTGAGGAGCCGCGCATCCTGCAGGTGACACAGCCGGTGCCCAGCGGTCTGGCGCTCGATGCCGAGGCGGTGCAGGGCGTTTATCGCGATTACCAGGAGCTGCAATTGGCGCGCCAGGGGCTGACCCGCATTTATGCCCTCAGTTTGACGTTGACCATGCTCGTTGCCCTGTTTGGCGCCTTTGCCCTGGCCTATGTGATGGCACGGCGACTGGCTGCGCCGTTGCATATCCTGGCAGAAGGGACGCAGGCGGTGGCGCAGGGCGATTTTTCACCGCGCCAGGCCATTTACAGCGGTGACGAACTCGGGGTGCTGACCCAGTCCTTTAATCGGATGACCCGCCAGCTCGACGATGCCCGGCGCGAGACCGAACGGCATCGCGCCGAACTGGAGTCGGCCCGCGGTTACCTGGAGTCCATCCTGGCCAATCTGTCGGCCGGGGTGCTGGTCTTCGACAAACGCTTTGTTTTGCGCACGGTCAACGAAGGTGCATTGACCATTTTGCAAGATGATTTTTCCGGTCTGGTCGGGGTGACGGTCGATACCTGGCCCCGCCAGCATGTGTTGGGTGAGTTCATCCGCCAGCACTTTGCAGTGACCGAGGATGCCGAATGGCAGGCGCAACTGGAGTTGGAGCGGAGCAACGGCATGCCGCAGGTTTTGTTGCTGCGCGGTAGCCGCTTGCCGAAAACCAGTGGCGGCGGCGATGTCGTGGTGTTCGACGATGTCACCCGGCTGATTGCCGCGCAGCGTAGTGCGGCCTGGGGGGAAGTGGCGCGTCGCCTGGCGCACGAGATCAAGAATCCACTGACGCCGATTCAACTGTCAGCCGAGCGTTTGCAGTTCAAGCTGGCCGGCAAGCTGGGCAATGGCGATGCCGATATGCTGGCACGGGGGACGCAGACCATCATCAATCAGGTGCAGGCGATGAAGCGCATGGTTGACGATTTTCGCGATTACGCCCGCCTGCCGGCGCCGGAAGTGACGCCGCTTGATTTGAATGCGCTGATCGGTGAGGTGCTGGGTTTGTACGAGAGTAGTTCGGCTGAACTGAACATTGACCTGGCGAGCGACTTGCCGCCGGTGCTGGGCGATCCGACGCAGTTGCGCCAGATTATTCACAATCTGGTGCGTAATGCCGAAGATGCCCTGGAGGGGCGGCCGGCGGGGCGCATCGAGCTGCGTACCGAGCGGCGTGGCCGTTACGCCTGTCTGCATCTGCTGGATAACGGACCGGGCTTTCCGGTCGAACTGTTGCCACGAATTTTCGAGCCCTACGTGACGACCAAGGCCAAAGGCACGGGCCTGGGTCTGCCGATCGTCAAAAAAATCGTGGATGAACACCTGGGCAGTATTGAAATCAGTAATGCACCAGCCGGCGGAGCGCGGATCGATATCTGCCTGCCGCTGGCCAAAGAGGAGGCAAAGCATGGCCATCATTCTGGTCGTTGATGACGAAGTGGGAATCCGCGAATTGCTGTCGGAAATCCTGGTCGATGAGGGTTACGACGTTCGCCTGGCTGAAAATGCCGCCGCGGCGCGCCGGATTCGCCAGACCCTGCGGCCGGATCTGGTGCTGCTCGACATCTGGATGCCTGATCTCGATGGCATTTCCTTGCTCAAGGAGTGGCATGTCGCTGGCCAGCTGAACATGCCGGTAGTGATGATGTCGGGCCATGGCACCATCGATACGGCGGTCGAGGCGACCCGTTTCGGGGCCTTCGACTTTCTGGAAAAACCGATCGCCCTGCAAAAATTGCTGGGTACGGTTCAGAAGGCGCTCAAGCACGATACGCCAACGATACGTCCGCCCTTGACGCTCGAAGCCTTTGCCCGCGTGCCCTTCGTCAAGGAATTTCGTCGTCGCCTGGAACAGGCAGCCGCCAAAGCCAGTACCCTGCTGCTCAGGGGGGCAACGGCCGGTATGGCCGAAATTGCCGCCCGGACGCTGCAGCCAGCACGGGCGCCGTGGCTGAATCTGGCTGAGCAAAGCAGTGCGCTCAATCAGGAAACGCTGGAAAAGGCGGGCGGCGGCATTTTGTTCGTTCCCGATCTGGCGGTGCTCGGCAAGATGCAGCAAATGAACCTGGCTTTTGCGGTCGACCGTGCCGAAAAGCTCAAAATCCAGCTGCTCCTGGCCACTGTTGCCAGCCACGAGGCCCTAGCTGAAGCGGGTTGGGACGGTAAGTTGCTGGCACGGCTGAGCGAGGTCTGGGTTGCTTTTCCGCCGCTGGCCGGTCATGCCGACGATTTACCGGAAATTGCCAGCTTGCTGCTGACCAACCTGGTTGAACGGGGTGAGGTGCCGGCTCGTCGCTTCTCAACCAGCGCTCTCAACACCTTGCGGACCTTGCCGTGGAAAAGCCATGCCGATTCGAGCTGGAACGCCCTCTACGCCCTGGTCCGCAATCTGGCGCTGACGGCGCTGGACGAGGATATTTCGGCGGATGACGTTCTGCGGGTGATGCCGTCCGAATTGGCGGATGATCCACAGACGCAGCCGTTGCTGCCTTTGTTCGAACAGCCGCTGCGGGAAGCGCGTGATGCCTTCGAAAAACTGTATTTTGAACATCACCTGCTGCGAGAGGGCGGCAACATGACGCGTTTGGCTGAGCGTTCCGGCCTGGAGCGTACGCATTTGTACCGCAAGTTAAAGCAATTGGACGTTAAGCTGGGCAAGCGCGGCGAAGACTAAAAAAGAAAAACAGGGAGCGGATTATGAAGGTCATCATTCTGGGGGCCGGCCAGGTCGGTGCCAGCGTGGCCGAGGGCTTGGTGTCGGAAGAGAACGACATCACCATCGTCGATTTCGACGGTGTTCGCCTCGCCCAGTTGCAAGACCGGCTTGATTTGCGGACGGTCGTTGGCGATGCGGCGACGCCCTCCGTGCTGCGTCAGGCCGGCGCAGAAGACGCTGACATGCTGATTGCCGTGACGCAAAGTGACCAGGCCAATCTGGTGGCCTGCAAGCTGGCGCATGGTGTCTTCAACGTGCCGACGCGAATAGCCCGCTTGCGCTCGCAGGATTTTCTCGATGATCCGACCTTGCTGGATACCGAGCATTTCGCGGTCGACTTTGCGATGTGCCCGGAACAGGTCATTACTGATTACATTCGGCGCTTGATCGAGTTCCCGGAAGCCTTGCAGGTACTGAGTTTTGCTCGCGGCCGGGTGAGCCTGGTAGCGGTGCGGGCATACGAGGGCGGTTTGATGGTCGGCAAGCAGATCATGGAAATGCGCGAACATCTGCCGCCGGAAACCGATGCCCGGATTGCCGCCATTTTTCGCGGTAATCAGCCGGTTTTTCCCGATGGCGAAACAGTCATTGAGGCGGGGGATGAAGTTTTCCTGCTGGCGGCTTCGGAGCATATCCGCACCGTCTTGCGCCAGTTGCGCCGCATGATGCGGCGGGTCGAGCGCTTGATGATCGCTGGCGGCGGCAATATTGGCTTGCGTCTGGCCAAGTCGCTGGAGAAAAACTACGAAATCAAACTGATCGAAGGTCGCAAGGAGCGGGCGGAATTGTTGGCTGGCACGCTGGATGACACCCTGGTCCTGTTGGGCGATGCCACCGACGAGGATTTGCTGGAACAAGAAAATATTGCCGAGATGGATCTGTTCCTGGCCGTAACCAATGATGACGAAGACAACATCATGGCCGGCAGTTTGGCCAAGCGTCTGGGCTGTCCACGGGTGGTGGCGCTGATCAATCGCCGTGCCTATGCCGAAATGATCGAAGGTGGGCCGATCGATATCGGGATCTCGCCGGCGCAGGTGTCGATTGGCACCTTGCTGGCCTATGTCCGCCAGGGCGATGTGGCCGAGGTGCATTCCTTGCGCCGGGGGGCTGCCGAGGCACTGGAAATTGTCGCTCACGGCGATCGCAAGACGTCCAAGGTGGTTGGCCGACGCATCGACGATATCGAGTGGCCTAATGGCGTGACGGTGGCGGCGCTGGTCCGCAATTTCGACCAGCCGGTGATTGTCGGGCAGACCGATGACTGGACGGCGATCACCCGCTATGGCGAAGTGGTGATTGCCCACCACGATACGGTGATCGAAGCCGAGGACCACGTGATCGTCTTCTGTACCCGGAAGAAGCTGGTACGCAAGGTCGAGAGGCTTTTCCAGGTCGGTTTTCATTTCCTTTAAGGGGCTGTCATGACGCGCTTTGCCCCGGTTTATCGTGCGCTGGGCATGATCATCATGCTCTTTGGTCTGACCATGCTGGCACCGCTGATCATGAGTAATGTGCTGGCCGACGGGGCCGAGGCGGCCTATGACGAGGCCTTTGCCCTGACTATGCTTTGCGGTGCCTTCCTCTGGTATCGCTACCGCAATTGCAAGCGCGACCTGAATATCCGTGATGGCTTTTTGATGGTCGTTTTGGTGTGGACCGTGTTACCGGCGTTTGCCGCCATCCCGTTGATGCTCAACCTGGGCATCAGCCATACCGATGCCTATTTCGAAACTATGTCCGGTTTAACCACGACCGGGTCGACCGTCTTGAGCAATATTGACCAGTTGCCGATGTCGATCAACCTGTGGCGCCACCAACTGGTCTGGCTGGGGGCGATGGGTTTGATCGTGCTGGCGGTGGCGGTGCTGCCGCTGCTCGGTATTGGCGGTCGACAGATGTTCAAGGCCGAAACCCCGGGGCCGATGAAGGACACCAAGCTGACGCCGCGCATTGCCGAGACGGCCAAAGGCTTGTGGGGGGTGTATGTCCTCGTTTCGATAGTCTGTATCCTGGCCTATCGCTGGTCTGGCATGGACTGGTTCGATGCCGTCTGCCATGCTTTTTCGACCATGGGCCTGGGCGGCTTCTCGACCCATGATGCCAGTTTCGGCCATTTCAATTCGCCGCTGATCGAAGGGGTCGCCATCGTCTTCATGCTGATTGCCGGTATGAACTTTGGCACGCTGTTTCTGGCGGTCAGCGGTCGATCGATCACGCCTTACCTGAAGGACCCGGAAGCCGGTTGGTTTGTCGTTGTTTGCGCCTTGTCGGTCCTGATCATTGGCATCTACATCTGGAAGGACGGCGCCTATGTCGAATTGAATACAGCGATGCGCCATGCGGCCTTCAACGTGATTTCGATTGCGACGACCACCGGTTATGCCAGCGTCGACTATGCCCAATGGCCTATTTTTGCCTCGCTATGGATGCTTTTCCTGTCCAGTTTTGCCACCAGCGCCGGGTCGACCGGGGGCGGCATCAAGATGATGCGGGCCTTGCTTTTGTATCGGCAGGTGTATCGTGAAATCGTCCGTGCCATGCACCCGGCAGCGGTATACAACGTTCGCATCGGCGGTCAGGTGGCACCGCAGTCCATCCTGTTCGCTGTGCTGGCGTTCGGTTTCATGTACATGGTCAGTATCGTGTCGCTGACGCTGCTCCTGAGTTTTACCGGGCTTGATGTGGTTACCGCTTTTACCGCGATTGTCGCCAGCGTCAATAACACCGGCCCGGGCCTGGGGAGTGTGGGGCCGGCGACGACCTATGCCGTGCTGGAGGATTTTCAGACCTGGGTGTGTATTTTCGCCATGCTGCTCGGCCGTCTGGAAATCTTCACCCTGCTGGTTGTCCTGACGCCAGCATTCTGGCGCAAGTGACCGCTGGCCCGTAAAGGCGGATAATGCCGCCTTTACGATTTTCAGGCGGAGTCCGACGTGAAGCGACCCAAGAACGATAATTTCCTGCGTGCCCTGCTCAAGGAACCGACCGACCATACCCCACTATGGCTGATGCGTCAGGCGGGCCGTTATCTGCCCGAGTATTGCGAAACCCGCAAACGGGCCGGCAATTTTCTGAATTTGTGCAAGTCTCCGACCATGGCCTGCGAAGTCACGCTGCAGCCGCTGGCCCGTTACGATCTCGACGCCGCCATCCTGTTTTCCGACATCCTCACCGTGCCGGATGCCATGGGCCTGGGCCTGTATTTCGCTGAAGGCGAGGGCCCGCGTTTCGAGCGTCCGCTGCGTGAGGAATGGGCAATCAACAACCTGACGGCGACCGACCCCTACGAGCATCTCGGCTATGTCATGGATGCGGTGTCTGAAATCCGCCGCGCCCTCGACAATTCGGTGCCGCTGATCGGCTTCTCCGGCAGCCCCTACACGCTGGCTTGCTACATGATCGAAGGACAGGGTTCCAGCGACTTCCGCCACATCAAGGGCATGATGTACAGCCGCCCGGATTTGCTGCACAAGATTTTGTCGGTCACGACGGATTCGGTGATTGCTTACCTGAATGCGCAGATCGATTCCGGCGCTCAGGCGGTGATGATTTTCGATACCTGGGGCGGGTCCTTGTCGAATGCGGCCTATCAGGAATTCTCGCTGCAATACATGCAGCGCATCATCGCTGGCCTGAAAAAAGAAAAAGACGGTCAACGCATTCCGAGCATTGTTTTTACCAAGAACGGCGGCCTGTGGCTGGAAAAGATTGCCGCCATCGGCTGCGATGCGGTCGGCCTGGATTGGACCATCGACATTGGTGATGCCCGTCGTCGGGTGGGCGACAAGGTGGCGCTGCAGGGCAACCTCGACCCCAACGTGCTGTTTGCGCCGCCCGAGGTGGTGGCGGCTGAAGCGCGCAAGGTGCTCGACAGCTTTGGCCCGGGCAATACCGGTCACGTCTTCAACCTCGGCCACGGTATTTCGCAATTTACGCCGCCCGATAGCGTGACGGCGCTGGTTGATGCGGTGCATGGTTATCGGCAGGGCTAGACAAGTCGCCTGACTTATGCACAGCAGGCTGTTGAGGAGGCCAAAAAGTTGTCAACAGCCGCTTGACAGTCGGTGTTTGTTGTTAATTCATTGATTTAAAAAGATTTGTCCTTTTGCCTAATATTTCGGCAAAAGGACAAAATCCTTACAGGGCAGCGACTTAGCGCGCTTGTTCTATCGTCATCCACAAAGTTGTCCACAGCTTTTGTGGACAACTCGCCACCATCGCACCGGCGGCCAGTGGCTTGCCGCTCAGGTCCTTCATGCCCGTTCTGCGCGTTGCCCTTGATCTTCCCCTGCACCGATTGT
Source organism: Dechloromonas sp. (assembly GCA_028689015.1). Taxonomy (GTDB): domain Bacteria; phylum Pseudomonadota; class Gammaproteobacteria; order Burkholderiales; family Rhodocyclaceae; genus Azonexus. The sequence goes on along the minus strand of JAQTXC010000035.1, from coordinate 19,375 downwards.
TTGACTACGTCAGCCCTCAGGCGACGTTGGCTGATGTCGGGCGGCGGGTGCGTGTGCCGTTCGGGCGGGGTGAGAAGATTGGCGTCGTGCTTGACGTGGTCGAACAGGGTGACTGGCCGCTCGATCAACTGAAAGCCGCCGCTGAGATCCTCGATGATTTGCCGCCCCTGAGCGAGGATTTTCTGGCTCTGTGCCGTTTTGCCAGTACCTATTACCAGGCGGCGCTGGGGGAAGTGGTATTGCAAGCCCTGCCCAGCGGTTTGAAGCGTTTGCAGCCGCCGACCCGGCGCGCTGGCCGAGCCCGGTCGGTGGTTCGTCCCTTGCCGCCGCCAGTGCTGACTGCCGAGCAAGCCCAGGTCATTGCCGCGGTGCCCTTGCAGGCCGGTTACACCGCGCACCTGTTGTTCGGGGTCACTGGCAGTGGCAAGACCGAGGTTTATTTGCAGTTGATCGAACGGGCGCTGGCCCTGGGCGGTCAGGTGCTGCTGCTGGTGCCGGAAATCAACCTGACCCCGCAACTGGAAGAGCGGGTAAGTGCCCGCTTCCATGATCGCTTTGTTGTGGCCTTGCACAGTGAGCTGGCCGAGGCGGCACGCGAGCGGCATTGGCGGGCTGCGGCAAGTGGCGAAGCCGATATTGTCCTCGGCACCCGGCTGGCGATTTTTGCGCCGCTGCCGCGTCTGGCCTTGATCCTGGTCGACGAGGAGCACGACCCCTCGTTCAAGCAGCAGGACGGGATGCGTTATTCGGCACGCGATGTTGCGGTTTTCCGGGCGCACCAACGGCAGGTGCCGATTGTGCTGGGTTCGGCGACGCCCTCGCTGGAAACCTGGTCAAATGCCCGCCATGGCCGTTACCAATTGCTTGAATTGCGCCAGCGGGCCAATCCGGCGGCGACCTTGCCCACGGTCGACCTGGTCGATACGCGAAAAATGAAGCTGGCTGAAGGGTTGAGCGCCCCGCTGATCGACGCCGTCGAAACCCGTTTGCAGCGCGGCGAGCAGAGCCTGATTTTCCTCAACCGTCGGGGCTACGCGCCGGTGCTGGCCTGTACCGCCTGTGGCTGGGTATCGCGCTGCCAGCGGTGTGCCGCCAATCTGGTGCTGCACCTGGCGGATCGCCGCTTGCGCTGCCATCACTGTGGTTATGAATGCCCTGTGCCACGGGCTTGCCCGACGTGCGGCAATCAGGATATCCACCCCTTTGGCCGGGGCACGCAGCGGCTGGAGGAATGGGTGAGGGCGCGTTTTCCCGAAGCCCGCGTGCTGCGCGTGGACCGTGACGCGGTGAAAAGCCGTAAGCAGTGGGAGGCCATGCTGGAACGCATTCATGGGGGCGAGGCCGACATTCTGGTTGGCACGCAGATGCTGGCTAAAGGCCATGACTTCCCACGGCTGACTTTGGTCGGTGTGCTGGGGGCCGATTCAGCGTTATACGCCGCCGACTGGCGGGCACCGGAGCGCTTGTTTGCGCAATTGATGCAGGTGGCCGGTCGGGCTGGTCGGGCTGAGCTGAAGGGCCAGGTGCTGGTACAGACGGAATATCCGGATCACCCTTTGTATGCGGCATTGACTCGCCACGATTACCCTGGTTTTGCCGCTAGCCAGTTGCAGGAGCGGGAACAGGCGGGTTTCCCGCCTTATGCATTTCAGGCGGTATTGCGGGCTGAGGCCCCGCAGATGGCCGATTCGCTGGCCTTCCTGACCACGGCAGCGGCAATGCCTGTGGTGGCGGCGCACGATCAGGTGATGATTTTTGACCCGGTGCCGATGCGTATGGCCCGTCTGGCCAATCTGGAGCGTGGCCAGTTGCTGGTCGAGTCGCACTCGCGGCCTGCCTTGCAGCAGTTCTTGCCGCAATGGCGGCAGGCCATCGAGCAGATCAAGGCACCATCCCGCCTGCGCTGGCACCTGGAAGTGGACCCCTTCGAGTTCTAAGGCGCGCCTAGTTGATTGGTCATCGCAAGGCGCGAAGCGACATGACGAGCCAGGCACGGGCATCACTGCATGCGCAATGTGCTATTCAACGACTCTGCATCGCTAACGGCACGACCTTTGCATTGTCCTGACCCCAATGATGAGGAGGGGAACGCCATGCATATCGTCGACAATCAACTGGAACTGAATGCCAGCCACCTGAGTAGCCGGGAGCTACGCCAGGAGCACGTGACCACAATGACTTTTCGCCAGGCGCTGGGCCGTGTTGAGGCTCCGGCAGCGCCGGCGCAGGATTTGCAAAAGGCGGTGCAGCGCCTTTTGCAGTCGCTGCTCGATGCCATCCTGGCGGCAATCGATGGGGAATGCGGCGAGGAAAAAATTGCCACCTCGCTGCCGGTACGGACGGGGGACGAGACCCGTCCGGCACCGCCTGGCGCCCCTGGCCTGAGCTGGCAAACCGTGAGCACCGAAAGTGGCTGCGAGGCCGAGCAGACCACGGTTTGCGCCCAAGGCTGGGTGAAAACAGCCGATGGTCAGGAAATCAGTTTCGATGTTCGCTGGGCGATGCAACGCCAGTTTTCCTGGCAGGGAGTCAGCCTGTCGGCGGGTGAGGTCAGGTTGCGGGACCCGTTGATGCTCAGTTTTGCCGGCCCGGCCTGCCATCTGAGTGAGCAGAGCGTGGTTTTTGATCTTGATGGCGACGGTCGGCCGGAACAAGTGCCACGGCCTGGTCCAAGCAGTGCCTATCTGAGTTTTGACCGCAACGGCAATGGTCGGGTCGATGATGGTAGCGAATTGTTCGGTGTGGCCAGTGGCCAAGGCTTTGCCGAGCTGGCCCTGCTGGATAGTGACGCGAACGGCTGGCTGGATGCGGCCGATCCAGCTTTTGCCAGCCTGGGTTTGTGGCGGGGTGGCGAACTGATGCCCTTGGCCAGCCAGGCGGTCGGCGCCCTCGCCACGCACGCGGTCGACGCGCCATTTAGCCTGAAAACGGCTGACAACCGCTTACTTGGCCAGATCCGGGCAGCGGGTTTGTATTTGACCGAAAGGGGGGCTGTCGGTGCCTTGCAGCAGGTTGACCTAGCCTTGGCGATGCCGGCCGCTGAGCAGCAGCCAGCCGAGCGCCAGCCACTGGCCGGCGAGCAGTAGGGCAAAGGCCAGGCGGTAAGCGACATCGGTGCTTTGGCCGATACCCTGTAACAGGTCGATCAGGCCACCGAGGCCCCATTGCAGGCCAAAGGCACCGGCGAAGACCATCAGGTTGAGGGCCGTGTTGGCGCGCCCGGAGAGCGCACTGGGGAAGGCCTGGGCGACCAGCGAGTAGGCGATGTTCGATAGCGAGAAAGAGATGCCGAGCACCGGCCACAACCAGTCGCCGGCCCACTGCGGGGCGAGGGTGATGGCGCTGAAGGCGAGGAGGGCGACGATCATCGCCACCCGGTACACCTGCGTCAATTGAATGCCACGGTGCACCAGCGCTGTGGCGAAAAATCCCATGAACAGGAAGCCGCCCAACATGCTGGCGCTGATCAGGGTTAGCCGGCTGGCGATGGCCGCGGCATCCATGTGTTCGAGGACGTTCATCCAGCGCGAGGCCCACAGGCCCTGGATGGCCATGAAACCACCGGTCATCCACAAGCCCATCGGCGCGTAGCGCCAGAAGTGGCGACTGCTGTAAATCTGTCGTAAACCGGCGATTTGCTCGGCCAGGCTGATCGGCGCGCTCGCCCCGCCGCTGGCTGGCTTTTCCGGCACGACAAAGGCAATCAAGCCGGCGACCAGGAAGGTGACCATGGCCAGCAACAGGGCGATTTCCCGCCAGCCGCTGAAGCCCAGCGCCAGTTCCAGCGGCTTGGCGGCGGCCAGCGCGCCCAGGCCGCCAGAAGCCATGATCCAGCCAGTGAGCGAGGCCTGGCGCTCCGGCGGGAACCACAGCGAAAAGGCCTTGAACGAGGCCATCAGGCAGGCCGAAACGCCCAGCCCGATCAGGGCGCGGCCGGCAGCCAGGCCGGCCAGCGATTCTGCCCAGGCAAACACCGCCGCACCCGTCGCGGCGACGACCAGCAGCAGGGCTTCGACCCGGCGCGGGCCAAAACGGTCAAGCAGCATGCCCAGCGGCAATTGGGCGGCGCCGAAAGCCAGAAAATAGGTGCTGGTCAGCAGGCCGAGCGCGTTATCCGCCAGATCCAATTCACGGGCCAGCACCGGGCCGATCACGGCGTTGGCGGTGCGAAACAGGTAGGACAGGAAATAACCGGCCGCAAAGGGCAGGAAAAGACGCAGCCAAAGGCGTTGTGTGGCAGACAGGTTGGACATGGTCAGGGGCGTTTCACGTGAAACGGCAGGCGCGATGGGAAAGTGGCCGAGGAGGGCATTCTGCCATCAATCCCACAGCCAGGCGGCACCGCGTACCCCCGAGGAATCCCCATGTGCTGGCGCGACAAAACGGGTGTACAGCGTGTCAGAAAAGACGTGAGGTCGGCAGCAATCAGCCAGGCGATCGTACAGACGTTCAATATTGGACAGGCCTCCACCGAGGACAATGACGTCGGGGTCGAGCAAGTTGATGACGCCGGCCAGGGCCCGGCCAAGCCGCCGTTCGTAACGGCTCAGGGTGGCGGTACAGGCGGCGTCGCCACCCGCGGCCCGGGCGGCGATGGTCGCCGCATCCAGGGCCTGCCCCTGGTGGCGTAGATGATCACGGGCCAGCGCCGGGCCGGCAAGAAAAGTTTCGATGCAGCCCTGTCGACCGCAATAACAGCGTTCGCCGTCCATTTCGCCCGGCATGCGGTTGTGCCCCCATTCGCCGGCAATGGCATTGGCGCCTGTGAGTACTTGACCCTTGACGACAATGCCGCCACCGACGCCGGTGCCCAGAATGACACCAAAGACGATGCCTGCCCCGGCGGCAGCCCCGTCCACCGCTTCTGAGAGGGCAAAACAGTTGGCGTCGTTGGCCAGGCGGATGGGGCGCTGCAAGGCTTGCGCCAGGTCGGCGCGCAGTGGCTGGCCGATCAGGCAGGTCGAGTTGGCGTTTTTGATCAGGCCGCTGGTCTGCGATTCGGCGCCGGGAATGCCCACGCCGACACTGCCACGCTGGCCCAGGGTCGATTCGACTTGCACAACCAAATGGGCGATCGCCGCCACGGTCGCTGGGTAGTCCCCCTGCGGGGTCGCTATCCGCTGCCGGGCCAGCACTTGCCCATCCGCAGCTAAGGCGATGATTTCGATCTTGGTGCCACCAAGGTCGATGCCGATGCGCATCAAACCCGGCCTGCCACCGCCTTGACGTTGCCGTAGGTGCTGGTGCTGGTGCGCAAGACGCTGGCGCCGGCTTCAAGCAACAACAGAAAAAGGTCGCGCTCCGAGTACAGGCAAACCGGGTGATCGATGTCGTATTTTTTGGCCATCAGGGGTGAGAGCGGGGCCAGTCGTTCATAGACTGACTGCTCGCGGCCGGGATAGCCCTCGCCCAGTTCGGAATGCAAGCCGAGAATGGAAATGTACAAGCGGCCGCCAATCCGCATTTTCTTTTGCAAGTCACGGATCAACTGTCGGGCGACCGAATAGTGCAGGCTGCACAAACCACGGCGCAGGACGACCAGATCATAGAGGTGATCATCGTCGCTGGGCGGCAGCGAGGGTAATTGATTGGCTTGAAAGGTGACGCGATCGGTCAAACCCGCGGCCAGGATGCGTCCCTGGGTGGATTTGGCCAGCGCTGGATTGTCGGCGACCGTGACATCAGCGCCCAAGCGGGCGAATTTGAATGCCAGCTCGCACTGTCCGCTGGGTAGAACCAGGATGTTGATCTGGCGGTCAACGCGCTGGCGGCGAATACATTCTTCCAGGGCCAGGCGCTCAAGTTCATCGTCGCCCGGCTCGATTGGATTGGCGGTAATATTTGTTGTCATCCAGCCTTCCTCCTCTTTGTCCCATTGTGCACGATGCGTAGGCGGGCTGACAATCGCGCTGCCAAGGACCTGACATGATCGTACGCTTCGAATCGACCGAAACCGGTGAAATCCTGATGTTTGCTGCAACCGCCCGCACCTTGCTCCAGATCATCGGCAAGGAAACCACGGCGCGCGGTGTTTTTGTGGTCAGTGAAATGCCGGCTGCGGCCGAGCGCTTGCGCCAGGCGATCAGCGAGGCCGGCCGGCCCGCTGAGCCGGAGGACGAAGAGGAAGCGACGGCGGTACGCGAACCAGTGATCGGTTTGTCGCAGCGCGCCTGGCCCTTGCTCGACATGCTGGAGCGGACGGCGCGCTGTGGCGCCGAGGCGCATGTCGTGTGGCAGGCGGCGAAAGATTTTTAAGCGCTGCGCTTAGCCGGAAGGATCGTTTTGCAAGCCGATGCCGATACCGGCAATGACGATCTGCAACGCTGTTTCAAAATCCTGAAGTTGTTTTTCCGCGTCGATGGCGCTCTCGCGCAGGGCTTGTTCCAGTTCGTAAGCGGTGTGCTGCAAGTCGCCAGCGCCAATGGTCCCGGCCAGCCCTTTGCAACTATGGGCCCGGCGCTCCGCTTCTTCCCTATTGTTGACCAGCAAGGCTTGCCGGATGGCCCGGCCTTCGCCAGCAAAACGCTGATGAAAGTCGTGCAGCACTTTTCGATAGAGCGCTGGTTTGTTCATCATGCGGCGCAAGCCTTCGGCGCAGTCAATGCCGGGCAGTTCGGGGAGGATCGGGCTCGCGGCGGGGGCCGGGGGCGTCTCGGGTATTGCCTGCGTGCGCGCGCTTTGCCAGCGGCTCAGGGTGTCCTGCAATAGGGAGGGGTCGATTGGTTTGGTGATGAAATCATTCATGCCGGCGGCGGCGCAGCGCTGCCGTTCTTCGTCCAGGGCATGGGCCGTCATGGCAATGATCGGCAACTGCGTTCCGATGGCCGGGTCGGCCCGTAAACGGCGGGTGGCTTCCAGGCCATCCATTTCTGGCATCTGAATGTCCATCAGGACCAGGTCGTAGTGGCCGCGGTTGCGAGCGATGTTATCAAGCGCTTCGCGGCCGTTGTTGGCGATGGCCACCGTTACCCCCAGGGCTTCGAGCAATTCGCGGGCGACCAGTTGATTGGTCGGGATGTCTTCGACCAGCAAGACGCGCAGGCCCGCAAGGGGCGCGATGGTTTTCATTGGGCTGCTCGCTTGCTCGTGGCTGAGCAAGCGGTTGAGTTGGGCGGCGGTGACTGGTTTTTGCAGGATGCCGTTGAAATGGGCCAGGCGTGGATCGTCGGCCAGGGCCTGGCTATCGCTGGCCGTGACCAAAACGAGCTTAAGGCGTTGTTGTGGGTCGCGCTGGCGGAGGATTTCGGCCAGTTCCAGGCCATCGATGCCGGGCATGTTGAGGTCGAGCGTGATCAACTCAATCCCGTGCGCGGTGTCGTTTTCCAGGCGATCGAGTGCTTGTTCGCCGGCCTCCGCGGTCAACACCTGATAACCGGTCTTTTTCAACAGCGCGGCCAGAACGTTGCGGGCGAGGGGGTTGTCGTCGACCACCAGGGCGCGCTTGCCGATGCCCGACGGCGTGGCGACGATGGCCGATGATTGGCCGAGTTGCACCTTGAAACTGAAGGTGCTGCCGACGGCGGGCGAGCTGTTCACCCAGATATCGCCGCCCATCAACTGGCTCAGGCGCTTGCAGATGGTCAGGCCGAGGCCGGTGCCACCATATTTGCGGGTGATGGAGGTATCGGCCTGGGTGAAGGCCTGGAACAGGTTCTCCAGTTGTGACTCGGTCATGCCGATGCCGCTATCCTGAATATCCACTTCCAGTGTTTGCACGCGGTCGACCGCGGGCGAACAGCGGAAAAAGGCGGTCACGGCGCCACGGGCGGTAAATTTGACGGCATTGCCGATCAGATTGATCAGGATTTGGGTCAGGCGCAGTGGGTCACCGATGAAGTGCTGCGGTAGGTCAGGCTCCAGCACGTAATGAATTTCCAGACCTTTTTCCTGGGCCCGCTGGACGACGATGGTGGTGACGTTTTCGAGGACGTCGTCAAGGGCGAATTCGATTTGCTCCAGCGACATCTGGCCCGCCTCGATTTTGGAAAAGTCGAGGATGTCGTTGATCAAGCCGAGCAACATCTGGCCGGCACCATGAATACGGCTGGCGAAATCGCGTTGCCGGGTGTTCAGTTCGGTTTTCAGCAGCAGGTTGGCGAGGCCAATGACTGCATTCATTGGCGTCCGGATTTCATGGCTCATGTTGGCCATGAATTGCGATTTGGCGTTGGCCGCACTTTCGGCGACTTGCTTGGCGGCCTGCAAGGCGATTTCAGTTTGTTTGCGCGGCGTGATGTCCTGCAGGGTTTCAATGGCGCCGACGATCTCGCCCTCTGCGTTGTACAAAGGGGCGGCCGTAAAGAACAGCCAACGCCCGAAGCCTGGAAAATAGTCTTCCGCTTCGAAGCCGCCGTCGACCACGTCCGAACTGCGATAACGGGCCGCATACAGTTCGGCAATGCTATTCATCTGGCCGTCGATGACCAGGTCAGCCATCACCGGACGCGGGCTGGGGTAGAAGGCCTGCCATTGGTTTCGGGTGCCGACCATCTCGTCGGCTCGGGCGCCGATGATCTGTTCGCAGGCCTTGTTCCAGTGCGTGATCCGGTGCTCCTTGTCGAGGACGAAGGTTGGCACCGGGTTCCCGTCGATGATCTGGGCCAGGGCGTCGCGCGCCTGGGCCAGTTCGCCGGTACGGGCCTGGACCAGTTGTGCCAGGTTCAACTGATGGTTTTCCAACTCGCGCTTGGCGAAGTGTTCCTCGCTCACATCAAGGACCAGCGACAGAATGCCGATCAAGGTGCCGCTATGGTTACGCAGGGCGACGTTGTACCAGTTGCAGGTCAGCGTTCTGCCGTCAGCGTGCTTGGCTTGGCCCCGATATTGGCCATCGTTATGGCCCTGGATGAGATGGGTGATGCATTGGCTGAAGCTGGCGCGGTCCTCTTCGGGCAGCAATAGCCGATGAACCCGTTGCCCGATGACTTTGGCTGCCGGCCAGCCAAACAGGGTTTCGGCTCGGTGGTTCCATTCCGCAATGTGGCCCTGGCGATCCCACAGGATGAAGGCCAGAGGCGTGGTGTTGTACAGCGCCCGATAACGCAACTGGCTGTCGCGGGCAGCCGATTCCAGTTGTTTTTGCTCGGTGACGTCGCTCAGCGTCAACAGACCGGTGCCGGCCGAGGTGTGACCGACGCGCATTTGATAGGAGCGCCAGAACCCGGCGCCATGGCGCAGGCGCAGCGTGGCCTGCTGGCTTTCGGCAGGCGATGGGTTATTCAGGGTTTTGAGCAGGCCGGACAGGGCGGTGTAGTCATCCGCGTGAACCAGGCGCAACCAGTCATCCACGGATGTTGGTACGGCGCTGGCCGGGCAACCAAGCACATCTTTTAGATTGTCGGAGGCCTGGCGGTCGCTGTGTGCGGCGGGATGCCAGCAAGCCACGCCGGCGATGCTGAGCGCCTCTGCGAGCAGTGTGTCTGGCAAAGGGCGATGGGGCATGGGGGGCGGCGCTTAAAAGAGCTCGATGTCGTCGCTCTTTTCCTTCATGTCGGCCATGAACTTGTCGACGGCCTCTTGTACCGGCACCCCCTGCATGACGGCCTCGAACATGGCTACTTCGTCGACCGTCGAATACTTGGCCTTGATCCGGCCCTGTAGTTCGACCCACTCGTTGGGGTTGAACAGCCGACGCTGATCGGCCACCAGATTGCTGAGGTCGCCCAGGCTGATGCCCACGTGCGACAGGCGCTGAACCAGTTTGTCGTAAAACTGGAAGGCAATGATGGCCTGATGAACCATGGTCGACACATGTTCGGAGACGCCGAGCAAATTTTGCTTGGCGACGCCAACTTCACCTTGGTCGGGAAGGGTGGTCAGCGTGTCGGAAATCATCCGCATATAGCCAGCCATGGTGGTGAAGGAGTCAGTCAGGACCTCGACCGAGGCGTTGCTGTCCTTCATCGCAGCCTCGATCTGAACTGCCGATAGTTCCAGCATCAGGACGGTTTCGCGTACCTGGCTCCAGTTCAGATCGGGCATGTGTGCCGAGGTGCCTTTCGGGGAATGGGTATCGTCAGTCATGGTTTGTTTCCTTTGGCAGGCGGGAACTATAACGCAATTCATGATGGGGATTCCAGCGTGCTCGACGGCTGTCAGCCCGGTCGTTTGGCCGGATAATGCGGGCATGACCCGCGACTGTTTTTACGTGTTGGCGCTTGTCCTGCCCCTGAATTCGCTGGCCGCGTCGGTGGTGGCGATCGATGTCGGTCATGGTCATCGCGATGGCGGCGCGCAAAGTGCGCGCGGTCGGCCGGAGTTTGCCTTCAATCTCGATTTTTCCCGGCAACTGGCACGGCAGGTGATACAGCGCGGTATCGGCGTGCAGCCGGTCAATTTCGATGGGCAGATTGCTTCGCTGCGGGCACGTCCGGCGGCCGCCAAGGGGGCGGATGTTTTTGTCTCCATCCATCACGACTCCGTCAGCGAAGCTTACCTGCAGCCTTGGCAATGGCAGGGGCAAACGCTAACGCATACGACGGTCAAGCGGGGCTTCGGGCTTTTTGTCTCGGCGGATAATCCGGACCTGGAAAGCAGTTTGCGTTGCGCGTCGACCGTGGGTGCCATGCTGCGCCGTGCCGGTTTTGTGCCCAGCGAATGGCATGCTCGCAAGCACCTTCCCGCCGATGCCGCCAATGGCGTCTGGTATTACGACAATCTGGTCGTCCTCTACCGGACGACGCTGCCGGCCGTGCTGTTCGAAGCCGGCGTGATCAAGCACCAGGACGAGGAAGTCGATTTGCGCGACCCGGCGCGTCAGGCGCGCATGGCCGATGCCGTGGCGACCGGCCTGGCCGCTTGTCTGCAGGTCAAAGAAAAACCGGCTCGGGATTGAGGTCGACCGCAAAATTCTCGCGTACCGCAGCCTGTACCGCTGCCATCGTTCGCCGCACATCAGCCCCGGTGGCGCCGCCGCGATTGACCAGCACCAGCGCCTGTTTCTCGTACATGCCGACCGGGCCGAGGTTTTTGCCCTTCCAGCCGGCCTGTTCGATCAGCCAGCCGGCGGCCAGCTTGACCCGGCCGTCCGGCTGTGGATAGCAGGGCAGCGCCGGATGCTGCGCTTTCAGCGCGTCGGCGATCTCGCGGTCGACCACGGGATTATGGAAAAAACTGCCGGCATTCGGCATCACCGCCGGGTCGGGCAGCTTGCGCCGGCGCACGGCGCTGACGGCATCGGCGATCTGCTGCGGCGTGGCCTGGGCAATGCCGCGAGCGGCCAGTTCATCGGCCACGTCGGCATAGCGGCAATGGGCCTGCCAGGCCTTGGGCAGCCGGAATGTGACGGAAACGATGGCGATGTGCCCGTTCAGATGCCTGCCTTGCTGCTTGAAGACGCTGTCGCGATAGGCAAAATGGCACTGTTCACGGTCGACCGTGAAAAATTCCTTTTTTTCAAAATCCCAGGCCCGTAGCGAAAGCAGGCGCTCACCTACCTCCAGCCCGTAGGCGCCGATATTCTGGATGGGCGCGGCGCCGACCGTGCCGGGAATGAGCGACAGGTTCTCCAGTCCCGGCCAGCCCTGCGCCAGGGTCCATTGGACGAAATCGTGCCAGTTTTCGCCGGCACCGGCCTCGACGTACCAGGCCTCGGCATCCTGACCGAGCAGACGCTTGCCGACAATCGCCATATGCAGCACCAGGCCGTCGAAATCGCCGGTCAGCACCAGATTGCTGCCGCCGCCAAGGATGAAACGCCGTCCGTCAGCCAGTGCTGGCGCGGTCAACTGCCCAGCATCGCTGATTTTCAGATAACGCGCTGCCTGGCCGGGTAGGGCGAGGGTGTTGAAGGGGGTGAGGTCGATGGCGGTTGGCATGGGCATTCGCCATTGTCGCCGATCAGGCGACACCGGTGAACCGGCGCTCAGTGCTCCCGGAAGCGCTCGGCGCTGATGCCGTGGCGGGTCAGTTTGTCGTACAGCGTTTTCTTCGGTACCTGCAGCAGTTCCGCCGCCTGGGCGACGTTGCCGGCGCAGTGGTGCAGGGCGTTTTCAATGGCTTGGCGTTCGGTGGTGTCGACCTGAGCGGCCAGTGAGCTGGCCGGGCGTTCGGTCGGCGGTGCCAGGCCGTCGGGCAGGCCGAGGGCCCAGCGGTTGGCGACGTTCTTGAGTTCGCGGACGTTGCCCGGCCAGTCGTGCGCCTGCCAGCGGGCGAGGTCGGTGGTGCCCCAGTCGGCCAGCGGCCGGGCGTAGCGTTGCGCGCTTTCTTGCAGAAAGGCGGCCATCAACAGCGGGATATCGTCACGGCGCTGGCGCAGCGGCGGCAGGTCGATGCTGACGACGTTGAGGCGGTAGTAGATGTCGGCGCGGAACTGGCCGGAATCGGCCAGGGCTTTGAGGTCGGCCTTGCTGGCGGCGACGACGCGGCAATCGATGGCGAGGCTGTGGTTGCTGCCCAGGCGTTCGATGCTGCGCTCCTGCAGCACGCGCAGCAGCTTGACCTGCAGGTTGAGCGGCATCGACTCGATTTCATCGAGGAACAGCGTGCCGCCCGCCGCGTGTTCGATGCGGCCGATGCGGCGTTTTCCGGCACCCGTGAAGGCGCCGGCTTCGTGGCCGAAGAGTTCGCTTTCGAACACCGTTTCCGGCAGCGCCGCGCAGTTGACCGCGACAAACGGCCCGCGCCGGCCGCTGGTTTCGTGGATGGCGCGGGCGACGACTTCCTTGCCGCAACCGGTTTCGCCATTGATCAGGATGTCCACACCCGTCGGCGCCAAGGCGCCGATCAGCCGGCGGACATCCTGCATTGCCGGGGTCTGTCCGATCAGCGCATTCAGGCCGGCGGCGTGTAATTGTTCGCGCAGTTGGCGGTTTTCCATGAGCAGTTCCCGCTTGTCGAGGGCGCTGCGCACGGCGCTGATCAGGCGTTCGGACGGGAAGGGTTTTTCGATGAAATCGTGGGCGCCGTCGCGCATCGCTTCGACCGCCATCGCCACATCACCGTGGCCGGTGATCAGCACGACCGGCAAGTCGCGGTCGAACTGGCGCAGTTCGCGCAGCAGCGCCAGGCCGTCGCGGCCGGGTAGGCGGATGTCACTGATGACCAGCGTCGGCCGGGTCGTTGCCAGCGCCGCCAGCATCGCCTCGGCATCGGGAAAGCCTCGTACCGGAATGTCGGCGATCGCCAGCGCCTGTTCGCAGCCCTTGCGCACGGCACTGTCGTCCTCGACCAGGAAGACGGGCTGCGCGGCCGGTGGGCGGGGTTGATCAAGCATGGGGGTCCTTGCGGGGGTCTGCGGCAGGAAGGATCAGCACGAAAATGGCGCCGCCGTCCGCTGCGTTGTGTGCGCGGAGTGTGCCACCGTAGCTTTCGACGATGGTGAGTGAAATGGCCAAGCCCAGGCCGAGGCCTTCGTCGGCCCCTTTTGTGGTGTAGAAGGGCTCGAACAGGTGCTCGCGCACGTCATCGGGAATGCCCGTGCCGTGGTCGCGGATGCAGATTTGTATGCTGCGGTCGACGCGGCTGGCGGCAATTTCGAGTGCTGCCCCGGCTTGCCCGTGCATGGCGTCCAGGCCGTTGAGCAGCAGATTGACCAGGACCTGCTCCAGCCGCCCGGCTTCGGCGATCACCTGCAGGTCCGGATCGTCCTGGCTGACATGGATGCGGGCGTCGCTGTCGCGCCGTCGCGGTTCGACCAGCATCAGCGCGTGCTCGATGGCGCCAGCGATGCGAACGGCCTGGGGGGTGGCGGACTCTTTGCGGGCGAAGGTTTTCAATTGGCGCACGATGCGCCCGGTGCGGTCGATCAGCGCGCTGATCATGGTCAGATTTTCGGCCACTTCGCTGTGTCGACCGCGGGCGAGCAGGGCGCTGGCGTTGTCGGCAAAGGTCTGCAGCGCCGCCAGCGGTTGATTCATTTCATGGCTGATCCCGGCTGACAACTGGCCGAGTACCGCCAGTTTTCCAGCCTGAACGGCGGCGTCACGGGTTTGGTGCAGGATGGCTTCGGTACGTTGCAATTCGGCAATCTTGGCGGTCAGGTCGGCGGTGCGCTCGGCGATGCGCTGTTCCAGCGCACTGTAAACTTGCTGCAACTCCTCGCGGCGGCGGCGGCGGTGATGGAGGTGGGCCAGGGTGCCGATGACGAAGGCAGCGGCAAAGACCAGCGCCATGGCGCCGGAAAAGGCCGCCGCCCGCGCTTCGTCCAGGCGGCCGAGTTGAACGACCTGCCAGCCAAGATTGCCGACGGGGCGGGTGACCAGCAGATGTTCGCGGCGTGCGTCATCGGGCAGTTTCAGGCGTACCGGCTGCAGCGTGTCGAGCGGCAAAGCGCGGTCGGCCAGGGGCTGGATCACTTGCTGGCCGTATTGCTGGGTTTCGGCCAGTCGGGCGGTGACGGTTGCCGGTAACGGGGCCAGTGTCCGGTAACGCAGGCGGCGCTCCGACGACAGGAAGGTGATGCCATCGGCGTCGGCCAATAGAAGGATGTCGCCGGCACCGGCCATGGCTTGTTCTATCGCTTCCAGACCGACCTTGAGGACAACGACGCCAAGGATCTGGTTTTGCTCGCGCACCGGGGCGGCGAGAAAGTAGCCGGCCTCGCCGGTGGTTACGCCGACGCCGTAAAAGCGCCCTAGTCCATGGCGGATGGCGTCGCTGAAATAGGGGCGGAAGGCGTAATTGTGGCCGATGAAACTGCGTGGTTGACGCCAGTTGCTGGCTGCCAGCGTATTGCCATCGGCGTCGAGCAGGTAAGTGGCGGCAACGCTAGCGCCCTGCTGTGCTGCTTCCAGATAGGCGTTAGCGGCGGCCAAGGCGTGCGTGTTGTCTGGGCTGCGCAACAGGGCCGCGAGCGAGGGTTCCAGCGCCAGCAGGCCGGGCAGCGATTCGTGCCGGCTCAGCGTGGCGTCGAGCGATAGGGTCAAGGCATCAAGCCGTTGCGTGGCTAGCCGGCGTTCGTGCATCAGGTTGTTGTCGAGCAACTGATGGTAGCCGAGCAGGCCGATCAGCAGGCAGGCCGCCGCGGCGACGGCAGTCAGCAGCCGAGGGCGCAAAGGGCGCAGCGAAAGGGGGCTTGGACGGCTCATGGCCGCATCGTAACCATTTTTGCGGTCGACGGCGGCTGGGCCTCGTTTTTGTGGCAGGGGCGCAATTCGAGGATGCTTTCGTCTGGCAAACCGGGCAGCCACTCGGCTGGGGTGCGGCAGTCGCCGTCATGGCAGAGGGTGTAGGGGGCGACATAGGGCGAATGGCGCATCTGCACCGCAGGCAGGGGCGGCAATGCGGGCCGGTAATGCCAGGCGCCATCGCGCAGGACCGCATCCAGCGGCGGCTCCATCCCGGCGCCGGTGCCTTGCACGCGGGCCGAAGTCAGCAACAGGTGATCACCCTGCAGGCGGTAATCCTCCGCCCACAGGGTTTTCTGGACAGAATGCGTCCATTGCAGCGTGACGGCCTCGCCGAGCGGCAGCACCAGCAGGCCGGCGACGAGGCAGATCGCATTCATGCCGTTTGCTGGCGACGGCTGTGTAGCAGGTGCCAGCCGATGAAGCTGGCGCAGGCAACAAAGCCGATTTCGTCGGTCAGTGGCAGGGCGGCGACCAGCATGAAGGCGGCGGCGGCGGCGAAGAGGCGTTCCCAGGCGGCCAGCGGGGCGCGCAGGTAGCCGATGCTCGCGGCGCCCCACAGCGTGATCGCCAGCAAGGCCTTACCGACGATATAGACCACCGCCAGCACCGACGGATCGCCCTGCAGCATCAGCGCGTTGTCGTAGACCGCCATGAACGGCACGACGAAGCCGGCAATGGCGATTTGCACCGCTTTGATACCGATCTTCATCGCCGGCTCCTTGGCCACCGAGCTGGCGGCGAAGGCGGCCAAGGCGACCGGCGGTGTCAGGTCGGCCATGATGCCGAAATAGAAGACAAACATGTGGCTGACGATTAGCGGCACCCCCAGATCGAGCAGCGCCGGCGCGGCAATCGAACTGGTGATGATGTAGTTTGGGATGGTCGGGATGCCCATGCCGAGCAAGAGGCAGATCAGCATGGTCAGCAACAAGGACAGAAACAGGCTGTCAGCGCCGACCTTGAGGATGAAGCCGGCAAAGTTGGAGGCGGCACCGGTCAGCGTCAGAATACCGATGATGATGCCGACGATGGCACAGGCGACGCCGACTGGCAGCGCCTGCTTGGCGCCATCGACCAAGCTGTTGCGCATGATGGTCAGAGTTTGCCGGCCGCCTTGTACGAACAGGCACAGCCCGACCAGGACGGCAATCACGGTCAACACCGGATAAACGCCCCATTTCACCAGCAGTGAGGCACCCAGACCGACCATCAGCCAGAAGGCAAAGCGGAAGGCGGTGGACGACAGGCGGGCGGCGACGGCGGTGCCGAGGATCAGGATGGCGCACAGGGCCAGACCGACCATGCCCGAATACATGGGCGTGAAGCCATTGAACAACATACCGACCAGCCCGACCAGCGGCAGGATCAGGAACCATTGCTCGCGGATGGCGCGCCAAGGGTTGGGGCAGTCTTCCTTGGCGAGGCCATCGAGATTCTTGCGGCCGGCTTCCAGATGCACCATCCAGAAAACAGTGGCGTAATACAGGATGGCCGGAACCAGCGCTGCCTTGACGATCTCGATGTAGGGGACGTTCAGGTTTTCCGCCATGATGAAGGCGACGGCACCCATCACTGGCGGCATGATCTGGCCGCCCATCGAGGCCGTGGCTTCGACGGCGCCGGCAAAAACGCCGGAATAGCCGAAGCGCTTCATCAACGGAATGGTGAATTGGCCGGTGGTCAGAACGTTGGCGACACCGGAACCGGAGATCGACCCCATCAGGCCGGACGACACCACCGCCACCTTGGCGGCACCGCCCTTGGTGTGGCCGACGAAGCCGAGCGCCACCGAGTTGAACAGGTTGATCATGCCGGCGTGTTCGAGGAAGGCGCCGAACAGAACGAACAGGAAGATGTAGCTGGCTGACACCATGGTCGGGATGCCGAAGATACCTTCGGTGCCGAAACCCAGCTGGTCGACCACCTGCGAAAAATCGTAGCCACGGTGCGCCAGATCACCCGGCAGATATTGGCCGAACAGGCCATAGAGGAGAAAAACGGCGCAAATGGTCGGCAGCGCCAGGCCGAGAATGCGGCGGGCGGCTTCAAAGACCAGTAGCACCATGGCGCTGCCAACGTAGAGATCGAGCGTGCTTGGATCGCCGGCGCGCATGATCAGATCGACCTCGAATACCCACTGGTAACAGGCGAGGACAAATGCCGCACCGGCCAGCAGCCAGTCGCCGGGGGCGACACGGTCGAGACGGCCACCTTTGTGCAGGGGAAAGAGAATGAAGGTTAGCGTTAGCAAAAAGCCGACGTGCAGGGCCCGCATGACCAGGCTGGACAGCGGGTGGAAAGCCGCCACGCTCAATTGGTAAATAGAGAAGGCCAGCGCGATGCCGGTCAGGATCAGGAGCGCGACGCCCCCGAGACGACGCTGGGCGCCGTGCTCGGAGAACGTCTCCTGTTCGATGTTCATCGGGGAGACGTTGGTCGACATGATGGATTACTTCAGCAGACCGGCTTCACGGTAGTACTTCTCGGCACCCGGGTGCAGCGGCACCGGCGAACCGGCTGCCATCTTCTCCTTCTTGATCGCCTTGGCAGCGGCGTGCGCAGTGGCCATGGTGTCGAGGTTTTCCGCCATCGACTTGGTCATCTTGTAGACCATGTCGTCGGACACGCCGCTATGGGTGACCAGATAATTGGGCACCAGTACGGTTTGCACGTCAGCGCCCTGGCCGTTGTAGGTATTGGCCGGAATCGTGCCCGACTGGTAGGCCGCATCGCTGATCTTGGCGACGACTGCCGCCGGGATCGGAATGACGACGATGTTCAGCGCCGTCGCCAGGTCACGCACGGCGGCTACGCCCAGGCCGGATGACAGCAGCGTTGCGTCGAGCTGGCGGTTCTTCATCAGCTCCACCGACTCGGCGTAGCCCAGGTATTCGACTTTGGCGAAGTCCTGGTAGCCCATGCCGACGGCTTTCAGGATGTCGCGGCTGTTCAGTTCGGTGCCGCTCTTGGGCGCACCGACCGAAACCCGCTTGCCCTTGAGGTCGGCCAGCGATTTGATGCCGGAATCAGCGGCGGCGAGGAAATGGATGTAGTTCGGATAAATCGCGGCGACCGTGCGCAGCTTGTTCAGAGGGGCCTTGAAACCCACGTCCGGATTGCCCTTCCAGGCCTCCGACAGCGTATCGCCGAGCGTGAAGGCCATCTCGCCCTTGCCGGCCTGCAGCAGGTTGAGATTTTCGGCCGAAGCCTTGGTGGCCTGCACCGACATCTTGGCATCCGGCAGCACCTTGCCGTAAATCTGGGTGAGCGAGACGCCGAGCGGGTAATAAACGCCGCTGGTGCCCCCCGTCAACACGTTAATGAAATCGGCCGCGTGGCCAGCCGTGGTGCCGACCGCCAGTGTGGCGGCAAGAATCAGGGAACGAATTTTCATGTGATCTCCTCCGGTGATGGGAATGCGCCGCCAGGCGGCTGCGGAGAGACTTATCGCAGGAGACGTGCCAGTTGGCCTGGTTACGGTCAACGCGTTGATTCAGATGATTTTTCCGTCTTTCGTCTGTAGCTGCCTGACGCCGGTTGTGCGGAAATCCGCAATCAGATCGGCCGGTTGTGCGGATTTCCGCACGCCGGCCGGGGCGTCGGGGGCGGTTTCAGACGGCCAGCAGCAGCGCAGCGAGGGCCGCCGGTTGCGCGGCTACCCGCCAGCCGGTGCGCATCTCGTCAGCGTTCAGGCTGCCGTAACCCCAGGTTACGGCAACGAAGGGCAGGCCGTTGGCGTCGGCCGATTCGCCATCCTCACTGCGGTCGCCAATGTAGATGGCCTGATCCTGCGCAATATTCTGATCGGCCAGCAGGCGAGCGATCATCGCCGCCTTGTCCGGCAGGCGCGGCGTAAACAGGTCAAGCGCGTAGACGTGGGCAAAAAAGCCGGCCCAGCCCAGATGCTCGAGAATCAAGCGGGTTGGGCGGATGCGCTTGTTGGTGGCAATCGACAGCGTCAGCCCGGCAGCGGCGAGGTCGGCCAGCAGGGGGCCGACGCCGGCATAAGCCGCCGTCGCCTGATAGCCTTCGCTGTCGTAACTGGCCTTGAAAGCCTCGGCTAATTGCGCCACGCGCACCGGATCATCGCTGCCCGACAGCAACTGCAAGGTTTCGGTTAGCGGCGGGCCGATCACGCTTTCATCGATACACATTGCCGGCGTGATGCAGGTTTGCGCAAAAGCCTCGCGGAAACTGGCAAGGATGGCCGGGGCCGAATCGATCAGCGTGCCGTCAAGGTCGAAAAGGATGTGCGGGGTGCGGGGCATGCTGACGATGGAGGAATTGCGGAGCCGGGATTATCGCCC
>JAQTXC010000034.1:10363-31502 GCA_028689015.1 Dechloromonas sp. | reverse complement strand
ACCATCGCCCCTGGCGATAGCGTGCGCATTCTCGCCATCACGCCCGACCTCAGCCTTGACGAAGACGACCTCGACCTGTTCATGGACATGGTCGGTTCGACCTGCGAGGTCGATTACATCGATGCCGATGGCGCGGCCTGGGTGGCTGTCTGGTGGAATTGCAGCGAAGGGACGCTGACAACGCAGGTCGGCCTGGCGCCGCAGCAAATGGAAAAAAGCGCCATCTAAGCGACGTTCCGGCGCCATGCTTGTCGCCATCTTGTGCTCTGTGTCAAAGGATTGGGGTTTGAACCTTATTGCAGAGATGATGCCAACCCAGGCAAGCCCCTGATTTCAAATGGGCGTGCGCTTTGCTCAAGGCCATCAACCAAGGAAAAACCGCATCGTGTCGGATACCCCACAAAATCCCCTGCGCGCCTACCACGCCCGCACCAAGCACCGCTTTGAAGCCTTTGCCGAAGGCCCCGGCCAGCTCGACTGGGATGCCCAGCCCGCCGCCTTCCGTCATTACCCGGGCGCGCCACGGCTGGAACTGCCGCTGAGCGCCGACCGCTTCGAACGCCCTTACGGTCAACTGCCGCAAAAACCCGAAAATACGGTGCTGCCTAATCTGGACAGTCTGGGCGCACTGCTTGAACTGAGTTTGGGCATTTCCGCCTGGAAAAGCTGGGGAGCAAGCCGCTGGGCGCTGCGCTGCAATCCCTCATCCGGCAACCTGCATCCGGTCGAGGCCTATGTGCTGAGCGCCGGTCTGCCCGGTGTCGGCGATGGTTTGCAGCATTACGATCCGGAAAACCACGCCCTCGAAGGCCGCGCCCTGCGCCAGCCCGACGGCGCCCGCTGGCTGGCCATCGGCCTCAGTAGCGCGATGTGGCGCGAAGCCTGGAAATACGGCGAACGCGCTTTCCGCTATTGCCAACTCGATGTCGGCCATGCGGTCGGCGCGCTGAGCTACGCGGCCGCGCTGCTCGGCTGGGAGGTCGAAGCGCTGCCTTTAAGCAGCGACAAACTGGCGCATACGCTGGGTCTCGACCGCCCCAAGGATTTCCCGGCGACGCGCTTTGCGTTCACCGAAAATGAGGAACCGGAAATCCTGCTGACCATTCGCGCCCCCGGCCTGGCCGAAACGCCGGTAGCCGAATTGGCCGAATGGCTGCAAACCGCCATCTGGCAAGGCGCCCCGAGCCGCATCGACCCCGCGCCCGGCTATCGCTGGCCAATGGTCGACAAAGCCGCGACCGCCAGCCGGTTTCTGCGGTCGACGCCTGAAAAAGTCGATTTTCCAGCCTACCCGCCGCTGGCGCCGCACCCGACCGCGCAAGGCGCCGCAGAAATCATTCGCCAACGCCGCAGCGGCCAGCGCTTCGACCCCAAATGCAGCCTCGACAAAGCCGCCTTCTACCGACTGCTCGACGCCACGCTACCGCGCCGGCAAGCGCCGTTCAATGGTCTGGAAGGCGAGACGGCGATTCACCTGCTGCTCTTTGTGTTGCGCGTCGATGGCCTGCCCAGCGGCCTCTATCTGCTGCCGCGCACGCCGCAAGCGGCGACCGAATTGCCCGCCATCCTCGGCCAGAGCGACGAACGCTTCGCCGGCCAATGCCCGGTATCGCGCGTCGATCACGACTGCCCGCCGCACCTCGGCCTGACCCTGCTCGCCCCCTATGGCCTGCAGGAAATGCAGCGCCTGGCGCGCAGCCTCTCTTGCCATCAGGACATCGCCGCCACCAGCGCCTTCTCTCTGGGCATGCTCGGCGATTTCGCCCATCTTGCGGTCGACGACTCAAATTACCGGAAATTGCTGCGCGAAGCCGGACTCGTCGGCCAGGCGCTCTACCTCGAAGCAGAAGCCGCCGGCGTGCGCGGCACCGGCATCGGCTGCTTCTTCGACGACCCGGTGCACCAGGCCTTCGGCATCACCGATCCGCGCTGGCAAAGCGTCTATCACTTCACCGTCGGCACACCGATCATGGACAGCCGCATCGAAACGTCCCCACCCTACCCCCAACGAGAACAAGCATGACCCCGACCCTCACCGCTTTTTTCGACCAACACGGCTTTCCCCACGACCAACTTTCCGCCCCGCAAGCCGATGGCCGCTTCACACCGGATTGGGCAATTTCGAGGACTTCAGCGCCCTCGACCTGGCAGCTACGGTCGACTGCCTGAAACTGCTCAAAAAGCCCCATTAAGCCCAGATTCGCGTCGCCCCGACGCTGAGCAGCCCCAGATAGGTCGCCGTCAGCGAACCCGCCAGGTGCACGGACGCCAGGCCAATCGCCCAGAACAACTGACCGGCCAGCAAGCGTTCGACCACTTCGGCGGAAAAGGTCGAAAAGGTGGTCAAGCCACCGAGAAAGCCGGTGATCACGAATAGTTTGAGCGCCAGCGGCAGGCCCGAATTGAAGTGAAAAAGTCCGACGGCGACGCCGATCAGGTAGCCACCGCACAGGTTGGCCAACAGCGTGCCCAGCGGCAAGGCGACAAACAGCGGGTTCAACGCCAGGCCCAGTAGCCAGCGCACCCAGGCACCGGCAGCAGCCCCCGCGCCCACGGCCAGAAATCCGATTGCATTCATACAACCTCCTTGGCCTGATTGTAGCGCGGCCGGCACGCCACGCTGCCCGGCGACCATTTGTCACCAAAATGCAATCAAAATGTCACAATAGCGCCTTTGCGATTCAAGAACGCCGACAGACCAACCGAACGGCGTCAGCACAGAGGGAGCGAGCGGGATGGAACTCAAGAACTTTGCCGATATAGAAAAGGCAACCAAACGCGGGCGCCGTGAATCGACCCGGCTCGGCATCGGCCTGCTCTTCGTCGTCGGCATCATGATTTACACCGCGCTCGGCGTCGGCGTCACCGGCACGCAAGGCATCATGCTGGTCGTCGCCTCAATGATCGGCGGCTACATGGCGATGAACATCGGGGCGAATGATGTCGCCAACAACGTCGGCCCGGCCGTCGGTTCACGGGCCATTTCGATGGTCGGCGCCATCATCATCGCCGCCATTTTTGAAATGCTGGGCGCCCTGGTCGCCGGGGGCGATGTCGTCGCCACGGTGCAAAAGGGCATCATCAACCCGGCAGCCATTGCCGATAGCAACCGCTTCATCTGGCTGATGATTGCTGCCCTGCTGGCTGGCGCCATCTGGCTCAATTTCGCCACCGCCGTCGGCGCCCCGGTCTCCACCACCCATTCGATCATCGGCGCCGTGCTGGGCGCCGGCATTGCCGCCGGCGGCATGGATGCGGCCAACTGGGGGACGATGACCGGCATCGTCGCCAGCTGGATCGTCTCGCCCCTGCTCGGCGGCGCCGTCGCAGCCGGTTTCCTTTACTGGATCAAGCGCGCCATCACCTACAAGGCAGACATGATTGCCGCTGCCCAGCGCACCGTCCCCATCCTGATCGGCCTGATGGCTTTTGCCTTCACCACCTATCTGGTGATGAAAGGCCTCAAACAGGTTTGGAAAGTCAGCACATCGAGTGCCCTCCTCCTCGGCGCCGCCACCGGCATCCTCACCTACTTCCTGACCGCGGCCAACGTTCGCCGCCGGGCCGCCCGCCTGGAAAATACCAAGGAAAGCATCAATACCCTGTTCACCCTGCCGCTGGTTTTCGCCGCTGCGCTGCTCAGCTTCGCGCACGGCGCCAACGATGTCGCCAATGCGGTCGGCCCGCTGGCGGCCATTGCCGATGTCGTCCATAGCGGCCAGATCGCCAGCAAGGCGAGCATTCCTTTCTGGGTGATGATGGTCGGCGCGCTGGGCATTGCCATCGGCCTGACCCTGTATGGACCGAAACTGATCCGCACCGTCGGCAGCGAAATCACCGAACTCGACCAGATGCGTGCCTTCTCGATCGCCATGTCGGCTGCCGTCACCGTCATCATCGCCTCGCAACTCGGCCTGCCGGTCAGCTCGACCCACATCGCCGTCGGCGGCGTCTTCGGCGTCGGCTTCCTGCGCGAATTCATCAAGACCAACTACTCGCAGATGATCGATGAAATCAAGCTGCATCACCTGGGTGCCGACAAGGACGCGGTCGAAGCCTTCCTCAATCGTTTTTCAAAAGCCAGCGTCAAGGAAAAGCGCGAGATGCTCGACCAGTTGAAAGCCCGTACCGCCCAGGCCGACCTGTCGAAATACGAGCGCAAGCAGATCCGCAAGGTTTATCGCCACGAACTGGTCAAACGCGATGCCGTTTTCAAGATCGCGGCCGCCTGGATCATCACCGTACCCGCCTCCGGCATCATGGCCGCCATGATCTACTACATGATCTTCGGCATCGTTCACGCCTGACCGTCCGCGGATCAAACCCCAGGGCCGCCTTGTTGCGGCCCTGGCCACGTCTACAGCCCCTGACGGACTGGTAGAATGCCGCCTTTATGGCTGTTGCCGCCTCACTGATCAAGCCCATGTCCCAAGACAACACCTCCTCGGTCGCCAACGCGCCGGTTAGCAATTTCATCACCAACGTCGTCGCCGCCGATCTGGCCAGCGGCAAGCTGGCGCAGCGCCACTGGGCCGGTCGTCCCGGCCCCGCCGCCGATCACGCCAGCGCACCACTCGACCCGGCGAAAATCCGTACCCGCTTCCCGCCCGAGCCGAATGGCTACCTGCATTTCGGCCATGCCAAGTCCATCCTGCTCAATTTTGGCCTGGCCGAGCAATACGGTGGCCGCTGCCACCTGCGCTTCGACGACACCAATCCTGAAAAAGAAGACCAGGAATACGTCGATTCAATCATCGACGCGGTGCATTGGCTAGGCTGCTCGTGGGACAAGGCGGGTGAAACCAACCTCTACTACGCCTCCAGCTATTTCGACTGGATGCTGCAATGCGCCGAGGCGCTGATCACCGCCGGCCACGCCTACGTTGACAGCCAGTCGGCCGACGAGATGCGCGCCAACCGCGGCACACTGACCCAGCCAGGCAAGAACTCGCCATTCCGCGGCCGCAGTGTTGCTGAAAACCTCGACCTCTTTAAACGCATGCAGGCGGGCGAATTTGCCGACGGTCAACACATTCTGCGCGCCAAAATCGACATGGCGGCACCCAATATCAACCTGCGCGACCCGGCCATCTACCGCATTCGTCACGCCACGCACCACGCCACCGGCGACCAATACTGCGTGTATCCGATGTACACCTTCGCCCACCCGATCGAAGATGCCCTGGAATGCATCACCCACTCGATCTGCACACTGGAATTCGAAGACCAGCGCCCGTTCTACGACTGGCTACTTGAGCGCCTGGCCGATGCGGGCCTGCTGCAACGCCCCTTGCCCCACCAGTACGAGTTCTCCCGCCTCAACCTGACCTATGTCGTACTGTCCAAGCGCAAGCTAATCCAACTGGTGGACGAAAAGCATGTCGACGGCTGGGACGACCCGCGCCTGCCCACCTTGGTCGGCGCCCGCCGCCGCGGTTATTCGGCCGACGGTTTCCGTCTCTTTGCCGAGCGCATCGGCGTCTCGAAAAATGACTCGCTGATCGATTACGTGCTGTTCGAAGATGCGATGCGCGAAGTAATGAACGAATCTGACCTGCGTCGCATCGCCGTTCTTGACCCCATCAAGCTGATCATCGACAACTACCCGGCCGAACAGGTTGAGGAATGCTTCGCGCCCAACCACCCGCTGCACCCTGAACTCGGCCAACGCAGCGTGCCGTTCAGCCGCGAACTGTGGATTGAAGGCGAAGACTTTATGGAAGTACCGAGCAAGGGCTTCCGCCGCCTTTTTCCCGGCAACAAGGCCCGGCTCCGGTACGGTTACGTGGTCGAATGCACCGGCTGCGACAAAGATGAAAACGGCCAGGTCATCGCGGTCCACTGCAATTATTTGCCCGAAACCAAATCCGGCACCCCGGGCGCCGACAGCGTCAAGGTCAAGGGCAACCTGCACTGGGTCTCCGCCGCCCATGCCTACCAGGCCGAGATTCGCCTGTTCGACCGCTTGTTCACCGTGCCGGCACCCGGCGCCCGCCGCGACGGCGATGCCCCGGAACTGGAACGCAACTTCCTCGACGACCTCAATCGCCATTCAAAAACCGTCATCACCGCCCAACTGGAGGCCTGCCTGAAGGATGCCCAAGCAGAAGAACGTTTCCAGTTCGAACGCCACGGCTATTTCGTCGTCGACCGCGTCGATTCGCAAACCGGCGCCCCGGTGTTCAACCGGACGGTGACGCTGAAAGACGCCTGGGGCAAGGCAAGCTGACATGGCCGGCAGCGGGAACAACGCCCCGGCATGGCCCCCCCGGCCCCGGCAAAACCCGCTGACCCAGCGTGCGGAGAAGAGCAAAAACTGATGCAACGCAATATTGAACAACTCGGCCAGGTCTTCACCCCACCTCAGGTCGTCGAATTTATGCTCAGCCTGTGCCAGAACCACGGCCGGGTGCTGGAACCATCCGCCGGCAATGGCGCTTTTTTGGCCGAACTCAAACACCAGGGCCGCGATTGCGTCGGCATCGAGATCGACCCCCGACATGCACCGAAAGGGGCACGGGTGATGGATTTCTTCGATTACCCGCTCGACGAGCAGTTCGACAGCATCGTCGGCAACCCGCCCTATGTCCGTTTTCAGGATATTGCGGTCGACACCCAGAAAAAGCTGAAATCGCCGCTCTTCGACAAGCGCAGCAACCTCTTTCTATTTTTCATCGAAAAGTGCGTCCGCCACCTCAAGCCCGGCGGCGAGCTGGTTTTCATCGTACCGCGCGAATTCATCAAGCTGACCTCGGCCAAAAAACTCAATCACTGGTTGTTTGAGCAAGGCAGCATCACGCATTTTTACGAGACGGGCGATAACCGGGTCTTTGGCGAGCACACACCGAATTGCGCCATCTTCCGTTTCGAGAAAGACCGGACTGACCACCAGATGGCTGATGGCCGGCGCTGCACCGAGGTCGACGGTCAACTGATGTTTTTACGCGAAAACTACCGCATCCGCTTTGCCGACCTCTTTTCGGTCAAGGTCGGCGCCGTCTCCGGGGCCGACCAGATTTACACCCACCCGGCCGGCAACATGGAGTTCGTCTGCTCAAAGACCGTGGAAACCGGCGAAACCCGGCGCATGTTGTACGGCATCAAACACCCGCATCTCGACAAGCACAAGGCCGAACTACTGGCTCGCCGCGTCAAGCCCTTCGACGAATCGAACTGGTGGCAGTGGGGCCGACATTTTCCGATCAACCTGCACCCGCGCATTTACGTCAATGGCCGCACCCGGCGGCCCGAGCCGTTTTTCCTGCACGACTGCAACGCCTTCGATGGTGCCATCCTGGCCTTGTTCACCAAAAACAAGCAACTCCCGCGCCGCGAGCTGATCGAATGCACGCTGCTGCTGAACAAGGAGGTCGATTGGCAAGAGCTGGGCTTTGTCTGCGACGGCCGCTTCCTCTTTACGCAGCGCAGCCTGCAAACCTGCCTGCTACCCGACACGTTTTCCCGTTTTCTCCCGAAGGATCACGCATGACATTTACCGATCAGCTCGCTGCTGCCTGGCAAAAGAACAATTCGCTGCTCTGCGTCGGCCTTGATCCCGATCCGGCCAAATTCCCAGCCCACCTCAAAGGCCGCGACGACGCCATCTTTGCTTTCTGCCAGGAGATCGTCGACGCCACCGCCGACCTCGTGTGCTCGTTCAAGCCGCAAATTGCCTATTTCGCCGCCCGTCGCGCCGAAGACCAACTGGAAGCGCTGATCGCCCACATTCATGACCGGCATCCTGGCATCCCGGTCATTCTCGACGCCAAACGCGGCGACATCGGGTCGACCGCCGAACAATACGCCGTCGAAGCCTTCGACCGCTTCCAGGCTGATGCGGTCACGGTCAACCCGTACATGGGGCGCGATTCGGTCGATCCCTACCTCGCCTACCCGGACAAGGGTGTCATCCTGCTCTGCCGCACCTCCAATCCTGGTGGCTCCGACCTGCAATTTCTCGATGTCGGCGGCGAAAAGCTGTACGAGCGGGTCGCCCGCCTGGCCGCCGAACAATGGAACAGCAGCGGCCAGATCAGTCTGGTGGTTGGCGCTACCTTCCCGACTGAAATCGCCCGCGTCCGCGACATCGTCGGCGACCTGCCGCTGCTTGTCCCCGGCATCGGCGCCCAGGGCGGCGATATCGAAGCCACGGTCAACGCCGGCAAAACAGCCAAAACCACCGGGCTGATGATCAATTCATCACGCGCCATCCTCTACGCCGGGCGGGACGAAGACTTTGCCACCGCCGCCCGCCAGGTGGCACTTGAAACACGCAACACGATCAACCGTTACCGATAAGGCCGGAATCAGGAGTCAGCCGCATGCGCATGGATGATTACCGCGAAAGCGAGCATGTCGAAGACCGTCGGGGCAACCGCTCGGCGGGCACGGGCGGCCTGCGGCTGGGCGGTGGCCGCATGGGCCTGGGGACGATTGTCATTGCCCTGGTCGCCAGCTATTTCCTCGGCCTCAACCCGTTGACCGTACTCAACCTGCTGAGCGGCGGCGGATTGCCGGCCATCGAACAGCAGGCACCAGAAATACGCCGCACGCCAGCCAATGACGAGACGACACGCTTCGTCTCCCGCGTCCTCGCCTCGACCGAAGACACTTGGAACGAAGCTTTCCAGCAAATGGGCCAACGCTATCAGGAACCAAAGCTGGTGCTCTTTTCCGGCATGACGCCAACTGCCTGCGGCACCGGCCAGTCGGCGATGGGACCGTTTTACTGCCCGGCAGACCAGAAGGTCTATATCGATCTTGCCTTCTTCAACGAACTGAAATCGCGCTTCAAGGCCCCCGGAGAATTTGCCCAAGCCTATGTCATCGCCCACGAAGTCGGCCACCATGTGCAGAACCTGCTCGGCATCGCCGATCAGGTCCACAAAACCCAGCAGCGGGTCAGCAAACGGGACGCCAACGCGCTGTCGGTGCGAATGGAATTACAAGCCGACTGCCTGGCCGGCGTCTGGGGCAAGCGCACCGATACGATGAAACAGGTGCTCGAACCAGGCGACCTGGAAGCCGCGCTGACCGCAGCCTCGGCGATCGGCGACGACCGGCTGCAACAGCAGGCGCAGGGCCGCATCGTCCCGGAAAGCTTCACCCACGGCAGTTCCGAACAACGCATGCGCTGGTTCCGGCGCGGCTTCGACAGCGGCGATTTCAACCAGTGCAACACCTTCAAGGCTGCGCGGCTCTAATCCGATGAGCGCGCCGCAGCCCGACGACGCCCGTCCATTACGAAAAAAGCCCCGCTGGCGGCGCTGGCTGGTTGAAATCGGCATTTTTATTGTTGTTTTCGCCGCCTTCCAGGCCTGGCAACTGCGTGATACGGCGCGCGGCCCGGCACCGGCCATTCACGGTCAACTGCTCGACAACCGCCTTTTCTCGCTCGCCGACTGGCGGGCCAGCCAGCCAGATCAGGCCCATCTGCTCTACTTCTGGGCCGAATGGTGTCCCGTCTGCAAAACCACCGCCGGCAGCGTCACCAATATCGCCGCCGACTGGCCGGTGACCACCCTGGCCAGCCAGTCCGGCCCGCCCGATGCGGTACGGCAGGTGATGGCCGACCGGGGCTACACCTGGCCCACCGTGGCCGACCCGACGGGACAGGCCATGCGCGACTATCGCCTGCCCGGCGTGCCCGCCTTTGTCGTCATCGACCGCAACGGTCAAATTCGCTTTGTGGCGGTCGGCTACACCAGCGAAATCGGCCTGCGTCTGCGGCTGTGGTGGGCCAACCGGACAGCGGCCGCATGACTACCGTTGGCAAAATCCTGCTGGCCGCGCTGTTGACCGTAAGCGCCATCCTGCCCGCCCAGGCGCTGCCGCAACACGCGCCAGTCCCCGGCGGCGTTGCCGTCATCGACCTCGGCCCAGCCACAGCGACCGCACCGCGCGCCCGCTGGGATCAACAGCCGCTGGCCGTGGTCCGCGACAACGGGCGCTGGTACGCCTTGTTCGGCATCCCGCTCGACATGCTGCCCGGCGAACTGCAGGTCATCGTCGACAGCCCATCCGGTCAGCAGTCAATCAGCGTACCGATTGGCGTCAAGGCCTACCCTGAACAACGGCTGACCCTCAAGAACCAACGCCAGGTCGACCCCAACCCGGCTGACTTGCGCCGCATCGAGCGCGAGCAAGCTCACACCGCCGCCATCAAAACGATTTTTTCTGATTTTCCCCCGTCGACCGCGTTCACCCTGCCGGCCCGGGGGCGTCTCTCCTCGCGCTTTGGCCTGCGCCGCTTTTTCAACGACCAGCCGCGCAACCCACACGCTGGGCTCGATGTCGCCGCCGGCAGCGGCAGCCCGGTCCGGGCACCGGCGGCCGGCATGGTTGTCGATACCGGCGATTACTTTTTCAATGGGAACACCGTTTTCATCGACCATGGCCAGGGGCTGATCACCGCCTACATGCACCTGTCGCGCATGACCGTTAACAAGGGGCAACGGGTCAAGCCAGGCGACGTGATCGGCGCCATCGGCGCGACCGGACGGGCCACCGGGCCGCATCTGCATTGGGCGGTTCTGCTCAACAACACCCCGGTCGATCCCGAGCTTTTCCTGCAGCCGCGTTGAGATGCCGGAAACGGTGATCCATCTGCACCGCGCCGCGCCGGCCAAACCGCCGGAGGGGGCGCCCTGCAACGGCTGTGGGGTCTGTTGTGCCCTGGAAACCTGCCCGGTCGCCCGCCTGCGATTCCGGCAAATAGCCGGGCCGTGCCCAGCACTCCATTGGTCGGTGCACGAAACCCGGTATTTTTGTGGGCTGCTTGAACGGCCGGCCGCCTATCTGCCGAGCCTGCCACGCTGGGCGGAGCCCGCGCTACGTCGCTTGCTGCGCCGCTGGATTTCCGCCGGTAGCGGCTGCGACTGCCACGCTGATGTCACCTCCTGAAACGTCGAAGCCCATGCGTTTGGGGCATGGGCTTCGTTTGCTGCAACCCCGGCAGCTTGGTCGGGGCAATCGGCCATCAGGCCGTCATGGAGTACTGCACGATAATCTCAAGAACCACTTCCTTTGATAACGGCCATAGACTCTCCTGCAACGCAGCAGTGAAGCTACTTCGTGCCGGGCTTGCTGCTAACCTCAACACGGCTCCACCTTATCACGGCGAAGCAAAAAAGAAATAGTCCGTTTTCAACTGTTTCGATAGCCCGTGACAATCGGTCACGCCTTGCCGGTTTGGTCATTCGCCCGCAATCGGCGAGAATATCGTCATTCAATGATACGGCGCCCCATGGACAATCTGATCAAGGACACCGCGACCCTGGAACTGTTCTGCTGGCTCGACACCAGCGCCGAACTGCCAGGATGGGACATCCTGAAGGGCAGCCCCTTTGGTGCCACGCTGGCGTCACCGGAAGGGGGCGCCCAGACACCCGGCGACCAATTACTGTCAGTGCAGAATTATTTTGCCGAGTATCACCTCGAATATTTCCGGCAACGCCGCTACAACCATTTCCCCAGCCGCTTGCATGCCCTCTTGCAGTTCGCCACCCGCACCGATGCCATGACCTTCCGCGCCAAGCACCCGGCCCGGGTGTTCGGCAAAAACCTGACTTGCTCACGCACCCAGGGCGCCTATCTATGCTCCTTTCACGACGCCAGCTGGCTCGATTATCTGCGCCTGCCGCACAGCCTGTCGCTGGCCGCCCTGGACGAAGTGGCCGATTACTATTGGTCGGGCAAAACGGTGGAAGAAGCCGGCCTGAGCTTCATGGACGAGCCCTGGCGCGAGCCACCGGTCATCGAAGCGCTCTACCAGGGCGCCCTTGCACCGGTCTGGGGCCATGAACAATCCGGGTGGCTACCCGGTTTTCGCTGAAAGTAAACCATGCGTCGAATTACCTTCATTTCACTGATCATTCTCATCGTCGGCGCTGGCCTGTACTGGCTGAACCGTCCCAAACCGATCGCCGTTGTGGTCGCCGAGGTGGGCACCGGCACGGTCGAAGCGACGCTGGCCAACACCCGCGCCGGCACGGTCGAAGCCTGTCAGCGCACCAAGTTATCGACCATCGTCGGTGGGCGCATCGAATATCTTGGCGTCAAGGAGGGAGACCGAGTCAAGAAAGGACAATTGCTGCTCAAGTTATGGAACGACGATCAGCAGGCCAACGCCGCGCTGGCGCAAGCTCAGATCACGCTCGCCGCTCACCGCAGCAGTGAGGTCTGCATCGCCGCGGTCAACGCTGAAAAAGAGGCCAAAAGACAGGGCGAATTGCGCCAGCGTGGTTTCGTGTCACCCAGCAAGGAAGATGCTGCCCGCACCGACGCCGAGGTCCGTCGCGCCGCCTGTCAGACCAGCCAGGCCGATGTCGCCCAGGCCGAAGCCAAGCTGACAGCCACCCGGGTCGAACAGGGCCGCGTCACCCTCTACGCGCCTTTTGCTGGTACGGTCGCCAAGATCGTCGGCGAACTGGGCGAATACGCCACCCCGTCGCCGCCGGGCGTGCCGACGCCGCCGGCGATCGACCTGATCGACGACAGCTGCCTTTACGTCAAGGCGCCGATGGACGAGGTCGATGCACCGAAAATCGCTGCTGGCCAGCCGGTACGCATCAACCTCGACGCCCTGCCCGGCAAACAACTGGCCGGCAACGTTCGCCGCGTCGCCCCGTATGTCACCGCCGTCGAAAAACAGGCGCGCACGGTCGACATCGAAGTGGACTTCAAAATCCCCGAGGAAGCCCGTGGCCTGCTGGTCGGTTACAGCGCCGACGTCGAGATCATCCTCGATGGCCGGCAAAATGTGTTGCGGGTGCCCACCGCCGCCATCCAGGAGGGTAGCCAGGTCCTACTGCTCATCGACGGCCAGCTATCCACCCGCACGATCAAGACCGGCCTGAGCAACTGGGAATACAGCGAAGTCAGCGAGGGCCTGCAAGCCGGTGACCGCATCGTCACCTCGCTGGAGCGGGTCGGCGTCAAGGCGGGGGCCAAGGCGGTGATTGACGACAAAGCGACCAAGTAAATGGCACTCATCGAACTCGCCGCCATCGAACGACGTTTCCAGTTAGGCGATACCACGGTCAACGCGCTGGCCGGGCTGAATTTGCACATTGCGGCCGGCGAGTACGTCGCCGTCATGGGCCCATCCGGCTCAGGCAAATCGACGCTGCTCAACCTGCTCGGCCTGCTCGACCGTCCGGATGCCGGCACCTATCGACTGGAAGGGCGTGACGTCACCACCCTGTCGCCAGACGAACAAGCCGCTGTGCGCAGCCAGCGCATCGGTTTTGTGTTCCAGAGTTTTCATCTCGTCCCGCGCCTGACCGCCGCCGAAAACATCGCCCTGCCGATGATGCTGGCCGGCCTGGCACCGGCCGAACGGACACAGCGCGTCAATCAGGCGCTGAAGGATTTCGGCCTCGATCACCGCGCCGACCACAAGCCCGACCAACTGTCCGGCGGTCAGCGCCAGCGCGTCGCCATCGCCCGCGCCACCATCATGCAGCCGCCCTTGATCCTGGCCGATGAACCGACCGGCAACCTCGACCGCCATACCGGCGAGGATGTCGTCGATTTGCTGGAAACCCTGAACAGCCGTGGCGTGACGCTGATTGTCGTCACCCACGACCCCGGCCTCGGCGCCCGGGCCCGCCGCCAGTTGGTGATGGAAGATGGCCGTCTCAAGCACGACAGCCTGGCGAGCCGCCAAACCGCATGCGGCTGATCGACACCTTGCGCTTTGCCCGCGATGCTGCCACCGGCTACCCGGTACGCACCACGCTGTCGGTGCTGGCAATGTCGATCGGCGTGGCCGCCGTCGTCATCCTGACCGCCCTGGGCGACGGAGCCCGGCGTTATGTGGTCGGCCAATTCTCGTCGATCGGCACCAATCTGGTTATCGTCTTGCCCGGCCGCTCCGGCACCGGCGGTTTCAACCCGGCCAACGCGATCACCAGCACGCCGCGCGATCTCACGGTCGACGATGCCGCCGCCCTGAAAAGAGCGCCGGCGGTCCATCGCCTGGCCCCCCTGGCAGTCGGCACCTCCGAAATTTCCTACGGCGGCCGGCTACGCGAAATCATGGTCGCTGGCTCGACCCGAGACTTTGTTGCCATCCGCAATTTTGACTTGCTGCAGGGAGATGCCCTGCCCGATGAGGACTGGAATCGCGGCTCGCCGGTGGCCCTGATTGGGGCCAAGATCCGGTCCGAAATGTTCGGCAACGCCCCGGCCCTCGGTCGCCTGATCCGCGTCGGCGACCGCCGGCTGCGCATTATTGGCATCCTCAAACCCACCGGCCAGGGACTGGGCATGAATACCGACGAACTGGTCATCGTCCCGGTATCGGTCGCCCAATCGCTCTTCAATAGCAACACGCTGTTCCGCATTCTGGTCGAAGCGCGGAGTCGCGAGGCGATCCCGCAGGCCCGGGATGAGGTATTGGCCATTCTCAAGCAACGCCACCGCGGCGAGGAAGACGTCACCGTCATCACCCAGGACGCCGTACTGGCCACCTTCGACAAACTACTCGGCGCCCTGACCCTGGCTGTCGCCGGGATTGCCGCGATCAGTCTGGCGGTGGCCGGCATTCTAGTGATGAACGTCATGCTGGTCGCCGTCACCCAACGCACCGGTGAAATTGGCCTGCTCAAGGCGCTGGGGGCGCCCGCCCGCACCATCCGCCTCGCTTTCCTCAGTGAAGCAGCCATGCTGTCCAGCGTCGGCGCCCTGCTCGGCTATCTGCTCGGCCAGGGCGGCGCCTTCGCCATCCGCCAGGCCTTCCCGGTGTTTCCGGCCTACCCGCCGGACTGGGCTGTCATCGCCGCCCTGCTCACCGCCTTGTCGACCGGCCTGCTGTTCGGCGTCATGCCGGCCCGCCGCGCCGCCCAGCTTGATCCGGTACTCGCCCTGATGAAGCACTGACATGCGCTTTGCCGACCTCCTTCAACTGGCCAGCCGCGCCGTCATCGCCCAGCGCCTGCGCAGCTTCCTGACCTTGCTCGGCATTGCGGTCGGTATCGCTGCCGTCATCCTGCTCACCTCGATCGGCGAGGGCATTCACCGTTTCGTGCTCGGTGAGTTTTCGCAATTTGGCACCAATGTCATTAACGTCATGCCGGGCAAGACGCGCACGGGCGGCAGTTCATCCGGCCTGCCATCGAGCGCCCGGCCGTTGACGCTGGATGACGCCCAAGCCCTGGTGCGACTGCCCAACGTCATCGCGGTCACCCCCAATGTGCGCGGCAATGCCGAAGTGGAAGGCAACGGCCGCACCCGACGCACGCTGATTTACGGGGTCAACGCCCAATCCCGGCAGGTTTTCCGGTCGACCGTGAAAAGTGGTCAATTTCTTCCCGATGAAGACGCCGGCAGCGCCCGGGCCTTTGTCGTGCTGGGCAGCAAGCTGAAACAGGAACTGTTCAGTAGCGACAATCCGCTCGGCCAGCGCCTGCGCATCGGCGGTCTGCATTTTCGGGTGATCGGCGTCATGGAACCGAAGGGACAATTTCTCGGCATCGACCTCGACGACACCGCCTTCATCCCGGCCGGCCGGGCGCAGGAATTATTCAACCGCGTTGGCGTGGATGAAATCAATGTCGCCGCCCGCGATGGCGTGCCAGCCGCCCGGGTCGCCGATGCCATCCGGCAGCGCCTGCTCGAACGGCATGGCCGCGAGGATTTCACCCTGATCACCCAGGAAGACATGCTGAAAACGCTGTCCAACATCCTCAATGTGCTGACCCTGGCAGTTGGCGCCCTGGGCGGCATTTCGTTGCTGGTTGGTGGCGTCGGCATCGTCACCATCATGACCATCGCCGTCAGCGAACGCACCTCGGAAATCGGCCTGCTGGTCGCCCTCGGTGCCCGTCGCCGCACCATCCTGCTGCTTTTTCTGGGTGAAGCCATCGCCCTCTCCGGCCTCGGCGGCCTGCTTGGTCTGGCGCTGGGCATTGGCCTTGCCCAACTGATCCACCTTGCCCTGCCTGCCCTGCCGGTCCATACGCCGCTCAGCTTTGTCCTGCTTGCCGAGGCCCTGGCCCTTGTCATCGGCCTCGCTGCGGGTGTTCTGCCAGCCCGTCGCGCCGCGACCCTGAACCCGGTCGACGCCCTGCGGACCGAGTAAACGGACGGTCACAACCATACGCTATCGTATGCTAGAGTTCGCTTTCCAATTTCAATAAACCGAGTAAGGAGTACAGCCATGGCCTATCACATCGACGAACTGCAACCAGGCATGTCGGCCAGCACGGCCAAGACCGTCACCGAAGCCGACATCATCCTGTTTGCCGGCATCTCGACCGACGTCAACCCCGCCCACCTCGACGAGGAATACGCCAAAGGCACCATGTTCGGCGGCCGTATCGCCCATGGCATGCTGTCAGCCGGCTTCATCTCCGCCGTCCTGGCCAACAAACTGCCTGGCCCCGGCACCATCTACATGTCGCAAACCTTGAAATTCAAGGCGCCGGTCCGCCCGGGCGACACCGTCACCGCCACCGTCACCGTCCGCGAAGTCAATGTCGCCAAAAACCGCGTCATTCTCGACACCGTCTGCACCGTCGCCGGCAAACCGGTAATTGAAGGTGAATGCCTGATGATGCCGCCGGTTCGCCCGGCAGCGTGATCAGGGGCGCTTGGGCGCGCTGGCACCCACGCAAAAACGCCGACCAGGCAACCCCGGTCGGCGTTTTTCATTCCTGATCACGGTCGACCGTGATCAGCGCTTAAAAACTCTCGTCGGCTCGCAAAAATCGCCACTGCCCCATCGGCAAGTCACCAAGTCGAACCCGGCCGACCCGCACCCGTTTCAAACCGATGACCTGCAGCCCCACCAGTTCACACATGCGGCGAATCTGGCGCTTCTTGCCTTCTTTCAAAATGAAATGCAACTGGTCTTCGTTGAGCTGCTTGACCCAAGCCGGCTTGAGCGGCTTGCCGTCCAGTGCCAGACCATGCCGCAAGAGATCCAGGCCATTCGGGATCATCTCGCCGCTGACGCGAACCAGATATTCCTTCTCGACCGGACTATCCTCGCCGATCAACTTTTTGGCGACCCGACCATCCTGGGTCAACACCAGCAAGCCGGTCGAATCAATATCCAGTCGTCCGCTGGGCGCCAGATTACGCAGCATCCACGGCTTGAACGCGGGGTCGCCGGATTGCACCACCTGATTTTCAGCGGTAATCAAGGTGATGGCGGGCGTATAGCCTGGCTCGGGCTGGCCGGAGACATAACCCACCGGCTTGTGCAATAGCACGGTGACCTGTTTGGCCTGATCCTTGACTGCCTCTTTCGAGATCGTGATCTCGGCCGCTGG
Source organism: Dechloromonas sp. (assembly GCA_028689015.1). Taxonomy (GTDB): domain Bacteria; phylum Pseudomonadota; class Gammaproteobacteria; order Burkholderiales; family Rhodocyclaceae; genus Azonexus. The sequence continues at coordinate 14,223 of JAQTXC010000034.1, read as the reverse complement.
GTCAATGCGCGAACCCAACTCGGCCATTTGCTGGCCGTCGACATAAACCCAGCCGCGCTCAATCCACAAATCCGCCTCGCGCCGCGAACAGAGCCCACGCTCGGACATCACCTTGGACAGGCGCACCCCCTCCGGCGGCGGACGATCACTGACCACGGCAGGGCTCGCCAGCAGCGCCTTGGCCGGCGCCGCATCGCGCCGCGTAGGCGCCGTCTTCAACGACTCCGCCGACTTGCGGACTGGCGAACCACCCCGCAAAGGACGACGACGTTCACCACCAAGCGGTTTGTCGACCTTGCGCACACCCAGTGTGCCGGCCGGTTTGTCTGCCTTAGGCAGTGCTGCGGCCGGCGAGTCAACTGGCAGCTGTTCCGTCGGGACGACCGAACTCGCGTTTTGTTGCGGCGCGCGCGGTGCCTCAGGCGCCGGCTCGGCCGCGGCAGGTTGCCGCCACTTGGCCCAAGGATCGTCGCCAGCGCTCATTGCACGCCAAGCAGTTCAACTTCGAACACCAGCGTGGCGTTCGGCGGAATGACGCCACCGGCGCCACGGGCGCCGTAGCCGAGGCTGGCCGGAATGGTCAGCTTGCGGGTACCGCCAACCTTCATGCCCTGCACGCCCTCATCCCAACCGGCGATAACGTGACGCTGACCGAGCGGAAACTCGAAGGGGTCGTTGCGATCCTTACTGGAATCGAACTTGCTGCCATTGGTCAGCCAGCCGGTGTAATGCACGGTGACAAAATTGCCGGATTTCGCCTCGGCGCCTTCGCCGACAACGATTTCTTCATAAACCAGCCCGGAGGCGGTGGTGACTTCAGCCATGGCGTTCTCCTCGAAAAGCCGCGCAGTTTACCACAAGGGCACTCAAGGCTTTGACTTCTAGGCATTTTTCCGTATAATGCGCGGTTCTTTGTAGCACCCTTTGGTTTATTTTCGGAGTCCAACCCATGTACGCGGTCATAAAAACCGGTGGCAAACAGTATCGTGTTTCCGCTGGCCAAAAACTTAAAGTAGAACAGATACCGGCAGACGTTGGCGCAGAAGTTACCCTTGACCAGATCCTCATGGTAGGCGAAGGCGAGTCGGTAAAGATCGGCGCCCCCTTCCTTGCTGGCGCTTCCGTCAAGTGCACCGTGGTTTCCCACGGCCGCCACGACAAGGTCAAGATCTTCAAAATGCGTCGTCGTAAGCATTACCAGAAGCGTCAAGGCCATCGTCAGAACTACACCGAACTGCGCATCGACACGATCGCTGCCTAAGTTCAGACAAGGAGCTAAAACATGGCACACAAAAAGGCAGGCGGCAGTTCACGTAACGGCCGCGACTCACAAGCCCAACGCCTGGGCGTCAAGCGCTACGGCGGTCAATTCGTCCTGGCTGGCAACATTCTCGTTCGCCAGCGCGGCACCGAATTCCACCCAGGTGAGAACGTGGGCTGCGGGAAGGATCACACCTTGTTCGCACTCAAGGACGGCGTCGTCCAGTTCTCCATCAAGGGCGAGAAGAAGCGTCGCACGGTGACCATCGTTCCGGCCGCCGAATAATCCTCGGCCTGGCGGACACTCAGAAGCCCTATCCGCCGGATAGGGCTTTTTAATTTTCAGAGGCGGAAAACATGAAGTTCATCGACGAAGCCAAGATTTACATCAAAGCTGGCGACGGCGGCAACGGCATCGCCACCTTCCGCCGTGAAAAATACATTCCCATGGGTGGCCCCAACGGTGGTGATGGCGGCCGCGGCGGCAGCGTTTATGTAGTCGCCGACCGCAACATCAACACCCTGGTCGACTATCGCTACACCCGTAAATTTCTCGGCCAGCGCGGCGAGAACGGCGGCAGCGCCGATTGCTACGGCAAGGGCGGCGACGACATTTACCTGCGCGTCCCGGTTGGCACCGTCATTACCGACCTCCATACCGAACAAGTCATCGCTGACTTGGCTGAACACGACCAGACCATCCTGCTCGCCCAAGGCGGCAAAGGCGGTCTCGGCAACACCCACTTCAAATCGTCGACCAACCGCGCACCGCGCCAATGCACCAAGGGCCAGCCGGGCGAAGAATTCGAACTGCGTCTTGAACTGCGCGTCCTGGCTGACGTGGGTCTCCTCGGCCTGCCCAACGCCGGCAAGAGCACGCTGATCCGCGCCATTTCATCCGCCCGCCCCAAGGTCGCCGACTACCCCTTCACCACCCTGCACCCGAATCTAGGCGTGGTCCGGGTCGACGCTGAAAAAAGCTTCGTCGTCGCCGACGTCCCCGGCCTGATCGAAGGCGCCGCCGACGGGGCCGGCCTGGGTATTCGTTTTCTCAAGCACCTGCAACGCACCCGCATCCTGCTGCACTTGGTCGACCTCGCCCCGATGGACCCAGGCGCCGACCCGCTGTACGACGCCCAGGCGATTGTCGGCGAACTTCTGAAACACGACCCGGCACTGGCTGACAAGCCACGCTGGCTGGTGCTCAACAAGCTCGACCTGATCCCTGAAGAAGAACGCGAACAGCGCATCGCCGACTTTCTCTCCGCCTATCGCAAAGCCAGCGGCTACGCCGGCCCCGCCTTCCCGATCACCGCCATCAGCGGCAACGGCACCAAACCACTGATCTATGCGATCCACGAAGCGCTGGAACAAATGGCCCGCCCAGAAGTAGCCGATGACCTCGACGAGAACGAGGCCACTCCGGACCCCACGGCGGCTTAACATGTCCACCACCCGCCTCATCACGGCCAAGCGCCTGGTCGTCAAGGTCGGCTCAGCCCTGGTCACCAACAGCGGCCACGGCCTTGACCTCAAGGCCATTAGCGACTGGGCCCGACAAATCGCCCTGTTGCGCACGCAAGGCAAAGCGGTGGTCATGGTTTCATCCGGCGCCGTGGCCTGCGGCGTCCAGCGGCTGGGCTGGGGCCGCCGACCGAAAACGGTCCATGAAAAGCAGGCCGCCGCCGCCGTCGGCCAGGCCGGCCTGGTTGAAGCCTACGAAGCCGCCTTCAGTCGTCATGGCCTGCATACCGCACAGATTCTGCTCACCCACGACGACCTGGCCGACCGCAAGCGTTACCTCAACGCCCGCTCCACGCTGACCACCTTGCTGGCACTGGGCGTCGTCCCGATCATCAACGAAAACGACACCGTTATCACCGATGAAATCAAATTCGGCGACAACGACACGCTCGGTGCGCTGGTTGCCAACCTGATTGAAGCCGACGCCCTGATCATCCTCACTGATCAGAAGGGCCTCTACACAGCCGACCCGCGCAAAGATGCCAACGCCACGCTGATTCAGGAAGCCCTCGCCGGCGACCCGGCCCTCGAAGCCATGGCCGGCGGCGCCGGATCACACGTCGGCACCGGTGGCATGATCACCAAGATCATTGCCGCCAAGCGAGCCGCCAAAAGCGGCGCCCACACCGCCATCGCCAGTGGCCACGAAATCGACCCCATCATTCGCCTAGCCAACGGCGAACCGCTCGGCACCTTGCTCATCTCGCAAACCCCGGCCCTTGCCGCCCGCAAACAATGGCTAGCTGACCACCTGCAACTCGCCGGCCGCCTGCTGCTCGACGATGGCGCGGTCAACGCCCTGAAATCGGGAAAAAGCCTGCTACCGGTTGGTGTTCTGGCCGTCGAAGGTGAATTCGAACGCGGCGCCGCCATCGCCTGCATCAGCCCCGCCGGCCAGGAAATCGCCCGCGGCCTGAGCAATTACGGCAGCAGCGAAGCCCGCCGCATCGCCCGCCAACCCACCAGCGAAATCGAACGCCGACTCGGCTACATCGACGAACCCGAACTGATCCACCGGGACAATCTAATCATTTCTTGATCAGAGCACATCCAGCAAAAACCAGGAAAACTCTGTC
>JAQTXC010000034.1:0-10263 GCA_028689015.1 Dechloromonas sp. | reverse complement strand
CATCGAGGCGTTCGATCATGCGCTCGAATGCCAAAGCCGGGACGCAATAGAAAGCCGGTTCATTCCGGTTCAAAATTGCGACAGGAAAACCATCCCCCGCTGCAACGGTTCCCATGGGATTGCGCTTCAATTCGGAAATACTTGCTGCGGTTTCTGACAATATCTGGTGCGCCATCATCAAACCTCCTTTTAATAGCACCGACATTAGCACCTTTGAAAGAGCAGAAGGCCAGGGACAGACCACGGTTTTCAGGCATCACCCCGAAACAAGACGAGGGCGATGTGGCATGTCTCTGCCCCAAGCAAAAAAATGCCGAAAGTATAGAACCAAAGCGAGCTTACCGACCTCAGAAGCCGCAACAAAGGAAACCGCGGTCTATCTCCTATTGCACACGCAGAATACGATCCACGCTTCCTTCCCACACTCGGTCACCCTCATGCAGTTGCGCTTCACTTCGTTCGTCGTGATCAACCTACGGCGGGACTTACACCCGCAGGAGTGCGCCCATGCTGGGCGCACCAATAAAAAAAGGAGGCCGAAGCCTCCTTTTTGCTCTCAACTGGCTTAAGCCAGATTAGAAAGAGTGACGCAGGCCAACACCGTAGGTGTTGACGTTGTTGTTGCCACCTTCCGGATTACGCTGGTTGATAGCAGCGTAAGCGGTGGTGCGCTTGGACAGCGAGTAGGTCGAAGCCAGGGTGATAGCCTTGACATCATCAGCAGCAACGGTGGAGTCCATAGACAGGCTAGCGAATTCGCCGATCACAGCAACCTTGGCGCTAACCGGTGCGGAGACAGAAATCACGTACTTCTTGTCCTTACCGACGGCTGCGGTTGCATCGTTCTTTTGCTGCTGGTAAGCGGCTTGCAGCTTGGCAACGCCGAAGTCGTAACCAGCGCGCAGACCCCATTCCTTGTTGTCATCGCTAGCAATGGTGTTGGCGTTGCTCAGCTTGGCGTAAACCAGGCCAGCGGTGATCGGGCCATTGGCGTAGCTGGCGGAAACCAGATTTGCGTAGGCATCAGCAGTCGGCGTGCCCAGAGCGGCTTCGGTCATGCGAGCATGATTGACAGCCAGAGTCAGGCCAGAGAAAGACGGCGAGATGTAAGCAACAGCGTTGTTTGCGCGAGCGACTGCGGTCAGCAGCGTGCCGCCACCGACGACGTTGGTGGCACCAATAGCAGCAGAGCCGCCCAGGGCGCTACCAGCAACGGTGTAATCCAGACCGGTGGTCTGCAGACGGCCAGCAACGGCGGTACCGAAGTTGCCGGTCAGACCGACGAACTGTTGGCGAGCATTACCCGTAGCAACACCACCAGGTACCGTAGCAGTCATACCAATACCGTTGTTTGCATCAGCAGTCAGACCATATTCCAGGGTGAACAGAGCCTTCAGGCCGTTGCCCAGATCTTCAACGCCCTTGAAACCCAGACGGGAGGTGGAGAGGACGCCAGAGTTAACGCTGAACTGGTTCTTGCCAGCAGCTTGGCCGTCTTGATACAGACCAGCCACATCAACGATGCCGTAAACGGTGACGTTGGATTGTGCGAAGGCAGCGGTGGAAGCCAGGCCGGCGACGGCCAGAGCGATCAATTTCTTTTGCATCAGAAAATCTCCTTAGTGGTTAGTGTTTAACCGGCCACGGGGGCCGGTTAAGCTTTACCTCTCGGATCGAGAAGTTGAAGGGCATTGTGCAAGCCGCCCGGAAGCGCGGCAAGCGCTAATCTTCATCAGCAATGAATTTAGCAAGACCATTGTTGCATCGATGCAACACCGGGCGGCAAAACACTTTGCTAGACTGATTCACCCTTCCTTCCCGCAGCACGGAGCCCCGACATGGCACAGGTCAAACTGAAAACCCTCAGCGAATCCGACTATCTGGCCGGCGAGCAACTGCCCGGCCCGCGCCACGAGTACGTCGCCGGCGAGATGTTCGCCATGGCCGGGGCGAGCAAGACGCATGGGACGATCTGCGTGAATATTGGCTTTGCCCTGAAAGGCCATCTGCGCGGCAGCCCTTGCCGTAGCTGGATGGCCGACATGAAGGTGCGTGTCGGCACTGCCACTGCTTATTACTATCCGGATGTCGTTGTGTCCTGCGCCGACGCAGATCGCGCCCCCGATTCGCCCAGCGATTACCTGCAAGCGCCCAGCTTGATCGTCGAGGTCTTGTCGCCGAGCACGGCCAGTACCGACCGCCGGGAAAAACTGCTCAATTACCGCCAACTCCCCAGCCTGCAGGAATACGTGCTGGTGGACCAGGAAAGGCAATGGGTGGAGGTTTATCGACGCAGCGACGACGGCTGGCTGCACCTGATGGCCCAGGCGGGGGAAAGCGTCGAGTTGCAGAGCATCGGACTGTCGATCAGCGTCGCCGATGTTTATGAAGACACCGAGGTGCCGGTCGAATGGGAAGACTGCGGGTTGCCGGCGCGGTGAGTTTTTGACCGGATGATGTCATCGAGCCATATCACCGCCCTGGCGCTGTTCGTCCAGACGCGAGCCGAACAGCCACACATGCTGCCACTGACAGCCGGACAGCGCCTGACGCAAAGCGGCGATTTCGTCCTGAACAAGGCGCAGGTCAGGCAAACAAGCGTGCCAGTTCTTCGCCCGGTTCGGCGGCGCGCATGAAGGCTTCACCGACCAGGAAGCTGTTGACCTGATGCTGGCGCATCAACGCGACGTCTTCCGGCTTGAGGATGCCGCTTTCGGTGACGACGATGCGGTCGCTCGGAATGCGTTCGAGCAGATCGAGCGTGGTTTGCAAAGTGACCTCGAAGGTACGCAGGTTGCGGTTGTTGATGCCGAGCAGCGGGGTCTGCAAGTGCAACGCGGCGTCGAGCTCCGCGCCGTTGTGGACCTCGACCAGCACGGCCATGCCGTAGTCCATGGCCTGCTTTTCCAGTGTTTTCATCTCGTCTACGGTCAACGCGGCAGCAATCAGCAAAATGCAGTCGGCCCCCATGGCGCGCGCCTCGGCGACCTGGTAACGGTCGACCATGAAATCTTTGCGTAAAACGGGTAGACCGCAAGCAGCACGGGCGGCCTGCAGGTATTCCGGGCAACCCTGAAAATAATCGCGGTCGGTGAGCACCGACAGGCAGGCGGCACCGTGGGCTTCGTAACTGCGGGCGATATCGGCCGGCTGGAAATTCTCCCTGATCACCCCTTTGGATGGGCTGGCCTTCTTGATTTCGGCAATCACCGCCGGTTGACCGTGGGCAATCTTGTAACGAATGGCGCCAACGAAGTCGCGTGGCGCAGGCTGGGCGGCGGCGTCAGTTTCGACGGCAGTCAGCGGTCTGATGGCTTGCGCAGCGATGATTTCCTGGTGCTTGGTGGCAATGATCTTGTTGAGGATGTCGCTCATGATTCGGGTTGTTCTTCTTCAGTATCTTCCAGCACTGTAGACACTGGCAGGTTCAGGGATAGCACGGCGAACTCGATCGTCTCGCCTTCGAGGTATTCATACAGCACCCAATGCTGCTCGGCGTTGCGGCGAAAAACTTCGACCCGTTTTGCCGCCAGGTCGACGAGAACGTATTCCTGCAGGCTGGCCAGTTTGCGGTAGGCGGCGAATTTGTCGCCGCGGTCGAAGGCGGCAGTGGACTCGGAGAGGACTTCGATGACCAGCAGCGGGTGGCTGATGTAGTCCGGCGTGGCGCGGTCGCGGGCATCGCAGGTGACAACGACGTCCGGGTAGAAGAAGCAGTCGGCAGCCTCGACGCGGGTCTTGACCGACTCGATAAAGACCCGGCAGGGGCTGCCTTTGAGGGCTGCACGCAGGGCGGTGGCGATATTGAGCGTGGCGATGTTATGCGCCTGTCGCACGCCGACCATCGCGAAGACCTCGCCGGCGATGTACTCGTTGCGATCGGGCTGTTCTGCCTCCCAGGCCAGGTAGGCAGCGGCGTCGAATTTCGGCTTTTCCTGCGGCAGGGCCATAGCGTGCTCCTTGGGTCGTGTGGGCGAAGATTATGCCGCCAAACGCTGCGTACACTCGACGAAAGCCGCCAACTTGGCCCGTGCCGCGCCGCTGGCGATGGCTTCGCGGGCTTTGGCGATACCATCACCAATGCTGTCGGCCACATTGGCCACGTAGAGCGCCGCGCCGGCGTTAAGGCAGACGATTTCGCGGGCAGCGCCCGGCGTATTGTCGAGCACACCCAGCAACATGGCTTTGGACTCTTCAGCCGAGGCCACGCGCAGGTGGCGCAGGGACATCATCTGCAAGCCAAAATCTTCCGGGTGGACTTCGTATTCGTGAATCTGGCCGTCTTTCAATTCACCGACCAGCGTCGTCGCGCCCAGCGAAATTTCGTCCAGACCATCCTTGCCGTACACCACCAGCGCGCGTTCGGCCCCCAGGCGTTGCATAACACGCACCTGAATGCCGACCAGATCGGGATGAAACACCCCCATCAACGTATTGGGCGCACTGGCCGGGTTGGTCAGCGGCCCCAGGATATTGAACAGGGTGCGAATACCCATCTCGCGCCGCACCGGCGCGACGTGTTTCATCGCGCTGTGGTGATTGGGGGCGAACATGAAGCCGATGCCGCACTGCGCAATGCAGGCGGCGACCTTTTCCGGACTCAGATTGATGTTGACGCCGAGCGCCTCCAGCACATCAGCACTGCCGGAACTCGACGACACGCTGCGCCCGCCGTGCTTGGCAACCTTGGCACCGGCGGCTGCCGCAACAAAAATCGAGGTGGTTGAAATATTGAAACTATGCGCTGCATCACCACCGGTGCCGACGATATCGACAAAATTTCGGTCATAAGGCAGGTCGACCGTGGTCGACAACTCTCGCATCACGCTGGCCGCCGCCGCAATCTCGCCAATGGTTTCCTTCTTGACGCGCAGGCCAGTGACGATGGCGGCAATCATCACCGGCGACACCTCGCCCCCCATGATCTGGCGCATCAACGACACCATTTCGTCGTGAAAAATCTCGCGATGTTCGATGACGCGTTGCAGGGCGGCTTGCGGGGTCATGGCTTGTGCTCCAGGAGGAAATTGTTCAACAGATCGTGACCGCGCTCGGTCAGAATGGACTCGGGATGGAACTGCACCCCTTCGACGGCCAGCGTTTTGTGGCGCACGCCCATGATTTCACCATCCGCGGTCCACGCCGTCACTTCGAGACAATCCGGCAGACTGGCGCGCTCAATGGCCAGCGAGTGATAGCGCGTACAGGTCAGGGGATTGGGCAAATCACGGAAAACGCCCGCATTTTGATGGTGGACCGCAGAGACCTTGCCATGCATCAGTTGCTGGGCATGGACAATACGGCCGCCAAAGGCTTCGCCAATCGACTGATGCCCCAGACAGACCCCCAGCAAGGGAATGCGGCCGGCAAATTGCTTGATCGCCGCCAGCGACACCCCGGCCTGCGCCGGCGCACAGGGGCCAGGCGAAATCACCAAATAAGCCGGCTGCAAACGCTCGATCTCGGCGAGGGTGATTTCATCATTGCGAAACACCTGCACCGTCTCACCCAGCTCGCCAAAATACTGGACCAAGTTATAGGTAAAGCTATCGTAGTTATCGATCATTAGCAGCATACAAAGGCTATCCTTTTGATTTTATTAGCCCTTGCCGCTGACTGCCGCGATATGTACCCGGTAGGTTGTCCGGTTATTTGCTGGCTGCCCGCCTCGCCACAGTCGACCAGGGGAAAAACATTGTTCAAGATGGCGATTATCGTCTGCATAGCCTACCTGCGTCAAAAACCGGATCAGCCAGGTCAATCAGGTCGTTCTTCTTCGGTGCGCAAGGGACGCAAATTCGGGCGAATTTTCATATCAAACCGCCATCTCTACGGTTTCAGCGTCTATGGCATCGTACTCCTGGTAGGTGCCGATGAGTTTCACATAGAGCGCCAGGTAGTCATAGGCAACAGAAACCTCCTTGATGATGGTTTCGCCGGTTTGGCGGACGATTTTCACGCGGTCAACATACTCGGTGAGCACCTGGACGGTGGCCTGCGCCTGAGCTCTCTCGACTTTGGCAGCCGTCAAGGATTGAAGAGGGCTGAAATTTTACTTTAAAGGCAGCGCAACACGGCGGGCCCAGAATTTTGCTTCCGCCACGCCCATCGCTGCCATGCGCTTTCTGCCCGACTTCGCGTCCAATCCCGGCCTTTCGCACTCGCCTCGGCTGAATGGCCGACATTTATTATTGTTCGCGGCATTTCTGCTGGCTTGGCGGAGCTGGGCCGTGCAGTCAGCAGGTATCAGCCTCTATGTCGATGAGGCGCAGTACTGGGTCTGGGCGCAGGCGTTGGCCTGGGGCTACTTTTCGAAGCCTCCGGGCATCGCGGCGCTGATCGCCGTGTCCACGCATTTGTTTGGCGACGGGCTGCTTGGCGTCAAGGCATTGAGCATGCTGTGTTACCCACTGGCCGCCGCCTTCCTGTGGGCCAGCGCCCGCCGCCTGTACGACAGGAACATTGCCGACTGGGCGGCGCTAACGATTCTGACCCTGCCAATCTTTGCCTGGCTGGGGCTGTTTGCCTCAACCGACGCCTTGTTAACACTTTTCTGGTGTGCCGCCCTGTGGGCTTACCAGCGGGCGCTGGATCAGCCAAAAACCACTCGCTGGCTGTTTCTCGGCCTGATCTGCGGCCTGGGGCTACTGGCCAAATACACGATGCTAGCCTGCCTGGTCGGCGCCCTGGTGCACTTGCTGTGCCTACAGCGCCCACTGTTAGCCAGCCGCGGGCCGTGGCTGGCGTTGCTGGTGGCCGTCGCGCTGCTCAGCCCCAATATTGCCTGGAATATCGCGCACAATTTTCCGACCCTGCGCCACACCGCCGATATCACGCTGCAGCGGCCTGGCGGCGGCGGACTGGCATTATTTGAGTTCCTGGCCGCCCAACTCCTGGCACTGGGGCCTGTCCTGGGCGGGCTGGCAGTTTTTGCCCTGCGCCAGCCGCGAGCGCTGTGGCGCCACCCGGCCAACCAGTTGCTGCTGTGTTTCTCGTTGCCCCTGCTGATTTTAGTGGCCGTACAAGCCTGGCGCAGCGGCGCCAACGCCAATTGGGCAGCACCGGCGCTCGCCCCCGTGACACTACTCGTCGTCGCCCAACTGCTACGCAGCCGGCGACAGGCCTGGCTGACGGCGGCAATTGCCGTGAATTTATTGCTGACCGCCCTGATTTATCACGCACCGACGCTGTTGACCGCGGTCGACCGACCGGATCGCGGCAAATTGAACCCTTACGTCCGCGCCCAGGGCTGGACGCCTCTGGCCGAACAATTACGACCTCTCCTGCTGGCCCACCCGCAGGCTGTCTTGCTGGCCGACAACCGCACCGTGCTCTCCCACCTGGCCTACGAACTGCGGACGCTGCGGCCCACGTTGGCGGCCTGGAATCCGGATGGCGGTGCCGGCGACCACTACAAATTGCAGCATGACCTGGCCACCCTGCCCGGTCGCGATGCCGTGCTGATTAGTGAGCAGCCCCCCACTGCAGCCCTGCGCCAGCGTTTTACGAGCAGCACCCCACTCGGCCGGATCAGCAGCCATATCGACGATCAGCATCAACGCATTTATGAGGTTCATTTACTCCATGCATTCCAGGGTTACTGAATATCGCTGGGTCGTGGGCAGCGCCCTGGTGCTGGCCATCGTGCTCACACAGTGGCCGGCGATTGATCTCCATGTCGCCGCCCTGTTCGCCCAAAACGACTGGCAGTGGCTGGTCGACCGCGATCAAGCGCTGATCCGCTGGCCTTACCACACCCTCCCATATCTCGGCCGCGGCCTGATCATCGGCCTGCTTTTGTTATGGGCCGGCAGTTTCCTGCACAACGGGCCATGGCTGCGCCGGCGGCGGATGCTGTTCGGTTTCATGCTGAGCGCCGCCCTGCTCGGCCCTGTGCTGATTGTCGATAGCGGGCTGAAAAATCATCTGGGCCGGGCGCGACCAGCCCAAGTGAGTGTACTGGGCGGTACGCTGCAATTCAGCCCGGCCTTTGTCGTCAGCGACCAGTGCGCCCGGAATTGTTCTTTTGTCAGCGGCCATGTGGCCACGACCGCCTTCATCATGGTTTTCGGCTGGCTGGGCAAGCGCCGCACTCGCCAATACTGGCTGCTCGCCAGCATTGGCCTGGCTGCCTACATGGCCTTTGTGCGGATGAGCAGCGGCGGCCACTTCCTGTCGGATTGCATTTTTGCTTGGTACGCCAGCTATCTCGGCCTGTGGTTAACCGAGCAGGCCTTCTTGAAAAGAGCCTGGCTAAGCGAAGCAAAGCGAGCCTTCATGCACACGGTCAACCTGTCCCGACCGGGATTTTTCGTCCCCGGCCGGGTTGACCGTCGCCCCGCTTAATCGAACCGCGTATCCAGCCCCTGTTCGGCCAGCTCGGCAGCCCGGATGACGGCCCGCGCCTTGTTCTGGGTTTCATCCCATTCGGCCTGCGGATTGGAATCGGCGACGATGCCCGCACCGGCCTGAACGTGTAGCTGACCGTCCTTGAGCACGGCAGTCCGGATGGCAATCGCCAGGTCCATGTCGCCATTGAAACCGAGGTAACCGACCGAACCGGCATAAATGCCGCGCTTGACCGGTTCCAGTTCGTCGATGATCTCCATCGCCCGCACCTTGGGTGCGCCGGAGACCGTGCCGGCCGGAAAAGTCGCACGCAGCACGTCGACCGCATCCAGCCCGTCCTGCAGTCGACCTTCGACATTGGAAACGATGTGCATCACGTGCGAATAGCGCTCGATGACCATGTTCTCGGTCAGCTTGACTGTCCCGACCTTGGCGACCCGTCCGCAATCATTGCGCCCTAGGTCGAGCAATTGCGTATGCTCGGCCCGCTCTTTCTCGTCGGCCAGCAGTTCATCGGCCAGCGCCGCATCGGCTTCCGGGGTTTCCCCGCGCTTGCGGGTGCCGGCAATCGGCCGCACGGTAACGCGATCCCCCTCCAGCCGCACCAGGATTTCCGGTGAGGCACCGACAACGTGGTAATCCTCGAAGTCGAAGTAAAACATGTACGGCGACGGATTGAGGCTGCGCAGCGTACGGTAGAGCGCCAGCGGGCTGGCCGTAAACGGCTTGCTCATGCGCTGGGAAAGCACCACCTGCATGATGTCGCCTTCGGTGATGTATTCCTTGGCCTTGAGCACGGCGGCCTTGAACTCGGCCTCGCCAAAGCTAGACACGGCAGGTGCCGACGTGGTTGGCTGCTCGGCCGGGATCCTGACCGGCTGGCGCAGGCGGGCCAGCAACTCCCGGAGACGGGCACGCGCCTTCTGGTACGCCCCGGGAAAACCCGGTTCGGCGTAAACGATTAGCGTCAGCTTGCCGGAGAGATTGTCGACCACGGCAATCTCCTCGGACAGCAGTAGTTGGATGTCTGGCGCGCCGATGGGATCGGGATGTGTCGCCGCGGCCAGCTTGCGTTCGACATAGCGGACGGTATCGTAGCCAAAGCAGCCGACCAGGCCTCCGAGGAAGCGTGGCATGCCGCGCGCCGCCGGTGCCTTGAAACGCTTGGCATAGGCATCGATGAACGCCAGCGGATCGGTCTCATCCGCCCGCTCGGCCACCCGATTTCCGGTCAGGACCAGGACTTCGCGGCCCCGTACAACCAGGCGGGTCTGCGCGGCCAGGCCGATGATCGAGTAGCGGCCGAAACGTTCGCCCCCCTGCACCGATTCGAGCAGGTAGGAATAAGGCTCGTTGGCCAGCTTGAGGTAGATGGAAAGCGGCGTATCGAGATCAGCAAAGGTTTCCAGCGACACCGGAATGCGGTTGTAGCCTTGCGCCGCCAGGGCATTGAATTCAGATTCGGTCATGACGAAGACTCTCAATTAACTTGGACGGTGGCGAGCTGGCCACGCAAGGCGGCAATGATCGAATCGTAGCGATGCGCGTCTTCGGCTTTGCCGGCGCCATAAACGGCCGAACCAGCGACAAAGGCATCGACGCCGGCGCGGGCGATCTCGGCGATGTTGCCGACGTTGACCCCGCCATCGATCTCCAGCCGGATGCGCCGGCCGCTTTCGCGCTCGTAGGCATCGAGTTTGGCGCGCGCCTGACGCGCCTTGGCCAGGGTACCGGGAATGAATTTCTGGCCGCCGAAGCCGGGATTGACGCTCATCAGCAGGATGACATCGATCTTGTCGAGCACGTAATCCATGTAATCGAGCGGTGTCGCCGGATTGAAGACCAGGCCGCCCTGACAGCCGGCATCGCGGATCAGCGACAGGCTGCGATCAACGTGATCGGAGGCTTCCGGGT
>JAQTXC010000033.1:13773-31520 GCA_028689015.1 Dechloromonas sp. | reverse complement strand
ACTCGCAACCGGCCTTGTCAGCTGCGGCAGCGGCCGGGGTCCAGTAACCGGTGCGCCAGCACAGGCCGAAACCGCTCTTGGTGACGACGTCGCGCTGGTCGATGACGTAAACACGCTCTTGGGCAGTAGCGGAAACCGCCATGGCCGAGAACAGGGCAAGGACGATAGATTTCTTGACGAGGTTCATGAGTTTCAAATCCTGTAATGGGTTAAACAAATTTTTTATTGGACCGATATTGTAATATGAATCGACAAGCCGCCGAGCGATCACCCGCGCAAAAAAGCCCGCTCGGCAATACCCGGGCATACACCAGCAGACGTAGAATCCGGCCGTGCTTCCGATCCAAAAAACCATTATTCCTCTGCTGCTCCTGGCGGCAACACTGCTGCCCCACCCGGTGCACGCAACGATCACGCTCGACACCCGTACCGAACTACGGCACTTACTGGCCCCCTACCTGCCAGATGCCGCCAGCCCGCAACGCATTGAAACCCTGTGCACCGAGATTTTGGCGACGGAGGGCTATTTCACGCCCAGCTTCACCTTTACCCCGGGGGCGACCGACGATGCACTGACGGTTTCGATCTCGCCCGGCAAGCGCACCCTGATCAGCCGCCGCTCGCTGACGGTCGACCACCTGCCGGACGAAAAAATCCGCCGGCGCCTGGATAACAACTGGCGCCTGCCGGTCGGTGCGCCCTTTCGCCAGGCGGACTGGAATGACGCCAAGCAAGCGGTGTTAAGTGAATTGCTGGCCAGCGAATATATTGACGCCCGACTGCTCGACAGCCTGGCCGACATCGACGCCGACGCGGCCAGCGCTGATCTCACCGCCCATTACGATGCCGGCCCGGCCTACCGTTTTGGCGAGCTGCTGATCGATGGCCTGCATCGCTACTCGCCCGACTTGGTGGCACGCTACAACCGCAGCGTCACGCCGGGAGCACCGTACCGCCAGGCCGACGTCAACACCTTGCTCAGCAGCCTGCAGTCCAGCCCTTATTTCGCCGCTGCCGAAGCCCAACTGGAGCGCAGTGCCGGCGAAGCCGATGGCGAGGGTGGCATCCGGGCCCCGCTCCGCCTCAGCCTGCGCGAACGAGCGGCGCACAAAATCAGTCTCGGGGGCGGCATCAGTTCGAACACTGGGGTCCGCATCGAAGGTAATTACCACACGCCCAACCTGTTTAACCAAGCCTGGGAACTGAGTAGCGGCCTGCGTCTCGAACAGAAAAAACAGACCGCCTACGCCGATGTCTTTTTTCCACCCGACCAACGCAACCGCCTGAACAGTATCGGCGCGCTTCTCGAAGCAACCGACATTCAGGGGGTCAAAACCGAAAACTACGCCTTTGGCGCCCAAACGGTGCAGCAACGCGGCAGCGTCGAGCAGCGCCTGTCACTGCACTGGCAGAATGAAATCCTTACCCCGCAAGGCCTGTCTGCAATTCATAGCCGGGCCCTGGTGCCCAATGCGCAATGGACTTGGCGACGCCTTGACAATGCGCTCGACCCCCGTCGCGGCACCATCCTGCAACTCAGCATCGGCGGCGCCAGCCAGGCCCTGCTCGCCGACCAGAGCTTCCTGCGCCTGCACGGCCGCTGGCAACAGTATTTGCCTATTGGCCGACGCAACACCCTGAGCCTGCGCGCAGAACTTGGCCGGACCCTGGCCGACGACCGGCAGCACATCCCGCAAGACTATCTGTTCCGCACTGGCGGCACCGGCTCCGTGCGCGGTTACGCTTACCAGAGCCTGGGGGTCAAGGAAGGCAGCGCCACCTTGGGTGGCCGTTATCTCGTGGTCAGCAGCGCTGAAGTGACACACTGGCTAGACGAACGCTGGGGCATCGCCGCCTTCGTCGATGCCGGTAACGCGGTCGACGACCGGCGCAACTTCACGCTCAAACTCGGCTACGGGATCGGTGGCCGCTGGAAGAGCCCCGCCGGCCCGATTGGCGCCGACCTGGCCTACGGGCAACAGAACGGCGGCCTGCAACTGCACTTTTCCCTCGCCATTCCATTCTGAACATGCGCCTGCGCCTCGCCCTCCTGCTGACGCCCGGCCTGCTGCTCGCCCTGCTGTTCGGTGGCATTGCCCATCTAGCCAGCAACGCCGGCCTGCCGACGGCCATCCGCCTCATCAGCTGGTTAAGCCAGGAGCGACTGCAGATCAGCGGCGCCGACGGGGCCTTGGGCGGGCCGCTCGATATCGCCGAACTGCGCTGGCAGGACGGTGCACAACGCCTCACCCTGCGCCAACTACACCTTGACTGGTCGCCCAACGCCTTGTGGCAACAGCGCCGGTTACAGATTCAGCAATTGCACATCGGCGCCATCGACCTCGACAGCCCGCCGGACCCCACGCCGCCGACGCGCCCGGACAGTCTGCAACTGCCGCTAGCCCTCGCCATCGATGCCCTGCGCATCGACCACCTGAACATCAGCGGCAGCCCGCCGCTGACCGCCCTGAGTCTGGTCCTGGACAGCGATGGCCAGCACCATCGCCTGACCCATCTGCAGGGCGAGAGCAGCGGTATCCGCTTCCGCATCCAGGGCGACGTCAACGCCGCAGCACCCTTTGCCAGCCGCTGGCAAGCCCGTCTCGACAGCCAGCTGGAGGGCAAGGAACTGACCATCGAACTGAGTGCCCAGGGGCCGCTGACACGCCTACCGGTGCAACTGACGGCACAACGCGGCATCAGCGGCCAGGCCAGCGCTGTGCTGACCCCCTTCCAGCAACCAGCTTTTTCCAGCGCCCGCCTGCAGTTGACCGCGATTGACCCCGCTGCCTGGCACCCTGCCGCGCCCAGCGCTCACCTCGATCTGACCGCCGACATTGTCCCCGAAGGAGCGGGCTTCATCGGCAGCTTTGGCCTGAGCAACCGCCAGGCTGGGCCGCTCGACCGTCAGCGCCTGCCGTTATCGACCCTGGCTGGCGCGCTGCGCTGGCAGGAAGGCGTGCTGGAACTGCACGACCTCCATGCCGCATTACCTGGCCGTGGCGGCCTGAGTGGCAGCGGCCGGCTGCAGGCCAACGGCGAAGCCCACCTCGACCTGCAAGTCAGCCAACTGGACCTGCAGCACACCGATAGCCGCTTGCGGTCAACCCGGCTAGCCGGCGATATTTCATGGCAGGCCGACACCGACCGCCAGCAGATCCAGCTGCAACTGCGTGACCCGCGCTTCGCGATCAGCAGCAAACTGGCGCTAGACGCCAAACAGGTCAACCTGACACAGCTCAGCCTGCGCGCCGGCCAGGCCTGGGTCGAAGCCCAGGGGCAACTCGAACGCAAGCAGCCTGGAAAATTTGCGCTGGCAGGCGAGCTCAAGCGCTTCAATCCGGCCGATTTCGCCCGCGTCACCCCCGCCCAAGTCAACGCCCACTTCAAGCTCGACGGCCAATTACAGCCACGCCCCCGTGTCAATGCGCACTTCATGCTGCAGGATAGCCAACTGGCGGGCCAGCCCCTGGCCGGCCAAGGACAACTCAGCATCGACTGGCCCCGCATCCCGCACGCCGACATTCACTTGCAGGCCGGCGCCAACCAATTGCATCTCAGCGGCGCCTTTGGCCAGGCAGACGACCTCCTGCACGGCGAAATCGCCGCCAGCGACCTCGCCGTGCTCGGCCTGGAAGGCGAACTCAGCGGCCAGTTCGACCTACGCGGCAGCATTGATCACCCCAATCTGCAAGCCCGGCTGAGCAGTCGACGCCTAGGCAAGCCGGGCAGCTTCCGGGCCAGCGAACTGAACATTGCGGCCCAACTGGCCAGCAACGCCAACAGCCCGCTGCAGGCTGAACTCACCTTGGGCCAACTGGACACCCCCGGACAGCAGGCTGCCGTCAGCGAATTGCGCTTGCGCATTGACGGCGTGCGCCAGGCCCATCAGATCACGCTGGACAGTCGCCTGGCCCGCCACCAAACACTGCAACTGCGCGCCCGCGGCGGCTGGCTAGGCGAACAAGGCTGGCAAGGGATGCTGACCGAGGGGCAGTGGCAAAGCGGCGGCAAACAACCACCCATCACGCTCCAGGCCCCGGCCAAAGTGGCGCTGAGTGGCAGCGCCTGGCATCTCGGCCCACTCACCGTGCACGGCCGCCAGCCTGACTGGCAAGCCACCGTGCACGCCGCAGCGACAAGCCGCCAACTCACCCTGCGCCTGCAAGCGCGCAGCGCCCCCAGCGGCCAATTGCACGGCGAGTTACGTGCCGGCCTGCTTACCCCCTGGGCACTCGACCCACTGGCCAGCTGGCAAGGCCAGCTACAGGCCCAGGCCGAACAACTCGATGCCCTGGGCGAGGCCTTGGGCGACGGCTGGCAAACGCGCGGTGAACTCAGTGCCGAGATCAATCTCGGCGGCCATCCCGAACGGCCGCGCTTCACGGGTCAGATACACGGTCAGGCGCTCAGTCTGCGCCAGATTGATCAAGGGCTGGCGCTGACCGAAGGCGACATGGCCCTGCGCATCGCCGACAACCGCTTGCACATTGAGCGCCTCAGCTTCGTCAGCCCGCACCGCCCACCGCCGCCCGCCCTACTGCACAGCCTGGGGCAGCCGGCGTCAGCGCTGAGCGCGCCCGGGCGACTCAGCATCGGCGGCCAGTTTGAGTTCACACCAGAGAACAGCGACAGCCACGGCTGGCTCGATGTGACGCTGGACCGGGTTGGCGCCTGGCAACTGCCGGAACAATGGCTCAGCCTCTCCGGCCAGAGCCGGCTCGGCTGGCAGGACGGCCAACTCACCCTACGCGGTCAACTGGCGGTCGATGCGGGTTATTGGCAGTTGGCCCCCAGTGGGGCGCCACGCCTATCGGATGATGTCGTGGTCCGCCGCCTGGGTGCGGCGCCACCGGAAAACCGCCGGCCACCGCTTGAACTGGACCTAACGACCGACCTCGGCCGTCACCTCCTGTTCGAAACGTCAGGGCTATCGACCCGCCTGAGCGGCGACGTGCGGCTGCAAGCCAGTGGCCGCGACCTGCCTCGGGCCAGCGGCCGCATTCGGACCCGCGATGGCCGTTTCGCCGCCTATGGTCAGAAGCTCGAGATCGAACGCGGCCAGCTGACTTTCCAGGGACTACTCGACAACCCGGCGCTCGACGTCCGGGCGGTCCGCAAGGGCCTGCCGGTCGAAGCCGGCGTCCAGGTCAGCGGCACCGCCCAGCGGCCGGTGATCAAGCTGGTCTCGGAACCCGCCGTGCCCGATGCCGAAAAACTGACTTGGCTGATTCTTGGCCGCGCCCCGCAGCAAAGCGGCAGTGGCGATGCCGCGCTACTGCTCTCGGCCGCCGGCGATTTGCTCGGTAATGACTCGAGCGGTCTCGTCCAGCAACTGAAAAAGAATTTCGGCCTTGATGAAATTGGTATCCGCCAGGGCGAACTGGGCGAAAGCGGGGGGCCGGCCAGCACCAGCCGGGTCGCCGGCAGCGGCCTGGACAACAGCAGCGGCACAGGACAACAGATTTTCAGTGTCAGCAAACGCTTGAGTGATACGGCCTCGCTCAGTTACGAGCAAGCGCTCGGCAAGACGGAAAGCATCGTCAAACTCAGCCTGGAACTCGGCCGCCGCCTGACGCTGGTTGGCCGCGCCGGCAGCGATAACGCGGTCGACCTGTTCTACACGCTTATTTTTGGCCGCCCGCCCGCCGACCCCAAACGCCGCCCGGTAAAACCCGAGTGAAGCCGCCCCTGAGCCGGTCCGATCCACTCCCCGAGAAGTGGAACTAGCGGCCCTGACTGGACGATGACGGTAACGGTGGCGCGCTATCGTCACCGCGATCGCCTGTGTTGGCGACGGCCATGACATCGCTGTCCGCCAGTGCCGGCGGCTTGTTCCGGGCTGGCTGCGCCCGCTGGGCGACCAGCACCAGGGTGGCCGAGACAATGACGACGATCAGGACCGTACCGCCCAAATAATCCGGCACCGGCACGATCTGCCGGGCTGTCAGGTAGAGCAAGACCGTGATCAAGCCACGCGGTGCCAGCCACAGCAGGGGCGACGCCAGCTCGCCCCCAAAAAATCGCAGCAAGGCCGAACGGGTGGTGTACATGACGAACATGACGATGCCGGCACCCAGCCAGGCCTGCGGCAGCACCAGCGTATGCAACTCGGTCCAGTAACCCAGCAGAATGAAGAAAAAACCACGCACAGCAAAGGTCAGCTCAAAGGCCAGCGACTTGAATTCATTGAGCGTTGCCTCGTATTTGTCGCTCATCCAGTGGCGGAGCGCCGGGATGCGCATGATCAGCGAGGGGTTGTTGATGGTCAGGCCGAACAACAGCACCATGATCAGCGGCGACAGGTGCATCAGCTTGCCGCCGGCGTAAAGGCCGAGTAGACCGGCCAGGAGCGGGAGAAAACGGACCTGGCCCTGGATGCGCATCAACATCAAGGCCAGGCCGATGGCGCAAACCACCGACAACAGCAGCGACACGATACCGCCACCGAGCAAGCCCTTGACGATGCCCAGCAGGGTGCCATCCGAGTTGACCAGGGCGAAAAAAACGATCACGCCGAGAATGTCGGACAAGGAACTTTCATAGACGACAAATTCGCGGCCATGCTCGCCCATGAACTGGCTACTCGGGATGGCGACCGCGCTGCTGATGACGGCAGCGGGTACGGCGATGATCGCCGCCTTGAACAGGCTGATCGAGAACACATAGGACACCACGGGGATCAACAACACGAGGCAAGCGATAAAGCCGAACACCGCCATGGCCAATGCGGCCGCCGCCGAATGCAGGCGCTCGCGCTTGAGCGAAATATCCAGGGCGCCTTCGAGCACGATCAGCACCAGGCCGACCGTACCGATGATGGGCACGGTGACTTCCAGACCCTGCAAGGTCCAGCCCAGGCTTTCCAGCACCGGCTTGCAGACCATGCCCAGGCCAATCAACAGGATGACGGCAGGCAGTTTATGGGCGCGACTGAAGCGCTCGACCGCAAAGGCGAGCAGCAAAATGACGGAAGCGAAGAGAATGGAAAGATAGATATTCATGCGTCTTTCAAGTGCCGACGGGCGACCCACCAGGCGGCCAGTGCCGCAATCAGGTCATCAACCAAGGTGAACACCACCGGGATGACCAACAGGCTAAGGAAGGTCGAAGTGATCAGGCCACCGATCACGACAATCGCCATCGGGGCACGGAAACTGGGGTCGACTCCGAGCCCCAGGGCAATCGGCATCATACCCGCACCCATCGCCACCGTCGTCATCACGATCGGTCGCGCCCGTTTCCGGCAGGCATCCAGCAGGGCCGCCAACCGCCCCAGGCCGTGCTCGCGGCGCGCCAGAATGACATAATCGATGAGCAGAATGGAGTTCTTGGTCGCAATCCCCATCAACATGATCAGCCCGATCATCGATGGCATCGACAAGGCCTGCTGGGTGATAAACAGCGCCAAAAAGGCGCCGGGCACCGACAGCACCAGCGCCGCCAGAATCGTCACCGGCTGGACGAAGTCCTTGAACAGCAGCACCAGCACAATGTAGATACAGAGCACGCCAGTCGCCATGGCCAAGCCAAAGCTGGCGAACAGCTCGCCCATGGCCTCGGCATCACCGACGGTGGTCTGGAGGATGCCCGGTGGCAGATTCTGCAGGCTTGGTCTGGCCAGCGCCTGCTTCTCGACTTCGCCCAAGGCCATGCCGTTCAGTTCGATCTCGAAATTGACATTGCGCAAGCGGTCGTACCGGTCGATTTCCGCCGGCCCGCCGGTCAGCACCAAGTCGGCGACATTGGCCAGCGTCACCGGCCCGTGCCGCCCGGGCACGGTCAACTGCCGCAGCAGGGCCAAATCGGCCCGCGCCACGGCCGGCAGGCGAACGACGATGGGCACCTGGCGCTGAGCCAGGTTAAGTTTGGCCAAGCCCTGGTCGTAATCGCCGGCCGTGGCGATGCGCAAGGTGTCGGCAATCGCCGCCGAAGTCACGCCCAGATCGGCCATCCGGGCAAAATCCGGGCGAATAAGCAGTTCCGGCCGGACCAGGCTGGCGGTGCTTGTCACGTTGCCAATACCGGGAATGCCGCGCAATTCACGCTCGACCTGCCGCGCATGTTCAGCCAGGCGCGGCCCATCCTCGCTGGCCAACACCAGCACGTACTTTTCATTGGCCGACCCCAGGCCGACCTTGACCAAAGCCCCGGGAATCGCGGTCAACGCCGTCCGCAAGTCATTTTCAATCGCCTGCTTGCTGATGCCATGCCGTTCGCTGCGTGGCGTCAGGTTCAAGGTCAGCGTCGCCTTGCGTACCTCGGCCGCGCCACTAGGCGCAAACGGGTCGCTACCCGCCCGCCCGCCACCGACGGCGGTATAAACCAAGCGCACATGCGGATTCTGTTCGACGATGCGCCGCGCCTGTTCGGCCGCTGCCAGCGTTTGTTCGAAGCGCACCCCCGGCGGCAGAGCGAGATGGACCTGGGTTTGCGACAAATCATCCGGCGGCAGGAAGCCCGTCGGCAGCAGAGGCACCAGCGCAAAGGAGCCAAAGAAGAAAGCGGCCGCTGCCAGTAGAGTCAGCCCCCGGTGGTGCAGACAACGCTCGGCCCAAGCACCGTAAATCCTCAACCAGCGCGGCGGCGCGTGATCGACCACCGGCTTGAGCAGATACGCCGCCATCATCGGCGTCAGCATGCGCGCAACGACCAGCGAGAAAAAAACAGCAATCGCCGCGGTCCACCCGAACTGAACGAAAAATTTGCCGGGCACGCCACTCATGAAGGCCGTCGGCAGAAAAACAGCAATCAGCGTAAAGGTGGTGGCAACGACCGCCAGGCCGATTTCGTCAGCCGCCTCCATCGCCGCCTGATACGGTGTCTTGCCCATGCGCAGGTGGCGCATGATGTTCTCGATCTCGACAATGGCGTCATCGACCAGAATGCCGACCACCAGCGACATCGACAGCAGGGTGACGACATTGAGCGTGAAGCCCATCAGGTACATCGCGGCAAAGGTCGGAATGGCCGACAGGGGCAAGGCCGCCGCCGACACCAGGGTCGCCCGCCAGTCACGCAGAAAGAGCCAGACGACAATGACAGCTAACGCCGCGCCTTCGAGCAACAGCTTCATCGAGCCATCGTAATTCTCGATCACCGGATCGACAAAATTAAAGGCCTCGGTGATTTCGATGTCGGGATGATCGGCCTGCAGCTCGGCCAGCGCCGCTTGCACGCTGGCCGCCACCTCGACCTCTCCCGCACCGCGACTGCGGGTGATTTCGAAGCCGACCACCGGTCGACCGTTCAACAAGGCGGCGCTGCGCCGCTCGGCCACCGTATCGCGCACGCGGGCGATCTGATCGAGACGCACCGTCCGACCATCGCCGAGCACGATGTCCATGGCCGCCAGTTCGGCAGCATTCCCGACCGTCGCCAGGGTGCGCACCGATTGCTCGGCACCGCCGACCTCGCCCCGGCCGCCCGAAGCATCCTGCTGGACTTGCTGCAACTGCCGCGATATATCGGCCGCCGTCGCCCGTCGGGCCAGCAGACGGTCTGGGTCAAGCTCGATCCGCACCTCACGGCTCACCCCACCCACCCGCGCCACGGCCCCGACGCCCTGCGCCGACAACAGGCGCTTGCTGACGGTGTGGTCAACAAACCACGACAAGGCCTCTTCGTCCATGCGTGGCGAGGCGACGGTATAGGTCAGGATCGGCGCGCCGGACAGGTTGATCTTGCTGACCACCGGGTCCCTCAGCGCCCCCGGCAGGTCGGCCCGCACCCGGGCCACCGCATCGCGCACGTCATCGACCGCTTCCTGGGTCGGTTTTTCCAGGCGGAATTCGACTGTCACCGTTGCCGTGCCATCCTGCACCTTGGTATAGATGTGCTTGACGCCCTGCAAGGTCGCCACCGAATTTTCGATCTTGCGCGCCACCTCGGTTTCCATCTGGCCCGGCGCCGCCCCTGGCAAGCTGGCCGTCACACTGACCGTCGGCAGGTCGATATCCATGAATTGTTGGATTTTCATCGCCTTGAAGGCGAGCCCACCGGCCAGCGTGAGCAGGACAAAAAACAGGATGGCCGGAATAGGATTACGGATCGACCAGGCAGAAACGTTCATGGGGTAGCACTCCGGATCACCGTCACCCGGTCGCCATCGGCCAGAAAGGCCACCCCATCGGCCACCACCGTCGCCGACTCAGCCAAACCGCTGACAATTTCCACCTGCTCGCCCTGCCGCCGGCCCAATTCAACCTTGTTCAAAATCACCCGCTCATCGTCACCCAGGCGAAAAACATAGGCAAAGCCATCGCGCTGGACGACGGCGGCTTGGGGCAGGAAGACGGCCGGGCGCTGCCCCAACTTTATTTCACCGCGTGCAAACATGCCCGCCTTGAGTGCGGTCGACGCCGGCAAATCGACAAAAACCAGACCGTTGCGCGTTTGCGGGTCGACCGCAGGTGCGACGCGGCGCACGCGGCCGCTGACCATTTCACCATTCGGTGCCTGCAAGCGCGCCACCTGGCCGGACTGCACGCGGGCAAGGTCCGCCGAGGGCATCTCGGCGCGCCACTCCAGCCGGCCGTCACGGATCAGGCGAAAGAGCACCTGACCGGGCTGGGGCAGCGAACCAACCGCCGCCTCGCGGCTGGCAATCACGCCCGCCGTTGGCGCGCGGATCACCGTCTGAGCCAGACGCAAGCTTGCCGCCTGCTGGCGCGCTTCGGCGGCGGCCCGGCGGGCCGCCGCCGTCTGCGCCGTGGTCAGGTATTGCGTCGCCAGCTGACTGCTGTAAAACCCCTTGGCCTGCAGATCGCGAGCCCGAGCGGCATTGGCCTGCGCCTCATCCGCCGCCGCCCGCGTTTCAGCAACGGCCGCCTGCGCTTCCGCCGCCTCGGCCCGCAGTCGCGCATCAGCCAATCGGGCCAGCACGGCACCCGGCGCCACCCGGTCACCCACATCGACGACCACCTCGGCAATGCGCTCATTCGCCAATTCGGCACCAATCAAGGCCTCCTGCCAGGCCCGCACATCGCCATTGGCGGCCAGCACCGCCGGCCAGTCGGCGCGTTGCGGCTGCACCACGCTGACGCTCAAGCTCGGGCGAATGGCTGCCGGTGCTGCGGGTTTGTCTTCACCACAAGCGGCCAACAGGACAGCGCAGAGCAGCGCCACGGCAGGTCGAACAAAAAATCTGGAGGGCATGACGGTCCCGGAACGATGACAAACCCGGGCATCTTAATGAACCGGGCGTCATTAGAACAGCCCTGGGCGAGGCCGCAGCCGCCCGACGATCAGCTCAGTCTTCGGCAGCGCGCGCCGCCATCTGCTGGCGCAAACCCATCGGCGAGGGCGAAAAAATACGCGCATCCATTAGGCGCGGCGACACCGGCATCAATGGCCGGAAGGCCATACGGTCGAGAATATCGCGTTGCAGATCCACCCCGGGCGCAATCTCGCTGAGCAGCAGGCCGGCCGAACTGAGTTCGAAAACACAACGTTCGGTGATGTACAGCACCGGCGTGCCCCGCTTGACAGCCTGCGCCCCGGAGAAGGTACGGTGCTCGACCTGGTCGACAAATTTCTGCGCCGACCCTTCCTGCAAAATCTGCAATTGACCACCGTCGACCGCAATCGCCAGCTGGCCAGCG
This sequence comes from Dechloromonas sp., assembly GCA_028689015.1. Lineage (GTDB taxonomy): Bacteria > Pseudomonadota > Gammaproteobacteria > Burkholderiales > Rhodocyclaceae > Azonexus. Next base: position 19,917 of record JAQTXC010000033.1, on the reverse strand, counting down.
GTAAAGGTGCCGACGAAGACCACCTTGCGCGCACTTTGCGAAATATTGATGAACCCCCCGGCCCCGGCCAGGCGCGGCCCAAATTTCGAGACATTGAGATTGCCCTCCCGATCGGCCTGGGCCAGTCCAAGAAAAGCGATGTCCAGCCCGCCGCCATCGTAGAAATCGAACTGGCTGGGCTGATCGATGATTGCCTGGGTATTGGTCGCTGCGCCAAAATTCAGCCCCCCGGCCGGAACGCCGCCGATCACGCCCGGTTCGGCGGTCAGCGTCAGGCGGTCGATGATGCCCTCCTCAGCAGCCACATCAGCCACCCCCTCCGGCATGCCGATGCCGAGATTGACCACTGCCCCCGGCCTCAACTCCATCGCTGCCCGCCGGGCAATGATCTTGCGCTCGCTCATCGCCATCGGCGGGATGGCCGACATCGGCACTTTGATCTCGCCAGCAAAAGCCGGGCTGTATTGCTCGATGAAGGTCTGCATGTGGTATTCCGGCTTCTCGGCAACCACCACGCAATCGACCAGGATGCCCGGAATCTTCACCTGGCGCGGACTGAGTGTGCCGCGCTCGGCAATGCGCTCGACCTGGGCGATGACGATGCCGCCCGAGTTGCGGGCGGCCATGGCAATCGCCTGCGCTTCCAGCGTCAGCGCTTCCTTTTCCATCGTGATGTTGCCATCGGCATCGGCAGTGGTGCCACGGATGATGCCGACGTGGATGGGAAAGGCTTTGTAGAACAGGAATTCCTCGCCGTCGATTTCCATCGTCCGGACCAGGTCGACCGTGGTTCTTTCGTTCAGCTTGCCGCCGCCAAAGCGCGGATCGACAAAGGTGCCGAGGCCGATGCGCGAGATTGTCCCCGGCTTGCCGGCCGCGATATCGCGGAAGAGGTGGGTAATCACGCCCTGCGGCAGGTTCCAGGCCTCGATACGGTTATTCACCGCCAGTTCCTGCAAGCGGGGCACCAACCCCCAGTGCCCGCCGATCACGCGGTCGACCAGGCCATCATGACCAAAATGATTGAGCCCGCGCTCCTTCCCATCCCCCTGGCCGGCGGCATAGACCAGCGTCAATCCGCGCGGGCTGCCCAGGCCGTGCGAGTCGCTTTCGCGGGTTTCGATGAAGCGTTGCTCCAGGGCCACGGCAATATTCTCGGCAAAGCCAATGCCGACAAAGCCGCCGGTCGCCACCGTATCGCCATCGCGAATCCGCGCCACGGCCTGGCGGGCGGACATGATTTTGCCGGCAGGCGCAGGGCTGCTAACGACGGACGATGCGGAATCGGACATGGAACGACCTCGGGAACGACAGTAAACGACGCACGATCTTGCCGCACTCAGCCGCCAAAATCCACGCTGGTTTACCCGCAAGCGAACGACAAAAAGGGCGCCGCAGCGCCCTTGCTTCGAGCGTCTGACAAGACCTCAGTTGGCCAGCGCTGCTTCGATTTCGGCAAAGGTGCGCGGCAGGTCGAAACCCAGCACCGGCACACCAAGCACGCGGCCGATCTGAGTCGCCGAAAACAGGCCACGCACCCGCGGCAGGCCGGTCGACGGATCGGTGTCCTCGACCAGGATGTGCTGGCGGCCGAGTTTCTTCAACGCATCGAGGATGTCGGCGACGGTGGCATTGAGCACCTCATTGAGATACAGGGTATCGATGCTGGCAATCGGCGTCATCAGATCAAGCACCGTCAGATCTTCGCGCTTGCCGCCACGGGCCTGGACCAGTTGCATCGGCTTTTCACCCAGGATGTCGCGGGCCGTGATCAGGCCGACCACCGACTCATCCTTGTTCAGCACCATCAGCAGGCGAACGCCACGCGAAATCATCTGCGCATTGGCCTGGTCAATGGTCGCGGTCTCCGCCGTGCTGACGACATTGACCCGCGAAAAATCAGTCATTGCTTCGATAGCGGGCGACTCGGCCCCCACCAGATTGAAACCGGAAACACAAAGCGAGGCATTCGGGGCGAGTTTGTGGGTACGAACGTGGGCCGGCAAAGACATGTCATTCCTCCTACGATTATTTTTATGCGGGACGGGCCGCCAGGATGGGTGCGCCCACATGACACCATGCGGGCGCAGGGAGCACAGTATTCGGCGAAATAGCGGCCAGCGCAAGAGGGGAAAGACGCTTGCGGTCAACGGCTGAGCCAGCGAATTTTTGGTGCCGGGCGTATCATCCACAACCTCCCACATCGCACCCCGTCCGTTCTTGTCTTTTTCTGCCTTGACTGCCCGCCTGCGCGCCTTAATTCCGACCCGCCAAACCCTGCAGTCCAATCGCTGGCTGGCTTGGCTGCGGCCTTTTCTCGACCACCCTCAACTCTGGTGCTGGTCACGGCGCGGCGTGGCGACCGGGGTGGCGCTGGGCATCTTTTTCGGGCTGCTGATTCCGGTTGCGCAGATTCCCGTCTCGGCCGCTGCCGCCATCCTGCTGCGCGCCAATGTGCCCGCAGCAGCCGCCAGCACGCTCATCACCAACCCGGTGACGTTCGGCCCGGTCTATTACCTGGCTTACCGACTCGGCAACCGCCTGGCCGGCCAGCAGGCCCAGCCGCTCGCCCCGCCACCGGGCGATGGGGCCAAGCGGCCGATCGGCGAACGCCTGCGTCAAATCGGCCTGCCGCTGCTGGTCGGCCTGGCCGTCATGGCCACCGCCTGCGGACTGGGCAGTTATGCCCTGATCAGCCTGGTCTGGTATTTACGCGTCAAAGCCAAGCGCCGCCGGCGGCTAAACAAATCGGCCTAAGCTGAAGCCCCCGGCATCGCCGCCACGGCATCGAGGAACTCCCGCCCCCAGCGGGCAATGTCGTTATCGGCCACCACCTGGTACAAACCGCGGAGCCGGGCGTCGCGCTCGACCCGCGGCATGGCCAGCGCCTGGCGCAGACGTTCGCGCAAATCGGCTGGATCGTGCGGGTTAGTCAGCACTGCGCCGTGCAACTCAGCCGCAGCGCCAGCAAATTCGGACAACACCAGCACGCCGCTGCCATCGCTCATGCCTTGCGCTGCGACAAATTCCTTGCACACCAGATTAAGACCATCACGCAGCGGCGTGATCCACATCACGTCAGCTTCGGCATACCAGGCCACCACCTCATCAAAAGGCAGCGGCCGGAAGAAGAAGCGAATCGGCGACCAGCCGACCTCGGCAAACTGGCCATTGACCCGACCGACCGCCTGTTCAATCTGCACCTGCAGTTCGTCATAGACAGTCATTTCCTTGGCCGCCGGCACGCAAACGACGACCAGCGACACCTGACCGCGCAGGCTGGCATCGCGTTCCAGCAGATCGCCGAAAGCGCGGATTTTTTCCAGCGTGCCCTTGGTGTAATCGAGCCGCTCGACCGACAACACCAGTTTTTTGCCAGAAAACTCCTCGGCAATCGCCCGCCGACGGGCGAGCATGCGCGGCTGCGCGAAAGCCTGGCGGACCCGTTCCAGATCCAGCCCGACCGGGTGCGCGCCCAGACCAATGCGCCGACCATGAACTTCGATCTGCGTCGCCATGCTTTCCAGACCCACGGCACAGCCGTAGCTGAGGAAGCGCGGCGCACAGCCCCGCCGCTCAACGACATGCAGCGGTGCCACGCCGGCGGCGACATCCACAAAATTCTCCGCCTGGCGCGGGATGTGGAAACCGATGTAATCGCACTGCAACAGGCTGCCAATAATCTCGCGCCGCCAGGGCAGGACATTGAAGGCATCGGCGGACGGGAAATAGGTGTGGTGAAAAAAGGCAATTTTCAGGTCAGGACGCAGTTCGCGCAGCGCAGCCGGCACCATCCACAAATTGTAGTCATGCAGCCAGACCGTCGCACCGGGGGCTGCTTCGGCAGCCGTTCTTTCGGCAAATTTGCGGTTGACCGCAAGAAAGACCGACCAGTCCGCTTCGCGGAAAATAGCCCGCTCCCAAAAGGTGTGCAGCGTCGGCCAGAAGGCTTCTTTCGAGAAACGCTTGTAAAAAACATCAACCTCGTCTTTGCTCAACGCAACCCGTGCGGCCAACAGACCGGGATACTCGTCATCAACCGTTGTATGAACTTCAAACGGCGGATCGGTCGCCTCGTCGTGAATACTCCACGCCACCCAGGAGCCGCGCTGTCCGGCAGAGAAAAACGACAGCAAGGTCGGAATGATGCCATTCGGCGACTTCGGCCGACTACGCACCATGTGGCCGTTAATCTGACGCTCCTCGTAGGGCAGGCGGTGGTACACCATGACCAGTTCGGCCGCCCCGCGCTGGCCATCGCCGGGCAGCGGATGAACATGACCGGGTGCCAGCAGGTCGAAATGGATAATCGCCTCGAGAATGCCGCCCGCGCCCGCCGCTTGTGCCGCCAGCACCTGCGGCATCCCGGCCGTCGCCTCCAGCAAGCCCGCCTCGGACTCACCGACGCACACGCCCTTGAAACCCGCTTCGTACATCGACAAATCGTTCAAGGTGTCGCCGGCTACCAGCACGCTGTCGCGGTCAACCCCCAGATGCTCGACCAAAGCCGTCAAGGTACTCCCCTTGTTAACCCCGGCCGGCAAAATATCGAGATAGCGGCTGGCCGAATACAGAACGTCGCAATTGAGGCTGCGCGCCACAGCGGCCACCTCGGGTGTCACCGCATCGCCATGACAAAAATACGAACAGCGACGTTGCTGCGGCACTTCCTGACGCTCCATGTTGGCAAACGGACGCATCGCCTCGGCCACCACCGGCTCACCCGGCCAGCGCAGATCGATGCCGGCCTGCAACGGCTGCACCGGTTGCAAGGTCGCACCATCAACCACCGTCCCGCCGACATCACAAATGATGTAACTCGGCACCGGCACTGCCGGATCGGCCAGCAAGGGCATCACCGCCTCCAGGCCTCGGCCGGTGACGAAAACCAGTTGGATATCCTGGCTCTGATTGATCAACTGATAAAGACTATGCCGATGTTCTGACAAACCACCCAGAAAGGTACCATCAAGGTCGGTCGCTAATAGCATGGGGATGAACTCCTTCCAGCCGGACCACAAGCACTACGCAGGGCCGGCATTCGATTCGGGATCGATGCGGCGCACAATAAAATAATCCCGAAATATTTTTAAATAAAATTCTTAATTATTGCGCAAGTCACACAGTGTAACAGAACAAACTTAATATTTTCAATAAGATATATTTTGCAAATACAATGACGCATCCAGAAATTACATTGTTTTAAAAATTAATTATCACCCCGCCTATTGCGGCGCAACAATCGGAGATTGCATGACCGAACTCAGCATCAACAGCCTTGGCCAACTGACCCAGCAGTTCGCCACGCCCTTGCGCATTACCCTGATCATTACCCTGGCTCTCTTTGCACAAAGTCTGATCCAGCGCCTGGTGCCGCGCTTTCGCGAACTGATCGCCAGCCGCCAGGAAAGCAGTGAAGGCGCCCAGCGCGTGCGTACCTTGTCGCGCGTCCTGCGCTATGCCTTGATGGTCGCCGTCACCATCATCTCCACCTTGCTGATCCTGGGTGAATTCGGCATTTCAGTCGCCCCCTTGCTCGGCGCCGCGGGGGTCGCAGGTATCGCCATCGGTTTTGGCGCGCAGAGTCTGGTCAAGGATTACTTCACCGGCTTTTTCCTGCTGCTGGAAAACCAGATCCGCATTGGCGACATTATCGAAACCGGCGGCAAGACGGGCGCGGTTGAAGAAGTCACGCTGCGCTACGTGCGCCTGCGTGATTACTCGGGCAACGTGCACTACATCCCGAACGGCCAGATTACCATCGTCACCAACATGAGCCTGGGCTACGCCTACGCCGTCATCGACCTCGGCGTCGCCTATGGCGAGCAAGTCGATCGCGTCATCACCCTGATGCGCGAGGTCGGCGAGCAACTTCAGGCCGACGCCTTGTACGGCGCCAAAATTTTCGACCCGCTGGAAATTGCCGGCGTCGATCAATGGGCCGATTCGGCCGTTGTAATCCGCTGCCGCTTCCGCGTGCACCCCAACGAACAATGGAGCGTGCGCCGCGAATACCTGCGTCGTGCCAAGGCCGCCTTCGACCATGCCGGGATCGAAATCCCCTTCCCGCACCTCAAAATCGTTCCCTGCAGCACATCGGCCGAATCGCCCTCAAGCCTCGCCCAGCACCGCTGACCGTGCCGC
>JAQTXC010000033.1:0-13673 GCA_028689015.1 Dechloromonas sp. | reverse complement strand
GCGTCGTGCCAAGGCCGCCTTCGACCATGCCGGGATCGAAATCCCCTTCCCGCACCTCAAAATCGTTCCCTGCAGCACATCGGCCGAATCGCCCTCAAGCCTCGCCCAGCACCGCTGACCGTGCCGCTGACCGTGCCGCTGACCGTGCCGCCGCCCACTGCCGGCGACTGACCGGCAGACGATCGTCGACGCCGCGCAGCAAAGCCCAGCCATAGGCCTCCGGCTCGTCGTCGGCGGCCTTTTCAAAACCGGCCAGGGCACTACGCGCCACCAGCACACTGCGATGCAGACGCAAAAAACGGTCCGCAAACTCGCCTTCCAGATGAGTCAGGGCCTCGTCGAGCAGATATTCACGGTCGACCGTACGGGCGACGACATATTTCAGGTCGGCGCGAAAATAAAGCACTTCCGCCACCGGCACCAGCAGCAGACGACCCCGCTCATGCGACGACAGATGGCTGCGCCCGCCGCCGCGCACCGCCTGCCCCAACTCGGCCAGAAGGCGCGGATCAGGGTGGCTGGCAGGCAGTTTCTGCAGGGCAGCCAGCAAGCGTTGCGCCCGCACAGGCTTGAGCAGGTAATCGACGGCATTGAGATCAAAAGCCTGCACCGCGTAATTGTCGTAGGCGGTGGTGAAGATGACGGCAGGCGGCGCAACCAGGCGGGCTAGATGACTGGCAAACTCGATGCCATCCATACCGGGCATGCGGATGTCGCACAGCACGACATCGACGGCCTGCATCGCAAGCAAGGCCAGTGCCGCCTCGCCATGCGCCGCCTCGCCCACCACTTGCGTTGCCACCTTGGGCGCCAAATCATCAAGCAGCGCACGCAAGCGCTGACGGGCCAGAGGCTCATCATCCAGCAATAAAATTTTCAAGGCTTCGCTCATACCGCAGGCAACAACAAGGTGACTTGATAGGTGTGTGCCGTACTTTCAATACGCAGACTGGCCTCAAGATCGTAATACAGGCGCAAGCGTTCGCGAATATTGGCCAGTGCCATCTGATGTCCAGCGGCATGACCCGGCGCCTCGGCCCGCGGATTACTGACAGAAATCTGCAACAAATCACCCTGTCGAGCCATGTCGACCCGCACCACCCCGCCCGTTGGCGACGGCTCAATGCCGTGATAAACGGCATTTTCCAGCAAGGGCTGCAGCATCAGCGGCGGCACCTGAGCGCCCGACAAAAGCGGGGCAATGTGCCAGTCGACCGCCAAACGCTCACCCAGACGCAATTGCTCCAGTGCCAGATATTGTTCGCCCAGGTTGATTTCATCGCCCAACGCCACCCACTCCCCCGGGTCACGCAAGGCAGCGCGAAAGAGGTCGGACAGCGCCTCAAGCGCCATTTCGGCCTGTCGGGGCTGGGCCCGCACCAGCGACAACACGGCATTCAGCGAATTGAACAGAAAATGCGGCCGGATGCGGGCATTGAGTGCCGCCAAGCGCGCCTCCGCCAAAGCCGGCGCATACGCCTGGGCCCGCCACTCAAAGTAGGCCAGCAAACAGGCCGCCAGCCAGCCACTGAGAAGCGCGGGCCGCCCATAACCGACCAGCGCCACCAGTGCCCACTGATTGGCCAAGTGCAACAACAGCACGGTCCACGCCAAAGCCAGCAGCAAAACCACCCCTTGCGCCACACGCAGCGACAGGCGGCGCAGCCCATCACGCAGCGCCGCCAAACAGCCCAGGGTCAGCAACAAGACCGGCTCAACCAAGGCGGCCAGCTCAAGAAAAACAGCCGGCCAGGCAGCCAGATCACGCGCTGTAATCAAGGCCAGGACGGCCGCCAGGCCATTGGCGCCGAGTAACACGCGCAGCAGCACGCCCAGATTGCGCCAATCGGGCAGCGGATGCGTGGCCGGAAAGTGCCGTATACTTGTCATCTTTGTGCGGATTGCCTGCAATTCATTGCGTCGATTCGTCGCTTAACCGCTGCATTCTAGACCCAAGCCATGACTTCCAACGCCAATCAATACACTTGGGCCGGCCGCTTCTCCGAGCCGGTTTCCGATCTCGTCAAACGCTATACCGCCTCGGTTGATTTCGATCAGCGCATGTGGCGCCAAGACATCCGTGGCTCGCTGGCGCACGCCCGCATGCTGGCCAAGCAGGGCATCATCGCGGCTGCCGACCTGGCCGATATCGAAAATGGCATGGAAACCATCGCCCGTGAAATTGAATCCGGCGAATTTGTCTGGTCACTCGATCTGGAAGACGTGCACCTCAACATCGAGAAGCGCCTGACCGCACTGATCGGCGACGCCGGCAAGCGCCTGCACACCGGCCGCTCGCGCAACGACCAAGTCGCCACCGACATCCGCCTCTACCTGCGCGATGCCATCGACGACATCCAGACGCTGCTGCAGCAATTTCGCGGTGCACTGGTCGATTTGGCCGAAAAAGAGGCGTCGACCGCGATGCCCGGCTTTACCCATTTGCAGGTCGCCCAGCCGGTCACCTTCGGCCACCACATGCTGGCCTACTTCGAGATGTTCGGCCGTGACAGCGAACGCTTCGCCGACTGCCGCAAGCGCGTCTCCCGCCTACCGCTCGGCGCCGCCGCGCTGGCCGGCACCACCTACCCGATCGACCGCGAATTCGTCGCCGAACAACTCGGTTTCGAAGGCGTCTGCGAGAACTCGCTCGACGCCGTGTCGGATCGCGATTTCGCCATCGAATTCACCGCCGCCTGCGCCCTGCTCATGATGCACATCAGCCGCCTGTCGGAAGAACTGGTGATGTGGATGAGCCCGCGCGTCGGCTTCATCCAGATTGCCGACCGCTTCTGCACCGGCTCGTCGATCATGCCGCAGAAGAAGAACCCGGACGTGCCGGAACTGGCCCGCGGCAAGACCGGCCGCGTCTATGGCCAGCTGATGAGTCTGCTGACCCTAATGAAGTCGCAACCGCTGGCCTACAACAAGGACAACCAGGAAGACAAGGAGCCGCTGTTTGACGCCGTCGACACCGTCACCGACACCCTGCGCATCTTCGCCGACATGGCCGGCGGCATCACAGTGCGCGCCGACAACATGAAGGCCGCGCTGACCCAGGGCTTCGCCACCGCCACCGACCTCGCCGACTACCTGACCAAGAAGGGCCTACCTTTCCGCGATGCGCACGAGGCGGTCGGCCACGCCGTCAAGGCGGCCGAATTCAAGGGCGTGGACCTGCCCGGCCTGACGCTGGAAGAACTGCAGCAGTTCTCACCCATGATCGAAAACGACGTCTACGCGGTGTTGACCGTGGACGGCTCGCTGGCCAGCCGCAACCACATTGGCGGCACCGCGCCGGAACAGGTGCGCGCCGCCATCGTCCGGGCACGCGCCCGGCTGTAAGACGCTGAACGCGGCCCACCCTTGGCGGTGGGCCAGGCGCCCTGGCCCATCAACGCCAGGTTCGCGCCCCCATCAGATAGCTCCGCGTTTCCGCAGTTTTTGGCGCGGCCGCGGCCTCGACGGGCGCTGCCTCGGGTTCGGCCAACGAAGTCCGCAGCAGATCGCGCAACTGAACCACCATGACCAGCAAAGCCTCTTCGTCGGCCGCCTCTTCAATTTCCGCCAAACGCTGGCGGGCGTAATCCGCATCCCGGGTCAAACGATCGAGATCAACCGACTGCCCCAAGGCCCGCTTGACCTGCAACTTGAAGCGCGCCAGGAACTGGGCTGTTTCCATCGACATGGCCATAACGCTATTTTCTCCTTATGCACGACACGAGGGCCCGACGGGCCCGAACAGGAGACTTAGCGAAAAACATGCCGAACCACACCGCCAGAACAACGCATTAACAATCAATTACTTGAAACAAAATCGGCAGATTTTGCGCAGCCTTGTTCAAACCACCCTGGTGCGTAGGCCAGCGCTGGACACACGAATGGTGCAACGCAGCAAGGCCACGCTTGCCAGACACGGGACAAGGACCGCCCCCTTGCGTATAATCAGCATCCACTTATATTCATAATCCAGGAAAACAGCATGTACTCAACTCGTGTCGACAATACGCCGCTGATCAAGGTCAGCACCGGTAAGCATGAAGCCAGCTACGGCCTGGACGGCTCGCTGATGAACCCGCTGGAAGCGTTTTACGCCAGCCTCGCCGCCTGTGCTGCGGTCTACACTAAAAAAGCCTGTAAAAGCCTGGGCGTGCCGGCCGAAGGTATTGAAATTTCCTGCCGCCCGTTCGCCGGCCCCGGCGGCCCGCTGACCCTGGCCAAATTCCGCACCGAAGTCCGCTTCCCGGCTCACTTCACCGCAGAACAAAAAGCCGCCATTCTCGACAGCATCAGCGCCTGCGCTGTCAAGGAAGTGGTTAAGGACGGTGCCAGCATCGACTTCCAGGTCACCGAACTCTGATTTTCCCCGACCTGAATGCACAAGGCCCACCAATTGGCGGGCCTTTTTCTTGTCGGCGGCGTCCGTGCTCAGGCGTGCGCAATGCCTTCCAGCAACTGCTGCAACTCACCGGCCTGGTACATCTCCTTCATGATGTCGCAGCCCCCGACAAATTCGCCCTTGATATAAAGCTGCGGAATGGTCGGCCAGTTGGCGAATTCCTTGATGCCCTGGCGGATTTCCGCGTCGGCCAGCACGTTGACCGTGACAAAGTCATCGACCCCGCACAATTTGAGAATCTGCACCGCCGTGGCTGAAAAACCACACTGCGGGAAACGGGCATCGCCCTTCATGTAAAGAACAACCGGGTTGGTGCTGACGGTTTCCTGAATGCGTTGCTGAACGTCGGACATGCTTTCTCCTGTTTTATAGATGGCCACCAGACACGCGGTCGGTGCCGGCCAGATCGGGATGGGTTAACACGCCTTTGAACCCGGCTTGCTGCAATAAGTTCCGGCTCATTGCCCCTTGGTCGTAGCCATGCTCGAAAAGCAGCGCCCCGCCCGTATTCAGATGACCCGGCGCATCGGCGACGATACGGCGGATACACGCCAGACCATTGCCGCCCACCTCGCCATCACTCAGCGCCATCATCGGTTCGTAAGGCAAGCCATCGCCAGCCAGATGCGGATCGCCCTCGGCAATGTATGGCGGATTGGCCACGATCAGATCGAAACGCTGGTCGGCCAGCGCTGCGAACCAGTCGCTCTCGACCAACAACACCCGGGCGCCCAGACGACCAGCGTTACTGCGTGCCGTTTGCAATGCCGCTGGCGACACATCCACCGCCCACACCTCGGCCGCCGGAAACGTCAGGGCCAGCGAAATAGCGACAATGCCCGACCCGGTACCCAGATCGAGGATGCGCGGCGTTTTCATGCCTTGTACGCGGTCGACCGCCCAATCGATCAAAATTTCGGTTTCCGGGCGCGGAATCAGCACCGCCGGCGAGACCAGGAAAACCCGGCCGCGAAATTCAGCTTCGCCCACCAGGTAAGCCAGCGGCTCACCCGCCGCCCGGCGTGCCACCCAATCGACAAACTGGGCCAGGGCCGGCGCAATGAGCGGCGTTTCCGGCCGCGCCAACAGATCGGCATGGCTACAGCCGCTGGCGTATTGCAGCAACAGTCGGGCGTCGAGTCGGTCGATTTTCTGCCGGGCCTCGGCCAAGGCCTCACCGAGCGTCATGATTGTTCGGCGAGTTCCGCCAGCAAATCGGCCTGATGCTCGGCCGCCAAGGCGCCGAGCAATTCGTCGAGATCGCCCTCCATGATGGCGGCGACCTTGTACAAAGTCAGGTTGATGCGGTGATCGGTCACCCGCCCCTGCGGAAAGTTGTAGGTGCGAATCCGCTCGGAACGATCACCGGAACCGATCAGTGATTTACGCGTACTCGAGATGTGCGCCTGCTGGGCACGCACCTGGACATCCTTGATCCGTGCGGCCAACACCTTGATCGCCGAGGCCTTGTTGGCGTGCTGCGAACGGCCGTCCTGACACTCGGCGACGATCCCCGTTGGCAGGTGGGTGATGCGCACCGCCGAGTCGGTTTTGTTGATGTGCTGACCGCCCGCCCCCGAGGCGCGGAAGGTGTCGATGCGCAGATCGGCCGGATTGAGATCGATATCCTCGACCTCGTCAGCCTCCGGCATGATCGCCACCGTACACGCCGAGGTATGGATACGGCCTTGCGCTTCGGTTTCCGGCACGCGCTGCACGCGGTGCCCCCCCGACTCGAACTTGAGCCGCGAATACGCCCCACTGCCACCAATACGGCAAATGATTTCGCGATACCCCCCGAGTTCTGACTCGCTGGCCGACAGCACTTCGACCTGCCAGCGCTGACGTTCGGCAAAACGCGAATACATACGGAACAACTCGCCGGCAAACAAGGCCGACTCATCGCCGCCGGTGCCGGCACGGACTTCAAGCAAGACGCTCTTGTCGTCATTTGGGTCACGCGGCAGCAACAGCTTCTGCAAGGCCACTTCCAGCTCGGGCAGGCGCGCCTTGACGGCAATGATTTCCTCTTCGGCGAACTCGCGCATTTCCGGATCGTCGCGCATTGCCTCGGCTTCGGCCAGATCGTTTTCGGCCTGGCGGAAGGCGTTGAATTGCACGGCCACCGGCTCCACTTCGGCCCGCTCGCGCGACAGGCGACGGAACTGCTCCATATTGCCGGCCGCATCAGGCGCTGACAGCATGCGGTCAATTTCGTCGAGACGATCGACAAGGAGGTCCAGTTTCTGGCGGATGGAGGGCTTCATGGGCGGGCAATCGGGCGAATCAGGGCAAGCGCCCTATTCACCAGGATGGAGATGAAAAAGGCGCTCGGCGGCAGCCTGCAGACTGGCCCGGTCAGCGCCTTCGGCCTGATTCAGGGTTTGCGTCGGCGCATGCAGAAATTTGTTGGTCAAGCGCTGCGACAACTGTTCAAGCACCTTGTCGGGCGACTCGCCCTTGCCCAGCAGCTTGATGGCATGCTCCATTTCGTGCCGGCGCATGCGCTCGGCAGCATCGCGCAAGCCACGAATCAGCGGCACCGTATCGCGGGACTGCAACCAGCCGATGAATTCGCCAACCCGACCATCGACGATGGACTCCGCCTCAATGACCGCAGCCTGCCGCGACTCAAGGCCGCTTTCGACCACTTGCGCCAGATCATCGACGGTGTACAAAAACACGTCATCGAGTTCGCCGACCTCGGCCTCGACATCGCGCGGCACCGCCAAATCCACCATGAAAATCGGCCGATGACGACGCACCTTGATTGCCCGCTCGACCATGCCCAGACCAATGATCGGTAGCGGACTGGCCGTACAGGAGACGACGATGTCGTGCTGCGGCAAGTGTTCCGCCAGATCGTCCAGCCGGATGGCCTGACCGCCATAACGCTCGGCCAAGGCCCGCCCGCGCTCGATGGTGCGGTTAGCCACGGTGACCGCCTTGGGCTGGCCGGCACAGAAATGCGCGGCACACAACTCGATCATTTCACCCGCACCAATGAACAGAATGCGCTGCCCGGCGACCGATTCAAAAATACGCTCGGCCAGATGGACGCCAGCCGCCGCCATCGACACGATATTGGCACCAATGGCCGTCGTGCTACGCACCTCCTTGGCCACCGAGAAAGCGCGCTGAAAAAGCTTATGCAATTGCGTGCCGACCGTGCCGGCCGCCTCCGCAGCGCGCAAGGCATCTTTGACCTGCCCCAGAATCTGCGGCTCGCCAATCACCATTGAATCCAGACCGGCCGCCACCCGGTAACTATGCCGAACCGCTGCTGCCTGCTCGTGGACGAATACGTAGGGTAACAAGTCGTCCCGCGGCACCTGATGATAGGCCGCCAGCCAATCGATGACACCCACGGTCGACTCGGCTGCAACGTAGATTTCAGTGCGATTGCAGGTTGAGAGGATCAGCGCTTCGCGCACTGCCTCGGCACGCTGTAGCTCAGGTAGGGCATGTGGCAATTTGTCGGCGCCAAACGCCACCCGCTCGCGAATGGCGAGCGGCGCGGAATGATGGTTGATGCCGACTGTAAAAATCACCGAAAAATGGGCAGGCGCACGAAATGGGGGCCGATTATATCACCCGCCCTCCTGCCCCCCGCCTTGGGGCTGGACATCGAAAAAAATCCCGGTGCAGACCCTATTAGCAAAACGACATGTCGTAAAATGCCGAACAAATTCTTTTCTCGATGGAGCATGCACCGTGGCTTTGTTCGACTTCTTTCGCAAACTCAATTTTTTCAAAGACCGTTCCACTGATGGCCTGCAGGAAGAAGACCTCGACTTTCAGAAATGGATCGCCGCCCACCGCAACTGGCGCCATCGCTTGCTCACCTACATTGACGGTCTGAGCACCGAAGAGCTGGATGAAAAAATAATCAGCTGCGATGACCGCTGCGATCTCGGCAAATGGATTCACGGTAACGGTCGACGCTTCTACGGCAGCGAAACCACCTTCCGGCAACTGCAAACCGACCACGCCCACTTCCATCGGGCGGCTGGCGAAGTCATCGTTTGCTACAAGCAACATGGCGAACGCGATGCCAAGCGGGCGCTAAACGGCGAGTTCGACCGATACTCGATGCACGTCGTTACCGGCCTGGAAAAACTGGAACAACGGGTCAAACAATAAGATAGCTTGCTGGCCGGCAAGGCCGGGAATCGCTATCATCGACTTCTTCAAATGCCGAGACGACCGCCATGCGCCCTGCCCTGACTGCCCTTATTTTGCTGACCAGCCTGTTGACCGCATGCGCCACCAGCAACGATCAACTGGCAAACAAACATATTTCGCAAAGCGGCCCGCTCAAGGTGACGCCGGAACTTCTTCCCACGCCACCCGCCGCCAAACCCTGATCAGCGCACCGCCTAAGCGGCCTCGGTCGAGAGATCAACGTCACCGGCCAGGGTTTCCAGTGAGCCAACCACGCTGCGCAAGCGTAGCTCAACTTCCGCCGGCCGCTCCCAGAAGGCGCTGATCTGCTGCCGCAAACCGACCAGTTGGCCAATCAGCGCATTTTCGACCTCGGGCAATAAACCAAGATGGGCGAAGGTTTCCTCGAAATCATCGATGACCCGACCCATCAAGTCGCGCCCAGCCGCCAGATCGGCCATCTGACGCGCATATAGGTTAGCCACCGAGTCGCGAATTTCGCAAACCGCGTAGCGTATCCCCTGTCGTTTCAGCAGATTGTCGTTTTCCAGCAGCAAGCCCTGAAGACGGGACTCAATGCCTTCACACAGGGTGGCCACGTTGTCCCGAATTCGCCCCCGCCGCTCCATATCCTCGGGTAACTGACGAACCAGAACACTGGCATGATCAAAATTAACGATCAGTTGATCGTTGATTTCCAACAGGCGACCCAGGGTTCGCATCTGAATGATGTGTTCGCGATCCTCGGCCAGAACCTCCGCCCCCGCCGTCCGCGCCGTATAGCTTTCGCCCTCCCAGGCGAAGTGAATGACACAATCCAGATCAAACTGCTGCAGACTGCCCAGGGCCAGGTCTCCAACTGACTGGATGGAGCGCCGGGCAAAGCTCTTGGACATGAAATCCATCACCACACCCAGTTCGCCCATGCTCGACATGGCCGTCATCGCCACGGTCTGGGCATAACTCATCTGGCTGCGAACCTCAGCGGCCTGCTGTAGCGCCTGACACAACAGGCGAAAACGCTGCTCGAACAAGGCATTCGAAAAGGGTTTGACCAGAAAATCGTCGGCCAGAAAATCCGTTGATTCGGCCAACGAAGCATCACAAAGCAACAAGACGCGCACATCCGAGGTGGAAAAATCATCCTTGATGTCCCGCAAGAACTGCAGCACGTCTTCGCCCGACATCTCGGCATCCAGCACCATCGCTGCCGGTTGAGTCGCCTGCAGCGCAGTCCGGCAGGCAGCCAGCGACGAAAAAACATTCAATTCGCAACGCGCCGTCAGCGCGGGCTTGATGCGAGCAACCCAAGCCATATCGGCAGAAACCACAAAGACAAACGGCAACATCTGCATCCCACTCTCCCGCGACAATCAATTGGCCACTCAGTCAGGCCGACGCCGCACTATAACCCGAGCACCAGGGATGCAGCAGGCATGCCCCAAAAGAAAGGCCCGATCACAAGAACCGGGCCGCAACCGACAAATTTGCCACTACCGTCACTCAGCCGAGGTAATAATCAAACGCTGCCAAGTGATTTTCTGATCCAGTCAAAAGCCGGTCATAGACACCCACCAGCGCGGTATTGGCACTATCGGCGATCGCTTCATTCAGATCGGCAATATCCGCCAATTCGATTTGCCGACCAACCGCCAGCGCCGCCGCCGAGGAAACGCTCCCGGCATCCAGCAATTGATCAAACAAACTCGCCAATTCTGGTGCCTGATAGTCTCCTGCCGGCAAAGCCAGCAAGTCGCTGACATCAAGACCTGCTCGGTTAGCCTGTTTTACCAATGCACTCAAATGCCTATCCTCTGCGGCACCAATCCTGGCGAAGACACTCAGCCCGGTTTGAGCATAAAAGGCGTCATAGAGATCCCCAGCCAACTTTTCTTCCTCAATCATGTAGCGTAGGGACGCAATCGCGTCTGCCGTGTAGGACGATTCGACGGGTTGAGAACGCGGCAAGAGAGCGTCCTGAGCCAAGGTCGATCCGCCCGGCGCTTTTTTCATGTTTCGCATCATGATTCCTTTCAGTTCGAAGTAGGAGCCGCAGCCGGTGCTGTGGGCGTATGCACACGATCACGCTGCTGAATGGGTTGTCCCGTTGGGTTGGTCGCGGGGTCCCGGCGCTGGCTGCGCACTGAGTCGCCCTGCCCCTGGGCACTGGCCGGAGCCTGACGTTTCATCTGCCCCTGGGCATTCCCCTGCCCGCCGCCGCCCGGCCCCTTGGCTTGCACTGGACCAACCAGCGCAAACACCGCTGCCAGGGTGATGATCTTCAACAAACTACGTTCTTTCATGCGTTTTCTCCCTTGAAAACAAAATTAACGGTGGCGTCCCATACCTCGGGCACCTCGGCCACCACCTTGTTCTGCCGACCATGCCGCCCCACCGTTCCCGGCAGCGCGCTGGCGTGCTTCATACCCTGATCCATACGGCATACGACCGGCGGGCATCGCCCGCCCCCCTAACTCAGGCAAGGACTGGCGAGCGACCACGTCGCCGGCTACTGGCGAGACACCCGCCGCAAAGACCTCGCGCGGCAAGGACAGATTCAGCGGCTGCCCCCCCCTGAGTGCCCGATTGCCTGCCCAAATGCGACAGCGGACGGGAAGACCAGGAGCAAGACGGCAACAATTCGCAAGTTCATGGCAGGACATCAGCGGTTTGGCAGTGACTTCATTCTGGCGAAGCGATGTATCGCCAGGATGTCGCCTTGGCATCCATCCGTTTCCCGATGTTTCCGTTTGTTTCAGGCTGGATGCCCCACCCTGACGCAAGCTAGACTGACCGAATGAACCACGCTGAAGCCCCTCACCTCCTAATCGTTGACGACGACCCCGCCTTGCGTGAATTGCTGGCCGAATATCTGGCAATGAATGGCTTTCAAGTTCGGGCCGTGGGTGACGGGGCGGCCATGTGGGGCGCATTGGCCGCCACCCGGAGCAACGCGCTGATCCTCGATCTGATGCTTCCGGGCGAAGATGGCCTGGCTCTCACCCGCGCCCTGCGCAACCATCCGCTCGGCAAGGATCTGCCCATCCTGATGCTTTCTGCCCGCGGCGAAGAGGTCGACCGCATCATCGGCCTGGAGATCGGCGCCGACGACTATCTCAGCAAGCCCTTCAGCCCGCGTGAATTGCTGGCCAGACTACGCGCCTTGCTGCGACGCACCGGCACCAGCACCGCAGCCTCCGACGCCACACAACGTCCCTTTGGTCCTTTTACGCTGGACTTGGCGGCACACCGCCTGTTCAGAGGCTCGGCCGAAATCGCGCTAACCAGCGCCGAATTCGACCTGCTGCGTCTGATGTGCGAGCGCCCCAACCGTGTCTTGTCACGCGACGACCTGGTCGACGCCCTCAAAGGCTTCGAGCGCGACCCCTTTGATCGCAGCATCGACATTCGCGTCACCCGCCTCCGCCGTAAGATCGAAACCGACCCCGGCAACCCCGCCTATATCCGGACCATTCGCGGCGAGGGCTACCTATTCAACCCACGCGGCGAAAGCTTGTGACGCCAGCCGCAAGCAACTACAGCCTGGCACGCCAGACGGCCTGGCTACTGGCCACGCTTTTTATCGTTTTTGAATGCCTGGCGGCCAGTGCCGTCGTGCTTTTTCTGATGGCGCCGATGGCCCAACGGGCTGCCGACGACCTGGCGGGGTTGATGTTGCTCTCGGCACAAACATGGCGCGAACTGCCCCCAGAAACTCGGGCCGACTTCGAGATTGAACTGGCCAGCCAACACACGTTGTCGCTCAGTGAGCACGCACCCGGCGAAGTGCATCACGAATGGCATGGCGTCTACCTCTATTACCTGGAACACGCCTTGGCGCAAAAGACTGGCGAAATGCGCCATCTTTTGCACTCGCAGCGCGACGGCGAAGATTGGCTCTGGGCCAAACTGCCCTCCGGAAACACCTCGCTGGCCGTCGGGTTTCCGGCCCGGCGCATTGCCACACAGCCACTACGCGCCATGCTGCTCAGCCTGATCGCCGGCCTCGCCCTGGCCATCCTGGCTGCGCTGTGGTTCGCCAGAAAAATCACCCAGCCCCTGGCACAACTGGAAACCGCCGCCGCCCAGCTTGGCCAGGGTGAAACACCCACCCAACTACCCGAATCCGGGCCGCGAGAACTGGCCCAACTGGCACAGCGTTTTAACCAGATGGCGAGGCAGGTTCAAGAACTACTCGCGGCCCGAACAACCATGCTGGCCGGGATCTCCCACGATTTAAGAACCCCGCTGGCCCGCATCCGCCTGGCTCTCGCCTTGCTGGACAAGCAAGCCAAGCCCGCCCTCGTCCAGCGCATCGAGGCAGATATTGACGAAATGGACCGCCTGATCAGCGATGTCCTGACGCTGTCACGCGATTTGTCCGAGCACGCCTGCGAAACGGTCGACCTCAAGGTATTGGTACAACAATTGGCCACCAGCGTATCCAGCAAGCGACTGCAGTTGTCGATACCCGAGCAAACCGTCATCGTGCAGGCACGCCGGCTGGCGCTGCAGCGGATCATTAGCAATCTGCTGGAAAACGCCTTGCGCTATGGCGCTGAGCAGCCGGTTCAGTTGCGAATCGAAACCCACCCCCACGCCCTCCTGATCGGCCTGCTTGATCACGGCCCTGGCATTCCCGACGCGTTGCTCGACGACGTTTTTCTGCCCTTTCACCGGGTCGACGCCTCGCGTAGCCCACAAACCGGCGGCTCAGGGCTCGGCCTGGCGATTGTCCGACAATTAGCCAATGCCAACGGCTGGCAGGTCGCACTCAGCAACCGGAACGACGGCGGACTGGCCGCATGGCTGTCTCTACCGATCGATCAGGAAGCATCAGACAATCGACAAAAGCAGGCAACTCAGTCTGCCAAGCCGACGAGAGCACCCGCCACCGACGGCACTTACTGAAGGTACGTGAAATTCAAAAAGGGGCTTTCGCCCCTTTTTTGTATTGCCGTCCGACAGACTTAATTGCCTCCTATCAACTGTTACCAGTTCGGCTCCCGCTCGGGCGTGGCGGTAATGCGGTGAATGCTGAGGTCTGCCCCTTCGTATTCTTCTTCCTGGTCCAGGCGCAGGCCGAAAATGGCCTTCAAACTACCGTAGA
>JAQTXC010000032.1:22568-32367 GCA_028689015.1 Dechloromonas sp. | reverse complement strand
GTTCATCACGGATCCTGATTCAATATGAAAATGTGGAACGAATTGTCCACTCAGGTCAGGATTGCCGCAATTAGACAAAAGTCATAGTCGTGACGTCCCGACCCGTGGGGGTGCAGAGTAACCTGGGTTTGGCGCGCCAGATTTACGACGTAATGGGTGCAGTATTCGATACATTTGCGGCTCTCCCACCGAAAAGACAAAAAGCCTGCCCCTTGTGAGGGCAGGCTTTTGCGAGCACCACAACTACTGTGGCGATCCTGGTGCTTAGTGGAACTGTTCTTCTTCGGTCGAGCCGGTGAGGGCCTTGACGGAGGAGGAGCCGCCCTGGATGACGGTGGTGACGTCGTCGAAGTAGCCGGTACCGACTTCCTGCTGGTGCGACACGAAGGTGTAACCTTGCTCGCGAGCGGCGAATTCCGGTTCCTGAACCATTTCAACGTAGTGCTTCATGCCTTCGCCGCCAGCGTAAGCCTGGGCGAACTTGAAGGTGTTGTACCAGTTGACGTGGATACCAGCCAGCGTGATGAACTGGTACTTGTAGCCGAGGGCCGACAGCTCTTCCTGGAACGACGCGATTTGCGAGTCGTTGAGGTTCTTCTTCCAGTTGAAGGACGGCGAGCAGTTGTAGGACAGCAGCTTGCCCGGGCAGGCGGCCAGCACGGCTTGGGCGAATTCACGGGCAAAACCGATATCCGGCACGCCGGTTTCGCACCAGACGAGGTCAGCGTACGGGGCGTAAGCCACGCCACGGGAGATGGACTGCTCCAGACCGTTCTTGACGCGGAAGAAACCTTCCTGGGTGCGTTCGCCGGTCAGGAACGGCTTGTCGTTCTCGTCGTAGTCGGAGGTGATCAGGTTGGCAGCTTCGGCATCGGTACGGGCCAGGATCAGGGTCGGAACGCCCATGACGTCAGCGGCGAAACGCGCGGAGATCAGCTTTTCGCAGGCTTCACGGGTCGGAACGAGCACCTTGCCACCCATGTGGCCGCACTTCTTGGCCGCAGCCAGCTGGTCTTCGAAGTGAACGCCGGCAGCACCGGAGGCGATCATGTTCTTCATCAGTTCGAAGGCGTTCAGCACGCCACCGAAACCGGCTTCTGCATCGGCAACGATCGGCAGGAAGTAGTCGATGTAGCCGGCGTCGCCCGGGTTGATGCCACGCGACCACTGGATTTCGTCAGCGCGCTTGAAGGTGTTGTTGATACGGCGAACCATGGTCGGCACGGAGTCGTAAGCGTACAGCGACTGGTCCGGGTACATGGTTTCAGAGGTGTTGCCGTCGGCGGCGACTTGCCAGCCCGACAGATAAACGGCTTCCAGGCCAGCTTTGGCCTGTTGCATGGCTTGGCCAGCGGTGATTGCGCCGAAGGCATTGACGTAGCCTTTCTTGGCGCCGCCGTTAACCTTTTCCCAGAGGACCTTGGCGCCGCGTTGGGCCAGGGTGTATTCCGGCTGCAGGGAACCGCGCAGACGGACGACGTCAGCAGCGGAGTAGCCGCGCTTGACACCTTTCCAGCGGGGGTTTTCGGCCCAGTCTTTTTCCAGGGCGGCGATTTGCTGTTCGCGAGTGCTCATGTGTATTCCTCAAGAGTTGGGTGGGTGGAGGCTTTTTGCCGCGGGCATTGTCACCCGAGCAGTGTGCAAAGTATAGAACTTTTTTTGCGGGGCAGCAATAGTCTTATATAAGACATAAGACAATAAATTATCAATTATTTTCAATGGCTTAAGTTTTATATTTTGCTATGTGAAATAGCGTTTGCTTCCGTGAAACGCGATGCAGCATTTTTTCTGATGCGAGGTGGGTGCAAGTCTTGCGGCGGTGGGGCGCATTTGCCTTGACGAGGGCGACAAACGGCGATTGAATTAAGAATATTTGATAAATTTTGGGTGGCGAGATGGGGCCTTTGGCGCGCACTTACGATTGGGTTGAGCGGACTTTCTGGAATTCGCTGACCAAGAAATTGATGAGTTTTTTGCTGCTTTTCGTGGTCGACCTGGCATATCTGGCCGTTTACAGTCAGCAGAAAACCGATATTTCCAAACTTTTGGCCGATGCTGGGACCGAGCAGGCTGTCTTGCACAAGGTTTCTGAAAGCCTGGATCTGGGCTTTTATTTGATGTTGCTGCTGACCGGGTTTGCATTGGCTTGGAATATTTTGCAAATCTTATATATTCGTTTTCTAATCTTGCGTCCGGTACGTATGATTTCCACCATTTTTGATGAAATTGGTCGCGGCGAGGGGGATTTTTCTCGCAATCTGCCGACCATGACCCATGATGAGCTGCGAACGCTGGCGGAGGCCTACAACCGCTTTGCTGACAAAATGCGCGAAATCATCAGCGAGGTGCGCAAGATGAGCGTCAACATTGCGCGCGAGGCGGTGGTGGTGAAGAAAACGGTGTCGTCGACGGCGTTGCGTGCTGAACGTCAGGGTGAAATATCCAATGCCGTGTTCGGCGCCAGTAGCGAGGCTCTTCAAGCCATTCAGGCGGTGTCGTCATCGGCGGATCTGATTTCGAATTCGACCGATTCCAACCTGTCGACCGCGCGGCACTCGTTGGGCGAAATGTACGAAATCGTCAGCAAGGTGCAGGTGGTGAGTGACAAGTTGCAGCAGTTCAACGACACGGTGGGCCATCTGGCGCAGCGCTCCGACAGCATTCGGCAGATTGCTGGCTTGATCAAGGATATTGCCGATCAGACCAATTTGCTGGCGCTTAATGCAGCGATTGAAGCGGCACGGGCGGGTGAAATGGGCCGGGGCTTTGCCGTCGTTGCTGACGAAGTACGCAAACTGGCCGAACGGGTGAATGTCGCAACGCAGGAAATTAACGAAAATATTGGCGGCATGATCGACTTGGTGCGTGAGACACAGAAAGAAAACGAAGTAATCAACGGCGATATTCAGCAGACCCGGACGGTGGTTGAGCGCTCATCCGATGAGTTTCAGCGCATGGTGGGTGATTTTGAACGCACTGGCTTGCAGCTCAACCAGATTGCCGGTGCCATGGAGCAATTGTCAGCGACTAACGGTAAGGTTCATCAATCGGTGGTTCAAGTGCATGCCTTGTCGACGGAGGTGGCCGGTAGCATGCAGGATTCCGAGCGCTCGACCCAGATGCTCAGTCAGGCGACCGAGAGCGTTCAGGAACTGGTTTCGCGTTTTAAGATCGGGCGTGGCGCATTTGATTTCAACGTTGGCAAGGCCCGCGATTTTCGTGATGCGGTGCAGTTAATGCTGGGGGAATTGGCGAGTCGCGGTGTCGATATCTGGGATCAAAACTACCGGCCACTGCCCAATACGCGGCCGCAGAAGTATGAGGTCAGTTATTGCCGGACGTTTGAGCAGCAGATGCAGTCTGTTTTGGAAACGGCCTTGGCGAGCCTCAAGGGAGGCGTCTATGCGCTGATTATTGACACTAAGGGCTATGGGGCGATTCACAATCAGAAGTTTTCCCAGCCCTTGACGGGGCATTACGAGGCTGATCTGGTCGGTAATCGGACGAGGCGTATCTGGGACGATGTGACCGGTCAGCGTGGGGCTAAAAATACCCAGGCGCTGCTGGTCCAGACCTATGCGCGCGATACCGGTGAGATATTGTCCGAAATCAATATGCCGATCCAGGTGGATGGCCGGCATTGGGGGGCGGTGCGGGTGGGGTGCGACAGTTCGGTATTGCTTGAAGGCTAGATCAATGCTTTGACGGTCGACTGGTCGGTGTGGCAAAAAACCGGGGATGTCCCCGGTTTTTTTAGAGCAAAGGTTGGCTGGCGACCAGAACGCCGTCTTCATCAGCATAGAGCCATTCGCCAGGATGGAAGGTGACGCCGCCGAAGGTCAATGGCAAGTGACGGTCGCCAATCCCTTTTTTGACGGTTTTTTGCGGGTGGGTGTTGAGGGCGCGCACGCCGATGTCGATGCCGTTGATGTCGCCGGAATCACGGATGCAGCCGTAAACGACCACGCCTTCCCAGCCGTTTTTGTGCGCCAGAATGGCCAACTGGTCGCCGACCAAGGCGCAGCGCAGGGAGCCGCCACCGTCGATGACCAGCACCTTGCCGTGGCCAGGTTCGTTGAAAATCTCACGGACCAGGGTGTTGTCCTCAAAAATCTTCAGCGTGACGATTTCGCCGGCAAAGGTGGTTCGCCCGCCGTAGCGCTGGAACATCGGGGCAACGACGCGGACGGTCTTGCCGAGTTCGGCTTCGAACTGGTCGCACAGGTCAGGGGTCTTGAAGCTCATGTTCGGTTCCTTGGAAAAAAAAGCCGCGCAATCTTGCACGGCTTTGGGGGTGGCTGGCAATGCCTGGCTATTTAGATCAGACGACGGCTTCGCTTTTTTCCTCGGCAAAATCAAGGCGGATTTTTCCGTCTTTATCGAGGTCGACCGTGACATGCCCGCCATTGGCCAACTTTCCGAACAACAACTCGTCGGCCAGCGCCGAGCGTAGCGTGTCCTGAATCAGGCGGGCCATCGGCCGGGCGCCCATCAGTGGGTCAAAGCCTTTCTTGGCCAACATTTCTTTGACTGTATCGCTGAACTGGGCTTCCACTTTTTTCTCATGCAATTGGGCTTCCAGTTGCATCAGGAACTTGTCGACCACGCGCAGGATGACGTCGTGATCCAGCGGCTTGAAGGAAATGCTTGCATCCAGACGGTTACGGAATTCCGGCGTGAACAAGCGTTTGATTTCGGCCATTTCGTCGCCGGTTTCCTTGCTTGAGGTAAAGCCCATGCTGGTTTTTTGCAGGTCGGCCGCGCCGGCGTTGGTGGTCATGATGATCACCACATTGCGGAAGTCGGCCTTGCGACCGTTATTGTCGGTTAGCGTGCCGTGGTCCATGACTTGCAACAGAATGTTGAAAATGTCCGGATGGGCTTTTTCGATTTCGTCGAGCAAGAGCACGCAATACGGTTTCTTGGTGACGGCCTCGGTCAACAGACCGCCTTGGTCAAAACCGACATAGCCTGGCGGGGCGCCGATCAGCCGCGAGACGGCGTGACGCTCCATGTATTCCGACATGTCGAAACGCTGCAGTTCGATACCCAGGCAGTAGGCCAGTTGTTTGGCCACTTCGGTCTTGCCGACACCGGTTGGGCCGGAAAACAGGAAGGAACCAATCGGCTTGCCCGGATTGCCCAGGCCGGAGCGGGCCATCTTGATCGCCTTGGCCAGCGCATCGATCGCCTTGTCCTGACCGAAGACGGTCGCCTTCAGGTCGCGGTCGAGATTTTTCAAGGCGCCGCGGTCATCAAGCGACACGTGCTGCGAGGGAATGCGGGCAATCTTGGCGACGATTTCCTCGATATCCGTCTTGCTGATTGTCTTCTTCTGTTTGGATTTGGGCAGGATGCGCTGCGCTGCACCGGCTTCATCAATGACGTCGATCGCCTTGTCCGGCAGATGGCGGTCGGTGATGTAGCGGGCTGCCAGTTCGACGGCTGAGGAGAGCGCAGTGGCCGAATATTTGATGCCGTGGTGGGCTTCAAAGCGCGCTTTCAGACCTTTGAGAATTTCGACGGTTTCGGCGACTGATGGCTCGTTGACGTCAATTTTCTGGAAGCGTCGCGACAGTGCGCTGTCCTTTTCGAAAATGCCACGGAACTCGGTGTAGGTCGTCGCGCCAATGCACTTGAGTTGGCCGGACGAGAGGGCTGGTTTCAGGAGGTTGGAGGCATCGAGCGTGCCGCCGGACGCCGAACCGGCACCGATCAGGGTGTGGATCTCGTCAATGAACAAGATGGCATGCGGGTTGTCCTGCAGGGCCTTCAGAACGCCTTTGAGGCGCTGTTCGAAATCGCCACGGTATTTGGTGCCAGCGAGCAGCGAACCCATATCGAGTGCGTACACATTCGCCTTGGCAAGAATTTCTGGCAC
This sequence comes from Dechloromonas sp., assembly GCA_028689015.1. Lineage (GTDB taxonomy): Bacteria > Pseudomonadota > Gammaproteobacteria > Burkholderiales > Rhodocyclaceae > Azonexus. The sequence goes on along the minus strand of JAQTXC010000032.1, from coordinate 26,486 downwards.
CTCGCCTTCAACGACCTTGCGGGCGAGGCCTTCGGCAATCGCCGTCTTGCCAACGCCGGCTTCGCCGACCAGCAGCGGATTGTTCTTGCGCCGCCGGCAAAGGGTTTGGATAACGCGCTCCAGTTCCTTGTCGCGGCCGATCAGCGGGTCGATCTTGCCCTGCAGCGCCAGTGCGTTCAGGTTGATGGTGTATTGCTCAAGCGGGCCGGCTTCGGCCTTTTCACCTTCAGTCTCGGTTTCACCTTCCGGGGTGGCTTTCTGCTGCGGTACCTTGCTGATGCCGTGCGAGATGTAATTGACCACATCAAGCCGAGTCACCCCTTGTTTTTGCAGGAAGTAGACAGCGTGTGAATCTTTCTCTCCATAGATCGCCACCAGCACGTTGGCGCCATTGACTTCTTTTTTGCCGGACGATTGGACATGCAGGATGGCGCGCTGGATGACGCGCTGGAAACCGAGGGTGGGCTGGGTGTCGATGTCATCCTCGCCGGAAACGGTCGGTGTGTGCTCGTTGATGAAATTGCTCAGATCCTTGCGCAGGGCGTCCGTCTTGGCGCCACAGGAGCGCAGGGCTTCGGCGGCTGATGGATTGTCGACCAGGGCGAGCAGCAAGTGTTCGACGGTGATGAATTCATGACGCTTTTGTCGTGCTTCGACAAAAGCCATGTGCAGACTGACTTCCAGTTCCTGAGCGATCATCAATTTTCCTCCATGATGCAGGCCAGCGGATGCTGGTGCTGACGGGCGAAAGCGGCGACTTGTTCTACCTTGGTTGCGGCGATGTCACGTGTAAACACACCACATATGCCGCGGCCTTCGTTGTGAACTTTGAGCATGATTCGCGTCGCTTGTTCAGTGTCGAGAGAAAAAAAACGCTGCAGAACGGTAATGACGAAATCCATGGGGGTGTAATCGTCGTTCAGCAACATTACCTTGTACATTTTGGGCGGACCGATTTGGGCGCGTTGCGCCAGACGTTCGCCGTTTTCCTTAAACTTCGTAGCCATGGGCCGATTCTATACAGTCCTTTCCAATGCGCAACCGCGTACCCGGGAGGGGCGAGTTTTGATGTCAAACTTAAGCAATTCTCTTGCCCGAAAGTGATGCTGCGGCGCGGCATAGAAACTTGTTGACGCCATAATTCAACTGGCTTAAAAAGACAGCATGTTTGGGAATCAAATTGCATCAAGGCTGTCGCAAGCATCCGGTCATTGAACTCAAACAGGGTGTCGGGGAGACCCGGAATTTGTACGTTTTTTGTAAGAAAGTTGCAAACATGGCAATTGGTACTGTCAAGTGGTTCAATGATTCCAAAGGCTTCGGCTTCATTACGCCGGATGATGGCAGCGAAGATCTCTTCGCCCATTTTTCTGCGATCAACATGAATGGTTTCAAAACCCTGAAGGAAGGCGAAAAGGTTTCCTTCGAAGTCGTGCAGGGCCCTAAGGGCAAGCAGGCTTCCAACATCCAGCGCGCCTGATTCCAGTCCGCCGCGATGCAAAAAACCCGTCTGGTTTCAGGCGGGTTTTTTTTCGCGGGTGCGCTCAGCATCGGCGCACCCCTGCGGGTCAAGATGAGGCAGTTTGCCTTATTTTGGTGCGTTGATTACGAATGCTCAGAGGTCTTTGGCTCGGGCTGTCCAGGCTTGGTCGGCGACCCAGTGGCCGGACTTTCCGCCCATTTTTTCCAGTAAGCGAACGTGCTCGATGCACATGCCGCGGTCGACGGCCTTGCACATGTCGTAAATGGTCAATAGGCCGACCGAGACGGCGGTCAGCGCTTCCATTTCAACACCGGTCTTGCCGTGGCATTCGGCGATGACTTCGCAGTCGACCGCGTTGGCGTCTGCATCGATATGGAAATTGACGGCTACCCGGGTCAGCGCAATGGGGTGACAAAGGGGAATCAGGTCGCCGGTGCGTTTCGAGGCCTGGATGGCGGCAATGCGGGCGATGCCGATGACGTCACCCTTGTGGGCCGAGCCGTCGCGGATTAGGGCCAGGGTGGCAGGGGCCATGACGATACGGCCGCCGGCACGGGCGCGGCGAGCTGTTTCTGATTTCTGGCCGACGTCGACCATGTGGGCTTGGCCGGTGGTGTCGAAATGGGTGAGTGTGGAGTCTGTCATCGGCTTACTTTTTCTTACGCCTGCGGGCTGCGGAGGGGTTGGCGAGGTGGGCTATCATAGCACCATGCGTTTTACCCGTTCCCGTGCTGTGCTGACTCTGCTACTCGCTGTGACACTGGCCTCGGCGCCCGTGCGGGGCGATGGTTTGCCCGAACTGGGGGATGTGGCAGGCGGCGATTTGCCGCTGAGTGCCGAAAAGAAAATCGGCCAGCAAATCATGCATGAAATCCGCTGGCAGTCGCCTAGTTATCTCGATGATCCCGATGTCGAAGCGTATTTGAATCAGTTGGGCGGGCGTTTGTCGGCGGTGAGCAGCGACCCGGGTTTCGGTTTTCAGTTTTTTGCGATCGATGAGCCAAGTATTAACGCCTTTGCTATGCCGGGTGGTTATATTGGGGTGCATGCTGGGCTGATTCTAGCGGCGCAGTCGGAGTCGGAACTGGCGGGCGTGCTGGCGCACGAAATTTCGCATGTTACCCAGCGCCATATTGCGCGCCAGGTTTATCAAAGCAAGCAGGTGGGGATTGCATCGATGGTGGCGATGGGTCTGGCCTTGCTGGCGGCGCGCTCGAACAGCCAGGTCGCCGGGGCGGCGATTGTCGGCTCGCAAGCCGGGGCCATGTCGGCGCAACTGGCCTTTTCGCGTGATTTCGAGCGTGAGTCGGATCGTCTGGGCTTCGATACCCTGCAGCGGGCAGGATTTGATGTGCGTGGCATGGGCCGCTTTTTTGAGCGCCTGCAGCAGGCGGTTCGGCTGTACGAGAACAATGCCACGGCGTATTTGCGTACCCATCCCCTGACGGGGGAGCGGCTGAGCGACATGCAGAATCGTGAGCAGGCCTATCCTTATCGGCAGGTGCGCGACAGTAACGACTTCTTGCTGGTGCGGGCTCGGGTGCGGGCCTTGCAGGGCCGGCCGGCCGATGCGGTCAAGGAACTGCAGCGACAACTGGCGGAAGAGAAATTCAACTCGCGGCCGGCGATTCAGTATGGTCTGGCCGTGGCGCTGGCTCGCCAGCGTGACTGGTCTGCCGCCGAGCAGGCCTTGGCGCCGGTGCGGGCAACGGGGCTGTCGTCGGCTTTGCTCGAACATCTGGCGGCTGATCTGCGGCTGGCTCAGGGCGATTTAAAACAGGGTTTGCGTCTTTATAGCGAGGGTTTGTTGCGTTTTCCACAGCATCCCGGTCTGGTGTATGGCTATGCGGCGGCGCTGATTGAGGCGCGGCGTTTTGCCGAGGCCTTGCATTTCATTCAGGGCCGACTGGCTAGCCAGGCCGAGGATGTTCGGTTGCAGAAAATGCGCGCCCAATGCCATGCTGGTTTGGGGCAGTTTGCCCAGCAGCACTTGGCACTGGCCGAATCCTTTGTCTTGCAGGGCCAGACGGCGGCGGCTATCGAGCAGTTGCAACTGGCGCAACGAGCGGCGGATGCCAATTTTTACGAGATGTCGGCGATTGATGCGCGCTTGCGGCAGATGAAGCTCAAACGTCTGGAAGAGATCAGGGAAAGCCGCAATTAAGGGTAGAATCCGCCGCTTGAACTCATTATTGAACGACCATGGAATTTGATCGCGATCTCGATGTGAAGGGCCTCAACTGCCCGCTCCCCATTCTGCGCACCAAGAAGGCGCTGGCTGAAATGGATTCTGGCCAGATCCTGCGGGTGCTGGCGACCGACCCCGGTTCGCTGAAAGACTTTCCGGCGTTTGCCAAACAGACCGGTAACGAGTTGGTCGAGCAGCGGGAAGAGAACCGTGTTTTCGAGTACTACCTGAAACGCAAATAAGCGCC
>JAQTXC010000032.1:0-22468 GCA_028689015.1 Dechloromonas sp. | reverse complement strand
ACGCAAATAAGCGCCGATTTCATCGCTTTTTTCGAGGATAGGCGGGCGCCGGTAGGCGAACCCGCCGCTTGGCGTTTCGAGGGGCTTTTTTCGACCCTTGAAGTGGTCGACCGCGATAGCCTCGATGCTGCGCTGGGTGCGCTGGCGGCTCCGGATGCGGGCTGGACGGTGGCGGCGCTCGATTATGAACTCGGCTATCTGCTGGAGCCACGTGCTGCGCCGCTTGGTTGGGTGCCGGATGGTCAGCCGCTGGCCCGTTTCTGGCGTTTTCGGCAGCGCTTGGCGTTGTCGGCCGAGGAGGCCGAGGCCTGGTTGGCTGAGCGTGCTGCCGGGGTGGCCGGGGTGGCCGACTGTCATCCGCTGCTCGAGGAAAATGCCTACGCTGCTGCGGTCGACCGCATTCAACAGCTGATTTCGGCCGGCGACTGTTATCAGGTCAATTTCACCCTGCCGCTCGATTTTTCCTGGTTCGGCTCGCCGCTGGCCCTCTATCGCCAATTACGCCAGCGGCAGCCGGTGCGTTATGGCGGCGTGGTCGGTGATAGCCGGGCCGGGCTGGTGTCGCTGTCGCCTGAGTTGTTCATCGAGCGGCAGGGCGATTGCTTGCGCACGCGACCCATGAAGGGGACGGCGGCTCGCCATCTGCCACCGGAAATGTTGCGCGATTCGGTCAAGAACCGGGCCGAGAACCTGATGATTGTCGACCTGCTGCGCAATGATTTGGGGCGGGTGGCGGTGAATGGCAGTGTCTCGGTCGATCGTCTGTTCGACATCGAGGCGTACCCGACCGTGCACCAGATGGTGTCGGAAATCTCGGCGTCGGTGACCGGGCGGTCGTTTGCTGACATCCTGCCGGCGCTGTTTCCCTGCGGTTCAATCACCGGAGCCCCCAAAATTCGCGCCATGCAAATTATTGGTGAACTGGAGTCGACCGCGCGCGGCCTCTATACCGGGGCGCTGGGCTGGCTGGCTCCGAATGGTGATTTCCGGCTCAATGTGGCGATTCGCACCCTGCAGCTGGCAGCCGATGGCCGGGGGCGGATGGGGATTGGCAGTGGCATTGTCGCCGACTCGCTGGCTGCCGACGAATGGCAGGAATGTTTGCTCAAGGCCCGTTTTCTGACGGCGGCTGATCCGGGGCTGCAGTTAATTGAAACGCTGCGCCGGGAGCGCGGTACTTATCCGCGGCTTGCGGGTCATTTGGCGCGTTTGCGGCGCTCAGCGGCCAGTCTGGGCTTTGTGTTTGATGAACGGCCAGTGATCAAGGCTTTGGCGGCGCAACCGGCGGCCGGGGTGTGGCGGGTGCGTCTGACGCTGGCCCATGGCGGGCAGGTCGATGTGCAGTCTTTTCCACTGGCTGACGAGCCGCCGGGTCCCCGCCGGGCGGTGCTGGCGTCGGCGGTGATTGATGCCGATCATCCCCTGCGCCGCCATAAGACCACGGCGCGAGCCCTTTATGATAGTGCGCTGGCTGAGCTGGCGGCACAGCCAGCGGTGTTCGACGCTGTGTTCCTCAACCAGCGCGGTGAGGTAGCGGAAGGGGCGCGGAGTACGGTGTTTGTAGCCCGCGATGGCGTTCTGCTGACGCCGCCTCTGCGGAGCGGTGCCTTGCCTGGCGTGCTGCGCGCCGAGTTGCTGGCCAGTGGGCTAGCGCGTGAGGCGGTGTTGTGGCCCGCTGATCTGGCCGACGGGTTCTTTCTGGGTAATGCCCTGCGCGGCTTGATTGCCGTTCGTTGCTGACGGTCGACTGGCTAAATTTCCGATTTTTCAGCGGTCGACCGCGTGCTGGCCTTATTTACGCAGCTTACGGGCGTATAGCAGGCCGAGGCTGACCAGCGCACCGAGGATGGCATACAGGAAAACCTTGCCACTGATTTCCTGATACTCGACCAGCACCGGCTGGTTCTGCTCAATGCGATAACGAACTGTCGTCTGGAAATTCCAGGCCGAGGCCTTGGTTTCGATTCCGCCGTTGAGGGTTTTCCATTGCAGTGTGATCATCTCGTAGCCGGTTTCACCGCTGGGCGTTGGCGGCTGTAGAGAAATGACCTGGCCGCTGGCCTGGGCGGTCGCCAGATCGCGGTAGGGCAGGGTGCATACCGGCTGGTCGGCACAGACGGCGATCATCGGAAACTCTGGCAGCCAGGTGCCACCTTTCTGCCAGGGCCAGAGCATGTACAGCCCCAGGCCCCACAGCCAGACGAGCACGCAGAAGACCATGAAGGCGCTGAAAATACCCACGAAACGATCACCGGGATGGCTGGGAGCCTGTTTGGTCATGTTAGCGGCCCAATCGGTCCAGTTGTGGTTTCAGTTGGGCCAGGGTGGCGGAGAAATCGGCGACCCGCTGTTTTTCCTGGTCGACTACGGCAGCCGGGGCGCGGGCGACGAAACCTTCGTTGTTCAGCTTGTTCTGGGCAATCGAGATCTGCTGTTCCAGCTTGTCGATTTCCTTTTGCAGGCGTTCGCGTTCGGCGTTGATGTCGATTTCGACCTTGAGCATCAGGCGGGTTTCACCGACCACAGCGACTGGGGCCATGGTCTCAGCTGGCATGTCATCGACGATCTGGACTTCGGACAGCTTGGCGAGGGCCTGCAGGATGGGGGCGAAATCAGCCATCTCGGCACCGCCACCGGCGACCAGCAAGGGCATGCGCTGGGCCGGGGAGAGGTTCATTTCGCCACGCAGATTGCGACAGGCATGGGTCAGCGCCTTGAGGCGGTCGACCTTGGCTTCGCTGGCGGCGTCGATCTTGTAGTCCTCGGCGCGTGGATAGGCGGCGAGCATGATCGAGTCGTGGGTCTTGCGCCCGGCGATCGGGGCCACGGTCTGCCACAGCTCTTCGGTAATAAAGGGTAATAGCGGGTGGGCCAGGCGCAACACGGCTTCCAGCGTGCGGATCAGCGTGCGGCGGGCGCCCCGCTGCTGGGCGTCCGAATTTGCCCCATTCGCGGTCTGGATCTCGACCTTGGCAATTTCCAGATACCAGTCGCAGAACTCGTCCCAGACGAATTTGTAAATTGCCTGGGCGAGCAGATCGAAGCGGTAGTCGGTGACGTGCTGTTCGATATCCTGCTCAAGGCGTTGCAACTGGCTGACGATCCAGCGGTCGGCAAAGCTGAATTCGAGCGGCGCTGAACCGCCGCAGCTTGGGCCGTCCTGGGTGTGTTCCAGACCCAGGTCGTGGCCTTCGACGTTCATCAGCACGAAGCGCGTGGCGTTCCACAGCTTGTTGCAGAAATTACGGTAGCCGTCGCAGCGGTTGAGGTCGAACTTGATGTCGCGGCCCGGCGAGGCGAGCGACGCAAAGGTGAAGCGCAGCGCGTCGGTGCCGAAGGACTGGATGCCGTCCGGGAATTCCTTCTTCGTTTTCTTGGCGATGCTTTCCGCCTGCTTCGGGTTCATCAGGCCGGTCGTGCGCTTTTCGATCAGCGCGTCGAGGCCGATGCCGTCGATCAGGTCGATCGGGTCGAGCACGTTGCCCTTCGACTTCGACATCTTCTGGCCTTCGCCGTCGCGGATCAGGCCATGCACATAAACATGTTTGAACGGGATCTGGCCGGTGATCTGCTTGGTCATCATGACCATGCGCGCCACCCAGAAGAAGATGATGTCGAAACCGGTGACCAGCACGGTCGACGGCAAATACTGCTGCAAAATCGGGTTGGCCGCGTCGATGGCCTCGTCGCCGGTCCAGTCCAGGGTCGAGAACGGCCACAGGGCGGAGGAGAACCAGGTGTCGAGGACGTCTTCGTCGCGCGTTAAGCCGGCTTGCTCCAAACCGATAAGCTGTTGCTCGGCAGCTTGACTACCATTGCGTGCCATGCTTTCGAGTTGGGCGAGCTTTCCGTGGAATTGATCTAACGCTTCCTCTTCGCTGGTGGCAACGAAAACCTCCCCGTCTGCGTCGTACCACGCCGGAATCTGATGGCCCCACCACAGCTGGCGGGAAATGCACCAGTCCTGGATGTTGTTCAGCCACTGGTTGTAGGTGTTGACCCAGTTTTCCGGGTAAAACTTGATTTCGCCGGAATGGACGACATCGAGCGCTTTCTCGGTGATCGACTTGCCGTCGTCGCCCGGCTTGGACATGGCGACGAACCACTGGTCAGTCAGCATCGGCTCGATGACGACATTGGTCCGGTCGCCGCGCGGCACTTTGAGCTTGTGCTTGTCGACCTTGACCAGGATGCCCTGTTCTTCGAGATCGGCGACGACGGCCTTGCGGGCGTCGAAACGGTCCAGGCCACGGTATTTTTCCGGGGCGTTGTCGTTGATCTTCGCATCCAGCGTCAGGATCGAGATCATCGGCAGACTGTGCCGCTGGCCGACCGCATAGTCGTTGAAGTCATGCGCCGGCGTGACCTTGACGCAGCCGGTGCCGAATTCGAGATCGACATAGCTGTCGGCGATGATCGGGATTTCGCGCCCGGTCAGCGGCAGCTTCACCATCTTGCCGATCATGTGCTTGTAGCGTTCGTCTTCCGGATGAACCATCACGGCGGTGTCGCCGAGCATGGTTTCGGGACGGGTGGTTGCCACCACCAGGCTATCGCTGCCATCGGCCAGCGGATAGCGGATCTGCCACATGAAACCGTCTTCTTCTTCCTGCACTACTTCGAGGTCGGAAACGGCCGTGTGCAGCTTCGGATCCCAGTTCACCAAGCGCTTGCCACGGTAGATCAGGCCTTCATTGAACAGGCGGACGAAGGTTTCGGTGACGACCTTGTTGAGGCCGGCATCCATCGTGAAGCGCTCGCGCTTCCAGTCCGGGCTGGTACCCATGCGGCGCATCTGTTTGGTGATGGTGTTGCCGGAATATTCCTTCCATTCCCAAACCTTTTCCAGGAATTTCTCGCGGCCGAGATCGTGGCGGCTGATGCCTTGCGCGTCCAACTGGCGCTCGACGACGATCTGCGTGGCGATGCCGGCATGGTCGGTGCCCGGCTGCCAGAGGGTGTTGTGGCCGCGCATCCGGTAGTAGCGGGTGAGCGCGTCCATGATCGTCTGGTTGAAGCCGTGACCCATGTGCAGCGTGCCGGTGACGTTGGGCGGCGGCAGCAGGATGCAGAAATTGTCCTGTTTGCTGCGGTCGACCCCGGCAGCGAAGTAATTTTGCGCTTCCCACTCGGGGTACCAGCGGCGTTCAATGTCGGCGGGTTCGAAGGCTTTGGCGAGTTCCATGGGCTTGGCGGATAAGGCGGAAAACCGACGATTATACCGGAGCCGATGGTGCCGCTAGTGTGCGTCGCGCGCGTTCTGTCCGTTACGTTCGGCCAGTTCCTGCAGGTAATCGTCCAGGGTTTCGGCAATCAGGGCAGGCAAGAGGGCGGTCAGGCGCTGTTCGAGGCGCTGGCTGAGCTCCTGTAGCGCGAGGGCAGGCAAGTCTGGCGCGACGCGCGTGCGGCTTAATTCGGCACGTTGTCTGGCGGGGGAGGGGGATGAGACTGGGGCAAGGCTGGGCGCTGGCGTGGGGGGGGCAGGTTGTGGTGTTGGCCGGCTTGCTGCGGCAGGACTGGCCTGATTTGTCACCTTGGTTGGCGAGGGTAGTTCGCGGTCGAGGGCGGCGTTGAGTTGTGCCAGCAGTCCACCAGGTGTGGCGTGGCTGGCGACGGGAATGGCGGCGGCGGCATCCAGAGGGCTTTCCACATCATGCAGGACAGGAATGTCGTCGTGTTCGTCGGCCTTGGCTGGTTCCGCCATGGCTTGTTGCAGGTCGGGCAGTTGTTCAGGAAGTGCTTCGGTGAGCAAGGGGAGTTCGTCACCCTCGCCCGGACTGGCGCGCCGGCGGTGCATCAGCGCGTCGGCACGGGCGAGTATGGGGCTGGGCATGGGGTGTCCTAGCGCTGGCTGAGGTCGTAGAAGCGAACGTCGCAACCGGCGGCCCGGTAGTGTCGAACGCGTTCCCGGCCGGCATCTCGTTCAGCCTCATCCTGACCGACCACTTCGATCAGGCTGTTGAATTGCTGAAAAGCGGTCGGAATGTCCAGGCCCAAGTTGAGCAGGCGTTCCCCCGGATTGAGTTGCTCCGCGTGCTCGGCAATGACGATCGGCGTTTCTGTTGCGAGTGGCGAGTCGGCCCGGCAATGCGGGATGAAGCTGAGTTGTGCCTGAGCCCAAAGTGCACGGTCAACGCTGTCGGCCAGCGATTTTTCCGGCGCATAAATCTGCAGCGCCTTGCCTTTGGCGTAGGCGCCGCTGATCAGTGCGCAGGCGGCGGCCAGTTTGTCAGCCGCACCGTGATAGAAAAAAACTTGGGTCAATCGATTTTCCCGGATCGCTGCAGCAGGTAATGAACGAGCAGCGGTACCGGTCGCCCGGTGGCGCCTTTCTGCGCACCAGATTTCCAGGCTGTCCCGGCGATGTCGAGGTGTGCCCAGTCGTATTTTTTGGTGAAGCGCGACAGGAAACAGGCCGCCGTAATGGCACCACCCCAGCGGCCGCCAATATTGCCCATGTCAGCAAACGGGCTTTTCAGCAATTCCTGATAGTCATCCCACAGTGGCAGGTGCCAGGCCCGGTCGAGGGCGTCTTCGCCCGCCTCTTGCAAATCGCGAGCTAGGTTGTCGCGGCTGGCAAAAAGGCCGCTGGCAACATGGCCGAGGGCGACGACACACGCGCCGGTCAGGGTGGCGACATCAATCACCACATCGGGGTTGAAGCGTTCGGCGTAGGTCAGTGCATCACATAGGATCAGCCGGCCTTCGGCATCGGTGTTGAGGATTTCGATGGTCTGGCCAGACATCGAGGTCACAATGTCACCCGGACGCGAGGCATTGCCGCCCGGCATGTTTTCGGTGGCGGGAACGATGACGGTCAGGTTGATCGGCAGGGCCAGGCGGGCCACGGCCTTGAGCGTGCCCAGGACGCCTGCGGCCCCGCACATGTCGTATTTCATTTCGTCCATGTCAGCCGCGGGTTTGAGCGAGATGCCGCCGGTGTCGAAGGTGACGCCCTTGCCGACCAGGACGGTGGGTTTTTCACTGCTGCGGCTGCCGCGGTAATGAAGGACGATCAGCTTGGGTGGTTGATGGGCCCCGCGTGCTACCGAGAGCAGGGCGTTCATGCCCAGTTCGGCCATCGCCTCACGCTCGAGAATCTCACAGCCCAGGTTGAATTCGCTGGCCAAGGCTTGCGCTTGTTCAGCCAGGTAGGTGGGGTGACAGATATTGGGCGGCATGTTGCCCAGGTTGCGGGCAAAGGCAACTCCCTCGGCAATGGCCAGGCCTTGCAACAGGGCATCTTCGGCTTCGGCCAGTTCATTGCGCCGCTCGACGACCAAGGTGAGCTTGCGCAGCGGCCGGCGGACCGTTTCTTTTTTGCTCTTGAAGTCATCGAAGCGGTAAGTGGTGTCGATGGCCATGCGCACGGTTTCGCGAACACGCCATGCGACATCTCGTTTTCTAATAGCCAGTTCGGTCAGGAACAAGGTAGCGTCAAAGGCGCCGGTTTCATTCAGCGTGGCGACTGCAGTTCGCACCGCGTTGCTGAATTCCTGGTCGCGGAATTCCTTTTCCTTGCCCAGACCGACCAGCAGAATGCGGTCGCACAGCGTGCCGGGCACGTTATGCAGCAACAGCGTGCTGCCGGCCTTACCTTCCATGTCGCCGCGGCGCAGCAGGTCAGATAGATAGCCGTTGGCAGCGTTGTCTAGCAACTCGGCTGGCAAGGTGAGTTTGCGTGCTTCAAAGACGCCAACAACGACACAGGCGCTGCGCTGCTTCTCCGGACTGCCGCTTTTTATGCTAAATTCCACAAGCTGCTCCTAGTCAAGGAAATGTCAATTTCCCGGGGATTATCCCCGTATTTTTTCGGTTTCGTCAAAGCATGATATTCGAGCGCGCCGCCCGGCGCGAATTCGCTCAGGCAGCGGCTGGCATCAGCGTCGCCTTGCTGGCCATCCTGACGTCAATCAATTTGATCCGATTGCTCAAGGAGGCCGTTGGTGGTCGCATCGCGCCTGAAGGGGTGGCGGCACTGCTGGGTTATGCCGCGCTCAATTTTATGTCGGTGCTATTGTCGCTGACCTTGTTCGTGGCGGTACTGCTGAGTATTTCGCGGGTTTATCGTGACTCTGAAATGGTGGTTTGGCTATCCAGTGGCCAGCCACTACAGGCCTGGATAAGGCCTGTCATACGCTTCTCCTTGCCAATTCTTCTCGCGATTGCGGTCGTGGCGGGTTTTTTGGCGCCCTGGGCTAATCAGAGTTCGGCGGATTATCGCCAGCGCCTGGCCTTGCGCTCGGAGTTGTCGCATGTGTCACCAGGGGCGTTTCGTGAGGTCAAGAACGGCCAGCGGGTCTTTTTCGTCGAGCAACTAGCCGAGGATGCCAGTGCAGTCGGCAATGTTTTTGTTGCCTCGGTTCAGGATGGTCGCGTCGGGGTGGTGATGTCGGACAAAGCACACCAACACGTGGCTGATAACGGCGACCGCTTCATCGTTCTTGAACAGGGGCGGCGTTACGAAGTTGAGGCCGGGTCGCCGGCTTTTAGAATCATGGACTTCGAGCGTTATCTATTGCGCACCGAAGATGGGACGCCTGCCCCCGCTGAGCGGGTGGCCAAGCGCCAGCCCATCAATGAATTGATCAAGATGCCAGACGCTGAGTCACGAGCCGAGTTGCTGTGGCGGCTCGGTTTGCCAATTTCGTCCCTGGTCCTGGCTTTGTTGGCGATTCCCCTGGCTTATGTGAATCCTCGCGCGGGCCGATCGGCCAATTTGTTGCTGGCCATCCTTGTTTTTGCAATTTACAACAATCTGATGTCGATCAGTCAATCGTGGGTCGCGCAGGGTAAGTTGTCTTTTGTCGTCGGTTTGCTGGCGACACACGGTCTGATGTCGTTGCCGGCGCTGGCGCTGTTTTATCGTCGCACAACCTTGTGGCGACCGTGGTGGCGGCGTCAGAATGTGGCGACGAGGGCGCCCTCGTGAAACTTTGTCAGCGCTATCTGATGCGCGAGGTTCTGGCAGCGGTTCTTCTGGTGCTGCTGGCTTTTCTGGTGCTGTTTGCTTTTTTCAATTTTCTCGACGAGTTGCGTAGCGTCGGTCGTGAATCCTACGATTTGCTGCGGGCAGCAGCTTTTGTTGCCCTTGGCTTGCCCAGCCTTATTTACGAATTGATCCCGATCGCGACCTTGATTGGCGCCTTGTTCGCTTTGTCCAATCTGGCACGGCATTCCGAAATCACGGTTTTGCGGGCTTCGGGCATGGCGACTCGCGATTTGTTGTTGATTTTGTTCCGGGTCGCCGGTTTGCTGGCGGTGCTCACCTTCTTGCTTGGTGAGACGGTTGTGCCGATGACTGAACGCTGGGCGCAGGAGATTCGCGCCCAAGCACTGAGCAAGGCTATTGTGCAGCAGGGCTTGGTGAGTGGTTTGTGGATCAAGGACGGTCGCAATTTCATCAATATCCGCAAGGCAATGCCCGATGCCCGCTTGGAAGGCGTGCGGGTCTATCATTTTTCAGACGACAATCAATTGTCCTCGGTCATGGATGCAAAGCGCGCCCGATTTGAGCCCCCGGGGGTCTGGCATCTGGACGAGGTGGTAACTACGACACTCGACGGTGAGCGCACCGCCATCAGGAAAAGTGAGGGTGAGTTGTGGCAGTCCGCGGTCAACCCCGATTTGCTGGCGGTTTTGATGGTGGCGCCTGAGCGGATGTCCTTGTTTAGCCTGCTGAGTTTTACCCGGCATTTGGCGGATAACCGGCAAAAAACAGATCGTTACGAAATCGCGATTTGGAAAAAAGTTATCTACCCACTGTCCATTTTGGTGATGGTAGCCTTGGCCTTGCCTTTTGGTTATTCGCATGACCGGGTGGGCGGCGTTAGTCTGCGCATTTTTGCTGGTGTGATGCTGGGCATTGTCTTCTACGCCCTGAATGGTTTGTTTTCCAACCTGGGTGTGATCAATGCTTGGCCGCCACTGGCCAGTGCCCTTGCGCCCTCCGGATTATTTTTCCTCGGTGCCGTCGGTTTGATGTGGTGGGTTGAGCGGCGTTAAATCCTGAATGATGGTGGAGCCGGCAATGCGGTCATGCAGGAAAAGCCGATCACGATCGAAAAAAGCCCACCACAGACCAGCGCCGAAGAGTAGCAGGCTTGGCCAGGCGGCACAGTAGCGGAGAACTGCTTGCAGCGGGCGCATAGGCCGACCCGAAGCGTCAAGGACGCGCAGTTTCCAGGTTTTCATCGGCAGGGTCTGGCCGCCATGTAACCAGAACCAAGTGAAATAACCCATCAGTAGCAAGAACAGGTGGATCCACAGGGCGTGTCCAGTGAGGGCCATGCCAAACCCGGAGAGAACGATTTGGGGAAACAGAAAGCCGACTAGCAAGACGGCAAAAATGGTCAGGCTTTCATACAGCATGCTGGCCAGTCGGCGGCCAATGCTGGCTGGGTTGTTTAGCATGCAGTAGTCCGGTTGGGGTTGTTACTGGGGGCTTGGGGTGCCAGTGTTTTCTTCGGGGGGCAAGGCGGTAGTATTTTCTTCAGGCTCGGGAGGTGGGGCGAGCAGAATGGCCGATTTGTGATTTTCGCGCACGTTAATCTTTTTTTCTTCGGGCAGTTCTTGATAGGCCGACCATTTTTTCTTGACCAGCTGTTTTTGCTCGGCTGGTAACTGGCTGAAGTCGCGATAGCGGTCGCGGGCCTTGGCGCGCTCGGCGGCGCTGAGTTGTGCCCAGTCGCTCATGCGCTTGGTCAGGCGCCGCTGTTCGTCGTCCGACATTTTGGGATAGCGTTCGGCAATACCTAGCCACTGTTTGCGCTGTAGGTTATCCATGCTTGCCCAGTCGCTGGCTAAGGGGTTCAAAATTTTCTTTTGTGCTACCGACAGGGTGGGCCAGTCCGGTTGCGGGGGCGTGCCAATGACCGCTGAAGTAGGCGGTGTTGTTTGGGCGCTCGCCAGAAAGCTGGTCGCCAGTCCGAGGATTAATCCTCCGACGAGTCGTCTGTTAACCATTCGAGAAATTCGCTGTCGAGGAAGGCTTCAGGCGGAAGATCGTCGGACAGCAGGGCGCTGTCGACTTCTTCCAGGGCGGTGACGTACTGGACACTGTGCCAGTAAAAAGAGAGCCAGATGCCAGTCAGCAGGGCGAGAATAGCCAATGCCTGACGGGCGATATTAGGCAGATTGCTCCAGTGACCACTCGTAGAGAGCGAAATCCCTCCGCTATTTCCGGCTAACTGCAATTGTGGTTCTGAGCATTTTTTGCGGCTGATTGCAAGGTGGCGCGCAGCTTCCAGACGACGCGCCGAGGCGTGTGGAATGTCTTGCAGGCCAAAA
Organism: Dechloromonas sp.; assembly: GCA_028689015.1. Taxonomy (GTDB): domain Bacteria; phylum Pseudomonadota; class Gammaproteobacteria; order Burkholderiales; family Rhodocyclaceae; genus Azonexus. Next base: position 11,179 of record JAQTXC010000032.1, on the reverse strand, counting down.
TTCAAGACTTGGCGAATCCGGTAGGCTTCACGATCTTCGTTCATAATTTGATTCCTTTTGCCGAGAGTGCGGCGGCCAGGGTGTGAGTTGCGCGTGAGCAGTGGGTTTTGACACTGCCTTCTGAACAGCCCATGGCGCTAGCGGTTTCTGCAACATCGAGATCTTCCCAGTAACGCATGATGAATGCTTCGCGTTGACGTGGCGGCAACTTTTTTATTTCGTTCTCGATGGCGTTCAGGGTTTGGGTACGCAGCAACTCGGCTTCAGGGGTCTGCGACAGATCATGGCTTTGCGTGCTTTGCAGTATTTCTAGCGGATCCATATCCTCATCGTCAGGCGATGAGAAGGCTGAAAGCAGCGTGGTCCACATCGAACGTACCTTGCTGCGTCGGAAATAGTCGCGGATGGTGTTTTGCAGGATGCGCTGGAATAGCATGGGAAATTCGTCTTCGGGACGATCACCATATTTTTCCGCCAGTTTCATCATGGCGTCCTGAACGATGTCGAGTGCGCCATGTTCATCATGAATGGCGTACAGCGCTTGCTTATAGGCCCGTCGCTCGACGCTTTCAAGAAAACAGGAAAGTTGATGTTCGGTTGCCAGGGTGTTTAGTCCGTAAAGCCCTTGATTTTTGAGGGGGTAAGCGTGGAAACCTTGACCAAAAAGGGGGCTGTCGATTAATGTTACGCCCTTTTTAGGCAACAGCTTTTTAGGCTCAAGAATGATGATCAGCGGTGCGGAAATTGTAATCAGGTGCCTGCAGGAAGAAAAGGTCGATTGTGTATTCGGTTACCCGGGTGGTTCCGTTTTGCACATTTACGATGCGCTTTTCAAGCAGGACGAGGTCAAGCATGTCCTGGTTCGCCATGAGCAGGCTGCGGTGCATGCAGCTGATGCTTACTCGCGCTCTTCGCAAAAGGTGGGTGTTGCGCTGGTAACTTCTGGTCCGGGGGTGACCAATACCGTCACCGGGATTGCCACTGCCTACATGGACTCGATTCCGATGGTCGTCCTGTGCGGCCAGGTGCCGACCCAGTACATCGGCCAGGATGCTTTCCAGGAGTGCGATACAGTTGGTATCACGCGCCCCTGCGTCAAGCACAATTTCCTGGTCAAGGATGTCAAGGACTTGGCGATTACCATCAAAAAGGCCTTCCACATTGCCGCGACCGGGCGTCCCGGTCCTGTCGTCGTCGATATCCCGAAGGACATCACGGCGCAGATGTGTGACTTTGATTATCCGAAGACCATCCAGATGCGTTCATACAACCCGGTAGTCAAGGGGCATCTCGGTCAAATTAAGAAGGCTGTGCAGGTCTTGCAGGAAGCCAAGCGTCCAATTATCTACACCGGTGGTGGCGTGATTCTTTCCGATGCGGCCGACAAACTGACGCAGTTGGCGCGCAAGCTCGATTTTCCGGTGACCAATACGCTGATGGGACTGGGTGGCTACCCGGCTACTGATCGTCAGTTCGTTGGCATGCTCGGCATGCACGGTACTTTCGAAGCCAACAACGCGATGCACTACGCTGATGTGATTCTGGCGGTCGGTGCACGTTTTGACGACCGCGTGATTGGCAATCCAGAGCATTTCAGTGGAGAGAAGCGTCGTGTCATCCATATTGACATCGACCCGTCGTCGATTTCCAAACGGGTGAAGGTCGACGTGCCGATTGTCGGCAACGTGGCGGATGTACTTGACGAAATGCTCAAGCTGCTTGACGGTGGCTTTAAGGCGGACCCGGAAGTTTCCGACTGGTGGAAACAGATCGACGCGTGGCGTGGCCGGAATTCGCTAGCCTATCGTCAGTCGAATCACATCATGCCGCAGTATGTTGTCGAGAAACTCTACGAAGTGACCGGTGGTGACGCCTTCATCACTTCCGATGTCGGCCAACACCAAATGTTTGCCGCGCAGTACTACAAGTTCGACAAGCCGCGTCGTTGGATTAACTCAGGGGGCCTGGGTACGATGGGTGTTGGCCTGCCTTATGGTATGGGCGTACTGATGGCTAACCCGAATGCGCAGGTCGCCTGTGTGACCGGCGAAGGTTCGATCCAGATGTGCATCCAGGAAATGTCAACCTGCAAGCAGTATGGCCTTCCGGTCAAGATCATCAACCTGAACAACGGCATGCTCGGTATGGTCCGTCAGTGGCAGGAGATGTTTTACTCGAAGCGCTATTCGCAATCCTACGTCACCTCATTGCCCGATTTCGTCAAGCTGGCCGAGGCCTATGGTCACGTCGGCATGCGTATCGAAAAGCCGGAAGACGTCGAACCGGCGTTGCGCAAGGCCTTTACCGAACACAAGGACGACTTGGTCTTCATGGATTTCATCATCGATCCGGGTGCGAATGTGTTCCCGATGGTTGCGGCCGGTAAAGGCCTGACCGAAATGATCCTTGCTGAAGATTTGTGAGCGAGGGAGGAATAGAAAAATGCGTCATATTATTTCCATCCTGATTGAAAACGAGGCAGGTGCTTTGTCTCGTGTGGCCGGCCTGTTTTCGGCCCGTGGTTACAATATCGAATCTCTGACCGTGGCGCCAACGGAAGATCCGTCGCTGTCGCGGATGACCATCCTGACCTGGGGCTCCGACGAGGTGCTTGAGCAAATCAATAAACAGCTGAACAAGCTGGTTGATGTGGTCAAGGTGGTTGATCTCTCCGAAGCGGCTCATGTCGAGCGCGAACTGATGTTGATCAAGGTTCGCGCCACGGGCAAGGATCGCGAAGAGATGAAGCGGATGGCCGATATCTTCCGTGGCCGCATCATCGATGTGACGGAATCGACCTATGTGATCGAGTTGACCGGGGCCAGTTCAAAGCTCGACTCCTTCATTGCCGGCCTGGATGCCGGTCTCATTCTCGAAACCGTCCGTACCGGTGTTTGTGGTATTGGTCGTGGCGATCGTATTCTTAAAGTTTAATTATCTGTTTATCAAGAGGAATTCATGAAAGTTTATTACGACAAGGACGCTGATCTCTCCCTCATCAAGGGCAAGAACGTCACCATCGTCGGTTATGGCTCGCAAGGTCACGCCCACGCCCAGAACCTGCGCGATTCCGGCGTCAATGTGACTGTTGGTCTGCGCAAGAGCGGAGCCTCCTGGGCCAAGGCCGAAGGTGCCGGCCTGAAGGTTGCAGAAGTCAAGGATGCTGTTGCTGCTGCCGATCTGGTCATGATCCTGCTGCCGGACGAAAACATTCCCGAGGTTTACAAGAACGACGTCGAGCCGAACATCAAGCAGGGTGCAACCCTGGCTTTCGCCCACGGCTTCAACGTGCATTACAACCAGGTCGTGCCGCGTGCCGATCTCGACGTGATCATGGTCGCGCCGAAGGGCCCGGGCCACACCGTGCGTTCCGAGTACCTGAAGGGCGGCGGCGTGCCGTCCCTGATCGCCATCTACCAGGACCAGTCCGGTAAGGCCAAGGACATCGCTCTGTCCTACGCGGCTGCCAACGGCGGTACCAAGGGTGGCGTGATCGAAACCAACTTCCGCGAAGAAACCGAAACCGATCTGTTCGGTGAACAGGCTGTTCTCTGTGGCGGTGCTGTTGAACTGGTCAAGATGGGCTTCGAAACCCTGACCGAAGCCGGTTATGCTCCGGAAATGGCTTACTTCGAGTGCCTCCACGAGTTGAAGTTGATCGTCGATCTGATGTACGAAGGCGGCATCGCCAACATGAACTATTCGATCTCGAACAACGCCGAGTACGGCGAGTACGTGACTGGCCCGGAAGTCATCAACGAACAGTCGCGCGAAGCCATGCGCAATGCCCTCAAGCGCATCCAGACCGGCGAATACGCCAAGATGTTCATCCTCGAAGGTCGTACCAACTATCCTTCGATGACGGCCCGTCGTCGCCTGAACGCCGTGCATCCGATCGAAACGGTCGGCGGTGCGTTGCGCGACATGATGCCGTGGATCAAGAAGAATAAACTCGTTGACCAGTCCAAGAACTGATTGATTCTTTGCGGGTTCGACAAGGTGGCTCCCTGGGGGCCTCTTGTTTTCGCTTTTGGGCGGTGTGGGAGACTGCACCGCCCAAATTGTTTGCGCTTGATCGACAGCGTGGGGTGTATCCTTGCGCGGTTACGGAAGATTGTCTTTGCCTATGACCGAACTCAAACCCCGTAAGTCCCTGTTCAACCCCGAGGTCAAGCGGCGTGGCATTTATGTGCTCCCCAACTTGTTTACCACGGCGGCCTTATTTGCAGGTTTCTTTGCCATTGTGCAGGCCATGCAGGGTGATTTTGAGCGGGCGGCCATGGCGATTTTCATCGCCATGGTGCTTGATGGCCTGGATGGTCGGGTGGCTCGCCTGACCAACACCCAGTCGGCTTTCGGGGCCGAATACGACTCCTTGTCCGATATGGTGAGCTTTGGTGCGGCGCCAGCTTTGGTGATGTATGAATGGGCCCTGCGTGATCTGGGACGGATGGGCTGGATTGCAGCCTTTATCTATTGTGCTGGGGCGGCTTTGCGCCTGGCTCGTTTCAATACCACGCTCGAAGTCATGGATAAGCGCTTTTTTCAAGGTTTGCCGTCACCGGCCGCCGCCGCCCTGGTTGCCGGTTTGGTCTGGGTAATGATCGTCTCGGGGGTTCCCGGGAGTGATGTCCGCTGGCTGGCCTGTATTCTGACGGTGGTGGCTGGCCTGACGATGATTTCGAATATTCGTTATTACAGTTTCAAGGACGTCAATCTGCGCAAGAGCGTGCCTTTTTTTGCCGTGGCGGCCATTGCGCTGGGTTTTGCCCTGGTCTCCCTGAGCCCGGAAATGGCCTTGTTCGGTTTCTTTGTCCTGTATGGTCTGTCGGGTTATGTGCTGGCCGCATATGGCCTCATCAAGCGGCGGACGCGTTGAGTTTCTGGAGTTTTTCATGAAGCAGCATCTGGTAGTTTTCGATACGACCTTGCGCGATGGTGAGCAAAGCCCTGGCGCCTCGATGACCAAGGAAGAAAAAATACGGGTGGCCCGGCAGTTGGAAAAGATGCGGGTCGATGTGATTGAAGCGGGCTTTGCTGCCGCATCACCCGGTGATTTCGAGGCCATTCAAGCCATTTCTCAGGCGATCAAGACGTCGACCGTGTGCTCGCTGGCGCGTGCCAACGAGAACGATATCCGGCGCGCAGGCGAGGCGATCCGTCCGGCGCAATCGGGGCGTATTCACACCTTTATTGCCACCTCGCCGATCCATATGGAAAAGAAGCTGCGCATGACGCCCGATCAGGTGGTTGATCAGGCGGTCAAGGCGATTGGTTGGGCACGTGAATATACCGATGATGTGGAATTTTCGGCTGAGGATGCCGGGCGTTCCGAGCTCGATTTCCTGTGCCGAATTTTCGAGGCGGTCATTCGGGCGGGGGCAACCACGATCAATGTGCCGGATACCGTCGGCTACAACATCCCGTCGCAATACGCCGAGACCATGCGCCAGTTGATTGAGCGAGTGCCTGGTGCGGACAAGGTGGTGTGGTCGGTGCATTGCCACAATGATCTGGGTCTGGCGGTGGCTAATTCACTGGCCGCTGTGCTGGCCGGGGCGCGGCAAGTGGAATGTACGATTAACGGCCTGGGTGAGCGGGCGGGTAACGCGGCGCTTGAGGAAATTGTCATGGCGGTTCGGACGCGGGCTGATGTTTTCCCGGTCGAGACGCGTGTCGATACGACGCAGATCGTTTCGGCTTCGAAGCTGGTGTCGCAGATCACCGGCTACCCGGTTCAGCCTAATAAGGCGGTGGTCGGGGCCAATGCCTTTGCTCATGAGTCGGGTATTCATCAGGATGGCGTTTTGAAGCATCGCGAAACTTACGAGATCATGCGTGCTCAGGATGTGGGTTGGACGCAGAACAAATTAGTGTTGGGCAAGCACTCCGGGCGTAATGCCTTCAAGAGCCGGTTGCATGAATTGGGTATTGAACTGGAGAGCGATGAAGTCCTGAATGCAGCTTTTGCCCGTTTCAAGGCGTTGGCCGACAAGAAGCACGAAATTTTTGACGAAGACTTGCATGCGCTGGTTTCGGAAGAGGTGGTAACGCCTGATCAAGAGCACTACAAGCTGGTCTATTCGCGGGTGACGTCGGAGACTGGCGAGATGCCGCTTGCTGCGGTGATTCTCAATATCGGTGGGGTTGAGCACAAGGCGGAGGCCAGTGGTGGCGGGCCGGTTGATGCGACCTTTAAGGCCATCGAGCTGATGGTGGCCAGCGGCGCCGAGTTGTTGCTTTACTCGGTCAATGCGATTACGACCGGAACCGATGCCCAGGGCGAAGTGACGACCCGATTGGCCAAAGCTGGCCGCATCGTCAATGGGAGTGGGGCGGACACCGATATCGTCATTGCCTCGGCACGTTCATACGTCAATGCGCTGAACAAGCTTTATTCAACTCTCGACCGGGTCAAGGCGCAGGGTGATGTGTAATCACTGATTGTGCGCGTCGACAACAAAGGCCGCCGACCGTCAGGCGGTCTTTTTTTCGCCTGTTGAGCGCGTTGACCGCAAGAAGAGGATAGTCAGAACAAAGACCAGAATTGCCAGTGCCGTTTCCGCTGCCGCCAGCCACTGTGATAAGCCCTGGTCGCTGGTGGCGCGAGTCAGGCCTTCCAGCAGGTAAAACTGGATCAGCAAGGATAGCCATTTGTAGGTGTAGCGCTTGCCGCGCAGGATGCCGAACAGCGGTAGCAGCAAGACAACCGCTTTCAGAGTCATCCACGAGCCTTCGGGTCGCAAGGGGGCCAGCCAGCCCTCCCAGGCCAGGCAGAGGAAGGTGAGGGCAATCAGGCTGGCGCTGGTCGCCCATTGATAGTGTTGAGGGCTCAGGCGCACGGTCGACTCAGTTTCAGGGCGATATTTGCCAGGCGTTGTCCCTGGGCAAAGGCTAATTGGCGTTCGTGGTCGGTCAGGCCGGGGTTGCCATCCGGGCCGGCTACATGGCTGGCTCCATAGGGGGTGCCGCCATCGCGGGTGCTTGCCAGGGCCGGTTCGGTAAAGGGGAGGCCCAGCAGCAGCATGCCATGGTGCAGCAGGGGTAGCATCATGCTGAGCAGCGTTGCTTCATTGCCGCCATGCTGACTGCTGCTGGAGGTGAAGACGCAGGCCGGTTTGCCAGCGAGCGTACCGTTCTGCCAGGCGGCAATGGTGCTATCCCAAAAATACTTCATTGGGGCGGCCATATTGCCAAAACGGACCGGGCTCCCCAGGGCGATGGCGCTGCATTCTTCCAGATCACAGGCTTCGACATATGGGGCGCCGCTGTCCGGAATGTCCGGGGCGCTGGCTTCGCAGATGGTTGATACCCGCGGGACAGTCCGCAGACGTGCCTGCGTGCCGGGGATGGAATCAATGCCGCGGGCGAGGTGTTCGGCCAATTGGCGCACTGAACCTCGGTGGCTGTAGTAGAGAACGAGAATGTCTTGCATGGGGCGAGATTATACGTCTCGCCCCAGCCGCTGGATCAGGCTAGATCAGTTCGTCTGGTTCGAGCGAGAAAATCTCGATGGCACTGGTTTGTTCATCCATGCGAGTTGCCTGCACCTCACGGATTTCCAGGTTGTCCTGCTCGACCAGCACGATGATGCGCCGGGTGTGCTCCTTGAGGAGTCCGGAGTGTACGACCAGCGACTGGGATGTTCGCAACGGGGGCGTTTCGGGCAGGATGAGCGCCATTACCTGATTGCTGTTTTGCAACTCGTAAGGCTGTGCAATATGAGCCGAGATGGCGCGGGAGGCAATTTGTTGCAGGCCAATTTCAACATGTTCCGGGTTTTCTGAGATGGCCCAACGGATGATGCAGACATGCCAGCCGCTTTCAGTGCTGGCTACCTTGTCCATAGGCTTCAGGGCGACGATGTCGCCGACGCGCAATTCGCGGGTGTTGCCGGACATATGCATCAAGGCGTAGCCATCCGGGCTTTCGTTGGTGACCATCCACTCGCTGGCATCGGCTTCGGCATTCGGCGCCTTGAGCAGGTGCCAGAGGGTGTCCAGGCCGACGCAAAGGTGGGCACGATACGACTGGTGGCGACGGGAGAATTTGCGCTTGGCCGGTTCGCCCCATAAGCGCGCCAAGCGGCGAAGGATGCCTTGTCCGGTGTGGCTTTCGGCAAAAACTGGCAGATGCAGGCTGGCAGCCGACGTGCCGCGCTGCAATTGACCAAGGTGTTGCAAGGCCTGGGTGGCAACGTCGGCGCAATTGAAGTAGAGCGGTCGGCACTCCCCGCTGGGGCCGCGCCGCACCAGCGCATGGGCAGGAAAGTCACGGTCTTGGTCGATCCAGAAGGTGCTTTCCGTCGGGCTAATTGGTGCTTCAGAAAAAGGCACATCGGGTGTGCAATATTCAATGTAATCGCTGATGAAGCTCAATTCTTCGGCGCAAAACGAGGCTGGCTGAGCGATGGCAGCCAGTAGTCCATCGCTATAAAGGCGTTGGATGCTGGGCGTGTCGCGTGGTCCAGGTAAGTCGGCAATGCCGAAGCGACGTGCATTGCGATAAGTGGCGTGTAGCTGCTGCCAGAGCATGGGCCGGACAGGCGAGGCCACCAAGTGAAAAATACGAATTTGCCAGATGATCGACAGCATGGCGCGGCGTAGGGAGACCTGCGCTAGGCTGCCAGCTTCGCTGGTTTGTGGATCGAAAATTGCGGCCAGGCTATTGAAATAATCTTGCGTTAGTCGCTCCAGCAAATCGAGTAATTGACGCACTTTAAGGCGCAATTTGCGCGATATGGGCAGGGAGACCTTGTTGAGCCTGGGGAGTTCGGCTTTGACGACCCGTTCGACGTGGGCATAAATCAGATCCAGTAATTTGATCCGTTGACCACAAGGAATGGGGGTTTGCCGCAGCACGATGATGTGCTTGAGCACCTCCTCGATATCGTCGCTGCCGTTACGGCCGTGAGCCATGGCCAGCCATTCAAGAATGCGCTTGATGTTGGCTTCGGGGGCGGCGGTTGCTGAAAAATCAAGGTCGGTTGTCATACGCTGGCGAGAATAGCAAAAAAAACGGACTGGCGTGAAAATTACGTCCAAAAGCCCGGTGGTGAGGTGTTTGGTCGGCGGGGCGCTTTTGTGGGTAGTCTAAGTGGCTTGATTTTTATCGATTAGAAGATATAATCTTGCGTCTTTTTCCCAGCTTACGAAAGTATTCTCATGGTTGTTATCCGTCTTGCCCGTGGTGGCGCCAAGAAGCGCCCGTTCTACAACCTGGTGGTGACCGATTCCCGTAATCGTCGCGACGGTCGTTTTGTTGAGCGCATCGGTTTTTACAACCCGGTCGCTTCCGGTGCAGCTGAAGGTCTGCGCGTGGCAATGGACCGTCTGACCTACTGGCAGGAAAATGGTGCACAAATGTCGCCGACCGCTGCCCGTCTGGTCAAGCAGTACGCCAAGCAGCAAGTCGCCTAAGGCGCGCTCTCCCCTTGTCCAGTCAGGAAATCGTTGTTCTGGGCCGCTTGGCGGACCCTTATGGTATCCGTGGCTGGATCAGGTTGCATGCCTTTGGTGATGACCCCCTTGGCTGGTCCGGTATGCCGGTCTGGTGGGTGGGTCAGGAGGATCGTTGGCGTGAGATTGGCCTGGTTGGCCTGAAGGCGCACGCCAGTGGTCTGGTGGTGGCGCTTGAAGGGGTGTTTGATCGTACAGCGGCTGAAGCGATGAAAGGCTTGCTGGTCGGTGTGCCGCGCAATCTGTTGCCGGCGACTGGTGAGGACGAGTTTTATTGGGCCGATCTGCTCGGTCTGGCAGTCGTTAATCGTGAGGGCGAATGCCTGGGGCGAGTAGCCGGTCTGCTGGAAACCGGGGCCAATGCGGTGCTACGTGTGGTTGATGCGGCGGAAAACGAGCGCTTGCTGCCATTCGTTGATGAGGTGGTGCTGACGGTCGACAAGACGGGTGGGCAGATTTTGGTCGCCTGGGGCCTGGATTGGTAATTTTTTGGTGGGCGGTTGTTGATGCGCTTTGATTGCATCACCTTGTTCCCCGAGATTTTTGCTGCCGTGACTGACAGTGGCATTACCCGTCGGGCGCTGGAAGAGCAGCGCTGGTGCTGGCAGGCCTGGAATCCACGTGACTTTGCTGAGAATTCCTGGCGCCGAGTCGATGATCGGCCCTTTGGTGGTGGTCCCGGCATGCTGATGCAGCCCGGGCCGCTGGAAAAGGCAATTGCTGCAGCAAAAGTGGCGCAGCACGCCGCTGGCTTGGTTAGTAGTCGGGTGATTTACCTGTCGCCGCAAGGCGCACCGTTGACCCATCAGCGGGTGATGCAACTGGCGACCGGCGAGGCGGGCTTAATCCTGCTCTGTGGCCGTTATGAAGGAATTGACGAGCGTTTGATCGAGCGCTGCGTTGATGAAGAAGTGTCGATCGGGGATTTTGTGCTGTCCGGTGGCGAGTTGCCGGCGATGGTGTTGATCGACGCCATTGTCCGCCAGTTGCCGGGGGTGCTGGGCGATGCCGCATCAGCGGTGGAAGATTCGTTTGTGTCGGGCCTGCTGGATTGCCCGCACTATACGCGGCCCGAGATGTATGAAGGACATGGGGTGCCGGCTGTCTTGCTGTCCGGTGACCACAAAAAGATTCGTCGTTGGCGACTAAAAGCGTCGCTGGCACGGACCCGGAAGCGTCGCCCGGATTTGCTGGCGCACCGCAGGTTGACCGCGGAAGAAACGCAACTCCTCACGGAAATCGTCGGAGAGGAGCAATGCGGTGAGTAATGTTGTTTTACAAGAAGGATCTCACATGAACCTGATTCAACAGCTGGAACAAGAAGAAATAGCCCGCCTGGGCAAGACCATTCCTGAATTCGCACCGGGCGACACCGTCGTCGTGCAAGTGAAGGTCAAGGAAGGTAATCGCGAGCGTCTGCAGGCTTACGAAGGCGTGGTCATCGCCAAGCGTAACCGCGGTCTGAACTCCTCCTTCATCGTTCGCAAAATTTCGTCTGGTGAAGGCGTCGAGCGTACTTTCCAGACGTATTCGCCGCTGGTGGCCTCGATCGAACTCAAGCGTCGTGGTGACGTTCGTCGTGCCAAGCTGTACTACCTGCGCGATCGTTCCGGCAAGTCGGCTCGCATCAAGGAAAAGCTGCCCGCCAAAAAAACGGCGGCCTGATTTTCTGGTTGAATACAACGGGGCGCTACGGCGCCCCGTTTTTTTATGGTGCGCCC
>JAQTXC010000031.1 GCA_028689015.1 Dechloromonas sp. | reverse complement strand
AATTTGTATTATGTTAAACAACATACAAAGGTGTTGAAATAAAAGTTTGTAAAATTAATTGAGATCATCTTCCTTGATACTGGGCAGGATCAGGATATCGATCCCCTCATCACGCAGTTGCTCACATTCGTCCAGGCTGGCCTGACCACGAATCAGGCGCTCCGGTGCCTCGTGGGCCTGTATTCGGCGTGCTTCGTTGGCAAACTCGTTTCCCACGTCCTCACTGTGGTGCTGAAGCGCATCGACAAATTGCCGATACACCGCCAGCATCTCAGTGCCTGCCGGAGGGCGACCACTCTTCGCGATGGAGGCAGCCCGGATGTCCTTGCCTGCTTTCGTCGCCCCGACACCCTCACTGGGTGCATGGCCACCGATTGCAACGCAAGAAGGCAAACGACGGATATGGTTGCTATCGCATTGCGGGCAATGAATCAGCCCGCTGTCGCGTTGCCTTGAAAAGTCATCGCCACTGCGAAACCAGCCCTCAAAGCGGTGTTCGTTTTCACAACCAAGGTCATAGATGATCATGCGCAGCCTGTGGTGCCCGGGACGGGAATCGAACCCGTACACTCAAAGAGCGAGAGATTTTAAGTCTCTTGTGTCTACCAATTTCACCACCCGGGCGCTTTGTGTGGGTGTATCGCAATTTTTATACAAAAAAGGGAAAGCTTTCGCTTTCCCTTTTTATTTTGGAGCGGCAGAAGAGTCTCGAACTCTCGACCTATACCTTGGCAAGGTATCGCTCTACCAACTGAGCTACTGCCGCAAAACCTTGGAGGCGCGAGCCGGAGTCGAACCGACCTACACGGATTTGCAATCCGGTGCATAACCGCTTTGCTATCGCGCCACGCCTATTTACTTCTACTACTGCGATGCAGTTTTTGGCTGCATCAAAAATTCTGGAGCGGCAGAAGAGTCTCGAACTCTCGACCTATACCTTGGCAAGGTATCGCTCTACCAACTGAGCTACTGCCGCGTCTCAAACAGAGCGCGCATTATAGACCAGCCAAGAATACTGTCAACACTATTTTTCAATTTTCTTGCGTACGACGCAAAATCTCCGGCCAAGCCTTCTGCAAATAGTAGCCCATCGACCACAGCGTCAGCAGTGCGGCAATCCAGATCAGGCCATTGCCGTACAGGCGGGTATCGAGATCAAACGCCGGATCGTAGTAAAGCAGCAAGGGGATGGCGGCCATCTGGGCAACGGTCTTGATTTTGCCTAGCATCGAGACCGCAACGCTGCGGGCAGCACCGATCTTGGCCATCCACTCGCGCAGGGCGGAAATGGTGATTTCTCGTCCGATAATGATGGTCGCGATGATGGCGTCGACCCGGCCGAGTTGAACGAGGACGATCAGCGCGGCAGCGACCATCAGTTTGTCGGCCACCGGGTCGAGAAAGGCACCAAAAGCCGAGGTCTGGTTGAGGCGGCGCGCCAGGTAGCCATCCGCCCAATCCGTCAAGGCAGCGGCAACGAAAATCAGGGTGGCGATGAGATTGCGCTCAGGCAGCGTCGCCCAGTTGCCCGGCAGGTAATAGACGGCAATCAGCAGCGGGATGGCAACAATGCGCAACCAGGTCAGCAGGATGGGGATATTGAATGGCATAGGCCGTCAGTGTAAGGCGGAATGGATCTTTTCGGCCATGTCACGGCTGATGCCGGGCACTTCAGCCAATTGTTCGATGGTGGCGTTCTTGACCCCGGCTAGTCCGCCAAAGCGGGCCACCAGCGCCTTGCGCCGAGCCGGGCCAACGCCGGGTAGGTTTTCCAGGGTCGAAGATTTGCGACTTTTGGCGCGTTGACCGCGATGGCCGGTAATGGCAAAGCGATGGGCTTCGTCGCGTACTTCCTGAATCAGGTGCAGCGCGGGATGGTCAGTCGGCAGATTGAGTGGCGGTCGACCATCGGCCTCAGGAAAAATCAGGCTTTCGAGGCCGGGCTTGCGCGCTTCGCCCTTGGCGACGCCGACCATGTTGAGGTGGGTCAGGCCGAGATCGGCAAGCGCCGCCCAAGCCGAGGCTACCTGCCCTTTGCCACCGTCGATCAGGATCAGATCAGGCGCCCTGCCCTCACCACTAACGATCCCGTCGTAACGCCGCGTGACCGCCTGGCGTATCGCGGCATAGTCATCGCCGGGCGTGATGTCGCGGATGTTGAAGCGACGGTAGTCGCGCTTACTCATCGCGTGACCGTCATAGACCACGCAGGAGGCCACAGCCGCCTCACCCATGGTATGGCTGATGTCGAAACATTCGATCCGGGTCATAGCTTCCGGCAATTGCAGAACCTCCTGTAATGCCGCCAGGCGATGCGCTTGCTGCGCCGAGGCTTGGCTGCGGGCCAGAATGGCCAGCCGGGCATTCTGTAGCGCCATCTCGACCCAGGCCTTTTGGCTCAGGCTGCGTGCTTCGCCGAGCGGCACCGTGCGACCGGCCAGTTCCGCCAGTTGCCCCACGGCACTTCCCTCCTCGTCTTCGCTGGGCAAGGGCGACACCAGCAGCCGTGCGGGGGCCGGGTGGGCGGCGTAATGCTGGCGCAAGAAGGCAGCAATGGCATCGGCTGGCGTGGCATCGCCGGCATGGCTCGGAAAAAACGGTCGGTCGCCCAGATGGCGCCCCCCCCGAATCATCGCCAGATTGACGCAGAGCTGACCGGCCGACTGGTCAGCGACGACGATGTCAACATCCTCGCCCTTGCTGCTCGACATGAACTGCTTTTCCTGCACCTGGTGCAGTGCATGAATCTGGTCGCGCAGGATGGCGGCCTGCTCGAAAGCCAAACGTTCTGCCGCCGCTGCCATGGCCTCAGTCAGGCGTTTGGTCACTTCCTGCTGCTTGCCGAGCAGGAACATCGCCGCCAGTTGGACATCGGCCGCGTAATCGGCCGGTGTGATGTGATCCACACAAGGACCGCTGCAGCGCTTGATCTGGTACAACAGACAGGGGCGTGAGCGGTTGGCGAAGACGGTGTCCTCGCAGGTGCGCAGGCGGAACATTTTCTGCAGCAGATGGATACTGTCGCGCACTGCCCAGCTCGACGGGTACGGGCCGTAATAATCCGCCTTGCGGTCCGGATTGCCGCGAAAAAAGCCAAGGCGCGGATAGTCGCCGCGCGTGAGCACGATGTAGGGGTAGGACTTGTCGTCGCGAAAGAGGATGTTGTAGCGCGGCGCCAACGACTTGATCAGGTTGTTTTCGAGTAGCAGCGCTTCCGCTTCGGTGCGCGTTGGCGTCGTCTCGACCTGCTCAATCTGACTGACCATGTGGGCGATGCGCGGGCTGGACAGGTTTTCGCGGAAGTAGGAAGCGACCCGTTTCTTCAGGTTTTTTGCCTTGCCGACGTAGAGCACGGTGCCATCGGCCGCGATCATCCGGTAAACACCGGGCAGCTCGGTCAGCGAGGCGAGGAAAGGTTTTGCGTCAAATGCCACGGTCGACCGCGAGAATCAGCCCAAAAGCGCTTTAACGCCGGCAAATACGGCTTCGAAACTATCGCGTGTCAAACGACCGGTGCGCCAGTTGTAGCCGCTGCAATGGTAACTGTCGATCAGGATGCGGCCGTCCGGCAGCTCATGGCGGACATTGTGGGCGAACTTGACGTGGGCCGGTTTCAAGCCATACGACCACAGCAGAGCCTGATGGGCGACCGTGCCGAGGGCGACGATGACTTTCAACTGCGGCATCGCCGCCAGTTCGGCCTGGAGATGGCCGTTGCACTGACGGATTTCGGCGGTCAGCGGTTTGTTGGCCGGCGGCAGGCAGCGCACGGCGTTGGTGATGCGGCAATTGACCAGTTGCAGCGCCGGGTTAGCCCAGTCGTCGGCCAGCGCTTCGGCCGCCGTGGCGTAACCGAAACGGTGCAGCGCCGGGTAGAGAAGTTCGCCGGCGACATCGCCAGTAAACGGGCGGCCAGTACGGTTGGCACCGCGTTCGCCAGGGCCAAGGCCAAGCACCAGCAGTTCAGCATCGAGCGCGCCGAAGGCAGGCACCGGCAAGGCGTGCCAGTCGGGGTCACGGCGACGAATCACCGCCAGGTGCTCGGCCAGACGCGGACAAGCCGTGCAGCCTTGTGGGTCTTGGAAAGTGGTGGTCAGCATGGGGCGCGATGTTAACATGCCAGCCATGCAGCTTCACTGGGACATCTTCTGCCGCGTCATCGACAACTATGGGGACATCGGCGTCTGCTGGCGTCTAGCCCGCCAACTGGCCGGCGAACACGGTCGCCAGGTTCGCCTGTGGGTCGATGATTTGCACAGCCTGCAGCCACTTTGCCCAGCTTGCTCGCCGGAGCTGCCGGCACAATGGCTTGAATCGGTCGACGTCCGCCGGTGGACAGACGATTTCACGGTCGACCGGGTGGGCGAGGTCATTATCGAGGCCTTCGCCTGTGAATTGCCCACGCCCTATTTGAATGCCATGGCGCAGGCCGTGCACCGGCCCTGCTGGGTCAATCTCGAATACCTGACCGCTGAATCCTGGGCGGTAGGTTGTCACGGCCTGGCCTCACCCCACCCCACCCTGCCCCTGGTCAAACATTTCTTTTTTCCCGGTTTTACGCCGTCGACCGGGGGACTGCTGCGCGAAGCGGATTTACCGCTACTCACGACAGCAACCAAGGAAAAACCGCTGGAAATCAGCCTGTTCTGCTACGACACGGCACCGCTGGCCGCCTGGCTCAGCGCGCTGGCTGCCACGCCGCACGCGCTATGCTGTCACATTCCGCCCGGTCAACCACAGGCTGCCGTCAGCGCCCTGCTCGGCGGCCACGGCCCATGGCAGGTCGGGCAAGCGCGTTTGCAGCCTACGCCCTTCCTGACGATCGACGCGTACGATGCCCTGCTGCGGCGTTGCGCAGTCAACTTCGTGCGCGGCGAAGACTCCTTCGTCCGCGCTCAATGGGCCGCCCGCCCCTTCATCTGGCAAATTTATCGTCAGGACGACGATGCGCATTTAGCCAAGCTGCAAGCTTTCCTTGATCACTATACGGCGGCGGCCGAGCCCCCTCTGCGTGAGGTAGTGCAGCAACTGTTCATGGCCTGGAATACCGCTGGCGATCTGGTGGACTGCTGGCTGGCCTTTATCGCCCAACGGGAAGCGGTCCACCAGCACAATCTCGCCTGGCGTAGCGAATTAATGCGAATGTCCGATTTGAGCACAGCCCTCGTTAATTTCTGCGCCAGCAAGGTATAATCTAACGTTTTCTTTTCTCAGTATTTTTGGATATCTCACATGAAGACCGCTCAGGAACTCCGCTCCGGTAACGTGATCATGGTCGGCCCCGAGCCGCTCGTGGTGCAGAAGACCGAATACAACAAGTCCGGCCGCAACGCCGCCGTCGTCAAGATGAAGCTCAAGAACCTGCTGTCCGGTAACCCGTCGGAAGCGGTTTACAAGGCTGACGACAAGTTCGAAGTCGTCGTCCTCGACAAGAAGGAAGTCACCTACTCCTACTTCGCCGATCCGATGTACGTGTTCATGGACGCCGAGTACAACCAGTACGAAGTTGAAGCCGAGAACATGGTCGACGCGCTCAAGTACCTCGAAGCCGACATGCCGTGCGAAGTCGTCTTCTACGACGGCAAGGCCATCTCGGTTGAAATGCCGAACTCGCTGGTCCGCGAAGTCATCTATACCGAGCCGGCCGTCAAGGGCGACACCTCGGGCAAGGTCATGAAGCCGGCCAAGATTTCCACCGGTTTCGAACTGCCGGTCCCGGCCTTCGTCGAAATCGGCGACAAGATCGAAATTGATACGCGTACCGACGAATACAAGAGCCGCAGCAAGTAATCAGTCCTTGCCGGTTGATACAGCGGGCAGCTTCGGCTGCCCGTTTGTATTTTGAGCCCTTGGTGCGGTCGACCGCGTAAAACGGGCATTTTCGCCAAAGCGTCACCAATTTCTGCCAGAATTCACCCCTCGTTCAACCTCGCAGCGGATTCACCATGACCTATAAAGTGTTTGTCGATGGCCAGGAAGGCACTACCGGCCTGCAGATCAATGAATACCTCGCCCAACGCGCCGATATCGAAATCCTCAAGATCGATGCCGACAAGCGCAAGGACCTGGCAGAACGCCAGCGCCTGATCAATGCCTCCGACGTTACCTTCCTTTGCCTGCCCGACGAAGCCGCCAAGGAATCGGTCTCTCTGGTGAACAACCCGGCTACCTGCATCATCGATGCGTCGACCGCGCACCGCATCAATCCGGACTGGACTTTCGGCCTCCCCGAACTGTGCCTGGAACAACGCGCCAAAATTCGCGCTAGCAAACGCATCGCCAACCCCGGCTGCCATGCCACCGCCTTCATCCTGGCACTGCGTCCGCTGGTTGCTGCCGGCTTGCTGCCGATCGACACGCAAATTGCGGCCAATTCCATCACCGGCTATTCCGGTGGCGGCAAATCGATGATTGCCGATTACGAAGCCGCCAGCGCCAGCACGACGCAACTGAAGGCGCCGCGCCCCTACGCCCTCGCCCTTGCCCACAAGCATCTGCCGGAAATGCAGGCGTATACCGGGTTGACCGTGGCACCGATCTTCCAACCCATCGTCGGCCCGTTCTACAAGGGGCTGGCTGTCACCGTCTACCTGCAACCGCACCAGTTCACCCGTCCGGCAACGCCGGAGGCCGTACAGAAAGTCATTGCCGATTACTATGCCGACGAGGCCTTCATCAACGTCTTGCCGGTTGATCTGGCGGCGACAACGGATGGCGGTTTCTTCAATGTCGAAGCCAACAATGGCAGCAACCGGGTCGATCTTGCCGTATTTGGCAATGCCGAGCGAATGCTGATCATGGCCCGTCTCGACAACCTCGGCAAAGGTGCATCCGGTGCCGCCGTGCAGGCGATGAATGTACACCTCGGTCTCGAGGAAAACCTGGGGCTGATCTGAAGCCGCCGCCGGCCAGCCCGCTTGCAGTACCGGCGGGCTTTTTCACGCCATGAACTGGCCGTCATCCCTGGATTCCCTGCCGAATTGCATGCAATGCCGGCACCACCAGATCACGCACGACGTGAATTTTCCCTACGCCTGTCAGGCCCTGGGATTCAAGAGCAGGCAACTCCCTTGCCGGCAAGTGCAGGCCAACTCCGGCTTACCCTGCCAGTATTTTGAACGGCGTAGCCGGGCCGGCAGCCCTCAGACCGACTGAGCCTCGTCCAGCAAGCCCTGCGCAAGCAACAGGACTTTCGCCGCTTGGTAGCCCAAATCATTTTGCAAAGCGGACCCGTCTGGCGCCGACGGCAGGGTGGCCACGAGCCGTTCGACCCGCCGCTGGCGCTGCGGATCGATCCTGGGCTGCCAAGCATCCAGCACATTGTCCACTGCATCCGGTGCATTGCACACCAACAACATGTCACAACCGGCCGCATAGGCCGTCATCACCCGAGCGAGCATGTCGCCGACCACCCCTGCTCCGGCCATCGACAGATCATCGGTAAAAACAACCCCATCAAACTTGATGTCGTTTCTAAGGTATTCAATCCATTTATTTGAAAATACAGCAGTATTACAGTCAAAACATTGATAAATCACGTGCGCTGCCATGACCCCGGCGAGGGGTAGTACGCGGTAGGGATGCAGATCGTCGGCCATCTCGGCCAGGGGGCGCTCGTCCACCGGCAGGTCAACATGCGAATCCGGAATCACATAGCCATGGCCGGGAAAGTGTTTGCCGCAACAACCCATGCCGCCTGCCCGCAAGCCATCAATCAAGGCCGCAGCCAAGGCGCTGACCGTCGCCGGGTCGCGATGAAAAGCACGGTCACCAATCACCCGGGATGGCCCGTAATCCAGATCGAGCACCGGGGTAAAGGAATAATCAACACCGCAGGCCCGCAACTCGGCGGCCAGCACCCAACCGCAGGCCCGTGCCGCCGCCAGCCCGACGGTCGCGGCCTGGTCGTACAGCAGGCCTAGGCGGCGCATCGCCGGCAAGCGGCTGAAGCCGCTGCGGAACCGCTGGACGCGCCCCCCTTCGTGATCAACAGCAACCAACAGCGCGGGCTGGCGCAAGGCATGAATCTCGGCGGTGAGCACGGTCAACTGCGCCCGATCGGCAAAATTGCGGGCGAACAGAATGATGCCACCGACCAGCGGATGGCACAGACGGGTACGATCCCGCGCCGTCAGTTCCGTCCCGGCGATGTCGATCATCAAGGGGCCAAGCGGCAGATTCAGCATGCGGACTCCACAATGACGTAAGCGATGGCGTAATCGGCTTCATCGCTCAGGGATAAATGAACGGTCAGATTTTGGGTCAATTCAGCCAGTGGACCGTGAAAGGCAAACTGCGGCTTGCCCTGCGCGTCATGGGTTACGGCAATGGCCGGCAGCAGAACAGGGGGACGCAAGCCGGTGCCCAAAGCCTTCGCCAAGGCCTCTTTGGCAGCAAAGCGCTTAGCAAGAAAACGGCCTGGATCGGCGGCGGCGACGAAATCCGCTCGCTCGGACGGCGCCAGCAGCTTGTCGAGTGCCGCCTTCCCATGCTTTTCCCACATTGCCCGCAAGCGGCCAACAGCCACGATATCGGTGCCGATCCCGGTAATCATTCGCCTTGCCGGGCGCCTTCACGCATCAAGGCTTTCATCTCGCGCACCGCCTCGCGCAAGCCGACAAAAACTGCCCGACTGACGATGGCGTGGCCGATATGCAACTCGCGGATACCGGCCAGCCGGGCAATCGGCTGCACGTTGTAATAATTAAGTGCATGGCCCGCATTGAAGCGCATCCCCAACTGGCGAACACGCGCCCCTCCCTGGCAAATCTTGTCGAGTTCAAGCCGCACCGCCGGTGCTTCGGCATCGCGGCCCTGGGCATAAAAGGCATGGGCGTAAGGGCCCGTATGAATTTCGCACACCTGGGCACCAATCCGCGCCGCGGCTTCAATCTGCGGCAATTCGGCATCGATAAAGACGCTGGTGGTAATGCCAGCGTCACGCAGACGGGCGATCACAGCCGTCAACCGGCTTTCCTGGTCGACAATGTCGAGGCCGCCCTCAGTGGTGATTTCATGCCGACCTTCCGGCACCAGCATGGCCATTTCCGGCTGCAGCCGACAGGCGATGTCCACCATTTCATCGGTCGCCGCCATTTCCAGATTCAGCTTGATCTGGGTTATCTCCTTGAGCCGGCGCACATCCTCGTCCTGAATATGTCGCCGATCCTCACGCAAATGCACGGTAATGCCATCCGCCCCCCCCAGGTGCGCCTCAACCGCGCCCCACACAGGGTCAGGTTCATACGTCCGCCGTGCCTGCCGCAGGGTGGCTATGTGGTCAATATTGACGCCAAGTTCGATCATAATTCCTGCAACTCCTTGAAAATCTTGCGGGTTTCGAGTTCCTTGCCGGCCAGATAATAAGCGAGCAGGCTGCGCATCAAGGCCTTCGCTTCCGCCCGCGAACGCGGGTCGGCAAAATTGTCAGCCGCCAGGTCGAGCAAAGTTTGCCCACGGACCACCTGCGCGGCTTCGCTGGCATGCGACAGACGTAACGCTCCCTGCTCAATGCGATAGGTGTAGACGGCGTCGCCTTGAATCGGCAGGCCATCGTGGTCGTGGTCGAGTAGCAGGCCATAGCCGAGTTCCTGCAACAAGGCTTTTTCAAAACGGCGCAGATCGGCTTCGCGCACCCGGCCGCTCGGATCGCCGGCCAGACGCTGCAACATGTCGGCGTAGCAAGCAAACAACGCCGTATGCGGATCTTCGCGCGGCAGCAAGTGCATCAGCAACTCGTTGAGATAATAGCCGCAAAACAGCGCCTCACCGGCCAGCAAGGGTTGGCCGCCCTGCCACTCGGCTTTCATCAGGGTCAGCACATCGCCCTTCCCTGCCCAAGCGATTTCCAGCGGTTGAAAAGCCATCAACAAGCCCCGGATGGCCGCGCGCGGTCGACGGGCGCCACGCGCCAAAAGAGCCATCCGGCCAAAATCGCGGCTGAACACTTCGACAATCAGGCTGGTTTCCCGAAAGGGATAACTGTGCAATACGAAAGCGGGCTGGCCATCGACCTTGCTGCGCTGACTCATCGTCGTGCCGTCGCGTTATTCGTAACCGAGGCTCTTCAAAAGGCGCTCATCGTCGTTCCAACCTGACTTGACCTTGACCCAGACTTCCAGATAGACCTTGCCATCGAACAGGCGCTCCATGTCCTGACGGGCTTCGCTGGCGATGCGCTTGAGCGATTCGCCGCCCTTGCCGATGACAATCGCCTTGTGGCCTTCGCGGTCGACGACGATAGCAGCAAAAATTCGCCGGAGATTGCCCTCGATCTCGAATTTTTCGATCTCGACTGCCGTGGCATACGGTAATTCGTCGCCCAGCAGGCGGAAGACCTTTTCCCGAATGTATTCGGCCGCCAGAAAACGTTCGCTCTTGTCGGTCAGTTCGTCCTCGGGGAACATCAGGCCATCATTCGGCAAATGCTTGCGTGCTTCGTCGAGCAGGTCTTTGGTTTGCCGCCCCTTGGCAGCGCTTACCGGAACGACGGCGGTGTAATCGAAATCAGCCGCCACTTCCGCTAGAAATGGCAGCAAAGCGGTGCGATCCTTGAGCAAATCGGTTTTATTGACGACCAGAATAACCGGGCGGTCCTTCGGCAAAAGGCGCACCACCGCTTTATCCTTGGCGTCGTAGCGCCCGGCTTCGACGACAAACAGCACGACATCCACATCGTTCAGCGTCTGCGTCACACCACGGTTCATGGCGCGGTTGAGGGCGTTGGAAAACTTGGTTTGGAAGCCCGGCGTATCGACGAAAACGAATTGCGAGTGGGCATCGGTCAGGATGCCGGTGATGCGGTGGCGCGTGGTCTGCGCCTTGCGCGACACGATGCTGATCTTTTCGCCAATCAGGTGATTGAGCAGCGTGGATTTGCCGACATTGGGGCGGCCGACAATGGCGATGTAACCGGAGCGTTGGGTGGTCATTCGTTCAATGCTTTCAATGCCTGCTCGGCGGCGCACTGTTCGGCAATACGCCGGCTGGCACCCGCACCGGTGGTGCGCAGGGGGGGGTAATCAATTTCGCAGGCCACCACAAAACGCTGGGCATGCGCGGCACCGCTCGTTTCGAGCAGGGAATAACGGGGCAAGGCTTTTTTCCGCCCTTGCAACCACTCCTGCAAGCGCGTCTTGGCATCTTTCTGAAACTGTCCTGGCTTGAGGGCAGCGAGCAGATCGGCATAAAGGAGCGCAATCACCCGCTCCGCCGCTGCAAATCCCCCATCGAGATAAATGGCACCGAACAGGGCTTCCAG
Source organism: Dechloromonas sp. (assembly GCA_028689015.1). Classification (GTDB taxonomy): domain Bacteria; phylum Pseudomonadota; class Gammaproteobacteria; order Burkholderiales; family Rhodocyclaceae; genus Azonexus. The sequence continues at coordinate 21,966 of JAQTXC010000031.1, read as the reverse complement.
GGCATCGGCCAGAATGGAGGGGCGCGTCGCGCCACCACTTTTCATCTCGCCTTCACCCAATCGCAGGAAAGAGCCAATTTCCAACAGGTTTGCCAGTTCGTGCAAGGTATCCTGGCGAACCAGGTTTGCCCGCAGGCGGGATAAATCACCTTCCGGCAAATCAGTGAAGCGCTCGTACAGCAGAGCAGCAATCACGAAGTCGAGAATGCCATCGCCGAGAAATTCCAGGCGCTCGTTATTGGGGGTGCCGTAACTGCGGTGCGTCAGCGCCGTGCGCAGCAAGGCCAGATTGGCAAAGGAATGACCGAGGCGGTCGGCAAGAATCTGCGCGGTCATGCCTATTCCGCGGAGGACCCCTTGTAGTCAATCACCAGGCTGACATTGGCAAACAGCGGAATCCGTTTTTCGTAGGCAAACTCAATGACGATCTGCCCACGCTCCTTGGAAATATCCAGCTCGCTGGCTGGAAATTCCAGCATATCCACTTCCGCGAAGCGCTGGTAAGTCTTGCGCAGATCCGCCACCGTCGCCTCCGGCCCAGCCTGGGCGACCACCGCCCGGATGTCTTTTTGCAATTTGTAGTAATCGATAGCCGACGGCACGATTTTGAGGCCGGTCGTGACCAGAACCACCAGAATGATCGCCCAGAAAAGCAGGCTGCCAAGCGCGATGCCCCGCTGTGTGTTCATACTGCCTCCTACTTGAAACTGCCGATGCGGCCGAGATCGCTGAAATTGAGCCAGACGAAGAAGGCCTTGCCGACGATGTAACGCTCGGGAACGAAGCCCCAGGCCCGGCTATCCCGGCTGTTGTCGCGATTGTCGCCCATCATGAAGTAATGACCCGCCGGCACTTTGCAGATGACGCCCGAGGCATTGTAAGTGCAATTTTCGCGCTGGGGAAAATCCCCGACACCGGGAATGAAGGCCGGTGCATCGCTATCGTTGAGTACGCGATGAGCCACGTCGCCCAATTTTTCGACGTATTGTTCGGAGTAATAAAGGCGTTCCGGATGCAGATAGTCATCGATTTTCCGGGTTTCCAGCAGTTGACCGTTAATCGTCAGTTTTTTGTTCTGATAAGCCACCGTGTCACCCGGCAGGCCGACAACCCGTTTGATGTAATCCAGCGAGGGATCTTCCGGGTAGCGGAAGACCATGACATCGCCACGCTGCGGCTCGCCGATGTCGATGATTTTCATGTCGATCACCGGCAGGCGGATGCCGTAGGTGAATTTATTGACCAGAATGAAATCACCGACCAGCAAGGTCGGAATCATCGAACCGGAAGGAATCTTGAACGGCTCGAAGAAGAAGGAGCGCAAAACGAAAACAATCAGGATGACCGGAAAGAAGTCGGCGCCCCACTCGACCCACAGCGGATCCTTGCTGCCAAGCGGGCGGGTTTTCTTATATTTCAGGACGTTGACCGCGTACAACAGGCCAGTCAACACCAGCAGCACGAAAAGAATCAGGGCAAAGTTCATGGTTTCGCTCAGCTATCGACGCGTAGGACGGCCAAGAAGGCTTCCTGCGGAATTTCGACACTGCCGACCTGCTTCATGCGCTTCTTGCCGGCTTTTTGCTTTTCCAGCAGCTTTTTCTTACGGGAAATATCGCCGCCATAGCACTTGGCCAGCACATCCTTGCGCATCGCCTTGACGTTTTCGCGGGCGATGATGTGCGAACCGATAGCCGCCTGGATGGCCACGTCATACATTTGTCGCGGAATTAGTTCCCGCATTTTGCTGGCCAGTTCGCGGCCACGGTATTGTGAATTGGCCCGATGGACAATCAGCGACAAGGCATCAACCTTTTCGCTATTGATCAGAATATCGAGTTTGACCACATCCGAGGCGCGGTATTCCTTGAAGTCGTAATCGAGCGAGGCATACCCTTTGGAACAGGATTTCAGCTTGTCAAAAAAATCCATCACCACTTCAGCCATCGGCATTTCATAGACCAGTTTGACCTGGCGACCGTGGTAATGCATATCAACCTGGTTGCCGCGCTTCTGGTTGCACAACGTAATAACATTGCCCAGATAATCCTGCGGCACGAAAATGGTCGCGGTGATGATCGGCTCGCGAATTTCTTCAATCTTGCTCAATTCCGGCAATTTGGCCGGATTCTCGATCTGGATCAACGAGCCGTCGCGCTGAATGACCTCATAGACGACAGTCGGCGCCGTGGTAATCAAATCTTGGTCGAATTCCCGCTCCAGGCGTTCCTGGACGATTTCCATATGCAACAGCCCCAGGAAACCGCAACGGAAACCAAAACCCAGCGCCTGCGAGACTTCCGGCTCATATTGCAGCGAGGCATCGTTGAGTTTGAGTTTTTCCAGTGCTTCACGCAGGGAGTCGTACTGGTTGGATTCGACAGGATAGAGACCCGCAAACACCTGCGGTTTGATTTCCTTGAACCCAGGTAGGGGGGCGGTGGCCTTGCGATCAGCCAGGGTAATGGTGTCGCCTACCTTGGCGGCTTTCAATTCTTTGATGCCGGAAATGACGAAGCCGACTTCACCGGCCCGCAATTCAGGACGCTGCACCGATTTTGGCGAAAACACCCCGACTTGTTCGCACAACTGATTGGCGCCGGTCGCCATGAAAAACAGCTTGTCCTTCGGCCGCATGACGCCATCGACCACCCGCACCAGCATGACGACACCGACGTAGTTATCGAACCAGGAATCGATGATCAAGGCCTTGAGCGGTGCGTCCGGATCACCCTTGGGCGGCGGCACGCGGGCAATGACCGATTCAAGAATATCCGCCACACCCAGGCCCGTCTTGGCCGAAGCCAGTACGGCGTCGGTGGCATCAATGCCAATGACGTCTTCAATTTCCTGGCGGGCATTGTCGGGATCAGCCGATGGCAGGTCGATCTTGTTGAGGACCGGCACCACCTCGACATCCAGATCCAGCGCGGTATAACAATTGGCCACCGTCTGTGCTTCGACGCCCTGCGAGGCATCAACGACCAGCAAGGCCCCCTCGCAGGCCGACAAGGAACGCGAGACCTCGTATGAGAAGTCCACGTGCCCCGGCGTATCGATCAGGTTGAGGTTATAGACCTTGCCGTCGCGAGCCTTGTATTGCAGCGCTGCAGTTTGCGCCTTGATGGTAATGCCGCGCTCGCGTTCGATATCCATCGAGTCGAGCACCTGCGCCTCCATCTCACGGTCAGACAGGCCACCACAGAGGTGGATGATGCGGTCAGCCAGCGTCGACTTGCCATGGTCGATGTGGGCGATGATCGAGAAATTACGGATGTGATCCATTGATGCGAGTAAAAAAGGGCGCTTTTCCAGCGCCCTTCCCTGTTCAGAAGACCCTGAATTCTAGCGGATTCCGACTAAATATTCACGGGTTTTGGCCTCATCCAGGAAGTAATGACAGAGTTCGGTTTCGCCATGCAGCAAGACGGGGACCAGTTCATCGTACTTTGCTTCCAATAGCGGGTCGGCATCGACATCAACAACATGGACCGTGACGCCGAACTCGGCAGCGAGCGGTGCCAGGGCATCCGCCATGTCATGGCAGAGGTGGCAATAATCACGGCTCAATAAAGTCAGCTCAACGGCCATGGTTGCCAACCCCCTTGATGGTGATGAAGGTTTGCAACTCACCGCGACGGATCAGCAAAGTGATATTGCTCGCTTTGTCGAACGGGGCAAGCAGCCGGTTGAACTGGTCGACCGTTTTCAGTTCGGTGGTAGCCCCCTGACTGATCAGGGCAATCAGGATATCCCCCGTCCGCAAGTCCGCCCGCACGGCATTGTTGCGCACATCCTCAACAAGCAAGCCGGCTGACAACTGCATATTTTTCCGTTGTTCGGCCGACAATTCGCTGACCACCAAACCAAGACGATTGCTGGCCTGCTCGGCGCTCCGCGCCGTGCGTGGCGGGCGATTGGCGGCCTGTTTTTCATCTTGTATCTCACCCACCGTCACTGCAATGTCACGGTAGGCACCGCGGCGCCAGACCTGCAGTATCACTCGGCTCCCCGGCTTGCTGGCCCCGACCTGCCGCGGCAAGTCTGCCGAACTCGCAATGACCTTGCCGTCGAAGCGCAGGATGACATCACCGGCTTCGAGCCCCGCCTGTTCGGCCGGCCCGGCTTTTTCGACGGCATTGACCACCGCCCCCATTGGCCGCGCCAAACCCAGCGAATCGGCCAATTCCTTGCTAACTTCCTGAATGACTACGCCTAAACGGCCCCGACTGACCCGCCCGGTCGTGCGCAACTGCTGCTGCACCTCCATCGCGACATCAATCGGAATGGCGAAGGAAACCCCCATGTAGCCGCCACTGCGGCTATAGATCTGGGAATTGATGCCGACCACATCGCCCTTCATATTAAACAGCGGCCCACCCGAATTGCCGGGATTGATTGCCACGTCCGTCTGAATGAAAGGGACGTAGTTTTCCTGCGGCAGGGCCCGGCCCTTGGCCGAGACGATACCGGCCGTCACTGAATTGTCGAAACCGAAGGGCGAGCCGATGGCCACCACCCATTCACCAGTTTTGAGTTGCGCCGGGTCCGCCAGCTTGACGGCGGGCAAGCCATTGGCATCAATCCGCAGCAGAGCCACATCGGTACGTTTGTCGGCACCAATGATGCGTGCCTTGAACTCACGTTTGTCAGTCAGGCGGACTGTCACCTCATCGGCGCCATCAACGACGTGGGCATTGGTCAGAATATAACCATCAGCACTGATGATAAACCCGGAACCAAGCGACTTGTTTTCAAACTCACGCGGCTGCGGCGACGGCACCAAGCCATGGCCGCGCGGCAGGAAACGTTTGAAAAACTCCATGGCTGGGTCATTTTCATCGAAGGGAAACGGTAGACCCTGGGCATTTCCCTTAACCACTTGTGTCGTACTGATATTGACGACCGACGGCCCCTGCTTTTCAGCCAATTCAGTGAAATCCGGCAAGCCACGACCTTGGGCAAAGGACAGCGAACAGGCACAGCACAACAATAAGACACTGACGAAACGTTTCATGAAAACCTAAGCTCCGTGTTCATGGATGACGTGAAATGATGTAAGGCTGGCCTACCCGGCCGCCTTGTCGCGCCCAGAGGCGTAGATAAATGAAGGCTAGCGCCAGACCGGTCAGCGCGCCAGCCATGGCTGCCAAGTCCCCACCCACCGACTGGCCCAGCAATCCGCCCAGCAAGCAAGCGGCTATCGGCACGCCATAAGCCCGGTGCGCAGCCTGCCGAATGGCCCCACCCGGAACGGCAACCACGACCTGCTCGCCGGCTTGGGCGCCGCTGGCATTATCGACCCGATACTGGCGTGGACCGCTGCAGAACATCTGGGTCAACGACTGCCCACCACAGCCGCCTTCTTCGTGGCAACGGCCGCAGCCTCCCTGCGCGACTTCAACCAGAGCACTATCGCCGTCCAGCGAACGAACGATCCCCTGAATTCGAGTGGCCTGCTCTGACATGATGTTTACCAGCGACGATCCGGCGCGATATCGAGCAAGGGCCGCAACTTGGCAGCCACCGCCTCACGGGCGCGGAAAATACGCGACCGTACCGTGCCGATCGGACAGTCCATGATGCGAGCGATTTCCTCGTAGGACAACCCTTCGATTTCGCGCAAGGTAATCGCCGTCCGTAACTCTTCAGGCAAGGCGTCCATCGCACTATTGACCGTTTGACCAATCTGCTTGGACAACAACAGGCTTTCCGGCGTATTGATGTCGCGCAATTGCGAGGCATCCTCGAAACCCTCAGCCTCTTCCGAGTCGAACTCGGTACTGGTCGGAGCCCGCCTGCCTTGGGCAACCAGATAATTCTTGGCGGTATTGATGCCAATCCGGTACAGCCACGTATAAAAGGCACTATCGCCACGGAAGGATGGCAAGGCCCGATAAGCCTTGATGAAAGCCTCCTGACTGACATCCTCGACTTCCGCCGGGTCGCGAATAAAACGCGACAACAAGCGCCCCAGCTTGCGCTGATACTTGCTGACCAACAGGTCGAAGGCGTGTTGCTCTCCGCCTTGCGCCCGTTCGACCAGCACTTGATCGATCTCGCGCTCACTCATGGCTTTCGCATCCCTGTGTTTTTAGTCTATTTGACCCGGAGTATAACGCAGCATTTTTGTCGGAATAGTTGGCACATACCCGATAATTGTGACTTTATGTAACGATATGAAGCGTTTGCCGCATGCTATATTTCGCGCCAAACAATCCCAACAGAGAACAGCAGTGCAAAAATTCGATGTCCTGATTATCGGCAGCGGACTCGCCGGACAATCGGCCGCACTTCGCCTGGCCGATCACTGTCGCGTCGTCCTGGTCAGCAAGCGCAGCCTTGACGATTCGGCCTCAGGCTGGGCCCAAGGCGGCATTGCCGCAGTGCTCGACAGCCGCGATTCAATCGAAGCCCATATCCAGGACACGCTGATTGCCGGTGCCTGGCTCAACGACCCGCCGGCGACGCGCTTCGTGGTCGAAAATGGGCGACGTGCCATCCAGTGGTTGATCGACCAAGGCGTTCCTTTCACGCGCGATGAAACCGGCTATCACCTGACGCGTGAGGGCGGTCACAGCGCGCGACGGGTCATCCACGTTGCCGATGCCACTGGTCAGGCTGTTCAGGAGACCCTGACACGCAAGGTTCGCGCTCACCCCCGAATTACGGTGCTGGAAAATCACATCGCTATTGATTTGATTAGCGGCGACAAACTGGGCACCGGCGAAGCCCGTTGTTACGGCGCCTATGTGCTCGACAACCACAACGGCGAGGTCTTGACCCTGAGCGCCAGCAACACGCTGATTGCCACTGGCGGCGCCGGCAAGGTTTATCTATACACCACCAATCCCGATACCTCGACCGGCGATGGCATTGCCATGGCCTTCCGCGCCGGTTGCCGGGTCTCCAACATGGAATTCATCCAGTTCCACCCGACCTGCCTCTACCATCCGCAAGCCAAATCATTCCTCATTTCCGAAGCCGTGCGCGGCGAAGGCGGCCTGCTGCTGCTGCCTGATGGCACCCGTTTCATGCCACAGCACGATGAACGCGGCGAGCTGGCGCCACGCGATATTGTCGCCCGGGCCATCGACTTCGAAATGAAGAAGCGCGGGGTCGACTGTGTTTTTCTTGATATTTCGCACAAGGGTGAAGGCTTCATCCGCACTCACTTTCCAAACATCCATGCCCGCTGCCTGGAACTGGGTATCGACATCACCCGCGAGCCGATTCCCGTCGTTCCAGCAGCGCACTACACCTGCGGCGGCATTATCAGCGACCTCAAGGGCCGCACCGATCTAGCCGGTCTTTACGTCGCTGGCGAAGCCTCCTGCACCGGCCTGCACGGTGCCAATCGCCTGGCGTCGAACTCGCTGCTCGAATGCATTGTATTTTCGGAGGCAGCGGTGGCCGACATGCTGAGCCAGCCAAGCCAGCCCCAGCCGGATCTGCCGCAATGGGATGAAAGCCGGGTCACCGATGCTGATGAAGAAGTTGTCATCTCACACAACTGGGACGAATTGCGACGTTTCATGTGGGACTACGTCGGCATCGTCCGCACCACCAAGCGACTGAAACGGGCACAACACCGCATTGCGCTGCTGATGCGTGAAATCGACGAGTTCTATGCCAACTTCAAGGTCAGCCATGACCTGATCGAATTGCGCAACCTGGTGGTCACGGCCGACCTGATTGTTCGTTGCGCGATGATGCGTCGCGAAAGCCGTGGTCTGCATTATTCGCTGGATTACCCCACGCTGAAAAAGACTGCCCGCAATACCGTGATTAAACGTCGTCAGCCTCGTCGGCGAAAGCGGCCTGCCAGCACATGACCGCCCGCAGCCGCCGGAAATTGGCGGCTGAAATGTTGTCGACCGTGAAGATCAGGGTTTGCCGCTGCCCATCGGCTCGCTGCAAGCGCAGGACAGTCAGCCAGGGATGAACCGTTGCACCGGGCAGCCAGCGCACCGTCTGCTCGCTGCCATCACGCTGTCGCAAGATGGCAAGCCCCTGTCGGTCGATCAGCAGCATCTGGTTTGAATGCCGTCGCCACTGCCGCCGCGCCTGCAGGAAAAGAAACAAACACAGGCCAAGCGCCAGCAGCCTAAGGTAAAGCGGCCAATCCATCATTACCAGCATCAGTCCAGCCAGCAGGCTCACGGTCAACAGGCTGCGCTCAAGCAAAAAAGAACGGTGCAGCCCGATGATGATCGGAAACTGCACCGTGCTTGATTCCTGAAGGAGAAAAAATCAGACGCGTCGGAAAACCAGCGAGCCGTTGGTGCCGCCAAAGCCGAAGTTATTCTTCAGCGCCACCTCAATCTTCATCGGCCGCGCCACGTTGGCGCAGTAATCGAGATCGCACTCCGGATCCTGATTGAAGATGTTGATGGTCGGCGGCGAGATCTGGTGATGCAACGCCAGGACGGTGAACAGGGACTCAACGCCCCCAGCACCACCCAGCAGATGACCTGTCATCGATTTGGTCGAATTGACCACGATATCCGCTGCCGATGGACCAAAAGCCGCCTTGATCGCATCCGATTCGTTCTTGTCGCCCAGCGGCGTCGAGGTGCCATGGGCATTGACGTACTGAACATCGGCGGGTGTCACGCCGGCGTTGTTGAGCGCATTGACCATGGAACGGCGAGGGCCATCCATATTCGGTGCCGTGATGTGATAAGCATCGGCGCTGCGGCCATAGCCGATCACTTCAGCATAGATCCTGGCACCACGGGCCTTGGCGTGCTCGTACTCCTCCAGCACCAGGACCCCTGCCCCCTCGCCCAGCACGAAGCCGTCACGGTCCTTGTCCCAGGGCCGGCTGGCCGTGGTCGGATCGTCATTACGGGTAGACAGGGCGCGCGCTGCGCTAAAGCCACCCATGCCCAGCGGCGAGACGGTCGATTCAGCACCGCCGGCCACCATCACGTCGGCATCACCATATTCGATGATGCGTGCGGCTTCACCGATAGAGTGCGTTCCCGTCGTACACGCTGTGACGATCGATAGATTCGGGCCTTTAAAGCCGAACTCAATCGACAGGTTGCCGGAAATCATGTTGATGATCGAACCGGGAACGAAGAAAGGAGAAATCTTGCGGGCGCCGCCAGCAATAAATTCATCTTTGGTATTTTCGATCAGCGGCAAGCCGCCGATACCGGAACCAATGGCCACCCCGACCCGCTCGGGATCAGCCGCCCCCTCCTGATCCAGGCCGGCGTCACGCACGGCTTGCATCCCGGCCGCCAAGCCGTAATGGATGAAGGTATCCATGCGCCGCGCATCCTTGGCGGAGATGTACTGCGTGATATCGAAATTCTTGACCTCGCCGGCAAATTTAACCGGGAAGGTGGAGGTATCGAAGCGTGTGACGGGCGCAATACCCGAAACGCCGGCAATGATGTTTTGCCAGGCTTCTTCGACGCTGTTACCAACCGGGGAAACGATCCCGAGGCCGGTGATGACGACTCTGCGACGTGCCAAGGTGCACTCCGAAAGCAAATGAGGCAAGGCCGGCCAAGGGGGCCGGCCTTGCCTGGTTCAACCAGAATTGGATTACTTCTTGTTGGCGAGGATGTAATCGACAGCCTGCTGGACGGTGGTGATCTTTTCAGCCTGATCATCGGGGATTTCGCACTCGAACTCTTCTTCCAGTGCCATGACCAGTTCCACGGTGTCCAGGGAATCCGCGCCCAGATCGTCGACAAAAGAGGACTCGTTCTTGATGTCCGCTTCGTTTACGCCCAGTTGCTCGGCGACGATCTTCTTGACGCGCTCTACGATGTTATCCATTCGAAAAACTCCTTCCCCTCGGGGGTGCGAAAAAAAACGTTGTGATTCTACCAAAAGCCGCAGCTTAGCGAAATCAATCCATGAACATGCCGCCATTCACATGCACGGTAGTACCCGTGACATACGAGGCGGCAGGAGAAACCAGAAAGCCAACCGCACCCGCCACATCTTCCGGCGTACCCGCACGAGCCAGCGGAATACTCGCCAGCATGGCGGCCTTCTGCTCTTCGGTCAAGGCATGCGTCATGTCGGTGGCGATAAATCCGGGTGCAACACAGTTGACCGTGATATTGCGGCTGCCCAGTTCGCGGGCCAGCGAGCGACTGAGCCCGGCGACACCCGCTTTGGCGGCACAGTAGTTGGCCTGCCCGGCATTGCCGGAATAGCCGACCACCGATGAAATATTGACAATACGGCCGAAGCGCGCCTTCATCATGCCGCGCATGACGCCGCGCGACAGACGGAAGACTGCTTTCAAATTAGTATCGATGACAGCATCCCATTCGTCGTCGCCCATGCGCATCGCCAGGTTATCGCGGGTGATGCCGGCGTTATTGACGAGAATCGTGATGGCGCCGAATGCCTTGGCGGCCTCGGCCAGCATCGCGTCAGTTTGCGCGGTATCGGTCACGTTGAGGACAACGCCTTTACCCTTGACGCCGGCTTCGGCAAGGTAGGCCGAAATCTGGCCGGCACCAGCTTCGCTGGTTGCCGTACCGATCACGGTGGCGCCCTGCTTGCCAAGCTCAAGAGCGATGGCGCGGCCAATGCCGCGGGTAGCGCCGGTGACGAGGGCAATCTTGTCGTTGAGCATCGCTTACTCCAGAGTCAGGTTGGCTTCGATCGCAGCAGCATCGGCCAGCGCGACACCCGCGACACCATCGGCACAACGCTTGGTCAGACCCGCCAGCACCTTGCCCGGGCCGCACTCAGCCACGGTCGACACGCCCAGGGAGGCCATTTTCTGAATGGTCTCGACCCAGCGCACCGGATTGTAGGCCTGACGAATCAAGGCATCCTTGATGCGGGCCGGATCACTCTCGACGGCCACATCGACGTTGTTGATCACCGGAATCAACGGCGCATTGAGCGTCAACTCGGCCAAACGAGCCGCCAACTTGTCAGCCGCCGGGCGAATCAGCGATGAATGGAATGGCGCTGACACCGGTAGCGCTTTGGCCATCTTGGCCCCACGGGCCTTGCAGGCGATCATGGCGCGCTCGACAGCGCCCTTGTGACCGGCGATGACGGTCTGCCCATTGGCATTGAAATTGACCGGCTCGACCACTTCGCCCTGCGCCGCTTCAGCACAGGCGGCAACGATCCCCTCGTTGTCCAGACCCAGCACGGCCGCCATGGCGCCGGTACCGAGCGGCACGGCTTCCTGCATGGCCGCAGCGCGCAGACGAACCAGCGGCACGGCATCCTTGAAATCGATCACCCCGGCGGCGACCAGTGCCGAATATTCACCGAGGCTATGCCCGGCAACCACGGCGGGCAGCTTGCCGCCCTTTTCGCACCACAAGCGCCAGGCGGCAACGCCCGCGGTCAACATCACCGGTTGGGTATTGACGGTCTGGGTCAGTGCTTCGGCCGGCCCCTCGGCGACCATCGCCCACAGATCATCGCCCAGGGCGGTGGAAGCCTCATCGAAAGTGGCACGGACCACGGCGGCATCGCCGTAAGCGGCCATCATGCCAACGCTCTGCGAGCCCTGGCCAGGAAAGACGAAAGCAAAAGACATCGACTCAGTCTCCAAACATCAGAATTCAAACAGGGCAGCACCCCAGGTAAAGCCACCACCCACACCCTCGACCAACACTTTCTGGCCACGCTGAATGCGGCCATCGCGCACGGCTTCATCGAGCGCCAGCGGTACCGAGGCAGCGGAGGTATTGCCATGCCGATCAACCGTAACGATGACTTTATCGCGGTCAACCCCCAGTTTTTTGCCCGTTGCCTCAATGATGCGAATATTGGCCTGGTGTGGAATCAACCAGTCCACAGCGCTGGTCGGCAGTCCCGCGTTGGCACAGACTTCCTCGGCCACATCGGCCAGAACACGGACCGCAAATTTGAAAACAGCCTGCCCGTCCATACGCAGGAAAGGGTCGCCGGTCACTTGGCCACCACAAACCTGGCCTGGCACATTGAGGATGCCATTCTGACTGCCATCGGCATGCATTGCCGTCGCCAGAATACCCGGCTGAACCGAAGCTTCGAGCACCACGGCCCCGGCGCCGTCACCAAACAGCACGCAGGTGCCGCGGTCTTGCCAGTCGAGGATGCGCGAGAAAACCTCAGCACCGATGACCAGCGCTTTGCGATGACTGCCGGAGCGAATGAACTTGTCAGCAACCCCCAGAGCATAGGCAAAGCCGCTACATACGGCCTGGATATCAAAAGCGGCGGCACCCTTGTTGCCCAGCTGACCTTGAATCAGGCAAGCCGTACTCGGGAAGATGAAATCCGGTGTCGAGGTGGCTACGATGATCAAATCAAGCTCGTCCGCCGCCATCCCAGCCATGGCCAGTGCCCGCTGGGCGGCGATCAGCCCCAGTGCGCTCGATGTCTGCCCGGGCTCGGCCAGATGACGCTGACGGATGCCGGTACGGCTGACAATCCATTCATCGTTGGTTTCAATTCCCCTCGCAGCCAGGTCGACGTTGCTGACCGGCGCGCCCGGCAGATAGCTGCCAGTACCCACTATGCGTGCATACATTCAAACACTCTCCAGTGCAGCCGGGGGGGGCGCACTCATTGGCGTCATGCGCTCGGTAATCCGCGCCAGAACACGGTTTTCAGCCGCATCGTAGGCGCGTGAAATGGCGTTACCAAAAGACAGTTCGTCAGCCGAGCCATGGCTCTTGACCGAAATGCCCTTTAAGCCAAGCAGGATGGCTCCGTTGTAGCGACGATGATCGAAACGCCGTTTGAAATTATTGAGGACGGAAATGGCAATCAGGGCCGCGATCTTGGTCAACCAGTTGCGCTTGAATTCGCTGCGCAAGGACGAGGCAAGCATCTGCGCCAGCCCCTCGGAAGTTTTCAGTGCGACATTGCCGACGAAGCCATCACAAACGATGACATCGGCCTCGCCTTTGTAAATTCCGTCGCCTTCAACGTTACCGACAAAATTAAGATCAGACGCACGTAACAACTCGGCCGTTGCCTTGACCACTTCATTGCCCTTGATGTCTTCTTCACCGATATTGAGAAGACCGACAGTGGGTCGCTCCTTGTGTTCCATCGCTGCGACCAGCATGGCCCCCATCACCGCAAACTGCAGCAGATTATCCGCCGTGCAGTCCACATTGGCGCCCAAATCCAGCATGTGGGTATGGCCATTAACTGTCGGCAAGGGTGCGCAAATCGCCGGTCGCTCGATACCAGGCAGCATTTTGAGCACAAAACGCGAAATCGCCATCAAGGCACCGGTATTACCGGCCGAGACGCAGGCATCCGCCAACCCGGCCTTAACCTGGTTGATGGCGACACGCATCGAGGAGTCCTTCTTGTTGCGCAAGGCCAATGCTGGCGACTCGTCCATGCCAACAATTTCTGAGGCATGAACCAAGCGAACCTGCGGGTGTTCGGCATAAGCGCCCAACAAAGGCCGCAACACATCCTCCTGACCAACCAGGATCAGATGTGCCGCCGGATGCTCAACAAGAAAACGGACGGCCGCCGGAACCGTCACTGACGGACCGTGGTCACCCCCCATGCAATCAATGGCAATGCGGGTTGTCATGGCAAAATAAAAGGCAGGCTCCCCGCGTGGGGCCACCTGCCTTTCAATGAACGATTACTCGCCCTTGCCCTTGACGACCTTCTTGCCACGATAGAAACCGTTCGGCGAGATGTGGTGACGCAGATGCGTTTCACCGGTCGTGGATTCGACCGCCAGCCCCGGGGCGGTCAGGAAATCATGAGCGCGATGCATGCCACGCTTGGAAGGGGACTTCTTGTTTTGTTGAACGGCCATTTCAATGTTGCTCCAAAAAAATCAATTCGGTTTACCCTTCAGCCCGTCCAAGGCGGCGAACGGATTGAGTCGTTCGCCTGCATCGGCCGCGCCGGGGAAACCACATCTTTCGTGCCGCGGCGCCACGGGTAGGGACAGGATGATTTCGTCCTCGACAAAATCAGCCACCACCAATTCGCGCACCACCGGCAGGAAATCCCGGGTGTCGTCTTCCAGTTCATCCTGCGACATCTCAGCACCTTCTGGAATCACTTCCAGCAGACTATCGACATCGAGCTCAAAAGGGACCGCTTCCAGACAGCGCTGACAAGCCAGTTGCACCTGACCGCTGACGGTCAATTGCAGCATCGGCTCACCGCGCTCGCCCCTGAAGCCCTCGATTCGGTAGCTGATCACACCAGCGACCGAGGCCAGCACATCGTGCAGGCGCTCGAGTTGAGATAGCGGCAGCTCTCCTTCGAGAACTCGACCATCCCGGGCAAACACGAAAGCGTCGGAAATCCTTTTCAACTTTGATCTGTTACGACTTAAACGCGAGATGATATTATTTTTAGCTTTCCAAGTCAAAACAAAGTGCTGCCTGAAGAAGATCGCGCAACACCTTGTTGCAACAATATATTTCATGCTCCCCTCTCTGATACTTGCCTCAACCTCCCCCTACCGTCAGGAACTCCTGACCCGACTGGGCCTGCCTTTTACGGTCGACAACCCGCAAACCGACGAAACGGCGCTCCCCGGCGAAAGCCCGGAAGCGCTTGCTCTGCGCCTCTCTGAAGCCAAGGCCAGGGCCGTGGCCGACCGTCACCCTGGCGCCCTGATCATCGGCAGCGACCAGGTGGCTACGGTCGACGGCCAGATTTATGGCAAACCGGGGGACCACGTCCGAGCCGTCGCGCAACTGCGTGCCCTATCCGGCAAAACGGTTAATTTCTATACCGGTCTTTGCCTGCTCGATACGCGCAACAATCAAGCCGACGTCCGCGGCGTTCCCACCCTAGTCACCTTTCGCACGCTGAATGACGATGAAATCGAGCGTTATTTGCGCCGCGAGCCCGCTTATCAGTGTGCCGGCTCAGCCAAGTCGGAAGGCCTGGGTATCGCCCTGCTCAGCCGACTGCAAGGCGACGACCCAAATGCTCTGGTTGGCCTGCCGCTGATTGCGCTCTGCGATCAACTACGCAGCGCCGGCGTTGCCGTGCCATGAAGCACGGCACGCTCTACCTGATTCCGGTCCCCCTTGGCCCGCAAGCACCGGCCAGTGCGCTGACCGCTGACGTCCTGGCCATCATTCACCCCCTGACCCACTTTGTCGTCGAGCAAGCCAAAACTGCCCGCGCCTTTCTCAAGGCGGCAGGGACGGCCAATCCACTGCAAACCCTGACGCTCAACGAACTCAACGAACACACCCGAACCGAGGCACTACAGGCCCTGCTGGCGCCGCTGCTCGCCGGACTCGACGTCGGCCTGCTATCAGAAGCCGGCTGTCCAGCCATTGCCGACCCTGGCGCCAACCTGGTCGCCCTGGCTCAGCAACAGAATATTCGTGTCATCCCGCTGATCGGCCCCTCATCGCTGGTTCTGGCCCTGATGGCATCTGGTCTCAATGGTCAGCGCTTTGCCTTTCAGGGCTACCTACCCGCCAAGGAAGCCGATCGCATCCGTTGCTTGCGCGACCTGGAAAGCGAGTCACGCCGTCAGCAGCAAACCCAATTATTTATCGAAACACCGTATCGTAATCGCGCCCTGTTCGACAGCCTGTTACAGGTCTGCCAGCCCGGCACCCGGCTATGTATCGCTACTGACCTGACGCTCCCCGACGAATCCATTCGCACCCGTCGGATCAGTGACTGGAAAAAAGAAACGCCGCCCGATCTCGAGCGGCGTCCAACAGTTTTCCTACTGCTCGCCTGAGACTTAGCGCAAGGACCAGGTCGCCAGGCGGGCAGAAATACCTTGCCACAGGCTGTCGACCGCGCCAGCCCCCAAACGCTTGGCAAAACGCTCAGCAATGTTGTCACGCACCGAATAATCAAGCACCTTGTCGACCTTGATCACATCACGCGCCACCGAATCGACGCTGCCAAAAGCATCAGCCAGGCCCAGTTGGACGCTCTGCGCCCCGGTCCACACCAAGCCGGAGAAAATTTCCGGCGTTTCCTTCAGACGTTCACCACGACCGGCCCGCACGACCTCAATGAATTGCCGATGAATGTCGTCCAGCAGTGCCTGGGCATGGGCTTTCTGAACATCGGCCTGTGGCGAGAACGGATCCATGAATCCCTTGTTCTGACCAGCCGTCATCAAGCGGCGCTCGACCCCCAACTTGTCCATCGTGCCGGTAAAACCGAAACCGTCCATCAAAACGCCAATTGAGCCAACGATGCTGGCCTTGTCGACATAAATCTTGTCGGCCGCCACCGCAACGTAATATCCCCCCGAAGCGCAAACATCCTCAACCACGGCATACAAGGGTTTGTCGGGGTATTTGCCACGCAGGCGGCGGATTTCATCATTAACGATACCGGCCTGCACCGGACTCCCCCCGGGGCTGTTGATGCGCAGGATAACACCCACCGATTTCGGTGCCTCGAAGGCCGCGGTCAATGCCGACACCAGGTTTTCGCCACTTGCCTCACCCCGCGCCTCGATCACTCCCTGCAAACTGACCATCGCCGTATGCTCATGCTGCTGGTCGCCAGCCCCCCCCCACTCCACAGCCGTCACCAGCACCACCCCCAAATAGGCAAAGCCAAGGAATTTGAAAAAAATACCCCAGCGTCGGCGCGATTTTTGTTCAGCCAGGGCTTCGAAGGCGAGTTTTTCGAGCGCCTTGCGCTCCCAGCCGGGGGTATTGTCAGGAGGTTGCATGTGATCCATCGGGGTTGTCCTGCAGGAGATAAACGTAAGCTTGTCGCTCGATGACCGGCAGCGGTGTCAGACCCACACCATTGCAACGCCCACCCAGACAGCGCCCGCTTTCTGGAGCATAAAGCGCGCCATGAATTGAGCAAATCAAGTATAGCTTGGAATGATCGAAGAACTCGCCGGGCTGCCAATCGAGTTCGGCCGGGACATGGCCGCAACGATTCAAATAGGCCCGCACCTGACCAGCATAACGAATGACGAAGGCAGAAACCGGCCGCCCCGCGCGGTCGACCGTGAAACGATGGCCTTTTTCACCATCGACCAAATCATCAGAGGCGCAGATCAGGCGTTCTGCGCCAACCATGCGTCCAGTTCCGCCACGGTATGCAAACAAGCCAGCGGCCGGTGTTCCCGCAAATGATCGTGCGGATGCGCCCCGTAGGTCACCGCCAGGCCAGCCACACCCGCATTGCTCGCCATCAGCAAGTCATGCGAGGTATCGCCAATCATCACGGTCGACGCCGCTGGCACGGAAAATTCGGCCAGCAATTCCTCAAGCATTTGCGGATGGGGCTTCGAATGGCACTCGTCGGCACACCGTGAGGCCATGAAATAGGGACGCAAACCAGAATGGTCAAGCGCCCGCTCCAGACCGAGCCGGCTTTTACCCGTCGCTACGGCCAACTGATGACCCGCTGCGTGCAACCGCGCCACCAGTGCCGGCACGCCATCAAACAGCGTCAACTGATGATCACCGCTCAAATAATGAAACCGGTAACGCTCGATCATCGCCGGATAACGATCCGGCGTCAGCACTGGCACCGCCTGCTGCATGGCATCAACCAGCCCCAGGCCGATGACATGGCGCGCGGCAACATCACTCGGCTCAGGCAAATCCAGGTCTCGACAAGCCGCCTGGATAGCACGCGCAATCGCCCCTGCCGAATCCAGCAAGGTGCCATCCCAGTCAAAAACAATTAATGAATATTTCATGCGCCCTTCAACCATTCCTCAAGATGATCGACTGCGAATTCACGCGCCGAATGGCCGTCGACCGCAGCAATATAACGCCCAATGCTGGCTGGCAACGGCGCCGTGCAGCGCAACGGCCCGGCCGTCAGCGGATGATGGAAGTCCATGCGCCAGGCATGCAGCGCCATGCGTTTCAGGCCCGCTGGGGACAGCGCTTTGTTCAAGGCAAAATCACCGTACTTCTCGTCGCCAAGAATGGGAAATCCGAGATGCGCCAGGTGAACCCGGATCTGGTGGGTGCGCCCGGTCTTCAATTGCGCCTCCAGCAAGCTCATGCCCGGCCAGCGGGCCAGCAGGCGAAAAACCGTATGCGACGCCTTGCCCTCGCCATTAACCGACACCCGCCGCTCACCTGCCGCTGTCAGATATTTGAGCAAAGGGGCTTTGACATGCTGCGTCGCGTTCATCCAGCGCCCCTTGACCAGCACCAGGTAGCGCTTATCGGCCCCGGCACCATGTTCGCGGAACATGTCGTGCAAGGCAGTGAGCGCCAGACGTTTCTTACCAACCAGCAGGATGCCTGAGGTTTCGCGGTCAAGCCGATGCGCCAACTCAAGAAACTTGGCCTGCGGCCGTTGCTGGCGCAAGGCCTCGATAACACCGAAACTGACCCCGCTCCCGCCGTGGACCGCGATCCCCTCTGGTTTATCAATGACCAGCAAGGCCTCGTCCTCAAAAAGGATCGGCAAGTCGACCCGCTGCTTGGCGACCGCCTCAGCGGCACTGACCGGCTTTTCTGCCACCCGCATCGGTGGTAGGCGAATGCTATCCCCCGTGCACAACCGGTAGGTCGCATCGACCCGCCGGCTATTGACCCGCACCTCGCCGCTGCGCAGGATGCGGTAAAGATGACTCTTCGGCACCCCCTTGCAGCAGCGCAGCAAATAATTGTCGATCCGCTGGCCGTGCGATTCTTCGCCGACCACGACATGAGTAACCGATTTGTTCCCAGCACCATTCATTTTCTAATATACTGCCCAAGTCTTGCGTCGAGATTTGCAAGAAGCGCTGAACCGTCAGACCGACGAACCGCATCTGGATTCACATCCTTGCGAGGATTCACCGGCAGGCTCAAGCGATTCAACTGTGCCAATTGCCCAGGCCAAACCGCGCAAGACGACTGGTTAAGTTCGCTCACCAAAAGTAGCGATGTTAATGGATTAACCCGCGGTAAGCACGCACGGTTTGCCCGTTACAGGATTTTTCAGGACGCGAATTTCAAGAAAAAGCACGCGTCCAGCTTGTTGATCAGCACATTCACCATCGCCTTTGCCTCCCACACCATGAGCCAACCCGAGAACTGAAACTGTCGCTGCCTGTAAGGGCGTTTCGTCGCTGCGTATACCGCGCAGGAGCCCGAACACAATGAAACGCATGCTCTTCAATGCGACACAGGCGGAAGAACTCCGTGTCGCCATTGTCGATGGTCAGAAACTGATCGATCTCGACATTGAATCCGCCGCCAAGGAACAACGCAAAAGCAATATCTACAAAGGGGTCATCACCCGCATCGAGCCATCGCTCGAAGCCTGCTTTGTCGATTACGGCGCCGATCGCCACGGCTTTCTGCCCTTCAAGGAAGTCTCACGCGCCTATTTTCAGCCTGGCGTTGAAAATCGCGCCAAGATCAACGAGGCCCTGAAAGAAGGCCAAGAATTGATCGTTCAGGTCGACAAGGATGAACGTGGCAACAAGGGCGCCGCCCTGACGACCTACGTCTCGCTGGCCGGTCGTTATCTGGTTCTGATGCCTAACAATCCGCGCGGTGGCGGCGTATCTCGTCGTGTCGATGGCGACGAGCGCGCCGAATTACGCGAAATCATGGATCAACTGGCCGTCCCCGGCGGCATGAGCCTGATCGCCCGTACCGCTGCCATCGGTCGCCAGGCCGAAGAACTTCAGTGGGACCTCAATTACCTGCTGCAACTGTGGAGCGCCATCGAAGGTGCGGCACAGCAGCAATCCGGCGCTTTCCTGATTTATCTGGAAGGCAGCCTGGTCATCCGCGCCATTCGCGACTATTTCCAGGCTGAAATCGGTGAAATTCTGATCGATACCGACGAAGTTTATGAGCAGGCCCGCGCCTTCATGGGCACAGTCATGCCGGGCAACGTCAGCCGCGTCAAACGCTATCGCGACGACGTGCCGCTGTTCTCACGCTTCCAGATTGAGCACCAGATCGAAACCGCCTTCGCTCGCCAGGTCAATCTGCCGTCCGGTGGCGCCATCGTTATCGATCACACTGAAGCACTGGTGGCAGTCGACGTAAACTCCGGTCGCGCCACCAAGGGCGCCGACATTGAAGAAACGGCACTGAAAACCAACCTTGAAGCGGCCGATGAACTGGCCCGCCAGCTTCGCTTGCGCGATCTGGGTGGCCTGATCGTCATTGACTTCATCGACATGGAAAACCCCAAGGCCCAGCGCGAAGTCGAAACCCGCCTGCGCGATGCCCTGCGCTTTGACCGGGCTCGCGTCCAGATGGGCAAAATCAGCCGCTTCGGCCTGATGGAACTGTCGCGTCAACGCCTGCGCCCAGCGCTCGCCGAAACCAGCTACATCCCCTGCCCGCGCTGCACGGGCACCGGTCACATCCGCTCGACTGAATCGGCTGCCCTGCACATCCTGCGCATCCTCGAAGAAGAAGCGATGAAGGAAAACACGGCGGCCGTCCATGTTCAGGTTCCGGTCGATGTCGCCACCTTCCTGCTCAATGAAAAGCGCCCGGACATCCAGGCCATCGAGTTGCGCCACAAGGTCACCATTCTGCTGGTGCCGAATGTTCACCTCGAAACGCCGGCCCACAGCATTTCCCGCCTGCGTCACGATGACCTGAACAGTGACGAGCTGCGTGCGCCGTCCTACAAGATGGTCGAACAGCCTCTCGAAGATGCCATCAAGCAGGCGACACAACAAGATACCGTCAAGCCACGTCCGGAAGCCGCCATCAAGGGGATCTCGCCTGAACAGCCGGCGCCTCTCATCGCTGAGAAGGTTGACGTGCCGACCGTGGCGACAACCATCGCTGCCCCTGCCGTAGGGGGGCTGATCAGCCGCATCATGTCGTGGTTCCGTCCGCCGGCCGCTCCAGAAGTTCCATCAAGCACACCAGAACCGAGCCGTAAGCCGCGCGAAGCGCGTGGTGCTGCTGACGGTCGCCGTGATCGCAATGATGGCCGTCGCAATGGCCGCAACAACAATCGTCGCGATGAAGAACGCAACGCCAATCGCAACGAGCGTAGCGAAAAACCGCCACGCGACGAGTCGACCGTGAGCACCGAGCGCCCAGAGAAACGCCCGCGCAAGGAACGCCGCGACCGCCCGGTCGAGGCTGAAGCCAAGCCGGCCCTGGTCATCGATACCACCGCTCTGACAGCCAATGTGCCACCAACCAGTGAACCCCCTGTCAACGACGAACAAGGGAACAACCGCCGTCGCGGTCGTCGCGGTGGCCGCAATCGTGGGGAGCGCCGCAACGAGAGCGAGCAGACCAGCAACGGTGACATGCTGACCAGCAGCATGGTTGACACCCCCGTCGCAGCCACATTTACTCAGCCAGCACTGAGCAACGAGCCCCAGGAACCGGTCGTGGTCATCATTCCTGCCGCAGAACCTGTCACGCCGGTCACTCAGGTTGCTCTCCCAGAAGTAGCGCCCATCAGCGAACTGCCAGCCCCCGTTGAAGCACCTGCTGTGGTCGAAGCGTCTATCGTGTCCCCTGTGGCTGATTTCGCAACTGCTGAAACCGTGACCGCGGTCGCTATTGAAGCACCGACTGCAGCAGCCATTGTCGAAGAAGCCCCCGTCGCGCCGAGCGTTGCACAAGCATTGATCGCCCTGCCGGTGGCCAGCGAAGAAGCACCTGCCTGCCTCCCGGCAGTCGATGCGGCACTCGACATATCAGCCTCGCTGGCTGACAGTGGTTTGGTCATGGTGCAAACGACAGCCCCTGTCAGCAGCGCTCCTGTCGAACCGCCACCCAAGCTCGGTCGTCCGCGCAAGTCTCGTCCGCAGGAAGTTTCATCGGATGAACCCTTGCAAATGGTGGAAACGCAAAAATAATTGCTATCCCGCAATTCAATAAAAATGGCCCTCGTTTGAGGGCCATTTTTTTATCCATTCAGGCGGTCGACCGCAAGAGGCATCAGCGCCGTCAAGATCCTGGCAAGCCCTGCTGAATATGATCAATCAGGCCTTTCGCCGCATCCTCAACCATATCCAGCACCAGATCGAAGCCATGCCCCAGACCGTAATAAGGATCGGGGACTTCGTCATCATCGAATTGC
>JAQTXC010000030.1 GCA_028689015.1 Dechloromonas sp. | reverse complement strand
TCTGGTATAAATTCGCTCGATTTCTCGCTAATTTCTGGTCCACTCTAAGGGGGTTTAGTTGAGTAATGTTGTTGATATTAAAACAGTTTATGATCTTACTAAGGTCATAACCCAACGCGACTTTGCTTCTTTGGTTGGCGTTACCGAACAAGCGGTTAGCGATATGGCAAGGCGCGGCGTCATCATGCAAGGGCAGCCTTTGCGCGAATGGCTAAAGCGCTATTGCGGTCATTTGCGGGAACAGGCTGCTGGGCGGTCTGGTAGTGGGGATCTGAATCTTGTTGATGAAAGCGCTCGGGTCAAGAAAGAACAGGCCGACCGGATCGCGATGCAGAACGCAATTTCACGCCGGGAGTTCGGGCCAATTGAAGCGCTGGAACAAGGCCTATCCGATTGCATGGCTAGGGTAGCTAGTCAGCTCGATACTATACCGGCCAAGTTGAAAGTTGCGTCTGATCATTTGGGCGCCGACGAACTCGACCTTGTGACCGGAGTGATTGCCCAAGTGCGCAATGATATCGCCGGCATGCGGATCGATTGGTTTGGAGATATTAACGAAGGAACTGATGAAGACCTGGAAGAATAGAGCGAATAGAGCGATCGGCAAAGGACTGTCTGTATTGACCGCATTGCCGCCCATGCGGTTGTCAGAGTGGGCAGCAGAATATTTTTATCTGTCCGCCGAATCCAGCTATTCCGAAGGCGTATGGAAAGCCTATCCTTACCAAATCGGCATCCTCGATGCATTCGGGAACGATGATATTGAAATCGTCAGCGTCAAAAAATCCGCGCGGACCGGATACACCAAAATGCTCATGGCAGCTATGGCGTTCTTTACGGTCTATCGTCGTCGTAATCAAGCAGTTTGGCAGCCGACCGACTCTGACGCGCAAGAGTTTGTCGAGACGGAATACAATCCGATGCTGCGCGATGTCGAACCCATCAAAGCCATATTCCCACATCTTGAGAAGAAGCATCAACACAACACCAACAGTTACAAGAAGTTCTTAGGTTGTGTTGCCTACATCAAAGGCGGATCGTCAGCGCGCAACTACCGCCGTATTTCCGTTGATGTCGCCATCCTCGATGAAATATCGGCCTTCGACAAAGACATCGACCAAGAAGGTAGCCCTCGCAAACTGGCGAAGAAGCGTACCGAAGGCGCCACATTTCCGAAGCTGATCGAGGGGTCCACCCCGAAGAGCAAATATTTGTGTGAAATCGATGCGGCCGTCCAAGAAGCCGAAGCCGTGCTCTATTACGAAATACCCTGTCCACACTGCGGCGACCGGCAGCATTTGGAGTTCGGCGGTAAAGATACCAAGCACGGCCTAAAGTGGGTTAACCGAGATCCATCGACGGCGGCCTATGCCTGCAAACATTGCGCGACCCTGTTTACCCAGTCCGATTACCTAAAAGTTTGGCGATCTGGGCGTTGGACGGACCGTGACGGGAACTACTACGACCACGAGACGGGCCAATGGAAAAACAGCAATGGCGAACCGATCAGGCCGAAGAAGCACATAGCGTTCGACAATCTATGGACCATCTACAGCCCACAGACAAGCTGGGAAAAAATCGTCAAGGAATATCTGGACGCCGTTAAGAAATCCAGGCATGGCGACCGATCAGACCTGAAGGCCTGGATCAACACTACTCGCGGGGATGTCTACGAAGATGATGTCGACAAGACCGAAGCCAGCGACCTGAAGTCACGGGCCGAAGATTACCCACTCAAAATCGTCCCGCGTGGCGGGTTGATACTGAAAGCCGGCGTCGACGTGCAGAAAGACCGGTTCGAGCTTGTCGTGTGGGCATTCGGACGTGGTGAGGAGATGTGGACGATCGATTACCAGGTCATCCCTGCTAACCCGGCAATCGAAGAAGAATGGAACAAACTTGACGGCTATCTACTGCACGCATACCCGCACGCTTGCGGAACGGTTGTTACTTTGGAGTCTGTCGGGATCGATACCGGCGGGCATTGGACGACACAGGCATACAACTATGTTCGAGCGCGTCGGTCAACATCCGGCTGGAGTCAGTACGCGTCCAGACCGCCGAAAGTCTACGCAACGAAAGGCGGCAGCACTGCCAATCTGCCTATCTCTGGACGCGGCAAGCTCATGGACATCAACAACTTCGACAGAGTCATCAAGCACGGCGTCAAACTCTATATCGTCGGCACCGACACCGCTAAAGACCTATTTGACAGCCGGCTCAAAGTCGCCTCGCCTGGTCCTGGATACGTCCACATGTCTAAGCACCTGCCGGACGCGTTCTTCGAACAGATCACTAACGAGGTTCGCGTCGTCAAACAGACCAACAAAGGCGCGGTCAGCGCTTGGGTATTGAAGCGTGCAGGACTCCGCAACGAGGTTTTAGACTGCACCATCATGTCATTGTTCTGCGGCCACAAAAACGCACTGCACCGTAAAACACAGGCCGAATGGGATCGCATAGAAAGCATCGTCCAACCGGCACAGAACGACCTGTTTACTTTTGAACCCATAAGCGACATGCCGCCCACATCTGCAAAAAACAAGCTCATCGAGGCTAGAGCAAAACACAACCCATCACACGAAGAATGCATACCCGTATGAACATCATCGACTCGCTACAACACGAACTAAAAAACGCAAAAACCATAGACGAAGGAATCAGCCGCTGGCTATTTCAATTCGGTGGGCAGCGGGTTGATTTGCCCAAATGCATGCGCACCTCGCGTAATAGAGAGATTCGCGAAGAATTCAGGCGTGGTGCAAGTTATGCCGAGTTAGCCAAGCAACATGGCTTATCAGAAAGACAAATTCGGCGTATTTGTGTTTGACAAACCAATAAGCTTCCGCGCTTCGTCGCGGGAGTTATTCAGACATTGAAGAGAAACATAATGGCAACAACTATCATGAAAAACCTAGGCGATATTATTGAGATGGTTCGAAACGGCGAGAAGCCGGACTACGAAGAATTACGCTATGCAATATGCGCAATGGATGCGCTTATGACGTTTGATCGTATGGCGCTGATGAAATTGGCTGAGGCCGAAAATGACGGTAAACAGCCCTTTTTAACTTATAGCGCAAAATATCAGTACGAAGAAAATTTTAACCGCGTGAAGCGAGCGCTTGAAAAAAGTCCGAAAGAGTTTGTTGGATGGAATAATGATCCGGAGAACCCGGAATTTTTAGAAAGAAGACGTAAGTTATTAGGCCAAATAAAAAGATGAGTTGACAATCTGTTAGAATTGTTTAACAATACAACAAAACCAACAGATTGCAGCAATGGAAGCACCGAAAAACAATCAATTCGCCAAAAAAAGCGAACACGAAAAGACCGACACACAAGTCGGAATACGCTGCCGAAGCGAAGACAAAGCGCGTTGGCTTAAAAAAGCCGAAGCGGAAGGAAGAACACTCAGCGAATGGATAGTCAATAAACTAAACCAGGCCAGCTAAACAGCGAGGCCGAAACCATCCTTACAGGAGAGGAACATGGCAAAATCACGCATATCCTGTGCAACACCCGATTGCACAAACGAAATACTGGTTATCGGCCAGAACAGAAAGCTAACAGACCGTAAAGCCGCATGGCTGGAAGACCAAGGCGCCATCTGCGACGAATGCCGTCACCAGCAACTCATCGAAGCCGACAAGAAAGCCGCCGAACAGAACGCGGCGGCCGGATTGCCGGAACTGACCGGCACAGAGAAACAGATATTGTGGGCCGAAAAGATCCGCGCGGATAAGTTGGCAAACATCCGAAAAGCTCAGCAAGGCGAGTTACCGCAAATCGAGATTTGGGCGTTTTATGGCGATGAAGGCCAGCCGCTCCCGATCGATCACGAACATTTTAACCATGCGCTAGAAACGCTGAAACAACAAACCGGCGCGGCTTGGTGGATCGATAACCGCGACATCAAAGCAGGCGTATTGTTCAAACGACTCTATATCAGCAACCCGCCAACACAACCAGCGACCGATACCGAACAAACCGTCATTGACGAAATCAAAGCAGAATCGACAATTAGACCCGAGCACCCCAATACCGAAACCGTTGCCGAGATCCAACTGCACGACAGTTCGATATCCGTGCATTTCCCCGAAAAGATTGAGTCCTTCCGCCTGTTGATGCGGGCGAACGGCTATACCTGGAGCGGTTCAGCCTGGACGCGCACGATCAACACCTTCACCGGCACCGCCGAAGACCGCGCTGCCGAAATCGGCCACAAACTCCTGGGTGCCGGCTTCATCATCCGCGTTTACAACGAAAACGCCCGCGCGAAGGCTGTCAGCGGCGATTACGAGCCTGAGTCCAAGCGCTGGATCAAAGCGCGCATCAGCGGCGAATACAAAGATTGGTTTGCGGTCGAATGGAGCCGAGACGAAGATTTTTACCGTCAAGCCAAGCGGCTGCACCGGGCGCAATACAGCAAACCGCATGTCGTCGTACCGGCGGAGAACTTTGAAGAAGTGCAAGATTTCGCCGATATCCACAATTTCCGGATTAGCACCGGTGCACAAGCATTGATCGATAAAGCAATCGCAGAACGCGAAGCCGCCCTGGTCGTTCACGTCGACCCGACCGAGCCGGTGCGTAAAAAACGATTGAGCGATCGGCCGGCTAAGTTGGATGTTCCGGAATTGGTTGAAATCGATGATTCTTTGAAGGATTAGATAAGATTATTTGATGAATGTATGTCTTATGTAAATAAAAAACCTATGCAGTTTGTAAAAATAAGGATAAACATTATGAGTAACTTATTAAGTAAAATAGAAGATTATGTTGGCTTAGCATGTCAGTAAAAACAAAACTATTTATTGAGATATACAACCCGTCTGATGACGACATCTTTAAATTTGCCTGCGCCTTTACTAAAACGGTAGAGATGCCATTTTATCTTAGGAAGGGTGATGAGCTAGTTATTAACGAAGATGATACTGATAATTCGTGGTTTGGTGATCAACGTTTTTTTGTTGAAGACTCACACTTTGACATACTAACTAACACAGCGGTAGTTTGGTTAGAGGAACTTGCTTATGAATGTTTAGAGTCGGATGAGGACTTTCTAGACTTTAAGGATTGGATGGATTATGCACTTGGCTGGAAAGTAGCAGAATAACGCCATGCTAACGGGCAAGCCGCCCGCGAAAGATTGAAGAAATATGAAACGCTCGAATGGCGGCTTGTCCCGTTGAGCTATTAGTTATGCTTGATTTACTGGAGACTAAATGAAACAGATCGTGAGTTACGGAGCAGGAACCAACAGCACAGCTATGGTGATCGATATGGTAAACCAAGGTGAACGAATTGACGCGATTGTTTTTTCAGACACCGGCGGCGAGCGGCCAGAAACATACCAGCATTTAGCCGATTTTAACGCGTGGCTGATTGAGCGAGGATACCCGGAAATCGAGACGGTAAGAGGGTATGCAAAAATAGGCGAAGACGTGATTGTTGAGACACTGGAAGAAGAGTGCCTGTTGCGTACCCAACTGCCCGGAATAATTTACGGCTTCGGCTCGTGCAGCGACAAATGGAAAAAACGGCCTTTTAAGCGCTGGCTGAAAGAGAAAAACTGGCAGGATGTAACTCAATTCATAGGATTTGACGCAGGAGAGCCGTACCGAGCAGAGCGCGGAGATATGTTTGATGAGGGATACAAAAAACGGTACTGGCTGATTGAGCGCGGATTATTTAGAAAAGACTGTATTGCAATAATTGAAGCCGCTGGCATTAAACCGCCAGGGAAAAGCGCCTGTTTTTTTTGCCCGAGCAGCAAAAAGCATGAAATATTGGAATTGGCAAAAAATAACCCAGCATTGATGCGCAGAGCATTAGAGATAGAACAGGCCGCCGATTTAACATCAATAAAAGGACTAGGGCGAAGCTGGTCATGGAAAGAATTAGTCGAGTACGACGATGCACAAAATGACTTATTTGAGTGCTTTATTGGAATCCCGTGCGACTGCTGGGACGGGGCCTAGACGCGGCGCATAACTATGCTTACCACCACCCCACTCCTAACCCACCAACACGAAGCCGTAGCCAAACTGCTACCAACCCGCGTGGGCGCTCTTTTCATGGACATGGGAACCGGAAAAAGCCGCACCGCCATCGAGCTAGTCAAGCTCAGACAACAAAAGATCAGCCGCGTCCTCTGGTTTTGCCCGGTATCGCTCAAAGCCACCGTCAAACACGAGATCCTCAAACACACCGACGCCACCGCCGACGACATCCACGTATTCAACGGCAAGACTAACACCCGCAACGTTCCGGCAGTCCTTTGGTACGTCATCGGCATCGAATCGATTTCATCGAGCAACCGCGTAGCGCTGACCGCAAACAGCCTGATCGACGAGAACACCTTGGTCATCGTCGACGAGTCAAGCTACATCAAAGGGCACCGATCGATGCGCACCCAGCGCATCACCCAATACGCCAAACGCGCAAAATACCGGCTTATCCTCACCGGCACCCCGGTCAGTCAAGGCGTGGTCGATCTGTTCGCGCAAATGCGCTTCCTGTCGCCCAAAATACTCGGTTATCAATCCTATTATTCATTCGCGGCCAATCACCTCGAATACTCCGACAAATACCGGGGACTGATCGTCGAAAGCCATAACGAGGCCTGGATAGCCGCAAAAATCCGCCCTTATGTCTACCAAGTCACCAAGGACGAATGCCTAACCCTTCCGGACAAACTATACACGGCGCGCTACTGCGACCTGACCAACGAACAAAGCGAATACTACGCACTGGCTAAAGAAGAGATACTGGAACTCCTGATGGAAGAAGAAATCAATTCCTATGTGATTTTCCAACTCTTCACTGCCCTGCAACAAATATCCTGCGGATTCTGGAATCGGCACACCACCGATCCCAGCGGCAACCCGATCGAACAGTTCATCGAACTCCGGCATAACCGGCTGGAAATGCTGCTCGAAACTGTCGACAGCATACGACCGGACGAGAAGATCATCATTTGGGCAAAATACCGCTACGACATCCAGCAAATCAGCGCGGCCTTGGCGGACGAATACGGATCTGACAGCATCGCGCAATTTTACGGCGATCTGAACGAGCGCAAGCGGTCCGATCAGGTTGACCGCTTCCGATCCGACGCGCGTTTTTTCATCGCCACGCCGAGCTGTGGCGGTCACGGGCTAACGCTCAACGAGGCCAACACCGTGATTTTTTACAACAACGGCTTCAAATACTCCGAGCGCATCCAAGCCGAAGACCGCTGTCACCGCATCGGACAAACGCGCAAAGTCACCTACATCGACATCTGGACCGACTGTGGCATAGACGAACGCATCAGTCACGCCCTGGCGCACAAAGCCAACGTGGTCGAGGCTTTCAAGGCCGAGGTCGACAAGATCAAAGAGAATCGTAAGAAAAATGTGAGCGAGTTAATAAAAAGCCTATAGATTTGTTTGACAAAACTATAGAAGAGGCTATAATGAAAATCAAGGAAGACATGAATAGCCAGCGGAAGCGAGGCGATAACCAGCAAAGGCGAGGATAAGACCATGAAAAAAACAAAACAGTTCAACGAGTTCATTGAGCTCGAAAACATAAAGCCCGAAGTCGGTAAATCCGGCATATTCTTCCCGGTTAACGTCGAGCACGTTAACTTAAACAAGTATCACGGCGATGCCCGGTCGTTTGGATATCATTTTGATGAAGGCCCCTGTTCAGTAGTAACCTTCGAACAGGTCGTTGGTGTATTGGCTGAAGATACAATCGAATTATTCAATGACTGTGCAGAGATGAAAAAACACGGCTTAAAAAAGCCTCATCACTCTATGCTAGAGATTGTTGAAAGTGGTGCGGCTTGCGACATGAGCAACGCAGAATTACTTATCCGATACGGCAGCGAATTCTTTTACAAAGACGAACATGGATATTTTTTCGTTACCGAATTCTTCTGCCACGGTGAGCCACAGCGTGTTACCAATGAAAGCGCCGAAATTTACAGGGAGGTCAATCGGGAATACCAAAGGCAGGTTAAGAAATACAATGCTACCATGAAGGAAGCGTTAGGAAACATAGAACTGCTGAAAAGCACACTTGACGATTAAAGGGGGCTATATGTCTTATTTCATAGAAACCAATATGGGATTCGACCACGGGAGTTTGTGGTGGGGTAATATTAATCTAGCTGAATTGACGACTTTTGAAACCATCGCCGAAGCGGAAGATCGAAGGAAAGAGTTACTAGAACTGCCCGAAGTTAAATGGGCTGAAATCAGAAGTTGATAGCTAAGCCGCAAGGACGCGGCCACTTACCGCCAGCACAGGCGCGGCAAACACCATCAAACCGAGAGGAAAACTACATGAAAGCACTCGACAAATTCATGACGCCGAAAGGCGAATGCGTCATCTGGATGGCAACATCCGCCAATGACGCCACCGAGTTTTGGGCGCTAATGGGCCCATGGTTCGCCGCCAAAGAAGTCGCCGACGCACTAGGCGAGCCGCTTTACGACAATGAAGATCTGATCTGGGTCATTGATATCATCGCCGACAAAGCTGTCGGCTTCGGTGCGATCGACATGAGCCACAGCGATAAAAAAACCGTGTTGCTCAATTACGGATTCGTCCAAAAAGACCACCGGGCCACCGGCATCTATCAACGCAACTTGCAAGCTCGCGTCAAGCTGATCGAACAAGATACCGAAGCCGAAACCATTAAGGCACTGTGTACCGGCGACAGCGCGCCGACATTCCGCAAACTTGGCTTCGAAGAGCGCTCGAAACGCGGCCGTTATACTTGGTTCGTCAAGGAGATCAAACGCAAATGAACGTTTACCAAACAGCCATTCATCGCATTGAAGAGGCCATCACCACGCACGAAGATTTTTACGTTTCGTTCAGCGGCGGCAAAGATTCCGGCGTATTGCTCGAACTGGTCATCGAAGTCGCGCGAAAACTCGATCGATTGCCTGTTAAGGCCGTGTTCGCCGATCTGGAAATCATCTTCGAAGAGACCTCGCGCTACACCCAATACCAATTCGACCGCCACGAGATCGAGCCCTATTGGCTATGCCTGGCCGAGATCGAAAACAACGCCAGCAGCGTCTACCAGCGCTATTTCAAATACTGGGGCAAAAACGAGCAGCCGTGGTCCCGAGACATGCCGACCATGCCTTATGTGATCCATGAAGACAACATTCCGGCTTGGCTGTCGCCGTATTATCAAAGCCGGGCCACCAACGAATGGACCATCACCAAGTTCGGCGAAGCGCTGTGCGACAAAACCGGCGCCGCCGATGTGATCAACTTTATCGGCATGCGTGACGACGAAAGCTACGGGCGCATGATGAACGTGCGTGGCATGAAGAACCGCGACAAGAAAAACCCGCATACCTACCGCTATGTCGACGGCAAGACGCCGCGCACCTGGATCTGTTTGCCGATCCATGATTGGAAAGTGGCGGACATTTGGCATTATTACGCGGTCAACAAGCTGCCGTATAACCGCGTTTACGATGCGATGTGGCGCATGGGCATACCACCGCACGAACAACGTACCTGTTTTGCCTTCGGCGAAGAGCAGAGCAAGACGCTCAATCAATGGTGTGTCATCGAGCCGCATACCTGGAACCGCATGGTTTACCGGGTCGAAGGCGCGAATTTCGGCAAGATGTACAATCACACCCGGCTCAACAGCGGCAAGGTCAAGAAGCCGGATAACCTGACTTGGCGGCAATACACCAAGGCGCTGCTGGCGTCCTTGCCGGACGATGCCCGCGAAATCTTCGAGGAAAAGTTTAAGATCGTCTTTTGGTATCACTGGCACCATTACGAACAGAAAGAAGGCATCCCAAAAAGCGTTTACATCCAAGACAGCCGAGCCGAAGTCAAGGCGATGATGAAGCAAACCGGCCTCGGTCAAAAATACTTCATCACTTGGGAGACCTTGGCAAGCGCGATCATCAAACGTGACTTCGTTTTCAAAAAATACGGCTTTGGTTATTCAAAAAAAATGCAGGATAAAATCGAAAAGGTATATGAAAAATGGCAAGACATATAGATCAACAAACCGCTGATATATTCGGCAATGACAGCATTCAAATCAAAATGCCGGTGTTAGTGAGGCTCGAATACCTGAAGCCGAACCCGTGGAACCCGAACGCAGTAGCCAAACCTGAACTAGAGCTGCTCAAGCTCAACATCCAAAAGAGCGGCTTTTGTTTTCCGATCGTCGTCATCGAGATCAGCGAAACAGAATACATGATCGTCGACGGATTTCACCGGCACCTCGCCGCCAAACATTTCAAGATGGAATATGTCCCGGTCGTCATCCTCGATGCCGAAGTTAGCGAACTAATGAGCGCGACGATACGCTTCAACCGGGCGCGCGGCACCCATCAAATTAACCAAATGTCTGTCATAGTCTCGGATTTAGTCAATAACGGATTGACCGACGATGAAGTCGCCAAGAATCTAGGCATGGATGCCGATGAAGTACTCAGGCTCAAACAAAACAGCGGCATGCCGGATTTATTCATCGATCACGAATACAGTGCAGCATGGGAGCCAAAGTATGATTAAGCTCTCAGTCGGCCAACCCTACCCGCTAAAAGTCATAGCAACCGAAGGCGCGGCGGCTGAATTCCTAACGGACAGCGGAAACCTGCTACAAGTCGTCATGCCGGATATCGTGCCAGTAGAACTCTTCGCATTAAAGAAAGGCAAGATCAAGGCCGGGTTCATGTACCAAAACGGCGCAATGCTTTGGATATTCGAGTTCTGTGATAAGACAGGCCCGGTATTGACTTTTGATGCACCGTTCGACGCGCGTCTGATCCCACGAGATCGACTGCAACTGCACAACATCGACAATGCCGAACAGCGCTTGGCGATCGAGATACACGCTATCGACACCGGGCAACAGCCGCCGATCGTCAAGGCGCTGCGGCTCGTTACCCTCTCCCCGGCAATGACCCGGTCATTCCTACTGGCCGTGCAAGAGCAAATGGCCGAGACCCAAACCGGCGAAGAAATCAAGCGCCGATGGTATGCCAGCGCACCGCACCAACTCGCTAAGCTGATTAAATTGGAGACATTTGGCCAATGAGCTACCCAAACGCAAAACACCACAACCCAGACCCGGACTATTTGCGCGCATTGATCGAGAAAGCCGGATACGGTCACCGCGAAGTCGCGCGGAAGCTCGGCGTGTCTGAGCGGGCAATGCGGGCCTATCTCGCCGCCCGAGACAAAAAGAGCGCGCTGGAATGTCCGTACACCGTGCAATATTGTTTGGAGCGGTTGGCGGATGAGAAGCAGCGAGTTCGGTTATTTGCACTAGCACCGGAATAAACTTGACCGATTAAAAGATATAACCTATTATTCATACATGGGCTTCGAAACCCACAAAGGCGGACTCCGCACCCGACAGACATGCGGTTTTTTTATGCCTGCCATATCCAAGTTTTGTGGCAGGAGTCCCGGAAAATAACCAATACCCGGGGTGGTCCTTTGCCATTCGAAGCTCCTGCCACACCCTAACGGGTAGTATTCAACGCGAAAACAAAGGAAAAGTCATGAAACAAATCACATTAAAATTCATCGGCACATCGCCATTACTGCAAGCGTGTGACCGTCTAGCCGATCCATTGGACCCGGCAACCATTCACCATAAAGAACTCACCTCAAAACGAAAAAAAACAGAGGAAGATCATGCCTTGATTGCGCGCAGTCAATGGCAAGGGTTGCTTTATTGGGACAATGAACTCGGCATCTATATGCCGACTCAGAATATTCGAGCCTCCATTATTGGCGGAGCAAAGCTCAACAAGCTCGGCATGCAAATCAAACGCGGCACAATCATGATGGAAGCTAAAGTACCGCTCGATTACGGTAAAAAGCTAACGATTGACCAGCTTTGGGAACAAGGCTACATTGATCGGCGTTCTGTCGTTGTGTCGCAGGCCAGAGTCATGGCCTACCGGCCGAAGTTCGCTAAATGGACATTGCAGGCGGCATTGACTTATGATGAATCGACGCTTGACGAGAATCAGATAATACAGTCGGCAGAGAATGCCGGACGGTTTATCGGGATCGGCGGATTCCGTCCGGAAAAAGGCGGAACATTCGGGCGTTTTGATTTGGAGAAAGTGAAATGAAATCGAAAGAACAAGTCACATTAGACAAAATTTACATCACCGCTGCGAAAAATGCCGCAGAGCAATTCGACTACGGGCAAACCATATCCAAGCGTTGGCTCATGAATCAATTTGCCATCGAGGAGCCTGAGCACGGAACGCGCAAAGATTTTGAAGCATTCGCCTTCGAATATCTGCAAAACGTCGAAGGTTTCAAGGATGAAATGCTGAAAACGCACCGAATGCAATTGGCGAATGTGCGCGGTAAAGGATACATGATCCTGGAGCCGAAACAACAAACTGATTTTGCGATGACCCGTTTGAAAGATCAGGTCAGGACGGAGATTAAAAAAGCGGTCGATACGTTGAGCTATATCAACGAAGGCTTGCTGACCAGCGAAGAAATCAAGCATCGCGACGAAGCGCAAGGCAAGATTGCCGCGATCTCGGCGTTTCATAAGATCAAGCGGATTGCTTGAGGTAAATTTTACATAGACGAGCATAGCTCAGCGAAGCGCAGCATAGCTCAGCAGAGCCAAGCCAAGCAAAGAGCTAAACCCTTAGCCGGTTGCCCATTCGAAGAGTGAGCAATTCGGGTAAGTGATTACCACAGAGCCAAGCATAGCGAAGCGGAGCGAAGCCGAGCCGAGCAAAGCAAAGTTGAGCAAAGCAAAGGCCGGTTTAGTCAAAACTAAACCGGCACTCAATTCTCCCATCAAAAAAATTGACAATCCTCCAGGGAATATTGTCAATCACAATCCATTAACCTGTCCCGCATGAGTTTCGCAACCGACATGCTGGCCAAGGCCCAAACAGCTTATTCAGACGCTCTGCCCTTACACGTATCGCAGATGAGGGACAGGCGTGGGCAAACGCACGACATCGACGCGCTGCGCCGCCAGGTCGAATATTGGCAGCAACAGGTCGATATCGAGACCGCTAAAGCCTCCGGCAATAATCCCCGCAAACCGTTTCAGGTGGTGTTATGAGCGAAACCGCACATACCGCCGCCTCACGTTCCGACGCTCGGCTAGCCGACTGGATACCCACGCTTGGCAGCGCCGATTCCGATTGGCTCCCGGAAGCCGAGACCGTCACCGCGCGCTCGCGGGACCTCGCACGCAATCACGCGCTGGCATCCGGCGTATTGCAGACCAACCGCGACAACATCATAGGCCACCAACTCCGCCTGTCAAGCAAGCCCGACTACAAATACCTCGGTTGGGAATACGACGAGGCGAACGCATGGGGCAACGCCGTCGAGGCGCAATTCCGTTCGTGGGGCGATACCCGCGAATGCGACGCAGGGCAATCGATGAACCTGTTAGGTCTCGCCCACCAAGCGCTGACCGGGGCCATGATGAATGGCGACGGCTTAGCGCTTTTGCTGTGGGCGCCGCGCAACGGCGCAAACTGGTCGACCCGCGTGCAAATGATCGAGTCGGACCGGCTCGAAACCCCGCCGCAATTCAACAACAATCCGAAATATCGCGGCGGCGTCGAGATCGACGAATACGGCGCACCTGTCGCCTATCACATCCGCAAACAACATCCCGGCGACAGCCTGCTGGGTTATGCGCTCGATCAACACGAATACGAACGCATCCCGGCTTTTACGCCTTGGGGCCGGCCTCTCGTTATCCATCTGCACGACAAAGACCGTTCCGGCCAATCGCGCGGCAAGCCGATTTTCACCGCCGTCTTGCGCGAATTCCGCGTGGCTGGAGAATACATCGGTTCAGAATTGCAAGCGGCGGCAGTCAACGCCTTGATTGCCGCGTTTCTGGAATCAGACCTACCGCCCGATGCAGTCGCCGAACTTTTCGGCAGCGATCCCAGCGACGCCGGCAGTTATTGGAAACAAGTTTCTGAGCGCACTCACCGCAAGAAATTGGAAGGCGGATCGATCTTCAACCTTCCGATCGGCACCAAGCTGTCATCGTTCGACCCCAGCCGCCCGAATGTAGCCTTTGGCGACTTCATGGAAGCCGTGCTCCGGCACATTTCCGCCGGCCTGAACATCCCCTACGAACTGCTCGCCAAAGATTTCAGCAAAACCAACTACTCCAGCGCCCGCGCCGCATTGCTCGAAGCTTGGCGTTATTTCCTAGGCCGTCGGCGTTGGCTGAAAGACTACTTCTTGCAGCCGATTTACGAAGCTTGGATGGAAGAAGCCGTCAACACAGGCCGAGTGGTAGCGCCCGACTTTTACGCCAAACGCTACGGATACACGCGCTGCAAGTTCGTGTTCGCCGGCCGCGGTTGGGTCGATCCGGTCAAGGAATCCAAAGCCGCCGAATTGCGCATGAACATCGGTATCAGCACGCTCGAAGACGAATGCGCGGAACAGGGCAACGACTGGGAAGAAGTCATGAAGCAGCGCTTGCGTGAAGAGAAAGCCGAACGCGAATTACGCGAGGAAATGGGCTTACCGATCGTGACTAACCTAACCAACAATGATGTCGTTGAAGAGCCGGGCCAGCCCGACGAGGAAGACGAAGACGAGGAAGAGGATGACAAAAAGAACCGCGATTGACGCGCTCACGCACGGCTCGCCCTGGGCGATCACCGTCGATGCGCTGGAAAACATCATCACCATTGCCAAGCGTGAAAACGACCTGGAAGCAGTGCTCAAACAGCGCGGCGAACCGTTGGAAAACGACTGGCGAACAGTCACGCGCGGCTCGATCGCGATCATGCCGGTTTCCGGTCCGATCTTTCCGAAGGCGACATTGTTTACCGAAATATCCGGTGCGACCTCGATCGAGAGAATGGCGGAAACCCTCGGCGATATCGAACGGGATCTGTCGATCAGCGCCTTGGTGCTGAATATCGACTCCCCAGGCGGCAATGTCACCGGAGTCAATGAATTCTCGAAATTATTGGCAGGGTTTAATAAACCGGTCATTGCCTACGTCAACGGCACCGCAGCAAGCGCGGCCTATTGGATCGCGGCGGCAGCGGATAAGGTCATCATCGACGACACCGCGCGTCTCGGTAGCATCGGTGTTGTTGCCGCATTCCGCAATCAAAAAGACGACAGCATCGAAATCGTATCGAGCAATGCGCCGGACAAACGCCCGGATATCAACAGCGACGAAGGCCGGTCGGTCGTGCAACGCAACATCGATGCGCTGGAAAACGTATTCATCAACCACATCGCACAAGCGCGCGGCATGACGGTTGACAACATCAAATCTTTACGCGGCGGCATGATGATCGGCGCGGAAGCGATAAAAGCCGGGTTGGCCGACGAAATCGGCACCCTGGAATCTGTAATCAACAACCTGGAGCAAAGATCCATGAACATCGACAAACTCAAGGCCGATCATCCCGATGTGTATCAGGCCATTTATAACGACGGAGCCGCCAGTGCGAAAGCCGACGGCGGCAAAATCGAGCGCGATCGCATCGCCGCGATCTTAAACCACGAAGCCGCCGAAGGCCGCGAAGACATGGCGAAAACCTTGGCGCTCGAAACCGACATGAACGCCGAACAAGCGGCCAAAGTCCTGTTATCGGCACCGAAGATAGCAAAGCAGGAAGCCGCAGTGCGAACCGATAACGAATTCGTCAAGCACATGAACACTTTAGGAAATCCTAAAGTGGGAGCCGACGACCCAATACCGGAAGACGATGAAGTCGCCAATCACCAAGCCTCACAGAAATTGTGGGACAAAGTCATCGGCCTTGCCAACTAATAGGAGTCAACCATCATGATCATGATTTCAGAAGGCCGCTACTCGTCCGAGTTTCTCATCTCAGAAGCCAACGGCGCGCGTAGCCGCGAAAAAATCACCTTGGCCAAAGGCCAAAACCTGGAAGCCGGCACCGTTATCGGTAAACGCTCGAAAGCCGGCAGCGGCGCATCGGTAACCGGCGCGATTTCCGGCACTACATTGACCGTAACCGCTGTCGGCTCAGGCACCTTGGCCGTCGGTCAAATCCTGTCCGGGTCCGGAGTAACTGCGGGCACGATGATTACCGCATTGGGCACAGGCAACGGCGGCACTGGCACCTATACCGTATCGGAAGACCAGACCGCAGCCAGCACTACTATTACAGCAACCGGCGTTTCGATTGAAGCGTTTGCGATCAATGCCGCCAACACCGGTACGATTGCCAGCGTGGCATTAAGCAAAGGGGCCAAACTGGGCGATTACAAAGCCGTCATCATCGAGCCGGGTACAAACGTCGGTACGTTTACGCTGACCGATCCGGATGGGCTATTGGTCGGCACCGGCGTAGTGGCAACTGAATTCGCTATGGGCGGGTTGACATTCACGATTACCGACGGCGCGACCGATTTCAAAGCAGGCGAAGGTTTCACCATCAGCGTTCTGGCCGGCGACGGCGAATACGTCGCGTTCGATGAAGACAGCGTCATCGGAGCGGAAAAAGCCGGCGGCGTATTGATGGACAACGTCAACGCCACCGATGCGGCACAAATGGCGGTCATTTACGCCCGTGATTGCGAAGTTCACGGCGACGAATTGACTTGGCCGGCCACTGCAACAGCCGGCGAAAAAGCGGCGGCAATCGCTCAACTCAACACGCTGGGCATCATTGTCCGCTAAATAGGAGATTTATCACATGGCTTCACTAGACGTATTTAACCAAAAGCCGTTCAGCATGATCGAGCTGTCGACGGCGGTTCGCAAATTGCCGTACTCCCCAGGATTCCTGGGTAGCCTGAACTTGTTTCGCCCGCGTCCGATCCGCACGACAGTGGCGATGATCGAAAAACTTGACGGCACCTTATCGCTGATCCAGACCACGCCGCGCGGCGCACCTCCCGAAGAAGGCAAGCGCGACAAACGCAACATCATTTATAAGCCCACCGTGCGCATCGCCAAGGGCCACACCATCACCGCAAACGAAATCCAAAACGTGCGTGCATTCGGCTCGGAAAGCGAACTGGAAGGCGTGATGCAAGTCGTTGTCGATGAATCGTCCAGGCTCCGGCAACAAGTCGAATTGACGCACGAACACATGCGCCTAGGCGCGGTGCAGGGAAAAGTATTGGATGCCGACGGCTCTGTTTTGGTCGATTGGGCCAGCGAGCTCGGTGTTTCATTGCCTGTCGAAATCGACTTCGACCTTGACGCAGCATCTCCGGCTTCCGGTGTCGTGCGTAAAAAATGCAATGAAGTCACTCGCGGCGTGATGCGTGCCTTGGGCGGCTTGTGGGTTCCCGGTAGTTCCTACATTGTCGCATTATGCGGCGATGCGTTTTGGGACGACCTGACCGCGCATAAAGAAGTTCGCGAAACCTACCTAAACACCATGCAGGCCGCCGACCTTCGCAGCGGTAATGCCTTCGAGCAGTTTCAATACGGCGGCATTACCTGGGTGAACTATCGCGGCACCGACGACGGCAGCACAGTAGCGGTCAATACCGACAAGGCCAAATTCATCCCGGCCAACGTTCCAGGCTTGTTCGATGTGGCATGGTCTCCCGGCGAAAGCCTCTCGGTCGTCAACACCCGCGGCGAAGCTCTCTATTCCATGATCATTCGCGACCGCGACCGCGACGCCTGGGTTCGTCCGGAAGTTTACAGCTATCCGCTCTACATCTGCACGCAACCGAAAGCACTGTACAGCGCGAAACGGACTTAATAAACGTTATTAACCCACTGAGCCAACTCCAATGCGAGAAGGATGCATGCACAAAGACCCTTTATCTTACGAGCTCATAACGTATGTTTGGGTGATAGTCCTGTCGCTTTGGGGCGGCGTTTCCGGATATGTTCGCAAAATGAAACTGGGTTTGATTAGTCGTTTTTCGTTTGTTGAGTTGATCGGCGAAATTGTGCTTTCCGGGTTTGTGGGTGTCGTTACGTTTTGGCTTTGCGAATGGTCCGGGATTAATCCTCTGCTATCGGCGGCGTTGATCGGAATCAGCTCGCACATGGGCAGTCGGGCGATCTTCATGATGGAAACAATAGCGGACCATTACTACAAGCGGCTGATCAGGAAAATAGAGGAAGACCGGTAATGGCAACGGTTGCGCTAAACGACACGCTCAATTTGCTCCGCGTCATCGAATATGTCGGCGACGATATGCAAATACGGATGCGCTATCCGGACAAGGGCGATCTATTCGATCTGACCGGAGCGCATTTGGCACTTGAGCTATTCGATGCGGCTAACGAATCGGTTTTATCGTTGAGCGATCAGGCTGGCGGCATTGCGCTAGGTGAAGACAACGGCGTCAACATCGTTGTCACGATTAACAAAACGCAGACGGCCGCACTTGGCGCAGGAACATTCTTAGGAGCATTCGTTTTTACCGATGCGCTTGGAAAAGTCGATACGATGATGCGCGTCGAACTCGAATTGACCGAACGTGTGCCGAGTGAGGCCGTATGACAATTAGCATTGTTGATAGTAAGAAAACGATCGGCATTAGTAATGTTGGAACCCAAGGCTTGGCAGGACCGCCAGGCCCGCCCGGCAGCGCAGGCGCATCTTATTTGCAACTCGAAGCCGGCGAAAACCTTGGCGGACAGCGGG
Organism: Dechloromonas sp.; assembly: GCA_028689015.1. Taxonomy (GTDB): domain Bacteria; phylum Pseudomonadota; class Gammaproteobacteria; order Burkholderiales; family Rhodocyclaceae; genus Azonexus. The sequence continues at coordinate 15,046 of JAQTXC010000030.1, read as the reverse complement.
CTGTTATCGTGTCTGCCGGTACAGCGGTTTATGCCGACAACACTAATCTCAACCACGCTAATAAAGCTGTCGGTATTACCGCCGCGGCTTTTAATACCGGCGTTACCGGCAACGTTCAAAGCGGCGGCGAGTTGACCGGGCTGAGCGGATTGACAGCGGGGATGCCGATTTATTTATCGACATCTGGAACGCTAACGCAGACCACGCCGACCGGCGGATTTATACAACAACTTGGCATCGCCGTTTCAGCGACATCGATGCTAATCGAAATTCAACCATCAATAGTCACAGGTTAGCAACATGGCAGACAAATATATTTACAACAACGCCGGCACCCTCACTGAACGTGAAGGCTTGGCATCCAGTGCCGGTGCTGGCGATGCCGGCAAAATTCCCGCGCTCGATGCCGCCGGGCGCCTCGATAACTCAATGATGCCGGTAGGTATCGGCGCCGATACCGCCGCGATTGCTTCAAGCGAGAACTTGGCCGCCGGCGATTTCGTCAACGTTTGGAACGACGGCGGCACCGCAAAAGTTCGCAAAGCAGACGCTACGACAGCCGGCAAACCGGCGCACGGTTTCGTATTGTCGGCAGTGACCTCTCCCAGCAATGCTACGGTATATTTCGAAGGCACGAATACCGAAGTTACGGGATTAACGCCGGGTGACCAGTTCTTGTCGACAACTGCCGGCGGAGCCACGGCAACCGCTCCCAGTGCATCGGGTAATGTTGTGCAAAAACTGGGCGTAGCCACATCCGCAACCGCGCTTAACTTCGAGCCTGCACAACCAATCGTTCTGGCGTAAACCATGGCCGACACCAAACCGCTAAAAACGCAAAACGGTGGGCTAGAGCAATATGGCGACGGCGATACGTTGGCTATCGCTCACGGCGGCACCGGTGCGACCACTGTTGTCGGTGCGCGTGAAAATTTGCTGATTATTGTTAGCGCGACAGAGCCTGAATCTCCGGCCGAGGGAACGATCTGGATTGATACATCAGTTGTATAAAGCATGGCGTCTGACGAGCAGCCGATTACGAGAACTGAAATTATAGCGATCAATCGAACGCTGAATGCTGCTCTAATGCTGATTGCACAGGCTATGACAGATGTTTTGATTTTAGAGCATAAGCTCAAACGTAAGCACGATTTTAACAAACGAGTGAATGATGACACCACAAGTAACTGAATCCTACATTGAGAGCACAAGCCAGCAAGCAGACGGAACCATACTTGTCGTCGAACGGCATGTCATATCTGATGGGCGAATTGTTACTAAAACATATTACGCCCAAAATGAGTCAGATATCCAACCGATCATGCAAGCAATGGCAGTTAAGATACAAGCAGATTTGGACGCCAAAGCACGTATAACAGCAGAGGCGCATAACTACGAACTGCCATTGTCACGAAGGGATTTTATCGATAGATACACGTTGGCAGAACAAGGTGTTATTCAAACGCAATATCTGACTTTTATGAGTAACCCTAATTATACGGATGAAATTAAAGGGCATATTGCCGCTGGGAAAGCCTATTTCGATGCTGGTAATAGCGTTTATCTGTCTAGCCCATTGACCATTGCGGGTGTGCAATTACATGAAGCGCTGGGTTGGATAGCACCAGGTAGAGCTAATGAAATACTGGGTATAGTGTAATGGCTGTCTATTACTACGATGCTCAAGCCACCGGCGCAAATGATGGCAGCACTAAGGATGATGCGTTTACCACATTTGCCGCCGCCGTTGCTGCTGCCAATGTTGATGGAGATATTATTTACCATCATGCAGCGAGTCAGGAAAATTTAGCTGCTGATACGACATACAACTTCCAGGCTTCAGTCTCTATATTCTGTATTGACTTTACTACGGACATTATCACAGACCCACATGATGTTGGTGGATATATCGGCTCTAATGTAAGTAATCGTAGTGTAATATTGGCGTCAACAACAGCCGGTTTGACGGTATTTATGTCGCACTTTTCGTGGTCTATTGCAGGTTCAAACAATAGGCACTTAGAGCTAAATCAATCTAAAGCAGGTCTAAATTTAATTGTTGATGTGGTAACAGTGGACCTTAAAAACAACACGGGGCAAAACTCATCAATAACGATAGGTGCAACGTCAACATCTGCGATATTCGCAGAGGCCGCTGTCACTATTCGTAAATTGAGGACTAGATTTGGGGTGACTACGCATAGAATAAATATCAGAGGCGCAAAAGCCACTATTTCGGGGTTCGAAATTGTTGGCGACAGTACACTGCCAGAGGTACTATTCTATGGCACAAATCCAGGGTCTGTAGTCGACTTAAACAACTGCGATCTTTCAAATTTGGCTAGTGGTACAATAATCGTAGGTAATTGCGTAGGCTCGCCAGCCAATTTCACGTTTAGCAACTGCAAATTGCCCACTGGATATATATTACTAGACGCACAAGCATCAGGTGTCCCCAGTGCCGGGGAAGTGTGGGCCTATGATTGTTATGTTGGAACAACACACATACCATTTGAATATTCCAATGCTTTCGGTAACATAAAACAGGATACCGGAAAATATGCCGACGATAATTTGTCAGGTGATCGTAGTTATTTAATCACCACGACCGCTAAAGTAAGAACCGATACTCCGTTTTACTGCCCTTGGATTGAGCAATGGCATGAGGGTACATCTTCAATAAGTCCCTATTTTGCTATAGCTAGCGATGGAAGCGCTACAGCATTTAATAATGATCAAGTCTGGGCAGAGTTTGAAGGTAAAGTTACCGCAGGCGCACATATCAAAACTAATTACTCTGACAAGATGGCTTTGTTAGGCACACCCGCCGCGCAGACGACAGATACAGATACATCGTGGACAGGTCTCGGAGGTACAAACTGGAAGGGTAAAGTAGGCGAACAGTCTTTGACACCTGCGGAACCTGGGACTATTAGTGGCCGTATAGTTGTTGGGTCACCAAACGCTTCGTTTAACTGGGATACCAGGATTAGATTCTAATGGCACTTAGAGAAATTGTAACCCGCGACGGTGTAGTTCAGTTTGATGATTCATCGTCGATTGAGCTTGTCCATCGTAATGGGGTCTTGCAATTTGTCGCGGCTGGATCTCCTCCGTCTCCGTCAATCCAAGCTAAAATCCGCATAGGCGAATCCTGGGTCAATGCCGTGCTTAAAGTCCGTAGCGGTGGTCAGTGGGTAACAGCTTCGATGCATCATTATGTTTGATTTCGCACAACAATTCCCGAACGATCTGCTCATCAACTCATTGGGCGACACGGTCAGCTACAAAGCTACTGCCGACAGCGAACCGGTGACTATCAAAGCGATCATTAACCACGGATTAAATCAAGCCGCTGTCGCCGACGCATATCGCCCTCAACCCAGCGTCACCATCGAAGCCTTAAAAACAGACGTTCCAGGCATCAAACGCAAATCCACATTCACTTACGGCGCGCTGGTATACACAGTCGACGCCATAGACGACGATGACGGTTATGTCGTTCGGGTGGTGGTCAAATGACACCTACGTTCGAAATCAAAGTCGATCAGGCCAAGGTTGACCGAGTTCATTTTCTGCTATCCGATGTCAAGAACGGAGCGCAATTGGCCTTGATGCGCTCAATCAACAACACGCTGATCGGCGCAAGAACATTGACCGCGAAGATGATCGGTCAAAAAGCAACACTGAAATCGGCAGATATTAAAGCCCGAATATTTATGCTTAAAGCCAGGATGAACTGGCTAAACGGTCGATTAAGCATCAATGGCGCCCCGGTTTTTGCTACTGAATACAAGCACACGATTAAAAAGCGCGGCGGCATCTCTGTCAAATATTACAAAGATGAAAAAGCACTTCAGTTACGCCACGGATTCCCAGCGGAAATGAACAGCGGCTATGAAGGCATTTTCTTGCGCGACCGTGAAAAGTCCTCAACATGGCCTATTGGCAAGACATCGAAAACAGGATCGAGGATGCGTTGGCGATTGCCAATCAACGAAATTATGGGGCCATCGGTGATGACATTGTATGAAAATACGCCGGGAATTAGCGAGGCTGTTGAAACCGAGGCATCCGCGCGACTACTCCGCGAAATGGAAAGCCAAGTCAACTACATACTAGAAAAACATAAATAATGGCAAAAACAATCCGAGAACAGATTATTGAAAAGTTCGCCGCCCGGCTTAAGCCGTTGTCGTCCGTGCCGGTTGGCCGCGCCCAGCGCAATATGGACGACGGGCCGGAAAAATTTATTTCGGTGTGGGACGGCGACGACGAAACCGAAAGCGAAGAATACGGTGTTAGCTCTATGAATTTCCCGATCGCGATCGAGTGCATTTGGCGCTACGGCGACAAAAACCCCAGCGTTGCAGCTAACGAGCAAATCGGTTTGATCATCGATCGCATGCTCAACATCGATGCCGGCGCCGATCCAACTTTCGAAGGCTTAGCTTACAAAAGCGAACTCAGCACGGTATCGCCGCGCTACCCGGACGATGGCGAAGTATTTGTCGCCGTGTTTATCGTAATTACCATTTACTACGCTGTCACGTCGGGCAATCCGTATCAGTCAGCGATCATTTAAACCAGGAGCAGACAAATGTCCAACAAAAACGCAAAAATTGAATATGAATCAGGCGTCACGCCATTTCTAATGGGAGCGCTCACCGATTCCGGAGACCGCACACTATTTACCTCCGAGGCCGATCTGTTCAGCGCCACCGAAGGCAATGCGCCGGACGTGCGCCCCGACGGCATCTTGACTGGCGGCGATGTCATCCCGGCTGTATCCGGCACTAACGACCTGGTCGATGTCGCTGCGCTCACATGCTATTTGGCCGGCGTGCTGACCAGTGTTGCCGCCGATACCGATGTTGCGATTACCCGCCCGGCAACGGCAGTGTCGAAAGTCAATTCGATTACGGTCAACTCGTCCGGTGCTGTCGCTGTTGTGGCCGGCACCGACGGCGGAACGACCGCATTCAGCGAAACGCGCGGCGCGGCTGGCGGTCCTCCGTACATCCCGGTCGGTTCGATCGAACTGGCACAGGTGCGCGTGGCATCGGATACAGCGGCCGCGATTACCGCCGCCCAGATATTCAAAGTGGTCGGCACACATCGCGAGATGTCGACATGGCCGAACCATGTTATTAATTATTCAAGAGGGACAGTCACTTTTAATAGTCCGTTGTCAGCATCGCATACCGGTGACTTGGCAAAAGGCGTTTATGCAAGCTACGCAGAACCTATCTTTGTCGAGCAGTCGATTAGTAAGGATTTTGTTCCTGCTGAAACGACCCATAGTGGATCATCAGAAGAATATTACCAGCAGACTATTGGTAATGCAGCCTCATCGTTGGGGCAATCATCATTTGTTGCGCTGCTTAGTGATGGTATAACTGATGACATATTGAAACAAAGAAATAAAAAAATTTGGTTGAGGTTTTTCCAGGATAAATACAAATCTGCGCATATCCTAACTTTAGGATTATTGGGGGTAAGCAGAACATTTCCCGTTAACAATAGGCCTTCCGTATCGTGCACTATAACGCCTGAGTTTCCATCGGAAGATAGGGATAACTAATGGCGTTCGATACTAAAGCCTTTCTTCGCGCGGAGTTCGTCCCGCGCGAAGAACGTGTCCCAGTGCCGGCTTTAAAATCGTTTTTCGGAGACGACGAACCGGTGTTCGTTGTGCGCGGACTGACTGCCGACGAGATCAACCGCGCGCAGGAAGCATCGAAACGCAGTAAAGACACGGACGACATACTGCAAGCGTTGATTGCCGATAACCCGGACAAACTGGCAGAGCTCCGCGAGGCGCTAGGTATTAGCAACAACGATCGTCCGGCGGAGGTCGTCAGGCGCCTGGAAATTTTGGTACAGGGTATCGTCGAGCCGGTGCTCGACATGCAGATGGCGATTAAATTCGCCACCGCATTCCCGATTGACTTTTATTCGATTACCAGCAAGATTTTAGAGTTGACCGGTCTAGGGATGGATCTAAAAAAGTCAAAGCCCTCTGGCAAAACAGCTACGTCCGCGGCCTGATGTCGCTGCTCGACATAAAAGGCGGCTATTTGTATCAGGTAGCGCCGGAATTGTTCCCGGAGGGCCGGATGACACAAAACGAATTAACGCTCTGGTCGATGTATTATCAAGTAAAAGGCGAAGAGTTGAAACGTTCGAGGCGATGATTTATGAAATCCACTGTGACATTTGAGCAAGTCAACGGGTATCTCGTTCGTGTTTATCCGCACGAAGTAGAAGCCGACACGCGCTTAAAATATAAAACAGTGGTAACCATAGAAATCGACGGCGATACGGCGATTGCTAAGGGTTGCGTAGGCGACTACAACCGCCGCAATCGTGACGATATATACACAGAGCTGAAAGCTAGAGGGGTTAGAGTCTTGACATGGGAACGCTTTAATAGTGACGGTCAATTCACTAAAACGCAGACTGTACGGATAGCATGAGAAAAGTTGTCGTGTTTATCTTCATTCTGTTCGGACTATGGCTATGGACATGGCTTGTACTGGTCTGCAACGGATTCGGTTCGGCGTTTAGACGTGTTGATCGATGGATTGAGGCTTTGATTGAGAAGTTGACAGCAGGTTAAAGATGAAAGGTGAAAGATGAACGATAGGAAACTCGGGGAGAAGATCATTAGAGCGTTTGGGATCGATCCGACGTATGTGAAAGAGATGACAATTCGCTTAAATGCCGAAGATGGCATCAAAGTTACCGTTATTTCGGCATCTTTGAATCCTGATTTTGATACAAAGGTTATTGCTGATGAGGTAGGGAAATACAAGCTCGTCAAAAAATAATTCACTTTTAGAGATATACAGGTCTGGTCAATCCACTAACTGCTAACCAAAAAAAATGGCCTCAATCGAAAAAACCATCGACATTATTTTCGGCGCGGTCGACGAGACCGGCGCCGGGCTGACTAGCGTTTCCAAAAATATCGATAAGACTGTTAACTCGATATCGAACGTCACACAGCCGCTCGCCGAGCTATCGGCTCAGGCGCTCAAGACCGAAGCGTCCATTATCGCGATGGGCGCGGCATTGGTTGGCGTTGCTGTCAACGAGGCCGGCAAGTTCAACGCCTCGGTTAATGAAATAGCCACGCTGACCGATCTGACCGGAGACGCTATCGCCGGCTACGGTGAAGATCTGTTGGCTTATTCGCGCAACAGCACGCAAAGCCTAGAGCAAATCACCGCCGCGACTTATTCGGCTATCTCAGCCGGCATCGATTACAAAGATGCGCTCGGGGCATTATCGACCGCCGAACAATTAGCGGTGGCCGGCAAAGCGGAACTGAACGATACACTCATCGTGCTGGTTTCATCGCTCAACGCCTACGGGCTTGGCGTTGATGAGGCCGCGCGCTTCTCAGACGCGCTGTTCAACACGGTTCGCCTCGGCCAAACTACGCTCCCGGAACTGTCCGCCTCTCTGGCTCAGGTAACCGGCATCGCGGCGACTGCCGGCGTCGACTTCGAAGAGCTCTTAGCCGCAGTGGCCACGCTGACCGCGACCGGAGCGCCGACCTCCCAGGCGATCACGCAAATCAAAGCGGCGCTGTCGAACATCATCAAACCGTCGAAAGATGCGAGCGAGTTAGCCGCGCAATTGGGCATCGAGTTTAACGCTGCCGCATTGGAGTCGAAAGGGCTATCGGGCGTCTTGCTCGACGTGCAAAACGCCACCGGCGGCAATACCGCCGAAATGGCACGACTGTTCGGCAGTGTCGAAGCATTGAACGGCATGCTCACGTTGACCGGGCTCGGGGCTGATAAATTCGCTGATACGCTGTTGCAAATGCGTCAGGGTGCCGGATCGACCGATGAGGCATTCCAGAAGATGAGTAAAAATCTGGATTTAGTCACCCAGAACATGATCAACAATTACAATGCGACAAACATTGAAATAGGTAAGAAATTACTGCCTCAATGGACTGATATTGTTAAGTCTTTGTCCTCTTTGTTTGATGGCGTTTCAATTGGCATTAAAGCCGGCGCCTTCGACCCGGTATTTGTTGCGCTTAACGCATTCGGCGCCAACGTCGAGAATTTCTTAAAACAAGTCGCCAAGAATTTACCGGCGGCCCTTGAGCAGGTTGATTTCACCGGCCTGATTGCCGCGTTCGATCAGCTCGGCTTGAATATCGGCGGGATATTCGGCGGGTTCGATTTCACGACAGCAGAAGGGCTTGCCAATGCAATTCAGTTCGTCATTGATTCGGTGGAAACTTTGACTAGAGTGACAGCGGGTATAGTCAAAGCTTGGGAACCGGCAATCGCCGTATTCATCAGCGTGGTTGATGCTGCAAACAATTCGAGCGATGGGGTTAAAAATTTCGCTGGTGTTTTGTTGGGTGCTTCGCAAGTATTCGAAAATATAAAGCCTAAGCTGCTCGCGATATCGGATGGCATTGAACTGTTGGGAAAAGCGTTTGCTATCATAGCCGGCGTCAAAGCCGCTGAAATGTTCGGCGGTATCGCAACATCAATAACGTCGATCGGTGTCGACAAATTTGCGGCTTTCGCTTTTGCCGCAGCTTCGTTGAAATTTGCGATTGATGAAAACACAGCAGCCTGGCAAGACTACCAAGCCCGACAAGCCGCCGTTAATGACTCGCTTGCTGAATCCGAATTCGCGCAACAAAAACAAATCGAGATATTAAAGCGCGTCAACGCCGAAACCGGGCTGTCGATCGAATCGTGGGACGGACTGAAAAGCGCGATCAAGACCGGTTTGATCGTATTTGATGAAGCCAACGACAAATATTTTACGACATCGAAAGGCTTGGAATTCGTCAAAGGCTCTGTCGACAGCACGTCCGAGTCATTCGACTGGTTCAGCGATGTTGTTAATTCCGTGTCCGGGTCGCTCAGCAAGTCTGTCGAAAATGTCGATAATGTCATCAGCGTTTGGGGATCACTAGAACGGGCACAAGAAGCCGCTGCAAATTCATTTGAAGACGGTTATCAGGTCTCGATACGCTACAACGACGGTATTTACGAAGTCATCAAGGCGCAAAAAAGCGCGGTTGTTTCGTCGGAAGCGCTGGCCGATGCGGTCGAGGATACCAGCAAGTCGGCGGTGGTCGGATCGCAAGAATGGCATCGCGTTCAGCAAGTCATGCTCGAAACGCAGAAGCAAGCCGATGAGCTCGCTGTCCAAATGGGCGAGCTTTCGCTAAAAAAATACGAAATCGACGTTCGGGCTAACGTCGATATGAATACCGCGCAGATTGTCGCGGACACCCAGCGCATACAAGCCGCGTTTCAAGCAGCAACCGATGTTATCGGGCATTTAACAGACGGCGCAACAGAACTATGGAGCTTATTCTCGGACAAGGCCGGTTTTGTCGGTGGAGATGAGCTTGAAGCTGCGGCTTTAAGGATGGAGAAACGCCTAGATGAAGAGCTGGAGCTCAAGCGGCAAATGACGAATGCCATGGTCGATCAAGCTAAGGCCACCGCAGAGCGATTGCGGTCAGGCCAGCCATTGATTAGTGTTGATGGTGGCTCTCTACAACCTGAGCTTGAACTTGTATTCGATAAGATATTGAAATTTACACAAGTTAAAGCCAGTCAGGAAGGACTGGGCATGCTATTGGGGATATAAAATGACTAAGAAATTATGCACATATTGCGGAAAACCGCTAGGCAAAAAATACAGTTTCTCGTACGGAGTCCCTGGCATACCTCGAGTTTACGCGTGTGACAGGCGTTTATGTAAGTTGCGAAGAATGATGGTTTCTAAGGTAAAAAATATGATCATCGCATTTTTAAAACGACTGTAACGATGAAAATATCAATCGCATCCGCTCTTTTCGACCCCGCAGGGCACCTGCTAGTAGATATCGAGTTAGCCGGCAGTCGCTTAGACTATTTATCACGCCGCATTTCACGATCAGCGACACTTGACGGCGGCGCTTACGTTGTCGATAACGGCTACACCGCAGCCGACGCCGATTTCACGATTGTTTTCAAACCGCTTTCGCCAGCCCAACGCTCAACAATCGAGCGTTTAATTACATTACATAGCGAGATCATCATCAGCACCGACCGAGGCTGTTTTCTCGGCCACATCGACAATTTCCGCGAGACGCCGCCGACAATGCGGTTTCTTGTCAAAAAACAACTCAGTGAGGTTTAAACATGTCAATTGGAACCGTAACACCCTATAATCAAGCCCCTAAGATTCTACTGAGCGACGCAGGGCGACAGTGGGACGATGCCGCCGCGGGCAGTTTATTTTTCTGTCTGGCGGACGAAAATTACACGCCCAGCCTGTCGCACACAACTACTAATGATGTCGGCGCGGCACTAATTACGGCGGGCGACGGGGTAGCTATCCCCGTGACCGGAGCTGCAATTGACGACACAACCGAAGCCGGTTCGACATTTCTACAATCTGACCATGCTGATTTCGGTGTTGATGTGACGATTACAGCGAAATATTTAATTTGCGTTCAGCCCGTCACGGCTAACACATTCAGCGCGACAACGAGTAATTTGCTGTGGTACGTCGACCTGGACGACGCAACAACCTCAGCGACAGTCAGCAGCAATCCTGATTTCGCGATTTTGCAGCCGGTTAATGGCTGGATTAAATTAGCTAAACTGGTGTAAATTATGGCATTGTGGACACCTGAGTATATTGATACAGCGCTTTGGCTGGATGCGGCGGATAGTTCGACAGTTACGCTGGTGTCTGGGGCAGTTAGTGAATGGGCGGATAAGAGCGGGAATGGGCGGGATGCGACTCAAGGTGCGGCGGGGAGGCGTCCCATTATTTCTACAGGAGGATTAAATGGCATCGATGTAGTTGACTTTGATGGGACTGACGACGGTTTGACTGTTAATGTCGGTACAATGTTGTCAGGGCTATCTGGGCAGACACTAGTAGCTGTGGTCAAGCAAAAAACAACTTCTTCAGGGGTAAAGCGAATAATTGAGTATGCGGCTGGCTCGTCTACTACGATGATGTTTTATGGATTAGGACTGACAGAAAATAAACTAGGCGTTGGAGGTAGGAGGCTAACGGCTAATTCGTTTCAGTCAGTGTCCTCTGCGAACAACGCCGGAATTAATTGGATGCTATATGCCGGATTGATTGACTATGCGAACGCTGACTTGTATTTGAGGGAGAATGGATCACACGCCGCCAGCGACCTATCTTTTCAAACTGCGGGTGATACGGGAACATTGACGAGCCAGAGTGGAGTCGTTGCTAACATTCCATCATTTATTTCAGGAAATGATGTAATGATTGCGGAAATAGTGCAAGTCAATGCTTATTTAAATGATGACGACCTAAAGAAAATCGAGGGCTACCTCGCCCACAAATGGAGCCTCGACGCCAACCTCCCCGTCGATCACCCCTACAAATCAAATGCTCCGATACTGCACTATATACCAATTACGCTATCGGAATCATTGGCCGCGACGGACTTTTCTGCGATCGTAATTAATGCAGACACCGGCTCTTTGATTTCAAATACTAAAGTGACGTCCGCAACGACTCAGATTGATGCAGGTGTAGCTGCACCGTGCTTCGTAACGCTGTATCCCGACTACGGTACAAGCTGGCAAGCAGAATCCGCCTACGCTTTGAACGACAAAGTTTTCCCGACTAACCCCGAAACAACCCCATACTATTATGAATGCACGACAGCAGGAACGTCAGGCGCAACGGAACCGACCTGGCCAACGGCTGCGGGTACAGTAAATGACGGCACAGCGGTTTGGACGTTTGTTGAACGCATGGTGCAACCGATCACGCATGGGCCTTTAGTTCCGGATTAACATGAGTTACACGCCGAACGCCTCATTTACATTTACGACAGGCAGTTACACGCCCTCGACGGCGTTTGATTTTGAAGCAGGCTTGCAACCCAATCAGGGTGTAATCGAGGTCACGGGCCAAACGCCGGTCGTAAAAATAAAGCCCGACAATATGCCATGGCAGGGTAGCATCGATATTACGGGGCAGACTCCAAGTACTGCTACAGGCTATCGCGGGCAACCGGGGCAATGTACATTCGATATCGTTGGAGAAGCCCCTATCTTTGCAGCCTGGTCAATCTACCGGGCCAACCAAGCCGAACTCGACATCATCGGCCACACGCCGACGTTCACGGTGCTGTCACCCTGGCGAGCGTTACAAGGCGAAATAGATATTGTCGGTTTCCGGCCAACTTTCGCATTCATCAAAGCCCGCCAAGGCACGTTCGACATCATCGGCCAAGCACCTCGGTTTGTCGCCGGTTTCCGCCGCCGCGCGGTTCAGTCCGTAATAGAGCTAGACGGCCTGCTTCCGATCATGGCGACTCGCGTCGATCAGCCGTTACCTGTGCAGTGGGTTTCGACGCGGTATCGATGCTACCTCACCGGCAGCCCTGATCTTGAGTTACCGTTTAAATCTGTGCAAATACGCTACAACAAAGAGCCCGATTACCGCGTCTATGCGTCAGTCGTCGTGCCGGGGCTAACGGAGTTTCAAGCTGCAATTACCGCGCGGCAAAATGGCAGGTTAAAAGTATTCCGCATTTACAATCTATCCGACGGCAGCCAACAATCGTTTTTGATGGTCGACGTGCCGTTCACCACAATTCGCAGCGATGAAGGCCCTCGAGTAGGACGAACTGGAACGCTCAGCGGCAGTGCTGTGATTAGTACGCCACCGAACACATTCACAATTGATTTAGATAACCCCATGTTCCGTAACGAGAGCAGTGAAGGTCTCCGATATCGATGCGCGTTAGACCCACGTCTACGCCCCGGCGATACTGCACGAATTAACGGCGACGAATTTGTGGTTAGAACCATTACGCATATTATCGACGCTAGAACAACGATAATGGAGATTGCGGCGTAATGGGTAAAGCGATTATCAAGAGCAGTCAGGGTGCCGGCCGCTATATCGTCGACATTGAAATGGATACTCGACGTGTCGACGCACGGAAACAAGTGCTCAACGATGCCAATGAAAAATTAATAGACGAGCAAATTCCAGCGGCAGTACAAAAAACAGACGATGAATTTGAGAAGCTTGACGCAGCTTATATCGCGTTAAACGATTATTTATTGAATCTCGAGGGTAACCCTGATTTTGATACTATCACAAAACTGACAACTGACGCGATAAAACAGAAAACGGAGTACGACCTAGCACTTCGCAATGAAAATATCTTGCGAGCCAGATTACTCGCAAATCAAAAAGAGTTGGAATTGCTTAACAGAGAGGTAAAGAAGCTCATTCAACGTCCTGCGTGGTGTATTGAATATAACGAGGATTTGACGGGTACAGTTGGTACAGTTGAGGCTGACTATTTAATTAAAATGAGGGGCATAGACGGCGAGCCTGAAAAGGATCCTATCCTTTTGCCAGCTGTCTACAGTCCGGAAAATCACGGGATATTGCAAACAATACATAGCAGCGGTCCAGCATCGACATACTTTAATCTAGCAATTTATCCAGGCGCTCAAAAGCATAAACCAAGATATAGAACCGGAACGATAACTGAAGTCGATAAAAATAATGATACTGCAAGCGTAACTTTAGACGTTTCTACCCGAGATCCTGACGAAAATAGCCTAACCTATGTGCAAGATTTTCGCCCTGTGTCTTTTAATAACGTCCTTAGCCATATACCTGTTGAGTATATGACCTGCAATAGTAAAGTCTTCGAGGTTGGAGACCGGGTTGTTGTCGGATTCACAGGTAACGAATGGGAGCAGGCGAAAGTCATTGGGTTTGAAAGTGAGCCTCGAATCTGTAGCTTAACCGATGTTTATTTGTCGCAAGTCGGTGTTCTTCAAGATATTGGTCTAATCCGACGTTATGTCGAAGACTTGTCGTCACAAAAGGCGGGTCCAGGAATGGGAGTATTTTCGTACCATAACGTTATTCATAATGAGAATTCCTATTTTATTGATCCGGACTGGTGGAAAAACACAGATATTCGTGTTTATAAAAATACCAATGCTGTCACTTTTATTTCAATCCCTGACGTGGATCCTGAAGAGAAGGACCTTGCAATCGCGGCAAACAGGGAATATCTAGTCGTTGCTTCTTTCAGAAGCGGCGCTTCAGATAATTGTATGCTCTATTTTGTGCCTTTTGATAACCCTAGCGGCAGGATTGACATTATGCTACAACTGCCCCCTAGCCCGGATACCTGGGAATTTCACAAGTCGTTCACAATCAATAACAATAATGTCGTTCTTTTCGGTGGATACGATAACAGAGGCGGAGCAGGCAACATTTATGACCAGTACCGATGCTATAGAATAACGCCAGATGACCAGACACATTTATTTTTGTGGGAGATCACCAAGGGTAAACCTGGTGCATCGTTCCGGATATGCGATATTTTCGACGATATTGCAATCATACAAGAGAGTAACGGCAGTGATTTTTCAATATACGAAGCAGAGACTGGATTCACAATTTTAGAAAATATCAGCTTTGTTCCTGCAATTGATATCACGGGATCATTTTTCCAATTTGCGTATCGTGAAAATAAAATTTATGCCCTTCTTAGCAATGTCAAGTTCGTTATTGATGAATATCAGAATGAAACTATTGTTTCATATTGGACATTAAATTATGATGGGCTTGCGTCTAGCGTGGTCTATGAGGGTAGTATTGTCAATAGCAATGAAAACGCGCCGTGGGTTGCGTTGATGCATGATAAAGCTGGGTAAATTTTGGGTAAATCGTATATAAACGTATATAGACAAATACGCAAAGCAACGCGAAAATTCTTATATAGTTTATTATAAATCAGTCACTTATAAATAAGCGACGCGCTTTTAATGCGATGGTCGTGCGTTCGAATCGCACACGACCCACCACCAAATACTTTATAAAATAACCAGTTAGCTTCTTCCGGGCGACTGGTTTTTTTATGCCTGGGTAAATTGTTGGGTAAATTACGACACCATTCTCAACAATGTCGCGCCTTCCACACTAATCAATTTTTCTACGGCTTCGACAAGTTCGCCGACCTCCG
>JAQTXC010000029.1 GCA_028689015.1 Dechloromonas sp. | reverse complement strand
TGTCTTACTTGGTCCCCGAATGGTCTTGGCCTGTGGTTTTGCTGGTTTCGTTTGGATGCGTGGCTGCGCTGCGGATACTTCTGGCAATGACCTCTCGTTCTGGTGATGTGACGAATAAGGCGCAATAGAGTTCACTCGGTCCGGTCTAAAGTTTTTCCCTTCCCCCAGTGCACGCTGATTGACAGGTTCAGTCCCCGCTTTTTCCATCGGGGGAAATTTGATTCAGGGCGAGTACTGTCAAGTACTCCCCAAACGTAGTCAGGGAAGCTTGGTGCAGGTTGCATACGATTATCTTTCGGCCTAATCCGATTGGCGGATTGGCGGGCATGGTCTCCCTCGATATAGTGACTACAGGGTATCCAGACGAACCCTGGTGGCTGGAGGATTGGACAGCCACTTTTGTGCCCCCATCTCGTTCTTGAGTTGTGGGGCATTTTTCTTTAGCGGGATTGCCCGCTGATTTGGGTGTAAAGCAAAGGAAGACGACTTGGTAGTTCGCTAGGGTTACGCAGAATTGTGTAGCCATTCGATCCGAACAAGTGAGGGAGATAGTTTCCACCTTCCTTGTCGATTGTCAGGCAGAAGGGGGTCAAACCCAAACGCCTGACCTCGTGTACAGCAGCCCGGGTATCTTCGATGCCATAGCGACCGTCATAATGATCCAGATCGTTTGGTTTTCCATCGGAAAGAAGTATCAGTAAACGACGGCTGCTGGCTTGTTGACTCAGTAATTGTCCGGAATGGCGAATGGCAGCGCCCATTCGTGTGTAGTAGCCAGGTTTGATGGCCTGTATGCGACCTCGGACCGCATTGTCAAAGGGGGCGTCAAAATCCTTCAGGCAGTGAAAACGAACTTGCTGGCGCCGGAGGGATGAGAAACCGCAAAGGGCGAAGCTGTCACCAACGGAACGCATGGCTTCACCAAAGAGCATCAGCGCATCACGAATTACATCAATGACCCGGGCCTGGTCGGAAACCCAAGCGTCGGTAGAGAGTGACAGGTCGGCTAGGAGCAGGCAGGCGAGGTCACGCCCCCGCTGTTCTAGTGACAAGTAGAGCTGTTCATCAGTGTGGCGTCCGGTCAGACGATCGCCGTGGGCACGTACTATGGCGTCCAGATCTAATTCGCCTCCCTGTGGCTGGCCTTTAAGCCAGCGACGGGTCGGCTGGAGTGCGGCAAACTGCTGTTGTAGTCGGCGCGCTGTCCGACGCAGATGAAGTGGTAATGCTTGGGGAACTGCGTGACGACTAGCCATTTCCTGAAGTCGCACATAGTTTGAACGCAATTCCCCCGTGCGGTAATCCCATTCTGGCAAGGGGATGCCGGCGCCGAGCGGGATGTCATCCTCTGCGGCAGAAGGCAGATCGAGGTCGAAACGAACCTTGGAGGCAATACGCTCGCCTGCTTCTGGATTGGCCAGCGAAAGTTGATTCATATCGCGGGCGAGGTCAGCGGCACTCGCTTCGGGTTCATCATCGACGCTGCGATTGACGCGCACAAACTCTGCAATGGAGAGCAAGCTTTCCGCGCGGAAATACATCAGCAGGCCGTGTTTCTCTGCAGGGTTGTCCACCCGCTCTACACGGTGCGCTTCGTCATGCGCATCTTCCTGTTGGAGGCCGATTTCGCTGCCTTCCGCATGGTCATTGCTGGCGTTTCCAGCAACAACATGGGCAGTGATACTTGCAACGTGCAGCCAGAGTAGCACTGGTTGGTGGGGGGGGCTGCCGGGCGGTACGTCGGGAAGTCGGGGCGTGCTGCCCGGAACGCTTAACGCCGTACGCAAGGCGATTTCCCGTGCTGCCTCCTCTGGTGGCAATTTTTCGACCGCTTGCCGAAATGGCAGATAGGCTTCGACCAGACGGTGGTAACGGCTGCCAAGGCCCGGCCAGCGGGCCAAGGTCGAACAGGTTCCAGCCTGATTGCGGAGAATGCCGAACGGGTCGTCTTTTATGGCAGGTAAGGTATCCATGCAGGCGGCGAGGGCAGCAAGCCAGTAGTAAAGGTCACGATTCAGTGCTGCATCGGGGAATACATCCAGCATCGGTGGCAGGCGCAACGTTCGGCAGTCCTGACGGGCAAGGGAAATTCGTTCGCCGCTTCCGGCAAGTCTGGCTCGCCAGTGTCGCCGGCTTTCGTGTTCATCGGCGGTGGCCGCAGCGACTCGTAAACCGGGGTCTCCACCCAGTGCTCGGAAATAGATGGCGAGCGGCCTGTTCATCGACTTAAGTGTGACCGCGGCTTGAGGGTGATGCCCTCCGGCGGCCCGAGTGATCCAGCGATGCCAAAGTTTTCCGATCCATTCTTCCATCAGTGTTTCACCTTTTTTCCGGGACGAAATCCGGCTTCATTCATGCGCGCATCGTCATCGCTGACCCAGCGCAACAAGGCTCCTTCGGGATTCGCCTGTTGCACGCTTGCACAGGCGCTGAGGCATTGTCCGCACTGGGTGCAAGTGAACATGTGACGTTTGATGTTCCGTGGATTGAGGCGCATGGGGCAGACTGCATCACAGGCAGAGTTACGATCCGGCAGGCAGGTGTTGCAGGCGCCGCCTCGCTGGCGATCAAAACCGACCACCATGCCATCCCGGTTGCCCATCCAGACCAGCGACTGAAACAATCCGACGGCGCAGGCGTAACGGCAGAACAGGTGGCGGGCGAAGAGAAATTCGATACTGAGCGCGATCGTGGCAGCGACGATGAAGCGCGTTTGGTTTGGCGTCAGCGTGTTGTTGATCAGATTGCCGTACACCTCTACTGGCGGCAGCAAATAAGTCAAAAAAACGACAGCCCAGCACAGAGCAAAGCCGACCGCTGTCGGCAAGACCAGCAACCACCAGCGCGCATCGTGGTTGCGGGGGCGGCCATCGGCTTGCCAAGGCGGCAGAATCTCCTTTTCCCACAGGCTGGGTTTTCCTGATGCGCGCAGCATCAGGCCATTGATTGCTTCGACGACAGAAAAATGGGGGCATAGCCAGCCGCAATAGAGCCTTCCCCAACGGCGGGCGCTCCACAGGAAAATCCCTGCACCCGCCAGAATCGGCAAAAACAGGCGGGTCAGCACGTTGACCGCTGCTTGCCCGGCGCCAATGCGTCCCGCCAGGAAATCGTCCATCCCCAGGCGCCATTCAAAACCCAACAGCCAGGCATGCCCGGCATCCAGGTCATAGCGAAATAGGTTGAATACCGGCGCCAGGATGAACAGGATGAAGAAACCGCTTTGCCAAAGCCACCGCGATCTTTGCAGACCGGCCGAAGCGGAGGATTCACAGCTCATGGCAAGGCTGGTCCAATCAGCGGGACACGCCAGGGGTGCCCATTCATGGCGCGAACCAGCCCCATGAATCCCAGCAAGATCACACCGGCGTGGACCAGAACGAAATAGAGCACGCCAATAACCCACGACCATGGGTTGTCAAAACCACCGATGAGCATGATCGCTGCGGAAAATCCGACCAATACGCTGCCGCCCCACAGGCTGAGGGCTAGGGTTTGCTGGAGGTGATTGCGCACCAGTGGATCGGAATGATGGCGATGTTTGTGCCAGAGTACGATGAGGGCCACAAAGCCCAGTACGGGCAGTAGCATCAGATTGATCAGGAACAGGGCTTCCGCCGCAATCGCGAGCGGGGGGCCGGGCATGGGATGGCTGAGGGGATCGGGGCGCTGTATAGTCATTGGCTAGCGACCGAATGTGGCGCTGATGATTTCCATCAGGGCTTCGGCAACTTCGGGGTCGTCGGTCAGGCTTTCCACCATGGTCGAGCGGCAGGCGGTGAGTGGATCCATACCATCCTTCATCAGCAAGGCTGCATACACCAGCAGCCGGGTGCTGGCCACTTCTTCAAGGTCCTGATCTTTTAATTGGCGCAAGGCACCAGCAATGCTGACCAAGCGACGGGCTAGATCGGGTGGGCACGCAGTTTCGCGTTGTAGAATTTTTTCTTCGCGCGCGGCATCAGGAAAACCGAAACGCAGGCTGACGAAACGCTGGCGGGTTGAAGGCTTCATCCCCTTAAGTAGATTCTGGTACCCGGGGTTGTAGGACACGACGAGCATGAATGAGTGCGGAGCGGTCAACAGTTCACCGGTCCGGTCAATTGGTAGGAGGCGGCGGTCATCAGCTAGTGGGTGGAGGACCACGGTCGTATCCTTGCGGGCCTCAACCACTTCATCGAGATAACAAATCCCGCCTTCACGCACAGCCCGGGTGAGTGGGCCATCGCACCACACAGTACTGCCGTTACCGATCAGGTGGCGTCCAACCAGATCAGCAGCTGTCAGATCGTCGTGGCAGGCAACGGTGTAGAGCGGTAGTTTCAGTTGCTCTGCCATGTGTGCGACAAAGCGAGTCTTGCCTACGCCGGTTGGTCCTTTGATCAACAAGGGCAAGCGATTGCGCCAGGCGGCCTCAAAGACTGCCTCTTCATCGCCAAAGGACTGATAAAAGGGAAAGTTAGGTGTGGTTTTTGCTTTTGTCATGTGAGTGAGCCTTTCCAGAAAGCCAGTCCGATCAACGCACACACTAGCAGCAGCCAGCCGCCAACGAGGATACGCCAGAGCGGTGGGGCATGGCGCAGGGCCATGAAATCGAATGCCACAATAAGGCCCTTGATCAGGGCAATGCCTAGCAAGGCTGCGGTCAACAGGCCGCCGCCTTGGTTTTCGCCGAGATGCCAGGTGAGTAGCGTGGCCAGGATCAGAAGCAGCCATAAGGCGGCGGTGCGGCGTGCAGTACTGTGAGTTTCAGTGGATGACATAAATGAGGGGGAAAAGAATCAGCCAGACCATGTCAACCATGTGCCAGTAGGCCGCACCGCTTTCTAGTCGGTTCATGTTATTGACCCCGTAGCGGCCGAGGCGTAATCCGTTCCAGAGTACGGCTAGAATGACCAGCCCTAGGATGACGTGCATGAAGTGGAAAAACGTCAACGATAGATAGAACATGTGGAAAATGCTGCTCGACAGGCTGATGCCTGCATCAAATGCGGCGCTATATTCACCTCCCTTGACAATCAGGAAAGCCATGCCACAGGCGATTGCTCCCAACATCCAGCGTGCATCCCTGATGCCGCTGCCCATTTGCGCGCCTTGTACGGCGCGGACGACGAAGGCACTTGCTGTGAGTAATAGCAAAGTATTGAGCGCACCGGCATCCCGATTCAAAGCTAGTTGTGCAGTGTTGAAATCAGCTACATGCTTGGCCCTGGTGAATGCATAGGCACCAAAGAAAACCGCAAAGGCACCCAGTTCGGCCAGGATAAAAATCCAGATGGCTAGATCACCAGCTAGGTGAGGCGAAGTCCTGCTGGATGGCTTGGGTGTGTGGAAAGAAGTGGCAAGCATGGCTTCAGTTTAGGAACCTTTGGATGTACTGGCTTTGATCCGCACTAAGTTTTGTCGGGGAGGGACATCCGGAAAAAGGGCAGCTTGCGCTGCCCTGAATTATACGATCTAACAAGGAGGGTATTAAGCGATGGCCTTGCTTTCGCCTTTAATGAAGAAACTGATGACGTACAGAATCAGGCCGATAAAGAAAGCAACCCCAGCCCATTCACGCATCCAATAGAACAAGGCAACCTGATCCTGGGTGGCCATGAAGCCCATGGGGGTGTCCGAAACACGTTGTAGCCAGACTTGTAGGATGCCGGCAGCGGTCAGGAAGAGGGTAATGAATACCATGGCAATGGTCATTAACCAGAAACTCCACATTTCAACAACCTGAGCTTTGTTTGAGTTGGCTGCACGGCCACGCAGGATAGGCATGGCGTAGGAGATCAGCGTCAGGACGACCATCACGTAAGCGCCGTAGAAAGCCATGTGACCGTGTGCCGCGGTGATCTGGCTACCGTGTGTGTAGTAGTTTACTGGGGCCAGTGTGTGCAGGAAGCCCCAGACGCCAGCGCCGAGGAAGGCCATCACACCGGTGCCGAGCGCCCACAGGACGGCCGCCTTGTTCGGATGTTCGCGGCGACGACGGTTGACCATGTTGAAGGCGAAGACGGTCATGGCGAAGAACGGAATTGGCTCCAGGGCGGAGAAAATCGAACCCCACCACTGCCAGTATTCCGGCGCACCGATCCAGTAGTAGTGGTGACCGGTCCCGATGATGCCGGTGACCAGCGTCAGCGTGATGATCACGTACAGCCATTTCTCGATCACTTCGCGGTCGACGCCCGTGACCTTGATCAAAACGAAGGCGAGCAGCGCACCGAGGATCAGTTCCCAGACGCCTTCGACCCAGAGGTGCACGACCCACCACCAGTAGTACTTATCCTTGACCAGATTGTGCGGGTTGTAGAACGAGAACAGGAAGAAGATTGCCAGCCCCCATAGGCCGAGTAGCAGCACCATGCTGATTGCCGTCTTGCGACCCTTGAGCATGGTCATGCTGATGTTGAACAGGAAGGCGAGCGCGACGACGACGATGCCGAGCTTGGTCGGCAGCGGTTGTTCGAGGAACTCCCGGCCCATGGTGGCGAGCAGGTCATTGCCGGTCATTTCGGCCAGGGTGGCGTATGGCACGAACAAATAACCGAGCACAGTGGCCGCGCCGGCAACCAGAAAAATCCAGAACAGAGCCAGCGCCAATTTGGGGCTGTATAGCTCGGTCTCGGATTCTTCGGGGACCATGTAATAGGCCGCGCCCATGAAACCGAACAGCAACCAGACGATGAGTAGATTGGTGTGGACCATGCGGGCCACATTGAAAGGCAGCATCGGGAAGAGAAAATCCCCGATCACGTATTGCAGGCCCATGACCAGACCGAAAACGATCTGACCGATGAACAGACCAATGGCCGCGATGAAGTACGGTTTGGCGACTGCTTGGCTTTTATATTGCATCGCAGTTAACTCCTTGAAAATTTTGATGATCTGGCAAGCCAGCGCTTAACCCTCGAGATTGGGTGGCCAGTTGGCGGTGTTGATTTCCGAGGTGTATTTCAAGAAAGCGACCAAGTGGTCGAGTTCTTCATCACTGAGATGGAATTGCGGCATTTGCCGGCGGCCGGGGGTGCCTGTGGGTTGGGCCTGGATCCAGGCCTTGATAAAATCAGGGCCACGTCGTGGGTAGACATTGCCAAGTTCGGGGGCAAAATAAGCTCCTTCACCCAATAGGGTGTGGCAGCCGATGCAGTTACGTGTTTCCCAGATTTTCTTGCCGGCAATGACTTGCGGCGTCAGGTTCTGGCTGTTATCCCGCTTGGGGAGTTCCTTGTTGGTGTCGAAGGTCAAAGCCAGAAACAGCAGAAAGAAGAACACTGTCCCCCCGTAGAAGATGTTCCGCGCCATTGATTTTGTGAATACCCCGCTCATGCTGCACTCCTTTTTATTGAGGTGCGGCGATTCTCAGCGTCACATGTCGTGCAACACCATGATGTGAATCAAATAGGGGGGGGCGAAAAAGGCGTACTACTTCGGGATAGGTGGGGAGGACTATTCAGGTCCGGTCATCAAAATCGTCCTCTTCGGGCGGTCGACCGCTGGATTTGAGCAAAAAACGCCCGGGATCGACGGCATCGACCAGATCATTGGCGAGCGGCAGGGGGTCACCTTCCAGTCGCGACAGCAACAGGTCGGCCATCAGTGCCGACCAGACGATGCCGCGTGCGCCGAAACCTTGAACGCACCACAGGCCGGGTAGGCGGGGCTGGGCGTTGAGTCGGGGCTGACCGACCTGTGCCGCCAGGTCAGGCAGCGGGCCGACGATGGGCAGGCGGTCAGGGGAGAGCGGGCGGAAACCGACCCGGCCGTCTATTTGAGTCGGGTCAATCTTGCCGGCTTGGGCGGGCAGGCTGCGGGCCAGACCGGCCAGGTTCTCAAGATGATCGCTCGGGCGCGCTTGCGGCTCGTTGTCGTGCAGTTGCAGAGTGGCGCCGGTGAGGCAGATGCCGTCGATGGCTGGCAGGGTGTAACCATGTTTGCACAGCACCACCTTGGGTGGCTGCAGGGCAATGGCGGGCAGATGGCTGACCTGGCCGCGGGCGGCCTGCTGCGGAATCCCGGCGAAGGGGACGAGGCGGCTGGCGCCAGTGCCCGCCGCCAGAATGACGATGGGAGCCGTCGCCAGTTCCCGGCCATCGGTGGTGAGAAGTTGCCAGCCGTTTTCTTGCCGTTCAATGCGGTCGACCGGGGCATTCAGGCAAATCTTGATGCGTTCGGGAAAAGCATTGAGCGCGGCGGCGCAGAGCGACGAGGGTTGCACCCAGCCGCCTTGGGCAAACCACCAGCCGCCATGCGCGACTGGCTGACCCAGGTGTTGGCTGGCCTGAGCCTGGTCGACATAGGCCAGCAGGTCCGCGGGCAGTTGGATACGGTCGACGGTCGCGGCCTGGCGTTTTTCATGGTCGTCATCACGCGCCAGATGCAGTACGCCGCAGGCTGACCAGCGGGCGTCGGGCAAGGATTGCAGCAGACCTCGAGTGGCCAGGAAGCCGGCGCGGGTCAGGCGTGACAGCCGGTTGTCGTCGGCACTGGGTAGCGGGCGCAGCACGCCGGCCAGATTGCTCGAAGCGCCGCTGGCCAAACGGTCGGCCGCCTCCAGCACCGTCACCTGCCAGCCAGCGGCGGCCAGCGCAAAGGCCGTGCTGGCGCCGGCAATGCCGGCGCCAATGATCACGGCGCGGCGCTCGGCGGGCGGGCGGTGGCGATCTGGGCGTTGCGACCGGAAATGACCACGCCAACCGGTCGTCTCGGGGGCGTCAGGGTGCTCGGCTTGCAGGTTAAATTCGGCGGTTTGCAGGGCAGCCCGCAGTGGCGGGCGGGCGCGGCCGGCGAACAGGGTAGCGCCGTTGGCGGCGAGGCGGTGCAAGGCGCGGCCGGTGGCAGGCGTGTCGTCGTCGAGAAAAAAAGCGTCAACGGCGGCGTTGACCGTGCGCAAGTGCCGATCAAGTGGGCCGACCACCAGGGTGAGGATGAGTTGGCGCTGCTCGAAAAACAGGCGATGCAGGCCAGGTGCCAGCGGCGGCCACTGCGTTTGCAACTCGGCCCGTCGCCCGACCTGTGCTGGCGAGGCCGGCTGAGCCAGGGCGCTGGCGGTCAACGGCCCGTCAATGAAAGAAATGAGGTGCAGGCGGCGCGGACGCTGTGCGTCATCGCGCCAGGCTTGCCAGGTGGCAAAAAAACGCTCGCCTCGTTTGAAGTCCGTGTCGAGGATGACGAAGCGGTCGCGCCCCTGCCAGCGTTGCGGCAGGCCGTTGCCGGCCAGAAAAGCGTGGGGCGCGGCCGCGTCGCTCACTCAGGGCGCATCGAGGGGAACAGGATGACATCGCGAATCGCTGGTGAATCGGTCAGCAGCATGATCAGGCGATCAATGCCGATGCCGCAGCCGCCGGTCGGGGGCAGGCCGTATTCCAGGGCACGGATGAAATCGGCGTCGTAATACATCGCCTCCTCATCCCCCGCATCCTTGGCTTTCATCTGTTCCTGGAAGCGCGCCGCCTGGTCTTCGGCATCGTTCAACTCGGAGAAGCCGTTGGCGATTTCGCGGCCGACGATGAACAGCTCGAAGCGCTCGGTGATTTCCGGGTTGCTGTCTGAGGCGCGGGCAAGCGGGCTGACTTCAACCGGATAGTCGATGATGAAGGTCGGTTCCCAGCACTGGGCTTCGGCGCAGGCTTCGAACAATTGCAGTTGCAGGCTGCCGAGGCCGCCCGGCTTGACCTTCTCGCCGAAGGCATTGATCTTGGCTTTGAGGAATTCGGCGTCGGCCAGTTGCTCGTCGGTAAACGACGGTTGCTCGCGCTGGATGGCCTGGTTGATGGTCAGGCGGTGGAAAGGCTTGGACAGGTCCAACTCACGGCCTTGATACTGGAATACTTCCTGGCCCAGTGCTTCGCGCGCGGCGTGACGCAGCAGGCCTTCGGTGAAGTCCATCAGCGTGTGGTAGTTCGCATACGCCTCGTAGAACTCCATCATCGTGAATTCCGGATTGTGGCGTGGCGAGAGGCCTTCGTTACGGAAGTTACGGTTGATTTCGAAGACTTTCTCGAAACCGCCAACCACCAGGCGCTTGAGGTAGAGCTCGGGGGCAATGCGCAGGAACTGCTGCATGTCGAGCGCGTTGTGGTGGGTGACGAAAGGCTTGGCGGCAGCGCCACCGGGGATCGGATGCATCATCGGCGTCTCGACTTCCATGAAGCCGTGGCCGCACATGTAGTTGCGGATCGACTGGACGATGGCCGAACGGGCGCGGAAGGTGAAGCGCGTTTCCTCGTTCATGATCAGGTCGACGTAGCGCTGGCGGTATTTCATTTCCTGGTCGGCCAGGCCGTGGAACTTGTCTGGCAGGGGGCGCAGCGACTTGGTCAGCAGGCGGATTTCAGCGGCCTGAATCGACAATTCGCCGGTCTTGGTTTTCATCAGCACGCCGGTGACGCCGATGATGTCGCCCAGGTCCCAGGTTTTGAAATCGGCGTAGATGTCTTCACCGACGCGGTCGCGGGTGATGTAGACCTGGATGCGACCGGACAGGTCCTGAATGGTCGCGAACGACGCTTTGCCCATGACGCGTTTCAACATCATCCGGCCGGCCACTTTCACCTCAACGGGCATCCCCTCCAGTTCTTCGGCCGTTTTTTCACCATAGCCCTCAAGGACTTTGGCGGCGGTGTTTTCACGCTGGAAGTCGTTCGGGAAGGCTGATCCCGTCTTGCGCCATTCGGCCAGTTTGGCGCGGCGCTCGGCGATGAGCTGGTTTTCGTCCTGCGGGACGGGCTGGGCGGCGTTATCGGCGTTGGACATGCATAATCCTTGGGGAAAAACGGGGTTTGGTGCGGTCAACCGCGTAAAGAAGGCGATTTTCGCCGATTTGCCGACGCAGGGAAAGGGAAGACTGGTACGGCAATGCTAATATCCTCACGATGTAAAGTGGATAGGGAAACCTTGATGGACATTCTCGTGGTCGATGCGTCGCCGCTCTATCGGGACATCCTGCAACAAAACCTGAGCCGCCATCGCGGTATCCAATTGCATTTGGCGACCTCTCTGGCTGAAGCGCGCAGCCTGGCCAATCGCCGATATTTCCACTTTTTTGTGCTCAGCGGCCAGATGCCGGATGGCGAGGGCATCAGTCTGGCTCGCCAGTTACGCTCGGGTAGCGCGACAGCAATGCAGCCAATCATCCTGCTGACCGGTAGCCCCAGTGCCGAGATGGCTGAACAGGCGGTCAAGGCGGGGGTGACCGAGTTGTTCCGCAAACAGGACGTGGCGGAACTGATCGCCTTCATGCGCCATTATCTGGAAGTCAATCAGCCTTTGCGCTGCCGGGTGCTGTATGTGGAGGATGCCCGCGAGCAGCGCGAGCCGATGCTGGCCCAATTGCTTGAATGGGGGATGACGGTCGACGCGGTCGATTCGGCCGATGCGGCCTGGCCGCTGTTTCTGGCCCATGAGTACGATCTGGTTTTGTGCGATGTCGTGCTCGGCGGGCGGATGAGCGGCAGCCGTCTGATCAATCGCATCCGCCGTTTGCCGCTGCCGCGCGGCGCAACGCCGATTCTGGCGGTGACGGCCTTTGATAATCCGGCCCGGCGCGTTGAATTGTTCCACCTCGGGATTGACGATTACGTCCAGAAGCCGATTCCGCCCGCTGAGTTGCGCGCCCGCCTCTACAACCTGTTATCGCGTCAGCGTGCCGTCCAGCGTAGCCAGCAATTGCTTGAAGCCACGGCGCTGGGTGTGTTGGTTTTTGATGAGGACGGGGTGATAGAAAGTGGCGATGACAACGTCCGCCAGATGCTGGGTGTCAGTGCCGGGCAAGCCTGGGGGCAAGTCCGTGACTGGCTACCGGAACAAATCAACGGGCAGTCGATGTTCGATGCCATTTTGCTGGGGCAGCACATGGTCCGGCAGCCGGTGACCCTGCGTCGGGCCGATGGCAGTTATTTGTCGGCTTTGCTCACCTTGTTGGAACTTGAGGCCTCGCGGGGTTTGCGACAATTTGCCGTGCTCTTGCGTGATGTCAGTCAGGAGCGAGCCATCACGGATCGCTTACTCGCCGCGAAGCAGGCCGCCGAGCGCGCCGGACGAATGAAGTCAGATTTTCTGGCCAATATGAGTCATGAAATCCGTACGCCACTCAATGCCATCATCGGTATGGCGCACTTGATGAAAAGGGCCGAACTGCCGGCCGATCAGGCCGGGCGCCTCGACCGCATCGACATGGCGGGCAAACTGCTCCTCAATCTGGTTGATGACATTCTTGATCTGTCGCGCATTGAATCCGGCCAGTTGCTATTGGAAAGCGTGCCGGTGTCGGTCGGTTCTTTGGTCGCCAACGTCGTGTCGATGCTGAGTCCGCGGGCGGCGGACAAGGGGCTGCTGCTGCAACAGGAGGGCGATGCCGCCGGGGTGCCACATGTCCTGCTCGGCGACCCGACGCGGCTGACCCAGGCGATGGTTAATTACGTTGGCAATGCCATCAAATTTACAGCACAAGGCCATGTCATCCTGCGTTTGCGCGTCGACGCGGAGGATGGGGGCGAGGTCCTGCTGCGCTTCGAGGTCGAGGACAGCGGGATTGGTATTGCAGAGGAAGATCAGCAGCGGATCTTTGATCTTTTCCAGCAGGCCGACAATTCAACCACGCGTCGTTTTGGGGGGTCCGGGCTGGGGCTGGCGATTACCCGCCGCTTGGTTAATCTGATGGGGGGAGAAACCGGGGTGATCAGTCAGCCGGGGCTCGGGAGTACCTTCTGGTTTACCGCCCGCCTGCAAACGACCGAACGGCGCGCTTTCGATCATGCGCAGACCGATAAACTGGCCGGCGAGGCCGCTTTTCGGGCACGGTTTGCCGGGACGACGGTGCTCCTGGTTGAGGATGACGAGATCAGCCGCGAAGTGGCGCAGTGCCTGCTGGCCGACTTTGGCCTGCAGGTGGATGTTGCGGTCGACGGCGTGCAGGCGGTGGAAAAGGCGTTGGCTATGCCATATGCCGCAATCCTGATGGACATGCAGATGCCCCGCCTGGATGGGGTTGAGGCAACACGCCGGATTCGCGCGACGGCCGTTGGGCAGGCTATACCGATCATTGCCATGACGGCCAATGCCTTTATTGAGGACCGGGAAAAATGCATGGCGGCCGGCATGAACGATTTTGTCGCCAAGCCGATCAATCCCGAGGTGCTGATCGTCTGCTTGCAGCGTTGGCTGAGTCAGGGCGAATCATCCTGACTCAGCGGTAGAGCGGCAACTCCCGCAGGCGGCGTTCGATCTCGTTGATCTGCTGCTGGTAGGCCGGTGATTGTTGATTGCCAAAACGGGCCGCGAAATCGGTTTGGTTGAGGAATTCCGGCAGGCCGAGGGGCGAGGGCATCAATTGCTCGTCGCCGATGCTGGCTGGCAGGCGCTGGGCCAGCGGGTTATCGTCACGGCGTACCAGGTCGCCAAAGCGTGTGCCGGCCCGGTCGGCGGCCAAGTCGGCGAATGAAAAGCCGCTGCCCTGTTCCTTGTCCAGTGTTTCCTTGAACAGGCCGATGGCATCGGCAAAGCTGCCATCCGACCAAGCCGAGATCATGGCCGAGATGATGAAGTGCTGGGCGCTGTCGAGGCGATTGTGCAGCGTGATCTTGAGCGGTGGCGGGGTGAGCCAGTCACTTTCGCCGGGGATTAGATCGGCGAGTGGTTTGTCGGCCAGAAAAGCCCCGATGACCAGTAGCGTGGCCCGTTGCTGGGCCGGGATGCCGCCCTCAGCCTGCAGTAACTCAGGGAGGATGGCGCGCAGGGGAACCGCGCCGCCACTGCGGTGCCGTTGCAGGGCATCGACAAACTGGGCCTGGGTGGCTTTGATACGGGCCACTTCGGCGGATGGAATGGCGGTGTTGACTGCCATGGTCAGGTATTCGGGCCGCCATTCGAAGCGGACATTGACTTGCTGCGACTGGCCGTCAAATTCGATGTGCTGCAGGGCGGCCAGCGTGGTTTGCCACTGCGTGGTCAGCCCCTGTTGTTCCAGCGCCTGGGCCAAGGCCCAGCGTGCCAGGGGTAACGGAATGGGCAGGTTGCCGATCCGGACGGCGCTGACCTCGGGCAAGCCGGCCGATTCATTGACGTCGATCTGGACATTGATATAGCGCCGACCGATCGGGGTGTAGATCAGCCGCGAAAAGCGGGCATGCGCTGAATCTTCATTCAGATGCAGACTGGCCCGGGTTTTCAGCCGGCTGTTGGCGACATAGTTGAGTGCATCGTCGAGCAGGCGAAAAGGCAGGCTGACCACCGCTTCGCCCGCCGCCAGCCGACGGGGATCGTGGCGCCGCCAGAGCTGGCGTGCCTCGGCCACGGCCTCCTGGGAGACTTCGTCGGTGCGCCGCACCTCGGCCTGGTCGCTGGTTACCGCCAGAAAGAGAACGGCGCCCAGCAAGACGAGGATCAGGGGCAGGGCAAAGAGACGCATGAGGAAGCGCATGGCGGCGGGCTATTCTTGGCGTCAGACGCCCTGTTTCAGGCTGGCTTCGATGAAGGCGTCGAGGTCGCCGTCGAGGATGGCCTGGGTGTTGCCGGTTTCGTAATTGGTGCGCAGATCCTTGATGCGCGACTGGTCGAGCACGTAAGAACGGATCTGGTGGCCCCAGCCGATGTCTGACTTGGCGTCTTCCAGCTTCTGCTGCTCGGCCTGCTGCTTGCGCAATTCGAACTCGTAGAGGCG
Organism: Dechloromonas sp.; assembly: GCA_028689015.1. GTDB lineage: Bacteria > Pseudomonadota > Gammaproteobacteria > Burkholderiales > Rhodocyclaceae > Azonexus. The sequence continues at coordinate 20,031 of JAQTXC010000029.1, read as the reverse complement.
GGCGCGCAGCATTTGCCAGGCTTCGTCGCGGTTGCGGTGCTGCGAACGGTCGTTTTGGCACTGCACGACAATGCCGGTCGGGACGTGGGTCAGGCGCACGGCGGAGTCGGTTTTATTAATGTGCTGACCGCCGGCACCGGAGGCGCGGTAGGTGTCGGTGCGCACATCGGCCGGGTTGATGGCGATTTCGATGGAATCGTCGACTTCCGGAAAAACGAAGACGCTGGTGAACGACGTGTGACGACGGGCATTGGAGTCGAACGGTGACTTGCGCACCAGGCGGTGGATGCCAGTTTCGGTGCGCAGCGTGCCGTAGGCGTACTCGCCGCTGAACTTGACGGTGGCACTCTTGATGCCCGCGACGTCGCCTTCGGACTCTTCCATGATCTCTACGGTAAACCCGCGTTTTTCACCGAATTTCAGATACATGCGCAGCAACATTGAGGCCCAGTCCTGGGCTTCGGTCCCTCCCGCGCCGGCCTGGATTTCCAGGAAGCAGGGCATTGGGTCGGACGGATTGTTGAACATGCGGCGGAATTCGAGTGCGGCCAGCTTTTTTTCCAGCTCGGCGTTGTCGGCTTCGACGGCCAGCAGGGTGTCGTCATCGCCGTCATCCTTGCCCATGGCAAAGAGTTCGCGGCCGTCATTGACACCATTGCCGACCGCTTCAAGCACCAGCACGATATCTTCCAGCGATTTCTTTTCACGGCCCAGTTCCTGGGCGCGTTTCGGATCATCCCAAATCTTGGGATCTTCCATCTCCAGGCTGAGCAGGGTCAGGCGTTCGCGTTTGTGATCGTAGTCAAAGATACCTCCGTAGCTCGTCGGCGCGTTGCGCCAGATCGTCGAGCTTGTAGGAGATGCTGTTGATGTGTTCCGCTTCCATGAGGCCAATTCCCGTGCATTGCAAAAGCGTGATTATAGCGGGGGAGGGGCGAATCCATCGCCCGATTGTTGCGCTGCAATGCATGCTTTGTTGGTCAGCACCACGCTGGTGCGTACCCCGATGGTTCAATTTTTCGTCTGCCCTGTTTTGGTGTCGTGGTGCTGGATGATGAATCGGTTGGTGTTTTAATTAACTGATTCAAAAAAGAAAAAACTTTGTTTTTGTTGTGGCAAGGGTTTTGCATATTGCGCTGCAACATTTGATGAGTGAGGTTTGATCCCCATGACCGATCGCGAATCGTCCCCTCAGCCTCGCGCACGGCTCAGGCTAGGTGGGCCTCAATTGGCCATTTGGGGCCTGGCGGCGCTGGCGGGCGGGGGAATTGGATACGCCATGGCCCGTGGCGAGTGGGCTTATCTTGGCGGCTTAGGTGCTGCCGGCTTGCTGCTGTCGGCCGTGCTTGCGGTTCGCTTGGTTCAAGGTCTTGAGCGGGATCTGCTGTTGATCGATCGCTTTGCCCTGGCTTTGGCGGAGGGACAGTTGGTCCGTCGGCTGACTGGTCGTCAGTGTGCTGTGCTCGCTCCCTTGGCCGAACGCTTGAATGGTATGGCCCGCGCGTTGGCCGGAATTTTTCTGGCTTTTTCCCGAATGTCGCAAGAGGTCTCCAGCGTGGCTGCCGAGAGTCGGCACAATGCCAGCGGCGGGGACGCCGGCGTACGCCGCCAGCGCGACATCACCTGCTCATCGGCCGCTACGCTGGAGCAATTGACAGTGAGCCTGGGCCTGACCAGCGATAGCGCGCAAGGGGCGGCAGAGGTTGCCGATGCCTCGCGGCGCATGGCATTGGCCGGGGCGGAGCGGGTGGATGCCCTGGCGGTCAGCCTCCAGGGCTTGGCGGCAAGCGTGGCCCAAACGGCCGATAGTGCCGAGCGTCTGGGCGAACGCTCACGGGAAATCGAGGACATTGTTGGCTTGATTGCTGAAATTGCCGCCCAGACGAATTTGCTGGCGCAGAATGCCGCGATTGAGGCCGCCCGGCGAACGCTGGTGTTGATCCAGGATATTGCCGCGGCCAGTCGCGAACAAAGCCAGGCAGGGCAGAACATCGCACGTGATATCGAGCAAGTGGCTCAACTGGCGGATGCCAATGAGCATCTGGTCCGTGAGAACAGCGAGTTGTCGCGTTACTTGAACGATTTGGCGGCGCAATTGACGGGCGCCTTGAACAACTACCAGTACGAGTGAACTTGGCCATGGGATGGATTGTTTATCTGATCACAGGCGCTGCGCTGCTGATGGGGGTGTTGTCAGTTGCCTTGTTCCGCCAGCGGGCCCGGCTTGAGGACGCCCGGTCGTTGGCGGAAACGCTGGTGGGCTGTCGTGCCTTGTTGGGATTAATCCTGCATTTTCAGCAGCACCGGGGCATGAGTTCGGCCTGGTTGGCTGGTGACTTGAGTTTTGCCAGCAAACTTGCGGGCCAGGCCAGGGATATTGATGCCCTGTTTCATGCCGTGGGGCCGGTCGCGCGCAGCGAGAGTTGTCGACACCATCCCTGCATGACGCCTAATGCACTGACGCTTTTTCGCCACCGCTGGGCGACGTTGCGCGAGCGCCTGCCCGGCCTGACAGTCGAGCAAAGCATCACGCAACACACGACCTTGATCGAGCAATTGCTGCAATGGTTGGCAGCCCTCGGCGAGGCCCGCATCGAAAGTACGCTTGATCAAGAGGTTAGCCGGTGCCTGGCGCGAAACTACACCAGCCGCCTGCCTGCCTTGACGGAGTGTCTGGGTCAGGCACGGGCGGTGGGTATGAGCGTTGCCACCCGTCAATCCTGCTCGGCGGTGGCACGTGTTCGTCTGATGTTTCTCATCGCCCGAGCTGAAACCTTGCTGACGCAGGCACTTGCGGTCGGGCAGGGGAGCGTCAGGGCTGAGACGGCGAGCCGGGCTGTGGAACAAATGGCGCAGCTGGTTCGCGGGCGTTTATTGCCTAGTTCGGGGGTGAGTGTGACGGCGCAGGAGTATTTCAATGGGGCAACGCAGGCGGTCGACGCTGTTTTTGCGTGGATTTTCGAGAGTGCGCAAGCGGTCGCCAACAGCGAACTGCAAACGCGGCGCGATATCGTGCCGCTTGCCATGGCGGGGCAATAAATGATGATGGCTAGTTGGCCGGTGGCTGTGATGTTTGCAGCATTGAGCTGCGTAGCAGTTCGTCTTGATCTGAAATTTTATTTAAATTCAATCGGTTGTTATGGCGGCAAGAAGCTTGGTCATCAACCCTTGTTTCTTTTTGGGTGTCCGTGCCGTGAATGATATTGCTTCGGAGACGGGTTTTCTGCCGGTCCTGCGCCTTCGGCGGAACGCTAGCTGGGTGTCGATTGACAGCGAGCGGGTCTTGCAGGTGCTGGTGCACAACCTGGACGGCATGGTGTTCCGCTGTGCCATTGATGCTGACTGGACCATGCATTTTGTCAGCGATGGCTGCCGCGATCTGCTTGGGTATTGCCCGGATGAACTGGAATACAACCGGGTGACTTCGCTCGAAGCATTAACGCATCCAGAGGACCGCGAGCGGGTGCGGCAAACCATTGCCGACTGCCTGTTGCAAGGGGGACGTTATCGTGTTCAATATCGTTTGGGCCATAAGGATGGCAGTGAAAAATGGGTCCTTGAACGGGGGGCCGTGGTGTACGACGAACGCGGTCAACGGGTGCTGGAAGGCTTTATTGAGGATGTGACCGAACAACTCCTGAGCCAGCGGCAACTGGTCGATGCCGAGATGCGCTATCGCAGCATTTTCGAGGATTCGGTGGTTGGCATGTTCCAGACCTCGATCGATGGTCAATATCTGGCAGCCAATCAGGCTTTGGCCGCGTTGTATGGTTACGATAGCCCGCAGGCGCTGATGCTGGGCTTGTCCGATATCGCCGGCCGGCTTTATGTCGACCCGACGCGCCGGGATGAATTCAAAACCTTGATTCGCGAACACAACCGGGTCAGTGACTTCGAGTCTGAGGTTTATCGGCGTGACGGGAGCCGGATCTGGATTTCCGAGCATGCCCATGCCGTACTGGGTGCGGCAGGCGAGGCCTTGTATTACGAGGGGACGGTCGAGGACATCACCGCCCAGCATGATTATCGTCAGCAACTGGAATACCAGGCGACGCACGACCCGCTGACCGGCTTGCCCAATCGCAACTTGCTGCAGGACCGCCTGCAACAAGCCTTGTGTCATGCCCAGCGGCGTGGCAGTGGCGGCGCCCTGGCCTTTGTCGATCTCGACAATTTCAAATGGGTGAATGACAGCCTGGGCCACAATGCCGGCGACCGCCTGCTGATCGAAGTGGCGAAGCGCCTGCAATCCTGTCTGCGCGATTCGGACACCATCGCCCGCTACGGGGGTGACGAGTTCGTGCTGATTCTGGGCGATTACGGGGGCTTGAGCGAAACCCTGCACATTTTGCACCGGGTGCAGGAAGTGGTCGCCGACGCATTGTCACTGGAAGGGCACGAGTTGCGCGTCAATTGCAGCATCGGGGTCAGTGTTTTTCCTGGTGACGGGGTTGAACTGGAAGCCTTGCTGCGTCATGCCGATGCCGCCATGCATCACGCCAAAAAATTGGGCAAGGGGCAGTTTCAGTTCTATACCGAGTCGCTCAATGTCGCGGCACACGAACGGCTGGCGCTTGATTCGGCCTTGCGGCGGGCGGTCGACCGTGACGAACTGCATGTGGTTTACCAACCCAAGATTGATGGTCGTGGCCGGCCCTGTGGTTTCGAGGCACTGGTTCGTTGGGACAGCGCCGAATTCGGCGCGGTGTCGCCGGTCCGCTTTATTCCGCTGGCCGAAGAAAATGGCCTGATCCACCAATTGACCCGCTTTGTCCTGCACGAGGCTTGTAGCCAGATGGCTGCCTGGCGGGCCGAAGGTTGGCGTGATCTACGCATGGCCGTCAATATTTCGCCCAGCCTGTTCCGGGAACAGCAGTTAGCCCAACTGGTGCAGGCCGAGCTCGATGCGAGCGGTCTGCCACCGGAAAACCTGGAACTGGAAATCACCGAAGGCATGTTGATGGGCGATGTGCAACGGGCGCTCGGCGTGCTGAATGGGCTGAAAGCGATGGGTGTCACCATCGCCATCGACGACTTTGGCACCGGCTATTCGTCGCTGGCCTATCTCAAACGTTTTCCGATCGACATTCTCAAGGTCGACCGTTCCTTTGTCATCGAATGTGATGCTGGAAACGAGGGGCTGGCCATCACGCGCGCCATCGTCTCCCTGGCACACAGCCTCAATCTGCGCGTCGTTGCCGAAGGGGTGGAAAAACAAACCCAGTTTGCCGTCCTTAACGCCCTCGGCTGCCACGAGTTTCAGGGCTACCTGTTCGCCAAGCCTTTACCGGCCGCCCAGTTGGCCTCCTACCTGGCAGGCTTCTGATCGTCAGAGACTGCCATTGCGGGGCAGAAAATGACGGGGTGCAGGCTGCCTTATTCCAGATGTTCGACCATCAACTGTGGGCTTTCGACCCCCATGTATTCATTGATCGCCAGCCGGTAGGTGAGGCGGGCGGTGGGGCCGGCTTGGTGGGCGAAGTTGAACTGGATGGCTTCGATCCGGCTATTGCCCTTGCGTAGGCGCAGTTTGAGATGCTTGTCCTTGAGGACGCGTTGTTGTTCGACATCGAATTCGTCGACGAACAACGGTGCTGGGAAGCCCTGGCCCCAGATTTCGTTTTCCAGCAGGCGGGCGGTGTCGAGACTGATGTAGCCGCCTTCGAGCGGGCCGTCGGTTTCCAGCGTGCGGGTCAGGTCGGCCGGGGCGAGCAGTTCGCCGGCGATTGCGGCAAAGCAGTCGCGGAATTTCTCGTAATTGGCGGCGTGCACGGTGACGCCGGCGGCCATCGCATGCCCACCGAAACGAATCAGCAGGCCGGGGGCGCGCTTGGCAACCAGGTCGAGCGCGTCGCGCAGGTGCAGGCCGGGGATCGAGCGGCCGGAACCTTTGATCAGGCCCCCTTCGCCGGGTGCGAAGGCAAAGACCGGGCGGTGCAGCTTGTCCTTGATGCGCGAGGCGAGGATGCCGACGACGCCTTCATGCCAGCTTGGATCGAAGAGCGCGATGCCGGGAGCGGCATCGTCCACCTCCATGCTTTCGAGCAGCAGCAACGCCTGATCTTGCATGCCGGCTTCGATGTCGCGCCGTTCGCGGTTGAAGGCATCGAGTTCCTGGGCGATTTGCAGGGCGCGCGCCGGGTCGTCGGTGAGCAGGCATTCGACACCCAGCCGCATGTCGGCCAGCCGGCCGGCGGCGTTCAGGCGCGGCCCGAGGATAAAGCCGAAATCCATCGCCGTGGCTTTGCGCGGGTCCCGACCGGCTGCTTTGAACAGCGCCGCCAGACCGGCCTTGAGACGGCCAGCGCGAACCCGCTTCAGGCCCTGGCTGACCAGGATGCGGTTGTTGCGGTCGAGTTTCACCACATCGGCGACGGTACCGAGCGCGACCAGGTCGAGCAAGTCGGCAAAATTGGGTTCCGGCCGGTCGGTAAAGAAGCCGCGCTCGCGCAGTTCGGCACGTAGCGCCAGCATGACGTAGAACATGACGCCGACGCCGGCGATGCATTTCGAGGGAAAGTCGCAGCCGGGCTGGTTGGGATTGACGATGCAGTCGGCGTCCGGCAGTGCTTCGCCGGGCAGGTGGTGGTCGGTGATCAGCGTGGCAATACCGTGCTGCTGTGCGCGGGCAACGCCTTCGAGGCTGGCGATGCCGTTGTCGACGGTGATGATCAGATCCGGCGACTGTTGCGCGGCGACATCGACGATCTCCGGCGACAGCCCGTAACCGAGCTTGAAGCGGTCGGGTAGCAGGAAATCGACGTCGGCACCCAGCGCCTTCAGCGCCCGCATGCCGACCGCAGTGGCGGTGGCACCGTCGCAGTCGTAGTCGCCGATGATCAGCATCTTCGCTTCCGCTTCGATGGCGTCGGCCAAGAGGCTGGCGGCGTCGCTGGCGTGGGTCAGCGCACTGGGCGGCAGCAGCGATTTCAGCTCGTAGTCGAGTTCGGCCTTGTCGGTGACGCCGCGGGCGGCGTAGAGACGGGCGAGCAGGGGGTGCAGGCCTTGTTGTTCAAGCTGCCAGACGGTACGTGGTGGACTGTTGCGGGTGACGATACGGGTCATGATGGGGTGTCTTGGGCCAAGGTGGCGGCCAGGTCGGCCAGGCGGCGCGGCTTTTTCCAGAACTGCCAGCCGCTACGGGCGCTGGCTGTGACATGCAGTTGGCCATAGAAGGTGGGGGCAATCAGGTCGAGTTTTTTGACCGATTTGCCGAGTTGACCGCGCAAGGGTTGGAACCAATCGGCATCAAGGGCGTGCCAGGCGTCGCGCCAGCCGCTGCTGTCTTCGTACCAGACCGGGCCTTGCAATTGATCGAGCAGGACCAGCGGTGTTGCCGCGCCATCGGCGAGGACGTCGGCGAGTGACGAGGGGCGTGGGTGTATGCGGCTGCCGGCGTGGCGGGCTAGACCGATGGCCAGCGGGTCGTCACTCCAGACGGTGGCCGGTGCCGTGTGCTCACCGGCAGGCTGGGTTTCACCCCACAGCCACAAGCTATTGACGGCAGGCAGGCCGCGTTGCTGGCGGGCTTCGTTGACCGGGTGTGTGTGCAGCACCATTTGTACTTCGTTGAGCCAGCGATAGAGCGGTGTCGTTTTGTCGTCCAGTTCGCTGTCCATGCGTCGGCCGGCGACGGCAGAAAGTGGGGCTGCCCGGTGGTCGACCGCGTGTGCCAGGTGCAGATACCAGCGCCGTGGTGTGACGGCGTGCAGGGTGCCGATGTCGGCAAAATGGGCGTTGAGGGCGTCGACCAGAGCGGCCGCCTCCGTGGCATCGAGATCGAAAGCGCCGGCATCGGCCAGCACGATGCGTTCATGGTGAAAGCGCAAATGAACCGGGTCGGCACATAACCAGGGGCCGGCCATATCGGGCGTGCTGTTTTCGCCGTGTCGGCGCAGGGTTGCCAGATTATGGCTGCTCTGCGGGAAGCAGCCAGCCAGCGTGCTTTCGTAGGGCTGGCGGGGCAAGGTCTGCAATGTGCTGCGGCCGAGCAGCCATTCGATGCCGGGCAGGGCCAGCTTGCCCAGGGTCAGCGTGTCGCCGGGTTCCGGCCAGATCAATTCGGGGACAAGCAGCGTCAGATGCACGGCAGGCAATCAGGGGGGCGGGGCGCGCAGTTTACCACCGGACACCCGTCGGGGCGTGCTGGCCCTCGGCGTATACTGGAAGAAACGACCCGCGGGCAGCGTGCCCGATTGCGACGCGTGTCGTGACAAAAAAGGAGTTGAGACATGCAATTATTGGCGATTTTTGCCATGGTGGTTGGCTTGGGCAGCGTGATGTTTGCGCTGCAGAACAACGTGCCGGTCACCGTGACTTTTCTGTTATGGCGTTTTGACGGCTCGCTGGCGATGGTCTTGTTGCTGGCGATCGCGCTGGGTGGGCTGATCGTCGCCTTGCTGTCGACGCCAGCAACTTTGCGCCGGCAGTGGGCTGTGCACCGGCTGAACAAGCAGATCAACCAGCTCAGCGCCGAGAAAACCGATTTGCGCGACCAGTTGGCACGCTTGCGCGAGGACCGGCCCAAAACCATCGATCTCCCTGCCGAGCCCCCAGTGGGTTTGCGGCAATTTTTTTCCGGCCAGCCGGCGGACGATCACGTGCCGCCGGGCAAGCCGGATGGCTGGTCCTGAGCCGCTTACAAGCGGTCGCTGCCGCCTTGTTGCTGGGCAATTTCGCTGGCTTGGGTGCACTCCAGAAATTGTTCGGGCAGCGGTAGCGGCGTGGACGGCAGGCCCATTTCGGCCGGCTTCAACTGTTCGGTAAAGCCTTCCAGTGACCCCATGCTGCGTCGGTCGCGGGGGGTGACAGGGTCGGACAGCATGTACGCGGCGGTCAATTGAGCCAGGGCGATCAGCGAGTCGCGGTGTGTCCGTTCCTGAGCATGCGAGGCATCGGCGCCAAAGCCGATCAGTGCCGTGCGAATGTCGTTGCCAGCTTCGACTGCGGCCGCTGAGTCTGACCGGTAAAAACGGAAAATGTCGCGGCGATGGTCGATGTTGCAGGCTTTGGCCAGGTTGATCAGCTTGTGGGTCAGGTGGTAGTCGAAGGGGCCCGACATGTCCTGCAGGCAGATGGTCACCGCATGTTCGCTGGTGTTTTGACCGGGAGCGGCGATGGCAATATCGAGGCTGAGCATTTCGGCGATGTCGCCGTGCAGCGCGGCCGATGAGCCGGAGCCGACTTCTTCGGTGATGGTGAACAACGGGTGGGCATCGACCGGCAGTGGCAGACCAGCATCGACCACGGCCTTGCAGGCGGCAAGCAGGGCGGCGACGGCTGCTTTGTCGTCGAGATAGCGCGAATTGATATAGCCGTTGGGCAGGAGTTCGACTTCCGGGTCGAAAGCAATCCAGTCGCCCACATTGAACCCGGCCAGGGCGAGGTCGGCGGCGTTGCTGCTCGGTAGGTCGACGCGGACTTCAACGTGTTCCCAGCCGGTGGGCTGGCTGTCGATTTCGTTGCCGAAAGCATGGCCGGAGGTTTTGAGCGGCAGGCAGGTGCCACGAAACTGACCGTGATCGGTGAAGATGGTCAGCCGGCTGCCTTCGGAAAAACGTGATGACCAGTGGCCGATCGGCACGATGCCGAGGCGGCCGTTGGGTTTGAGCTCGCGGACCATGGCGCCGAGGGTGTCGAGGTGGGCGACGATGGCACGAGCCGGCCGGCTTTCCTGGCCGCGCAGCGTCGCCCGGATGGCGCCACGGCGGGTCATTTCGTAGGGAATGCCGATTGCTTCAAGGCGGCCGGCGGTGTAGCGGACGACGCCGTCGGTCAGGCCGACCGGGCTGGGAATGGCCAGCAACTGGAGCAGGGTTTCTTCAAGAAAGTCGTAGTCAATGACTGGTAGCGGCGTGTTTTTGGAGGAGGTCATTCAGGCAGCCCTTTCAAAGCGGGTCCGTGGAAACAGCAGGTCGATGAAACGCTGTGCCGTCGGTTGGGGTTCGTGATTGGCCAGCCCGGGTCGTTCGTTGGCTTCGATAATCACGTAATCCGGGCCGTCGACCGCGGGAACGAGAAAATCCAGCCCGGTGACCGGGATGTCGAGGACGCGGCTGGCTAGTTCGGCCGCCGCGCGCAAGGTGGGATGAAGTTGATCGGTGACATCGTGAATCGTGCCGCCGGTGTGCAGATTGGCGGTGTTGCGCACGGTCAACGCTTCGCCGGCCGTTAAAACGTGGTCGAGGTCATAGCCCTGAGCGCGTATGCAGCGTCGGGTTTCGTCATCAAGCGGAATGCGCGACTCACCGCCGGTGGCCGACGCACGGCGTCGACTTTGCTTTTCGATCAGGGCATCGATCCGGCTGTGCCCATCGCCGACGATGCTGGCCGGACGACGAACGGCGGCGGCGACCACGTGGTGGTTGATGACCACGATGCGCAGATCCTGGCCCGGACAGTAGCGTTCGAGCATCACCTGGCTGCTGAAGCGGCGGGCGTTTTCGATTGCTGTTTCAACTTCTTCGCTGGCACTCAGATTGACGCTGATGCCCTGACCTTGTTCGCCATCTACCGGTTTGACGACAATGCGGCCATGCTGTTGCAGAAATCGCTGGTTGTCGTCAGCGCTGCCGGCCAGTTGATTGGCCGGCACCTGCAGCCCTGCCACGGCCAGCAGGCGGGCGGTGAGCCGCTTGTCGGCACAACGGCTCATGGCGATGGCGCTGGTCAGTTCAGATAGCGATTCGCGGCAGATGACACTGCGGCCGCCGAAACTGAGTTTGAAGTAAGCCAGTTCGGCGTCGATGATTTCGACGTGAATGCTGCGGCGGCGCGCTTCATCGACAATGATGCGGGCGTAGGGGTTGAGTACGCTATCGGCATCCTGGGGTGACTCGGTGAACAGCGGTTCGTTGATCGCGTTGCGGTGCTTGACGGCAAAAACCTGGATGTTCTGGAAGCCCAGTTTTTCGTACAGCGCGATGGCCTGCCGGTTGTCGTGCACGACCGAGACATCCATGTAGGTCCGGCTGCGGGCCTGGAAATGTTCGGCCAGGTAGCGGGTCAGGCTTTCACCGATGCCGGGGTGGGCGGCCTGCGGTGCGACGGCCAGAGCCCACAGGCTGCACCCCTGGTCGGGGTCGGCAAAGGCCTCGACGTGGTCTAGTCCCATGGCGACACCAATGACCTCGCCGCTCAATTTGTCTTCGGCCAGCGCATAAGTCAGCCGACGGTCGGCGCGCTGGCGCCAGACCAGGGCAGCATCAACCGGCACCATGCGGCGGCCGCGGTACAGGGCGTTGATGGCAGCGATATCCGCCCGGGTGCGCAGGCGCCGCAACGTGAAACCGCGTGGCCGGGCCGGTGAGGGGCGATAACTGTTCAGTTGCAGGCGAAAGGCTTCTGACGGGTCGACGAACAATTGCTGCGGCGCCTGGGCGACGACGACATGTGGCTTGTCGAGATAAAAGGCGATGTCGCGCTGACCGGTTTTTTCTGCCAGCAGAACAGCGGCGATGTCGGCCGGGTTGGCGAAGGTGTGGCCGGCAATCAGGCGGCCCCAGCCGCAATCGATCACGCTGTCCGGGTGGGGGCCAGCGCTGCCCTCGCTGCTCGGAATGGGGCGCTTGCCTAGTCGCAGGGCGCGCGGGGCGTGTTGGCGTAGCATGGCTTGCTCCTTACGCGGTCAACTGGGTTTGCAGCCAGATTTCCAGCAGGCCCAGTTGCCACAGTTTCGAGCCGTTCAGCGGCGTCAGTTGTCCCGTCGGGTCGGCCAGCAGGCGGTCGACATAGGTCGGGTTGAACAGGCCACGCTGGCGGGCGGCCTGGCTGTGCAAGGCGTCCTTGACCATGGCCAGGGTGTTGCCCTTGAGGTACTTCAGCCCCGGCACCGGGAAGTAGCCTTTGGGCCGGTCGATGACGGCTGATGGAATTATCTGGCGGGCTGCTTCTTTGAGAATGCCCTTGCCGCCGCCGGCCAGTTTGTGGCGTGCCGGGATGCGGGCGGCCAACTCAACTAGTTCGTGATCGAGAAAAGGGACCCGGGCTTCCAGGCCAAAGGCCATGGTCATGTTGTCCACTCGCTTGACCGGGTCGTCGACCAGCATGATGGTGGTGTCAAGGCGCAGCGCTTTGTCGACCGGGTCGCTGGCGCCGGGGGCGACGAACTGGCCGGCGACAAAGAGGCCGGACATGTCCTCGCTCAGATAGGGCGGATTGACTATCTGGCGATATTCATCGAAATGGCGGTCGCGGAAGGCGTTCAGATAATCGCCTACCGGGTTGGTGCTGCCGGCCAGCTTGGGGTACCAATGATAGCCGCCGAACACTTCGTCGGCGCCCTGGCCGCTTTGCACCACCTTGCTGTGCCGCGAAACGGCTTCCGAGAGTAGATAAAAACCGATGCAGTCGTGGCTGACCATCGGTTCGCTCATCGCGGCGATGGCTTCCGGCAGGCGGTCGAGCAGTTGTGCTTCCGGAACGAAGATGCGTTCGTGTGTCGTCGCAAAGCGCTGGGCGACCAGGTCAGCGTATTCGAATTCATTTCCCTTTTCTTCGCCGACATCCTCGAAGCCGACGTTATAGGTCCGCAAATTGCTGACTCCGGCTTCGACCATCAGGCCGACGATCAGACTGGAGTCGACGCCCCCCGACAACAGGGCGCCGACCGGCACGTCGGCGACCAGGCGACGTTTGACGGCGTTGCGCAGGCTGTCGAGCAGAATGTCGCGCCAGTCGTCAAAGCTGCGGTTTTCATCGTTGCTGGTGCGGCGGTAATCGAGCGACCAATAAACGTGTTCGTCGCGCCGGCCGTTGGCGTCGATCTGCAGCAAGGTGGCGGGCGGCAATTTGCGCACGCCGGCCAGCAGGGTATGCGGTGCCGGTACCACGGCATGGAAGGACAGGTAGTAATTGAGCGCTACCGGGTCGATCTGCGTGTCGATGCCGCCGCCCGCCAGCAGGGCCGGCAGGGTCGAGGCAAAGCGAAAACCACCTGGCACTTCGGCGTAATACAAGGGCTTGACGCCCAGCCGGTCGCGACCAAGCAGGACGCGGCCTGTGTCGCGTTCCCACAGGGCGAAGGCGAACATGCCGTTGAGGCGTTTGACGAAATCGCTGCCCCAGGCGTGATAGGCCTTGAGCAGGACTTCCGTATCGCCCTGTGAGTAAAAACAGTAGCCCAGGCCTTCCAGTTCCCGGCGCAGTTCATTGTGGTTGTATATGGCCCCGTTAAAGACGATGCCCAGGCCGAGCGCCGGGTCGACCATCGGCTGCTGCGCCGCATCCGACAAGTCCATGATTTTTAGTCGGCGATGACCGAAGCCGCGGTTCGGACTCAGCCACAGGCCGCTGCTGTCCGGGCCACGTCGGATCTGTTGGTCGGTCATGGCGGCCAGGGTGGATGGGTCGACTGTCTGGTCGTCGAAGCGAATTTCGCCGGCAATGCCGCACATAGGCATTCCTCCTTGGTGTTCGTGCCTCGTCCGGGTTTTCTGAGCGAAAAATGCCATGCACGGTCGTTGACCGCGATGATCCAGGCGAAGGAGACAACACGTGCTGGGCCGGAGAAAGCGGTGCAACCAGGGCGGTTGCGGGGGTGTCGCGCCGCTGACCGAGTGTTGCGGTCAGGCTTGCTGGGCGTCGATACCGAATGGCACCAAAAATGCACGCAAGGGTTAAAAGGATGATTATTATAGCTATTTTTTATGTGCTTGGCAAGGGTGAGGGGGGCGTTGGCGAATTCAGGGAGGCTTGGTGCAGCGTCCAGGGCAAGTCCGTGTACCATAGCGCCTTTCCAAATTTGACCCGTCCCGCATGGCCTTGCCCTACGAGTTGCTGATCGGTTTGCGCTATACGCGGGCCAAGCGGCGCAATCACTTCATTTCCTTCATATCGCTGATTTCGATGCTCGGGATCGGGCTGGGCGTGGCGGCGCTGATCGTCGTGCTGTCGGTAATGAACGGTTTTCAGAAGGAATTACGGACCCGTATCCTCGGCGTTGCCTCGCATATCCAGATCACCGGCATCAACGGGGAGTTGTCCGACTGGCCAGCTTTGGCACAGCAAGCGATGCAGCATCCCGAGGTGCGGGCGACGGCCCCCTTCGTCCAGTCGCAGGGCATGTTCTCGGTGGATGGTGGGGTCAAGGGCACGCTGGTGCGCGGCATCCTGCCGGATCAGGAGGACAAGGTGGCCGATTTTCGCCAGACGATCAGGAGTGGCAGCCTGGATGATTTGCGGCCGGGTGAATTCGGGGTGGTGCTGGGGGCCGATCTGGCGCGCTCGCTACGGGTATTCACCGGCGACAAACTGACCCTGATCGCGCCGCAGGGCACGGTGACGCCGGCCGGCGTGATGCCACGCCTCAAGTCGTTCCGGGTGGTGGGGATTTTCGAGGTCGGCATGTATGAGTACGACGCGGGGCTGGCGCTGATTCACCTGCAGGATGCGCAGACGCTGTACCAGATGGGCGAACGGGTCAGTGGCGTGCGACTGAAAGTGGATGACCTGTTCCAGGCACCGCGCATTGCCCGCGAACTGGTGCGGTACATCAATGCCGATGCCTATCTGCACGACTGGACGAAGAGCCATGCCAATTTCTTCCGTGCCGTTCAGATCGAGAAGAACATGATGTTCATCATCCTGTCGCTGATTGTCGCGGTTGCTGCCTTCAACCTGGTATCGACGCTGGTCATGGCGGTGACCGACAAACAGGCCGATATCGCCATCCTGCGCACGCTGGGCGCGCGGCCGCGTTCGATCATGGCCATTTTCATCATCCAGGGGGCGCTGGTCGGTTTCATCGGCCTTGGCCTCGGGGTGGTTGGCGGGGTGGCGCTGGCCCTGAATGTCGACGTGGTCGTACCGGCCATCCAGAACCTGTTCGGCGTCCAGTTCCTGTCCAAGGAGGTGTATTACATCTCCGACCTGCCGTCTGACCTGCAATGGGGTGATGTCTGGGGGGTGACGCTGATTGCCTTCGTGTTGGCCCTGCTGGCGACCATTTACCCGAGTTGGCGCGCGTCTCGGGTCAATCCGGCGGAGGCGTTGCGCTATGAGTGAGCCGATCCTGCAGGCTTGTAGCCTGAGCAAAGTGTTTCGTGGTGGCGGGCTGGAGGTGCCGGTGCTCAATGGCATCGACCTGACGGTCATGCCGGGCCAGACGCTGGCCATCGTCGGCGCCTCCGGCTCGGGCAAGAGCACGCTGCTGCATTTGCTCGGCGGCCTGGACGCACCGAGTGCTGGCCAGGTCAGCCTTCTGGGGCGCGATTTTTCGTCAATGGGCGAGGTTGACCGTGGCGACTGGCGCAACCGCCATCTCGGTTTCGTTTATCAATTTCACCATCTGCTGGCCGAGTTCTCGGCGCTGGAAAATGTCGCCATGCCCTTGCTGATCCGTCGGCTGCCGCGGGCCGAGGCGCTGGCCCAGGCGGCAGCCATGCTCGACGCGGTGGGCCTGGGGCATCGTCTTGAACATCGGCCCGGTGAGCTATCCGGTGGTGAGCGGCAGCGGGCGGCGATTGCTCGGGCGCTGGTCAGCAAGCCATCCTGTTTGCTGGCCGATGAACCAACCGGCAATCTCGATGGTCAGACGGCGGCGCGAGTCTTCGAATTGCTGATGGATTGCGTCCGCCAGCAGTCGGCAAGCCTGATCATGGTGACCCATGACCTGCGTTTGGCGGCGCGCGCTGATCGGGTGTTGTACCTGGATAATGGTCAGTTTGTGACCGCTACTTTGGCTTCGGCCAATTCATAAAAATCAGTTTTGGGGGAGTTGATCATGCAGGCACTGTTTGCACCGGCCATTGCCTTGATGGATCGTCTGCGTTATCCACGCAAATTTCTGTTGCTGGGTCTGGGCATGCTGGCGGTCATGATCGTCCTGCAAGCCACGGTCTATCAGTCCTTGAATCGGGACTATGTGGCTGCTGAGGGCGAATTGGCCGGGCTGCAGATGCTCAAGCCAGTCAATCGCATGGTCCAGTTCATGCAGCAACACCGGGGTTTGTCGTCGGGCATTCTTAATGGCAATGAGCAGATGCGCGAGCCGCGCGCCGTCAAGGAAAAGGCGGTGGCGGCCGCCCTGGCCGAGGCTGAGGCTGTGCTCTCGCCCGCCTTGAAGGCCACCGCACAATGGCAGGCGATACGGACGGAATGGGCGGCGATTGCCCAGTCCGGTCTGACGTGGCCGGCCAAGGAAAATCTGCAGCGGCATACTGCGATGGTCGGCAATGCGCTGACTTTCATGGTGGAAGTGGCCGACAGCAGTGGCCTGACCCTTGATCCTTACATGGATACCTACTACTTCATGGATACCGTGGTGACCAAGCTGCCGGCCATGCTGGAGCCGATGGGGATTACCCGGGCGCAGGGCACCGGGGTGCTGAGCAGTCGCAGCCTGCCGGCGCAGAAACGGGCCGATATTGCGGTCCTGCTCGGCCGGATGTCGCATACGCTGACCGAATTGAATGCCAATCTGGCCAAGGTGGGCCGTCTTGATGCAGGGGTGGCTGCCGCGGTCGACGGCCCGACCAAAGCCTTTTCCATGGGCGTCAAGGGTGTTTTCAAGCTGATCGAGGACGACTTGTTTTCCGAGCAGTTCAATACGGTTCCCAAGGATTACTTCGCCCTGACGACGCAGGTCATCGATACCGGCTATGCCTTGATGTACGACACGCTGATTCCAACCTTCGAGTCGCGGTTGCAGGAACGAATGCACGAAGCGCGGCAATTGTTGCTGGGCGTCACCTTCTTTGCCCTGGGCGTCACGCTGTTGGTCTTTTACCTGGCGTTTGGCATGTATTACTCGGTCATTAACAGTGTTTCGGCCTTGTCGGAAACGGCGCATCGTCTGGCCGGCGGCGACCTGTCGGCGTCTTTCCGCATGCAGGGGCAGGATGAGTTGCAGCAGGCGGGTCATGATTTCGACCACATGGCAGGCGCTTTCCGGAACTTGATCAGTCAAATTCAGCGCGATGTCCAGCAATTGCGTGCCTCGTCCGAACTCCTGGCCACCAGTAGCCAGCAGATTTCCAGTGGTTCCGAGGCGCAGAGCGATGCGGCGTCCAGCATGGCGGCATCGGTCGAGCAGATGACGGTGGGCATCGACCATGTGGCGCGCAATGCGCTGGATGCCCAGGCTTTTTCCCGCGAATCGGACGAGGTGGCGAGCGAAGGGGCGCAGATCGTCAATCAGGTGGTGAGGGATATCCAGGCCATTGCTGACACGGTCAATCATTCAGCCGGCGCGGTGGAGTCGTTGGGCCACCATTCCGGGCAGATTTCGGCCATCGTGGGCGTGATCAAGGATATTGCTGACCAGACCAATCTACTGGCGCTCAATGCGGCGATCGAGGCGGCACGGGCCGGTGAGTCAGGACGCGGCTTTGCCGTCGTGGCGGACGAAGTGCGCAAGCTGGCCGAGCGGACAGCCAAGTCGACGCAGGAAATTTCCAGCATGATCGACATCATTCAGAGCGGTACGGCGACGGCAGTCAGCAGTATGAAGCAAGGGGTCGGCCGGGTTGCTGCGGGGGTGGTTGAGGCGAACCGGGCCGGTGAAGCGATCAGCCGGGTGCAGGTCAAGTCGCGGCAGGCGGCTGAGGCTGTCGCCGAAATCAGTGTGGCTTTGCGCGAGCAGGCGCAAGCCAGCACCGAAATTGCCCAGGGCGTCGAGCGTATTGCCCAAATGGCCGAAGAAAATAACAGTGCGGTGCGGGGGAATGCCAGCACGGCGGGCAATTTGCGCAAAATTGCCGAAGGCCTGTCATCGCAGGTCGCACGTTTCCGGACCTGATGATTTAAAGGATGGGTGAGGCCGTATCGGCGACCTGCGGGTCGCCGTTTTCTATTGTGCGCCCAGCATGGGCGCACTCCTGCGGGTGTAAGTCCCGCCGTAAGTTGATCACGACGAACGAAGTGAAGCGCAACTGCATGAGGGCGACCGAGTGTGGGGAGGAAGCGTGGAAATGTATGGCACCGAGGTCTCGCCGACACTGATTTCCTCCGTCACCGATGCCGTTATCGACGAAGTCAAAGCCTGGCAAGCGCGACCGCTGGATGCGGTCTACCCCATCGTTTATCTCGATTGCATCCACGTCAAAATCAGGGATGGCAGTGTGCGTGTTAAAGCCATCTTCCTGGCCATCGGCATCAACATGAGCGGCGAGAAGGAAGTTCTCGGTCTCTGGATTGCCCAAACTGAAGGCGCCAAGTTCTGGCTACAGGTCGTCACGGAGTTACGTAACCGGGGCATTCAGGACATCTTCATTGCCTGCATCGATGGCCTCAAAGGATTTCCAGAGGCCATCGAGGCCGTCTATCCGAAGGCTGCTGTTCAGCTATGTGTCGTCCATATGGTGCGCAACAGCCTGAACTTCGTCTCCTGGAAAATGCGGGCGGAAGTGGCTGCCGACCTGAAACGAATTTATACCGCCAGCACCGCTGATGAGGCTGTTGGTGGCAGAACGCTGCCAAACTACTGCATACGGTACTGACCATTGCTCACTTTGATCGACTCAGGGTGCCCCGGCTCTCATGACCTCAATTTCTCGAACCGCCCGGTGCGGACCCGCATGCCGGGTGGTGTGGCAGGGGCGCAGCCTATAATGGCTGCCCCCTATGCCGATCGGCTGCTGCGTCGGCGACGTTGCTGGCGCAGCAAATTCAGTCGCCAGGCGATGTGGACCGTGAAGAATCCGATGACACCCAGGACGGTGGCGAGCAGCAGCAAGCCGACGGCCAGGGGGTGGGCGGTGGCCAGCATCCAGTCCTGCATGCCTTGTGTCCAGGCGACGAACTGCGTTGCGTCGAAAGCAGGGGGGAGGAGCAACTCGCCTTGCTCGCCGAGCAGCCAGCGGCCCAGTTGGTAAGCCAGCAGGTAAAGCGGCACGATGGTGACGGGGTTGGTATAGAGCGTGGTGACCAGCGCCAGCGGCAGGTTGATCCGAAACAGCAGGGCGCATAGTGCGGCACCGGGCATTTGCAGCGGGCCGGGAATTAGCCCACAGACCAGGCCGGCTGCGACGGCACCGGCCGCCGAGCGCCGGTTCAGTTGCCACAGGCGGGGATGGAGTAAGGAGTTTTCAAACGGCCGCAGCCAGGGGTTGCGGTGGATGGTGTCGCGATCAGGCAGATATTGGCGGAGCAGGCGGCGCATCACCTGATTATCCCAGAAAGCGCGCTGCCGCTTGTGTGACTGAATGTGTCATGATATTGGCATGCGATTGGGGATTTTGTTTTTTGCCGCCGGGGTGGCTTTCGTTCAGCAACAGGCCGATTTGCCGCCGGCCGGGCTGAGTGGGCTGGCGGCTGTCTTGTTCGCGCTGACGGCTTTGGCCCGCATCGGGTCGCTGCGTCGTATCGGCATTTTGCTGGCGGCCTTCTGCCTGGGGGTGAGTTGGGCTGCCTGGCGGGCGGAGCTGCGCTTGCAGGATGCTTTGCCCGTCGCCTGGGCCGGGCAGGATATTGAACTGATTGGCCAGGTGGTTAGCTTGCCGCAAGCATTTTCCCGGGGCTGGCGTTTCGAAATGGCTGTCGAATCGGTGTTGACCGCGTCTGCCCGCGTGCCGGAGCGGCTCGCGCTGGCCTGGTACCACGGCCTGCAGCCGGTGCCGCCTTTGCTGCCCGGGCAGCGCTGGCAGCTGACGGTGCGCCTCAAGCCGCCACATGGTACGGCCAATCCAGGTGGTTTTGATTACGAAGCCTGGCTGTTTCAGCAGGGGATCGCCGCCACCGGCTATGTCCGGCCGCGGCCAGCGCAGGCGCTGACCGATGCGCCCTGGTCCTTGGCTGTGCAGGCTGAGCGCTGGCGCTGGCAGATACGTCAGCGTTTCGCCCAACTGTTACCCCCGGCCGCTCATCCTTATGCCGGGGTGTTGGTGGCGCTGGCCATTGGCGACCAGAAGGCGATTCCCCAGTCTTTATGGACGGTTTTCAATCGCACCGGCACGACGCATTTGATGAGTATTTCCGGCCTGCACGTCACCATGGTGGCCGGCTTGCTGGGGGGGCTGGCCGGCGGCTTGTGGCGCCGTTGGCCAGGCGCCTGCCTGCGTTGGCCGGCGCAGCGCGTGGCGGTTCTGGCGGCTT
>JAQTXC010000028.1 GCA_028689015.1 Dechloromonas sp. | reverse complement strand
GTCATCTTCGGCTCGCAGTAGGTGCCCGGCAGGATGCCGGTCACGCCGCAGGCCTTGCCGACCATCTTCTGGGCCAGCGAGTAGCCAGCGCCGTCGTCGGCCGGGTTTTGCGGCAGGCGGAACAGGGTGGATTGCGGCAGGCCAAGCGCTTCACGCGCCTTGGTGGTCAGACCACGACCGATGATCAGGGGGATACGGCCACCAGCGCGGACTTCGTCCAGAATCACCAGGGTCTTCAGTTGGGATTCAGCAATCACGGCACCATTCTTGGTGGCGACGACCTTGCCGGAATCAGCATCAACCTTGAGTTCGATCTCATCACCCATGTCCATCTGGTCAGCCGCGATTTCGATCGGCAGCGCGCCGGCATCTTCCATGGTATTGAAGAAGATCGGAGCGATCTTGGAACCCAGGCAGACACCACCGAAACGCTTGTTCGGGACGAAGGGGATGTCTTCGCCGGTGAACCACAGCACCGAGTTGGTGGCGGATTTGCGGGAAGAACCGGTACCAACCACGTCGCCGACGTAGGCGATCAGGTTGCCCTTGGCAGCCAGCGCTTCCAGTTGCTTGATCGGGCCGCGCGAACCCGGCTCGTCAGCTTCGATACCCGGACGCGGGTTCTTCAGCATGGCCAGAGCGTGCAGCGGGATGTCCGGACGCGACCAGGCATCCGGTGCCGGCGACAGGTCGTCGGTATTGGTTTCGCCGGTGACCTTGAACACGGTCAGCTTCTGCGAAGCCGGCACGGCCGGACGCGAGGTGAACCACTCGCCATCAGCCCAGGATTGCATGACGGCGACGGCATTGGCGTTGCCGCCCTTGGCCAGTTCGGCAACATCATGGAAGAAGTCGAAAACCAGCAGGGTCTTCTTGAGGCCTTCGGCAGCCACCGGGCCACACTCAGCACAGGCCAGCAAGTCGATCAGCGGCTTGACGTTGTAACCGCCGAGCATGGTGCCGAGCAATTCGGTGGCCTTGACCTTGGAAATCAGCGCGCAGGCTTCTTCGCCCGTGGCGACCTTGGCCAGGAACTCGGCCTTGACCTTGGCGGCATCATCAACACCGGCCGGCACGCGGTAGGTGATCAGCTCGACCAGGGCGGCTTCTTCGCCAGCCGGGGGATTCTTCAGCAGGGCCACCAGTTCGGTGGTCTGTTGCTTGGACAGGGGCAGCGGCGGGATACCGAGGGCTGCACGCTCTGCTACATGGGCGCGATAGGCTTCAAGCACGGCGACTTCCTTTCGTAAAGGGTTGCTCTAGGGGAAACGAATATTCTACGACATCGGCGACGGCATGGTAGTTTCACGCGAAGCGACCTCGCCCGCGTCGCCGGCAAGTCTTATATATTTTATATGTTAGTTAACCATGACGCCACCGTTGCCGGTTTTTTGCGCATTGACGTGGTAAATTGCCTATTTTTTAAGCGTTGACCGTAAAAGCCAGCCAGCTCAGCAGCTTGCACGCGCTGTCCCGAGCTTATCCACAGGCTTGTCCGACTGAAACGGGGACAAAGCACAGCGCCCGACATGCTGTTAGACTGCCGCCTTTTGCCTGACTGTCCGCCTATGTCCCGCATTGCCGCAATCGCCCCCCTCGGCCAGCAAATCTGGCTTGACAACCTTTCCCGCCAATTGCTCGACTCGGGCGATCTGGCTCGCTGGATCGCCGATGACGCGATTGCCGGCGTCACCTCCAACCCGGCCATTTTCTACAATGCCATTCGCACCGACCCGGCCTATCAGACGGCCGTCGCCACGCTGAAAAATTCGGCTGAGGAGGCCGAAACCCGGTTCGAGCAATTGGTGCTGCCCGATGTCCAGGCGGCTTGCGACCTCTTCCTGCCTTTGTACGAGCGCACGGCTGGCACAGCCGGCTTCGTCAGTTTCGAAGTGTCGCCCAGCCTGGCCGACGATGCCGCCGGCACGCTGGCGGCCGCCCGCCGCCTGTGGCAAACCATCGCCCGGCCCAATGCCATGATCAAGATCCCGGCCACCGAGGCGGGCTTGACGGCAATTGCCGAGGCGATTGCCGACGGTATCAATGTCAATGTGACGCTGATTTTTTCGCCAGGCCAACTGGCCGCAGTGCAGGCCGCCCATCGCGCCGGCATCGAACAGCGTTTTGCAGCCGGTCAGCCGGTCGACCGCATCGCTTCGGTGGCCAGTGTGTTCATTAGCCGCCTGGATAGCCTGCTCGACCCGAAACTACCGGGCGAACTGCAGGGCAAGACGGCCATCGCCATGGCACGCCAAGCCTACGCCGACTGGTTGCAGCAGGCCGACCTGCCCGGCCAGGCCCGCCAGCAAATGCTGCTCTGGGCCTCGACATCGAGCAAGAACCCGCTGTACCGCGATGTGCTCTACGTCGAAGACTTGATCGGCGCCGGCACCGTCAATACCGTGCCCGATGCCACGCTGGCCGCTTTCCGTGACCATGGCGAAGCCCACAGTACGCTGGACCGCGACCCGGCCGGCCGCCAACACCAATTGGCTGCCCTGGCCGCGCTGGGCATCGATCTCGACACGGTCGGCGACGAGTTGCAAAGCGCCGGACTACAGCAATTTGCCGACGCCTTCGCCAAATTGCTCGATCTGGTTCGTTAAGCACCGGGGGGCAGGGCATGGCTGACCGATGTCGGCCATGCCGACTTCTTGCACCCGTCCGGCCCGACATCCGGCATCGCACTCAGATTCTTGCCTGCTCGGCCAACTGTTCCAGTCGATCGATGTAACGCCCCCAGCGGGCACCGTGGCCCATTTTTGCCACATTGGCCCGCATCAACTTGAGTACCGCCAGCAAGCGCTGCAAGGCCGGCAGGCGAGCAGTGTGCTCAATCATCGCCGGATTGCCCAGAATGTCCTGCGTCCAGGCTGCCAACAAGCCGCGATAACAGGCGGCATAGCAGCGAGGGCGATAGCGCAGACGATCCAACGCGGCCAGCAAGGCATCCAGCATGCCCGGCTCGTCGATCAGCAAGCGCCCATCCCAATCCATCGGCCGGGCCAGACCGTGGCAGGCGTATTTGATTTCGGGATACGCCGTTTCACTCCCGGCCAAACGCAAGGCGACGACCCCCTGCGCCACCCGCTCGGCCGAACGATGACCGCGTAGCGGCAGTAAAGCCTGCTCGACGGCACGCCAGCGGGTCGGAATGCTGGCATCCAACTGCTGGCGAAAACGCTGGCCGCTGTCGCCGACAAAGTGTTTCTGCAAGCGTCGCTGCAGCGCATCCAAAGTCTCTGCACTCATGGTGCATCCAGCGGGCAACGCTGCTCGGCCAGTTGCGGCAGGCTCGGCAGCGCCGGCTTCTCTTCATCCGTCTGCCAGAACTCCAGGCGCAATTCGATGCGGCGACTGGCATCGGCGCTGTCACGCTGGCTGTTGTACGACGCACCGGCCACCCGGAATAATTCGCGCACCAATTGCCGATCCGCCTCGCTCAGCACTTCCGGCCCTTGCTCGGGAAAAAGCAGGACGCACAAGACCCGCTCGGAGCGCCGCAAACTAAGGTCCAGATTATGCAGATAGCTGCCACGCGGGTCGGCATAGCCTTCGACGACGATGCGTTTAATCCATTTTTCGCCTGCCGGATCACGGGCCAGCGCCAACACGCTGGGCACAAAAGCCCGCAGCAACCCGCCCTGCTCCGGCAACAGGCGGTGGCTATTGGTTTCAAAACGCGCCCGTTCGCCAAAATCGATGACGCTGCCACGCAGCACCACGCCGGGAAAGCGTTCGACCGAGGCCTGCAAGCGCCGCATCAGGCGCTCGATTTCCGTTTCCCGCTCCTCTTTGAGGTCAGCCACCCGCGACACGTCGTGCGTCACCACCATCAGGGCCACCGTCAGCGCCACCAGGAAAAGGACCATCAGCGCCGACATCAGGTCGGAGAAGGAAATCCAGAAGGGTTTTTCCGCCTCTTCGCCGTTGCGCGAGGGCGCCCGCCGCCGGCCACGCAACAGACTCACGGGCGAGGCTCCATCACCGCCAGGGCATCGGACAAATCTTCGACCGCCCCCTTCAGGGCCTCAATGGCCTGCGTCATCTGTTGCTGGAATTGAGCATGCGCCCGACCAACGCTTGCTTCCAGTTGTTCGCCAAAATTTTCATGCGCAGTGGCCAGAACGCCGGAAATGCCGTGCAAATAGCCGTCGACCGCGTGACTGGCTTCGGCCAACACGCCGCTTGCCGCTTCCATGCGCCCTAGCAACTGGCCGCTCAAATTCGCCTCGCGCTTGGCTGTTTCAACCGTAGACCGCAAATCGGCGACCAAGCGGCCCATCGCCATGACCGTCGCCTGCTGCTCGGCCAGACCACTGCCGATAGCCTGCGCCGCCTGCGCCATGGCACTCGCCGAAGCAGCCATATCCGCCGTACTGCCGACCAGCACCTCGGCCGCCTGGCCAACGCCCTGCCCAGCCCGGTCGAGGCGTCCGGCCGCGCTATCGACTGCCCCCTGACCAGCCTGGTTCAGCCGTCCGGCCACCTGCGACAATTCACCTGCCGCCCGCGTAAGCGAATCCGCTGTGTGGGCCAGCAAGCTCTCCAGACCGTCCTGGCGCTGCCCGAAGGTGTCATCCAGCCGCGACTGGAAATGTTCGAGCACGCCGGCCAGGGTCTGGCTCAACGACAGGTTCTGCTCGCCACCCAAACGCTCAACCGCCGCCGACATCCGCTCCAGCGGTGTTTGCAGCACATGACCGACCGATGCCGCCACCGCCTGAGCAATCTGCCCAGCCAACTGGGCCTGTTGCCGTTGGACGGCCGCCTGCTGCTCGGCCAGCATGGCCGCCATGCCCTGACGCAACTCGGTGGCGATAGTCTGTTGCAAACGACTGGCCTGGGCCGCCGAATGCTCGGCAGCCCGCACCAGACGGGCCAGATACTCTTCGCCGACACCCGCGTCGAACAGACTGTCGATTTGCTGGACCAGTTCGCCCACCCGGCGATAACACAGGGTGACAATCGCCTTCTCCAGCCAGGTAATCAGCATGGCCAGCGTAATTGCCGCCGCCGACACGGTAAACGCCTGACCCACGCTAAGAATGAGCACCCGCAGGCTTTCCCTGACCCGGAGCGGGTCGCCGGAGACCTCGAAACCGGCCAGACCAGCAATCAGCCCGGTAAAAGTGCCAATGATGCCAATGCCCGTCAAAATACCCGGCAAGTGCTTGTAAAAAGCCGTCTTGAGCGGTGTATCGACCACGCTTTGCTCGGTGAAAAAATCCTCCGCCATCGCCGTCGACCGCCAGCGCCGCGTCTCGGCGGGGTGTTTCGGATCACTTTGGACATGCAGGGTTTGCCGATATTCCCGCCAGGCATGCTGCAAGACGGGCAGCGTCATCAATTCGCCCAGAGTGTCCGGATCGAACGGTGCCGGGTCGGCGCGCCGACGCTTCAGCCCTGCATTCGCCCGCTTCAGGTGGCGGGCCAGCAAAGTGGCCGGCAGGAGAAAGCGCAGGACAAAACCCAGGGTGATGGCCAGCAGGACCGCCGCAATCAACCAGGCACCGGACTGGTGCCAAAACAGCATCAACTCATCCATCGCAACAACTCAGCCTGAAAAGGGGTCGGCGCATTCTAGCAGGCGACAGGCCGCTCGCCGCCGGCCCGCAATCGGCCTTGCGACGACACTTAATCAGCCAGCGGCGGCAAGCCACAGCGCTGACGAGCCCGTCGACAGGCATCGTGCTCGGTCGAAAATTCACGGCACGGTGACGGTCGACCGTCATAAATGGCGCAATTTACCGCCACGCCGATCTCACCAAGCAGGGCCACGCAGCGCGGCACGGCATCGTCCGTTCCCTTCATTCGCACCATGGCCGGTGTCAACGGCAGGGTCATGGTGACGGGGACGCCCGCCCCCCAGGCGTAGGCGCCGTCGGCCAGTTCAGCCGGATGAAAATCGACCCGCAGGCTGGCACAACAGGCGCCGCATTGCTGACAAACATTCATCGCGAGCCGCCGTTGGTCGAAACCGCTGAAGTCGCTGGCGCAAGCTGCCCGATCATGCAGCCCCCACCTCGGGCGGGTGATTGAAATCAACCTGGCAGCGCCATAAGGCATGGCCCGAGGCACGGTATTTCTTCTCGAACGGCGTCAGCGGATCATCGGTCGTGAACGGCTCGGCCTGCACAGGCTGCGCGCTCAGAATGCTGAGGCCATAGGCCATTTCCTGAATATAAATTGACCAGTTGCTACGGCATTCGACCACGCCACCCAACTGGCGCCAAACCGGGAAGACGGCATGACCATGCCAGCGCCGCGCCAGGTGGCCGATCTTGGGCCAGGGATTGGGATAAAGGTTGTAATGCCTGGCCAGGCGGATGCCCTGCCCCGCCAGCAAACGCCAGAAATCGACCAGATCGGCGCGGACCAGTACGGCATTTTTGGGTATCGGCAGCGGTTTACCGCGGGCGATACGGTCACTCGACTGATCGACGCCAATGACGAAATGATCAGGAAAATCAGCCGCAATGCGCAGCGTGCTCCAGCCGACACCACAACCGGCGTCGACAATCAGCGGCGCCTGCGGGTCAAAGGCACGGTGGGCAACCAGCGCCTGCGCCAGGGCTGCGCGGTTGTATTCAAGCAGCGGCTTGCGAAAAGGATGGGCCAGGTGCCGTTGCAACAAAGCCGGCAGGTCCGGGTGCGGCCCATCCTGAGCACTGTCAATCACGCGGGAATTGGCGTCCATGCTCAAGCCTTGAAAGCAGATGGCAGGCGGTCGATGATGCCGGCCTGCAGCAGCAAACGATCCATCTCCGCCGCCGCCTTGACGGGTCGCAATTGCTGGTATAACTGTTCGGCCGCCGGGTAATGGCGACGCAGCAACATCAGCCATTGCTTGAGTCGACCGCCGGCGTGCTCTGGCAAAACCCGCTCACGCACGCCAAACCAGTAGGTCGCCACGGCCGGAACCAGCTCGGCCCAGCCCCCCGTCGCCTCTCCCCGCACCTTGCGCGGCAACAAGGGGTCAGCCAGCGCCCCACGACCAAGCATGATGTCAGCACAACCGGACAACTGCTGGCAATTGCGAAAATCCTCGACCGTCCACACTTCGCCGTTGGCGATCAGCGGGATGTTGACCGCCGAGCGGACACGATCGATCAAATGCCAGCGGGCCGGCGGCTTGTAACCATCGACCTTGGTCCGGCCATGAACGATCAATTCGTCCGCTCCAGCCGCTTCAATAGCCTGGGCACACGCGACAGCCAGCGAGTCGTCGTTGATACCGAGGCGCATTTTTGCCGTAAACGGGAGGTCGACCGGAACCACGGCCCGCACCGCGCTGACAATGGCGTGCAGGACCTCGGGCTCACCGAGCAGGGCCGAACCGCCACGGTGCCGAAAAACCGTAGGCGCCGGGCAACCAAAATTGAGGTCGACCCCGGCCGGCCGATGCTTGACCAACCGCTCGGCGTTGGCCGCCATGAAATGCGGGTCAGAACCCAGCAACTGGACGCGCATCGGCGTCCCGCAGGCAGTTTTGCTGTCGTTCAGAAGCTCCGGGCAGGTGCGTAAAAAGGTCCGCGTCGGCAGCACGCTTTCGGTCACCCGGATGAATTCACAGATTCCCCAGTCGTAACCGCCGAGCGCGGTCAACACCTGGCGCATCAACGGATCAGCCAGTCCCTCCATTGGAGCGAGAAGAATGCGCCCCATCAACGGCTGCCGACCACGTAATACATGTCCAGCATGCCTTTTCCCTTGGCATCGAGCTTGCCACGGTAGGTACAGGCAAACTCTTTCTGTATCAAGTCAAAGGTATAGGCGGAAACATTGATCCGTCCGGCATCGCTGGCACCTTCCATGCGCGCGGCGATATTGACGGTATCACCCCAGATATCAAACGCATACTTGCGCTTGCCCACGACCCCGGCAACCACTGGCCCGGAATGAATGCCCACCCGCAAGGCCCACTTGAAGGCCGTCAACTGATTACGCTGATCGATAAATTCCAGCATTTCCAGAGCCGCCCGGACGCAGCGCTGTGCATGATCTGAACAAGCCTTGGGTAAGCCGGCAGCAGCCATGTAAGCGTCGCCAATCGTCTTGATCTTTTCCACCCCGCAATCGTCGGCGATCCGGTCAAAGGCAACAAAAATTTCGTTCAATTCGGCGACCATACGGTCGGCCGGCATGGTGGCAACAGCTTGGGTAAATTGACTGAAATCGGCGAACAAAATGCTAACAGCATCGTGCCGCACCGAGCGAACCACGCCCGTTTCCGACAATTCATTGGCGATATCGATGGGCAGAATGTTATGCAGCAACTCGACAGTCCGCGCCTGCGCCTGCTGTAATTCCTCGGTTCTCTGGCTGACCTTGCGCTCCAGTTCCTGCTCGGATTGCTGCAAGGTCTCAATCAAGGCCTCCTGCGACGCGAGCAACTGTTGGCTGGTCTGTTCATTTTCCGCATAAAGGCGAAGCAGTACCGGATAAAGTACTGCGCCACACAGCAACGAGGCCAGACCAGCCATCAAGGCCACCATCAGGGAACTGCGGTAGATTTGGTCTCTCTGCCAATCCGGTACAACCCGCACCCCCTCAAAATAAGCAGACACTGGACCGCTGAGACGCTGCTCATCCGGGCGTAGTGGAATGAAGACCCGCAAAACCCAATACTGTCCGGCAATTTTCAGTGTCTGGTAGGACGGCTCCCGGTAATTCGGCGCCACATGCGGCGGCAAATGTACCTCGATCGCCTTCCCCTCGGCCGTCAGTGCCTCTGCCAGCTTCTTCCCGGAAGGATCGTAAATTTCAGCAATATCGAACAGACCGCCAGCAATCGCCTTTGCCGCATCCTCTGCCTGGCTGGGCGCTACCGCACCCGGCAAATCGTTGGCATGAAAAAACTGCAGCAAACCACTCGATTCTTCCATCGCCAGGGAGACGATGCTTTGCTCTGCCGCTTCACGAGCCACCAGCCAGGCGACAGGGGTAGCAATGCAGGCCAGCAACAAACTGCTAGCGGCAATGCGCAAGGCGATTCTTTTGTGAAAAGAGGACATGCAAGAATGCGCTCGACGATGGCCGCAAGTAATGAAGAGGGGCCATTATAATGGCCCCATGCTCCGCATCGTTCTCGATACCAACGTGGTCCTCGACCTCTTTCACTGGGCCAACGTGGATGCGGTTCCCATCATGGCCGCTCTGGAGGCCGGTCGCATCACCTGTCTGGCCGACCAGCGCACGCTGGACGAGTTGCAGCGCGTATTGACCTATCCGCAACTCAAGCTGACGCCGGCGATGATCGCCGAACGCTGGCAGCGCTACTGCCGGTGGGTGCAGGTGGTGGCCGATGGTGAAGCACCGCCGCTGCCGCGCTGCAAGGATCGCGACGATCAGAAATTTCTCGAACTCGCTGCCCGCAGCCAGGCCGACCTGCTGGTCAGCAAGGACAAGGCACTGCTCAAACTGCGGGGCCGAACGACGCTCGGCTTTCGCATCGTCAAGCCTGAGGCGGCCTGCGCCCTCATCGCCTGAAACCAGCGCTCAGGCGCGCTGCAGCATGAAGGTTTCGTACTCCAGCAATTTGAGTTTTTCAGTCAGCAGATAGAGGCCAGTCGCCAGTGTAATCAGCACGGACACCGCCAGACCGTAGCCATAGTAGGCCGCACCCAGCCACAGGGTGATTGCGGTCAACCCCACATTGAGCAGAAAAAACTCGATGCAGAGCAACACCACAATGCGCCGCTGGTCGAGGTAGAAAAAGACATTGAGAATGGACATCAGCCCGACCTGCAGGGCGGCAGCGACCACCTGCACATAAAGCAGTGGCAGATAGAGTTCGGAGATTTTCAGGGTTTTGAGCAGCGCCGGACCCGCAACGATGAACAGCAACACGGCCAGGCCCTGAATTTTGGCAATCTCGGCCAAGCCCTGGCGAATCGAAAAAACCATTTCATCGCGCATGGCTTCGATATGCTCCAGCGACCCACCGCTGCGCACGGCATCGAAAAATTTGTCGTAATACTCAACGAAGTCCGTCTCGATGCGCACCAGAAAAACCGCCATGCCGGGGATGATGGACAGATAGGACAGAAAAACTGGCAGGTCGTAAATGACCGAGGCGCGCAACTGACCAATAATCGGATCGGAGGTCGACGGGTAATACCAGAACATCAGCTTGTCGGCCCAGACTGCCAGGTTGTAAAGACAACCAACCGCCATCAAGCTGGGATAACGCCAGTCCGCACGGGCAAAATCAAACCGCAACAAAGCACCCTGTGGCGTGAATTCATGGACAACCAGCACCCACATGCCGGCCAGCAGGAAAATATGGCCGATCACGAAGGCGCCAAGCAGACCGACCAAGCCGGCATGGCGCATGAAAAAGGCCAAGCCGACGACCAAGGCATAGGCCAGGCCATAGAGCACAACAATCGACTTGTAATGCCGCATTCCGGACAAAAAGACGGTCATCACCCAAATGGCATTCAGCAGCACGAAACCGGCCAGCATCAGCAGTCGATAAAACATAGACTCGCCGGGAAAGACGACAAACAGAGCCAGCGTCCCCAGGGCAGCAGATACCGTCACCACAACCAGCATCAGGCCATTGAGATTGGCATGGATCAAATCTTCCTGCTTGGCAAACAAGCGGTCGGAGACAAAGCGGGTAAAGGCCAGTTGAACCAGGCCACTGAGGATGAGGCTGGACGACACCAAGTAAGTGACCGAGGTCTGAAACTGAGTGACCAGGAAAGATGGTACGACCACGGTGGCACTGAAAATACCGACCATCAGGATGCCGATAATCGAGAACACCCATGGCCCGGAACCGATCACCCCGGCATAGGCGTAAGCCTCGACCAGGCCGAGCAGGGTGTCTTTCTTCAGCAGCTTGCGCAGTTCAAACCCGATACCGGCCATTGCCCTACTCCGCCGTCTGGCCCAAGGCCTTCTGATACACCGCCCGATAACGATCGAACATCAGGGTATCGGTGTAATAACGCTCAACCCGCGCCACCGCCGCCTGGCTAGCCGCCGCCCAGGCCGCCTCATCGGACAACAGGGCCAGCGAAGCCTCGGCCAGCGCCTGCGGGTCGGCAATATTGACGATGGCCCCGGAAATACCCAGCGCCTTGTCTTCATCGTCCAGCCCCTCCACCAGTTGCCGGCAGGAGCCAACATCGGTCGACACCGTCGGCACGCCAGCAGCATAGCCTTCGAGGATGACCAGCGGCAAAGCTTCGCTGATCGATGACAAGACGGTCAGGCCGATTTTCGGCATCAATTCCTCGACCCGCTGAAAACCGAGAAAACGGACATTCGACGTCAGGCCCAGGCTAGTGACCAGATTCTTGCACTCCTCGACATACGCCTTGTCTTCATCCTCCGGCCCGGCAATCCAGCCTTCCGCCTCGGGCAATTGATTGACCACGGTACGCATGGCGCGAATGAAGGTCTTGATGTCCTTGATCGGCACCACCCGACCAATCAGGCACAAGACCTTGGGCACCGTCGTTGGTCGCTGGCTGCGCAAGGGCGCAAAGCGCGGCAGGTTGATGCCGTTCGGAATATTGAAGGTCCGCTCGGCGCGTGCCCCGTCGCTGACCTGGCGCAATCGATTGGTCTCGTACAAGGCGATGATGGGATCGGCCGCGTCATAACAAAAGCGGCCCAGCCACTCGAAAAACTGGATCCACATCTGGCGGTAATAGGACATTTCGCTCGGATCGCGCTGAAAGACATTGCGGTTGTCGCGTATCCACTCGCTTTTGAACAAGTCAATCTTTCTTTCCTTGGTGTAAATGCCGTGCTCGGACAACACCAGGGGAATCTGCCGCTTGTGGTGAATCAAGGCCCCGAGAAAACCGGCATAGCCTGTAGACACCGCGTGCAAGGCCTTGACCCGCGGCAAACCATCGGCCACGGCCGCCAGTTTCCACAGGGGCATGTGCATGATGCGCACGGTCCAGAAATAATCGACAAAAGAGGGATCGATGCAAAAGCGTTTATAGCGGTCACAAATCACCGACCAGGAGCGCTCACCGTAGAGAAAATCATCCAACTTGAGCCGGCCACCGGGAAAAATTTCCTGAGCGATGGCACGAAAATGGCTCAGCGCCTGCTCAACCGACTGCCCGGGCGTAAAGTTCTCATGCAACTGACTGGCCAACTCGATCGCGGCAGCATCGCCTTGCCGTGGCGTCGGCGGGGCAGCGCCGGCCTCATCCGTTTCGTAAATGTAGTGGTTCTCAAGATGCACCACATTGTCGGGCAAGGCGTAACGCGGCTCGCCGTAGTCCTCACGCCGACTACCCAGAAAAACAATGGCAAAACGGTATTCCGGATACGCCCGGATGACCTGGTTAACCCAGCTCGACACCCCGCCGCTGATGTAAGGAAAGGTCCCTTCCAGCAGCAAGGCAATATCAGCGTCGTCGGCACGGGGAAATATCATTGTTTAGTCCAGTAATTAATGACCGGGCGCAGGCGCGGCAACGAGCCCCACTGCCCCAGTTCGGCGATCAGCCGTCGCACCGCCGGATAATCGCCGGCCTCGAAACGCAATTCGGCCAGGTAGGGCAGAATGCGCGTCGCTGGCATGCCCAGCACGCGCGCCCGCTCATACGCCTGCTCGGCCGCGGTCGACTCGCCTAATTCGTGCAAAAGCCGGCCACGACGCAGGTTGAGCGCCGCATTGTCATTGCGCTCAGCCAACACCAGTTCGCAATAACGCAAGGATTCGGCAATCGCGTAACGCCGCAAGTCACCGAGCGCCAGCTCCTGATAAATCAGCTCCCAGTAAAGATCGGACAATTTTTCTGCCGCCCGCAAATAGTCCGGGCTTGCACTGTCGGTCATGGAAGCTGCGCCAGCCGCCGCGAAATCGAGGCTGGCCTGGTGAATCAGCTGGTTGATGCGCTTTTCCTGCGCATCGAGCATGCCATAGGCGAGCAGTCGAATATCCTCACTGTTATCCGACAACAAGTCGCGCAGCAGTGGCGATGCCACCTTGCCGGAAACGTATTGCAGGGCCACCATGCCGCCCAATCGAGACGACAAGGACGCCTCGGCATTACCCAGAAAGGAACGCAAGCCAGAGACACGAAAACCGGTGGCATGCTTCTGGTGCGGGTCAAAATCCGGCAATTGCACCGACTCGAAAGGCAGGTGATTGTCGGACACCCGATGCAGGCGCAAGTAGAACACCCCGGCCAGCACCCCCACAAAACCCAGACCGGGCAGAACATAGGCGCAGGCGGCCAGCAAGGCCAACAGCGGGCCGCGCGGCTGGGCCATGGCGGCCGGCAGCCAGCGGATGACGACCCCGGCCAACAGCAGGCTGGCCACGCCATGCAACAGCAGCACCCCGGCCAATTGCACATCGCTGGCATAGTCAACGTCGGCCAGCAAAAGAACGAGCGCGGCCAACTCAAAAGCCAGTGCAAAAATCCCTTTCAACCCCTCAAGCAGCATCAGGCCTATCCCCAATCACCATGATGCGGTCCAAAACTTCCTCCGGCGAGCCGTTGACCGTGTGCACATGGCTGAAAACACCCATTTCAGCCAAGGTCTTGCCCCCCTTCTGCTTGGCCCAGGTTTCCAGACGGGCAATATAGCCCTCAGCCGAAGCGGTGTTCGACAGCGGCATCAAGGTCGCCAGCACATCGGCCTCCTCACCAATGGCCAGCCACACTTCATCCAGCGCCCGCTTCATACGCAGAATCTGCTGGATCAGCCCACCAGAACCCGCTGTCCGGCGAATTTCCAGCGCGACGATGACACTGCTGACCCCGGTGCCGCGCCGGACGTGTAGCAGGCGCAGGAGTTCGAAGGCAAAAGGTTCGGGGCACAGCGGATAACTTTCGCGCAATTGCCGCGACCAGCTGCCCAGCGTCATGCCGTCGGTGAAATAACCGAGAAAAAGATTGATCGTTTGCAGAATTTCATCCTGCAAGGCGAAAAAGGGCATTTTTTCGACCAGCACGATGCCATAGGTTTCCTTGGCCAGATTGACCAAGGGCGCCGCGATCAGGTAATGCGTCCGCTCCAGGCTTGCCTTGTCGGCACCGCCGATATGACACAGTCGGCCGCTGGCCAGCGATTCGGTCAATAACGGGTCATCGGCAGCCAAGGACGAAAACTGCCCCATCGTGGCCACTGCCTGCGGGTCCAAGGTCTCGCCCTTGAGCAGGAAAACGCCCGCACTCTCGATCTGGCAATACTGGGCCAGCAAGCGCAGCAGGGCTTGACTGTTGGAGGCCAGGTCGGCCTCGCTGCCGGCCGTCTGCCGGAGATTGGCCAGGGCATCACGCATCGACATCGGGTGACTGATCAAATCCTGTTCCAGGCGATCGTGCGACAAATGCAGCAAATAGAACTGTCGGGTCAAGCTTTCCAGCCGTTGCCCAAGGTAAGCCTGCACCGTCTCGGCGCGCCGGGTACGCGCCAGCCACAGGCTGGAAAACTCACCGACCACCATGACCAGCACCAAGCCCCCCAGGAAAGAGAGCTTGGGAAAATCATTGATTGAGCCGATGCTCAACCACAACAGAAAGACCACCGCGACCGCGCCCAGGCCGACCAGCGGACCATAACGCAGGGCCAGCAATAGCGGCGCAAACCAGATCCAGGGAAAATCGGAATTGAGCCACAGCGGATCGTCCGGCGTCACCATCAGGCCGACCCAGAACAACAACACCGGCAGGAGCAGCATTTCGGCCAAGATCATCCACGGGCTGACCTGGCGTTGCCCCACCAAGTCGAGCGAAATGGAAAAGGTTTCCTGCTGCGTCACTTCAGCCGGCTGCCGCCACTGGGTCAGCCGCTGATAAAGCCCTTGCAGCAGAGTTTTAAGTGCTGTCATCGTGTTGACCGCAAGCGCATCAGGCGCGACCGGCGAGCGCCGACTGCAACAAATCACGCATCAACTGCCGGGCCAATGACGACAAGGCCTCGCGACTCCAGCCGCTCTTGCCGGCACCACCACGCCACAAGGTCTGGCCATTCTCGAGATCAATGATCTGCAAGCTGACTCCGACCACGGGCTCGCCATCCACCCCCACTTTGTAGCGCCACTCGTCCACCGCCCCGGCCAGCGCATAACGCAGGCCCTGACTCTTGGCCCAGGCCAAGGCCTCGTCCTGCACCTTGCCGTTACCGGCATCGAACAATGCCTGCTGCTGCAAATCACCAGGATAAGCGCGAACGTTCGTCACCCCTTGTGCCTGCAAGGCGGTCAGCGCGATAGCTTCGGCCCGGCTGCCGGCTAACGGCGTGTCGGTGTGATTGGCAAAAGGCAAAATAGCCCACGGCGCCCCCTTGACCAAATTGGGTGCCGGACTACGGTCGATCGTGGAACAGGCCGACAGGACCAGCAGCATGGAAATCGCCCAAGCTTGCAACAAGCGGCGTGAAATGGTGTGCGACATGTGGCCTCCCAGATAAAAATTCAAATCTCGTCCCTACCGTCAGAAATGCAGGCGATAGCGTAAATTCCAGTTGCGGATCAAGCCAGCCGATTGCGCCCCGGACTTGGCCGTCCCCCAGACCAATCCCAGGTGATCCCCACCCAACAGCGACCCGGCCAAACCCAGCCGGAGATCGTAACCAACGCCATTCAGGCTATGCCAAGTCCGCGCCAAGCTGCCGAAGGGGCGCAGGGCGCGAGTATATTCCCGCTCGTAACGCATATTGCTGCTCAACCGCAGCCCGGTCAGCGTGTAGTCGTCCGGCAAAAAGTAATTTGCCGGTAAGGCGGTGGGCCCGGCAATCGTCGTCGGCAGCAGCGGCTGCAGGCTGGCAAAGTCCGGCGACGAAAAATCTGTCTGCCGATCGTAGCGCTGCTGTGACCAGAAAGCCCCGGCCTCAAGTTGCGGCGCCTCGGCCAGCAGCAAATGGCTGAATTCGAGCGCCAGTCGCCGACCGCGCCCCAGGCTGGCCCCGGCCTGCAAGGCATAATGTTCATCGGCAACGCCGAGCGTCCATTGGTCACGTGCCGTTAACTGGTGGCGCAGGGTGACGGCCAGACGATCCTTCATCCCCCCCAGGCGCATAGCCAGTGTTTCCTCACTCGGCAAATGGAAACCCGCCTCGAAACGCAGCGCCAGGTGGCGGTCGACACGCAGCGACTGACTGATTTCCAGCGGCAGGGTGTCGCGTAGCGCCTGACGCTGCCCGATGTAGGCCTGGCCCTCACCCAGACTGTTCTGCCAGATCAGCCGCAAACCGGCCCGGGTTTCTGCCGGCGCGCTGGCCAGGACAGCGGTGTCACGCACGGTATGCGTCAACTGGCGCAACTCGAAATCCAGGGCCAAACGCGGGTTGACCGCAAGATGGGCCGTGCCACCCCACTGCTGCAGGTCGATGCTACCCAGCGCACTGCCGCCCCACTGCCCCTGTCCATAATCGGAAAAGGCCAGCAGGCTTTCACGTAACTGTGTGTGCAAGGGCGTGTCATCGTGTTGCGCTTGTTGCAAATCGAAGGCCAGGGACTGGGCCAGGCGCAAATCACCAACCCGGCCCGCCGCAGTGACTGCGTCATAACGCGGCAGGAAATCAGCGGCCCGTTCCAGCAAATCGCGCGCCGCCTCGCCATCTTCCTCGACCAGGGCCAGGCTGATTTCAGCCCACAGCGGCTTCTTGTCCGGCGCCTGTCGCGACTGCACGTAATGCAGCCAAAGAAAGCCGCGCTCGGCCGCATACTGCCCGCCTTCTTGCAACCAACCCAGGGTCAGCTCGGCCAAACCATCGTCCAGCACGGCCGAGGCTTGACGGTCCAGGCGCAATAACTCGCGCAAACTGGCCAAGGCGGCATCGCCACGCACCTGGGTCATCAGCAAGCGGGTTCGCGCCAGGCGACGGGCGGCATCCTCTCCAGCCGCCTGCACCCAGGCCCGCCGGTCAACCTGCAGCGGATCATCGGCAACCGCGGCTGAGCGCTCGCGGGCCAGCAGGAAACGGCGCAAGCCCCAGGCCCGGTCAGCCTGCTGGTTTTGCTCCAGGGCATCGGCATAGGCCATCAACCACAAAAAATCTCCCTCGTGCGCTGCCAGGCGCGGCGTCAGGTAACGGTCAATCGCCGTCTGCGGCTGCGACAGGATCTGATAGGCCGCTGCCAGAGCATCATGCATCGCCTCGTCACGCTGCCACAAGGCTTCATGCCCACGCAGTAGTTGGCGCAAGCCGGCCGCATCCCGGGTGTCGATCAACAACCACAACAAGGCCTGACGCAAGGCCGTGGCATTCGGCAAACGACGCAGGCCCTCTTCATAGACCCGGCGCGCCTGCGGTAGCCGCCCTTCGACCTGGTGCCGCAGGCCGACAATGCGCAGAAACTCGGGATCATTGAGGAAGGGCCGCTTGGCCTCAGGCTGTTGATCAAGTGCGGCAAGCAGACGCCCGACCTCGGCAAAGTCGTTGCGCAAGGCATGGTAGGTCAGCGCCTGCATCAAGTATTTCGGCTGCGCCAGCCGCTGCCAGGCCTGTTCGGCCAGCCGCGCCGCCGTCTGCGGCTCATCGCCCAGCAAGCTGATCAGCACATCATAGTCCCCGGCCCCAACCGCCGGCGTTTCAAGCAAGCGGCTATAAGCTGCCATCGCCATCGGCAGATTGCGGAACATCAGCGCCGCCTGCCCGGACAGTCGCCAGTAATCAATATCGGTTTTGCTCGTCGTTCCGGCTTGGGCCGCCGCCGTAGCCAACCACGGCAAGGCTTCCTCGCCGCGCCCCTGCGACAACATGAAAACTGCCGCCTGCAGGACACGGGCCGGCGTCGCTTCAGCCGGATCGGCAAATAGCTGCCGCCACAAAGCCTCGGCCAGTGCCAACTGGCCCGCGCCTTCGGCGATATCGGCCTGCCAGGCCAGCAGGGCCGGATCGGGACGGCGCCGATATTCGCGCGCCAGAAAATCGATCGCGGCCTGCGGTTGCGCCAGGCGCTTGTAGGCATCGACAATCTGCGGCAACAACCCGGGGTCGCCCGGCCGCGCCGCCAGCTCGTGCTGCAAACCGGCAATCAGGGCCGGATCGTCAAACAAACCGGGGGCCAGGCGCAGCACAGATTGCCAGGCTGCCTCGTCCCCCGTCTCCTCGGCCAGTTGCTGCCATTGCGACAACGCCTCCCGCGGCTGGTCGCGCCACTCGGCCAGTTGCGCCAGTCGCTGCCGCCAGCGCGGCTTCTCCGCCGAGTGCGCCACCGCCGAGCGCGCCACTTGCCAGGCATCATCCAGCTTGCGATTCTCCATGAACACCGTGTAACCCAGTTCATAGATCGATTCGTCGAACGGCAATTGTGGCTGACCCGTCGGTGCCGCTGCCTGCGTCCCCACCGGCAACCACTGACCCGGCCCCCAGGCCCAGGCCATCTGCACCAGATGCACCGCCCGCAACAAGGAAAGACGCAGCAACAAACGGACATAACGATCGGCCACCTCGGGTCGGCCGGCGCTACGCGCCAGATTGACCATCATGATCAGCGTCTCGTGATCATCGCGATACGCCCCCATCTGCGTCTCGGCCAGCGCCAGGGCCTCGGCCAGCAGATTACCCGACTGCAAAATCCGCACCGCCTGATGGAACAGGCGCCGGGCGGCCAGGGGATCATCAGCGGCCTGGCGGGCATGCATGAAAATGGTCGACGCGCCCCGATAGTCACCATGGGCCAGCGCGGTGGCCGACGCTGCTTCATAAAACCGGACCGCCGCTTCGCCACGCCCCAGGACACTGGCCAGCCGATCAAACAACACTTGCGACAAGCGCGGCTCGTCCAGCGCATAGGCTGTCCGCGCCACTTCGATAATGCGCTCCGGATTAATCAGCAAGTCGACCAAAGCGCCCGCCGCCGCCAGTTGCTCGTCGCGCAAACGGACCAGCAAGGTATCGCGATCAATTGCGGGCGATAACTTCTGCAAGCGCCGAGCTTCGGTACGATACATTTCCCACAGTGTCCACCAGGCCTCGCGGCGCAACTCGTCATCAGCAGATTCCAGCGCTGGCCGCAGGATGTCGCGGGCCTTGTCAGTCTCGCCCAGGCGAATCTGGCTGCGCGCCAGCAACATGCGCAAGCGCGGGTTTTCCGGCGCGCTGCGCAGCAGATTATCCAGATAGGACGAAGCCAGCTTGCTATCGGCGGTATCGGCCAGGCGGCGCTCCAGCTCCTGCATCGGATAAAGCAGGATCAGGATCACCGCAGCCATGACAAATAACGCGGTAATCAGCCACGGCGGGGCAACGACCGGGCGATCCGCCTCAGTCGCAGCTAAGCTGTAGCGTTTCTGAAACACGGCTTGATTTGTAGTGCGCCAGGGACTGACCATCGGCGCCCTGGGTCAAATGCGGACGGAGAACCCGCCCGCCGGCGCTGACCCGGCAACCCTCGGCGGCGGCCAGCGTGAATTCCAGCGGCGCATGGCCCGCCAATGAAAAATGCCCCTTTTTACGCGCGGGATTGATCGCCCAGTCGACCAAGCGCGCATTCGCTTCGTAGAGATAAGGCCCAGGGAGCGGCGCCTGGTCTTGACTGGCAAAGCGGGCATCGCCTCCGGTCAAATGCAGATAAACCCCCTCGAAAGCGGGCCGAAAACCGGCTACCCCGCGGGCAGTCGCCAGCTGCGGCCGACCCAGGGCAGCCGGCAGGCGCATGGTCCGTAGCTGACCATCGCCGCGAACCAGCCACTGGCCGTCGCTATCACGGGCCAGCGCCAGATAATGAAAATCCTCAACTTTTCGAATGTACTCGGAGGCAAAAACCGGATGCAGGGACTGCTTGCTCACCCAGGCATAGACGCGGTCAAGCGCAATCAGGCCCGCCCTTTTGCTGGCCGAATAGGTATGGAAATAAACGTCAACCGGCTTCAGGCGACGCGGTGTTTCCGTCATTTCGAAGGTTTCGATCACCCGTTCGAAGCCATAAAAAGGCCCGCGCCACAGGTTGGTATAAATGTTTTCGTTGGTAATCGGCGCATAAACCTGCAAGTGACCGCCCTTGACGATGCCGTGCGCCCCGACGGCAGTTAACGAAGGATTAGAGCGGGTGATTGAGGTGTCACCCCCGTTCATGTTCAAGAAACCCCGTTCATTGACAATGGTCAGCGCCTCTTCGCCCGGTGCGGTATCACCCGTCCACAACAGAATGCTGACGGGCTTGCCAGACGGGGCCAGGCGCTGCCGGATATAGTCGATCGAACCGACAATTTCGCGCTCCAGATTCAGCTCGTAACCGGGAACCGGCAGATGGTAGTCATCTTCATGCGCATTCTTGAATTTGCCGTGCAGCACTGCCGTATTCCACAAAAAGGGGTGGGTATAGGAGTGGCTGGCAATTTCAACGTGCGGCAAGCGAAACATGCGCCGCGCGATGTCTTCCATCTGCCGGCTCAGCGCCGGGTAAAGCCCCTGAGGCGAAACTTCCGCTTCGATGACCGACATCGTCGTCGGTACCCGATATTTTTCCAGCACCTCGGTCAGCAACACCTCG
This sequence comes from Dechloromonas sp., assembly GCA_028689015.1. Classification (GTDB taxonomy): domain Bacteria; phylum Pseudomonadota; class Gammaproteobacteria; order Burkholderiales; family Rhodocyclaceae; genus Azonexus. The sequence goes on along the minus strand of JAQTXC010000028.1, from coordinate 14,710 downwards.
CCGGCCAGTGGACTGCCCGGCAACTCCGCCCGTGACGGAAAACCATCACCGTCGATATGGGAAAACATCAGCCGCCGACCATTTTCCGTCGTGATGTCGGGGATCGGTAAAGGGGCCAGCGCCAGCGCTTGCTGCAGGAAAGCAAAGGGATCGACCACCCAGCGCGACTGCTCGGTTCCCGGCACCTCGACCACGGCAAAGGGATCAAGAATGAAGCCGCCCCAGGGCATGATCGCGCCCGCAGCAAATTGCCGTGCTTTTTCGTCCTGCACCGTCAGCAAAGGGCGCGCAGTCGATGCCAGCAAGCGGATGGCCATAAACTGGCCGGGATCAAAATACGGTTTGCTTTCAAAGCCCAGCATCGGGTCGACCGTGGCCAGCCGAAAATTTCGAACGGGACTATCGCCAAACTGCAGCCCCAGTTGACTGCACAATTGCTTGTCCGGCGCAAAGCCAAAATCACCGATCACGGCCAAGGGCATGCCCTGCTCAAGTCGGCGCCCTAACCAGGCGGCCAGGTCTTTCCCGGCCGCAGCGGGCAAGTAGCCGGAAAACCAGGTGGCCACCCCGGCATAACGATCGCCATACACATCGTCCGGCAAGGCCTGCCGGGCATCGGCATAATCGACCACATAGCCCAGTTGGTTGAGCGGCATCTGCAAGTAACGATGGGCATTTGAATAGTTGAGCGCCGGCGACTCACCACTGTCATACACCACCAGCACGCGCCGCGGCACCGACTCAAGCGCACTAATCCCCACGCTGCGCAGATCGGCGTCGGTCACCCAGGGAATGAAGCCATGAGCGCGGATGCGCTGTGCCGTCTGCCGGGACAATTGACGATCGTAGGGCGGCACATAATCGATCACCAGCACCGGAATTTTCCACCGCTGATACACCTCATCGAGTTTGCCCAGCAGCCACTGACGGTCGCTGGCCGGCACCTCCTGATAACGCCGGGTCCGGGCATTCCAGCCCTGATATAACGACTCGGCCGCCACCATCTGGACCTTGCCCTGGACGCGCGGCACGATTTCGAAGCCGCGGTTGAGTATCAGCTTGATGCCGGGAAATCGTTGATGCAGCACCTCGATAACCCGCACCAGGCCATCCTGCTGCGCTTGCTCATTAAAGGATTTAGCCAGACGGTAGGAATCCAGCGTATCAAGGAAAAATCCACGAAAACCCCGCCGCCACAAGGGGCCAACCACCCGGTCAGCAAAGAAGGCGGGCCAGTCGGCCGGGGTCTGGTCAATGACCACCGAGGCCCAGTCACCATTGCGCGCCAGCTTCCATTGCTCCGGAATCGCCTTGTAATAAGCGCGCGAGGGCTGCACCTCGGCGACAGACACATAGGCATAGAGCGCACTACCGGCCCGCGCATCGCGCTGCGGGTCAATGCCGTGATCCGGTTCGACAACGACGATATCGAATACCCGCAAGGCATCCAGCGGCGGCGTCTTGCCGTAATGCAAGGCCACCGATGGCTCGGCCAGCAAGGGCACCGCCACGGCCATCGAAGCGAACAGCGCACCAAGCCGCGCAAAGGCACGACGGAACGATTTCATAAATAACACCAAAGTAATAGGCAACAGCCGGCCCAATGCTAACGGATTTTCCCGGCGCTGATGGCCTTTTGCAGCCAATTCGTACCAATGGCCGGGGTCGACCGCGAACGAAGCTCAGTCCATACGCCGCCGGAACACCCACTTCACCTCATCGGACGCAGCCGGCGCAAAAACATAGCCATCACGATCAAAAGCCTGCAAGGCCTGCGGATCGCTCAGTCGATTCGTCACGATATAGCGGGTCATCAGACCACGCGCCCGCTTGGCGTAAAAACTGATGATCTTATACTGGCCGTTCTTCCAATCCTCGAACACCGGCTGGATCAGCCGGCCTTTGAACTTGCGGCCAACCGCCGCCTTGAAATATTCCTCGGACGCCAGGTTGACCGCGACCGGCTGCGCCATCTGCGCCAGCTCAGCATTGATCGCCGCCAGCAGGGTCTCACCCCAAAAGGCGTACAAGTCCTTACCCGCGGCATTGGCCAGCTTGGTGCCCATTTCCAGCCGATACGGCTGCATCAGGTCAAGCGGTTTCAGAATGCCGTACAGACCAGACAAAATCCGCACATGCTGCTGGGCGAAATCGAGGTCCTCGGCATTCAGTGTCCGGGCAGCGAGTCCGTCGTACACATCGCCATCAAAGGCCAGCACCGCCTGCTTGGCGTTATCAGGTGTCAACGGCAAGGACCATTCAGCGTAACGCTCAAAATTGAGGCGAGCCAGCGGGTCGGACAAATGCATCAGATCGGCGATTTCGGCCGGCGACAACTGACGCAATTGCTCGATCAAAATCGCTGAGCGATCAAGAAAGGCCGGCAGGGTATGGCGGTCAACATGGGGCGGCGTCGTGAAATCGAGCGCTTTGGCCGGTGAAAGTAAGATCAACATGGAAACTTGTCCTCGGATTGCATGGATGACACTGACTGGCATTTTAGCGGCTGGTAAAATTACGCCTTTGATTTTTTGGAATTCCCATGAAACGTACCCGCTTCGGCTCGCGTGACCGTCTTTCGCGCGATGCAGCAGAACTGCAACGCCTGGCCATGGGCCTGACCAACGCTGGCGGCAAGCTGGAGGACGCTTACTGGGAAAAACAACTGGCCGAAATCGTCGACGGCTTGCTGAAGAATGGCGCCGAGGACGAGATCAATACCGCACTCGACCGGCTGTTTGAAGCCAACCCGCGCGCCCATGACGAACTGGCCGACATGGTCGAGTCACGCGCCGAAAGCCAGTGCCTGGAACACGCCGGCCAGTTGTACGACATTCTGCTGTTTGCCGTGCCGGTCCTTGCCTGGTCGCGCTTTTCGATTGCAGCCTGCAGCCTGCCCAAGGCCATCCGCCAAGCCCTGAGCGTACAACTGGGCGCCCATGTCTTTGCCGCCGATGCCCAGCTGGCGCTGGCTGATTTCATGTTCAGTCCGGATCAGTTGCCGCGCAGTTTCTGCGATACCCAGACTCTGACCCGACAACTGGGCGAAGCGGCGCTGGCGGGTCAGCATCTCGCGGTCGACAGTACGCAAATGGCCGAAACCAACCGTTTCCTGTCCGACCTGCGCTACCTCATTGGCGCCGTCGCCGTGCCGCAGGGCAGCGCCCTCTTTCGCTGGAACGAAAAGGATGGCAACAAGGACGACGCCCTTCAGGCCTGGCTCAAGCAAGGCAGCCCCAACCTTGAGCCACTGCTCACCGGTTGTGCCTGGCAGGCACTCTTGCCCGACGCCTACCACGCCGCCTGCCGCGATGCCGACCGGCAATCCCGCGCCTACTCGGTCCAGGCCTCGATCGCTTTCCTGCACGCCACGCTCGGTCTGCTGCCGGCCGACGTCCGGGCGGTGATCGGCCCCTGTTACGACCGCCGGATGGAGGAATACCGGGTTGGCCTCGGCCCCAAGAATAGCGACGACACCTACCATGGCATCGTCTGGCCTTTGCTGGGCGCCGAAGACGAAGCAACTGACGCCGCCGGCGAAATTGAAGCCGCCTTGCGGGCCAGTGGCGTCCAGGAAATCCGCTTCCTCGACCATCACTTTCCGATGGAATTCTGCGATGACTGCAGCGCCCCGCTCTTTCCCAACAGCGAGGGCGAATTAGTCCATGCCGAACTCCCTGAACAAGCGGTCGAAACCTCGCAGCACCTACACTGATGCCGCACGCCGCCAACCTCGACTGGCTGGCGCGCAGCCAGGCTGCCGTCTGGCACCCGTGCACGCAGATGCAGCACCACGCGGCGACCGCCTCGCCAGCACATCTGCCGCTGCTCCCCATCGCCCGTGGCGAGGGCGCCTGGCTGGTCGATTTTGACGGCAAGCGCTATCTCGACGGCATCAGCTCGTGGTGGACCAACCTGTTCGGCCACGCCAACCCGCGCATCAACGCGGCCCTGAAGGAACAGCTGGACACGCTGGAACACGTCATGCTGGCCGGCTGCACGCACCAGCCGGTGGTCGAGCTTTCTGAGCGTTTATCGGCGTTGACCGCGAACACCCTCGGCCACGCCTTCTACGCCTCCGACGGCGCCTCAGCCACCGAAATCGCGCTGAAGATGAGCTTTCATTACTGGCGCAACCACGGTCGACCGGAAAAATCGCAGTTTCTCTGCCTGGCTGGCAGTTACCACGGCGAAACGGTCGGCGCGCTCGCCGTCACAGACGTCGCCATCTTCAAGGATGCCTACGCGCCGCTGGTCCGCCACGCGGCGCATGTCCTGCCCTCGCCCGACTTCCGCCTCGCCGAACCTGGCGAAACGTCCGCCGACGTCGCCCGCCGCGCCGCCGCCGGCCTGGCCGACTGGCTGGAGAAAAACGGCCAACGCACCGCCGCGCTGATCGTCGAACCGCTGGTCCAAGGCGCCGCCGGCATGGTCATGTACGACCCGGAATACCTGCGCCTCGCCCGCCAACTCTGCGACCAGCACGAGGTGCACCTGATCTGCGATGAAATCGCCGTCGGCTTTGGCCGCACCGGCACTTTCTTCGCCCATGAACAGGCCGCAATTGACGGCAAACCCATCCGCCCCGACCTGATGTGCCTCTCCAAAGGCATCTCAGCCGGCTACCTGCCGCTCTCCGTCGTCCTGAGCAGCGACGCGATCTACGCCGCCTTCCTCGACGACTCGGTCGCCCGTGCCTTCCTGCACTCGCACTCCTACACCGGCAACCCGCTCGCCTGCCGCGCCGCACTGGCCACGCTCGACATTTTCGCCGCCGACGACGTGTTGACCGTCAACCGCGAAAAAGCGCGAAAAATCGGTGACACACTGGCCCCGCTGGTAGATCACCCGCAGGTCAGACACCTGCGCCAGCGCGGCATGATCGCCGCCTTCGACGTCGCCACCGACGACCCCTACTTCTCCCGCAAGTTCTACCGTGCCGCGCTCGACCACGGCGCGCTGCTGCGGCCAATCGGCAACACGGTTTACCTGATGCCGCCGTACATTGTCGATGACGCGCAGATTGCTCAGTTAGCGACCGCGATCAACAGCGCGCTGAACCGCGCGATCGATGCCTGATGGATCTCGACTGAATAAGTTGAGTGTCCCGGTTCGGCCAGGAAGAGACATGCCGTCGTAGAAGATTTGGATAGCGCGAACGGCTGCTAGCCGATCAATTACGGGCCATCCGACTCTGATGGGTATTTACCAGATTGAAGGCAGAAACTGCATTTGGCCTACGCTGCGGACATAGTGAAATTCGCGAACATTGAACCTATGCCCGAATCGGCTCCGAAATGCCATAAAAATGATGCTCGGTTTTTGAGGTTGATACAATCGCTCCCCATTGCTAGCGCGTTGTTACGCTTTGAAGCCGATAGCCACTACGAATTGCGGAACAATTGAATGAATACAGAAACCCACCGCCAGCTTGCCAATGACATCTGGAGCATCTGCAACCTGCTGCGCGGTCCATACAAGCGCAACGAATACCGCAAGGTCATCCTGCCGCTGACCGTACTGCGTCGCTTCGATTGCCTGCTATCTCCGACCAAAGCCAAGGCGCTGGAAACCTTCAACCAGTACAAAGGCAAACCCGAAAGCATCATCCGCAGCGTGATGCAGTCGGCTACGGGCTATCCGTTCTACAACCTTTCCAAGTTGGAACTGCGCCCGTCGGGGAAGCACATCAACTCATTGTTGGACGACCCCAGCAACCTTGCCCCCAATCTCAACAGCTACATCAACGGCTACTCGCCCAACATCCGAGCCATTTTCGACCATTTCAAATTTGGCGAGCAGATCACCAAAATGGCCGAGAAGAACCTGCTGTTCCAGGTCATCCAGAAATTCGCCACCTTCGACCTGAGCTTCGCCGGTTTGTCGGCCGACCAGGCGGCAATGCAGATGGGCTATGTATTCGAAGAGCTGATCCGGATCGGTGCGGAACAATCCAACGAAGAAGCCGGGGAGCACTTCACCCCGCGCGAAGTCATCAAGCTGATGGTCAACCTGCTGTTGTCGCCCGAGCAGGACTTGCGCCGCAGCCACGTTGTCAAAACCATCTACGACCCGGCCTGCGGCACCGGCGGCATGCTGTCCGTGGCCGAAAAGTACATTCGCGACCTCAACAGCGAAGCCAAGCCGCATCTGTATGGGCAAGACTGGAACGACGAAGCCTGGGCCGTCTGCCGGTCGGACATGCTGATCAAGGGCGAAGACGCCGACAACATCGCCCTGGGCGACACCTTTACCAAGGACGCCCACGCCCGCGACGAACAAGGCCAGAAGCGCAACTTTGACTACATGCTGGCCAACCCGCCGTTTGGCGTCGAGTGGAAGCAGCAACAACGCTACATCGAGCGCGAACGCGACACCCTCAGTTACCAAGGCCGCTTTGGTGCCGGCACGCCGCGCATCAACGACGGGGCGCTGCTCTTCCTGCAGCACATGATCGCCAAGATGCGTCGTGCCGAAGAAGGTGGCAGCCGCATCGGCATCGTCTTCAATGGCTCGCCGCTGTTTACCGGCGATGCCGGTAGTGGCGAGTCGGAAATCCGCCGCTGGATCATCGAAAACGACTGGCTCGAAGCCGTCGTCGCGCTGCCCGAGCAGCTGTTCTACAACACCGGCATCAGCACCTACATCTGGGTGCTGTCCAACCGCAAGGAGGCGCACCGCAAGGGCAAGGTGCAGCTCATCGACGCCCGCAACCACTGGGTGCCGATGGAAAAAAGCCTGGGCAACAAGCGCCGACGCATTGGCGACCCTAGCGACAAGCCCAAAGACCCGGACTACATCGGCGACATCACCAGCCTGCACGGCCATTTTGCAGAAGGCACCAGTCGCTGGGTCCTGTTCGACAAGGACGGCAAGGTCGTCAGCGTCGTCTCCAACGCGCCGACCGGCGAAGCCTCGGAAGGCCAACAGTGGAAGCAACTCGTGGTCAGCAAGGTCTTCGACAACGAAGATTTCGGCTACCACAAGATCACCGTCGAACGCCCCCTGCGCCTGAACTTCGACGCCACGCCCGAGCGCCTGGCCCGGCTGGAAGACGAAACCGCCTTCAAGAACCTGGCCAGCAGCAGCAAAAAGGACGAAGCCGCACGCCGGCTCGACATTACCGCCGGCGAACAACGCCAGCAGCAAATCCGCGACTTGCTGGCCGAATTTGCCAAGCGCCACCCCGAGCCGATCAACGACCGCAAAGTGTTTCTGGACAGCCTCAAGCCCGTTGATCGCGAATTGAACGTGCGCCTCTCCGCCCCGGAACTCAAGGCGGTGGTCAACGCCCTCTCTGAGCGCGATGAAAACGCCGAAATCTGCCGCAACCGCGATGGCGAAGCCGAGCCGGATGCCGAACTGCGCGACACCGAAAACGTGCCCTTGAAGGAAAGCATCCAGGCCTATTTCGAGCGCGAGGTACTGCCCCATGTACCCGATGCCTGGATAGCCCATGACAAGACCAAGGTCGGCTACGAAATCCCGCTCAATCGCCACTTCTACCGCTACGAGCCGCCACGTGAGCTGGCCGTGATCGAGGCCGAGATCAAGGCCCTGGAAGCCGACATCGTGCGCCTGCTGGGCGAGGTGACGGCGTGAGCCCATCGAAAACCCCCACTCCCTTGCCGCCTGTGCTGTTGGGCGACATCAAAACCCTGATCGAAGAGGGGCGTCGCCAAGCGGCCTCGGCAGTCAATATGGGGCTGACGCTGTTGTATTGGCGTATCGGGCAGCGCATCAATGCTGAAATTCTGCAAGGTGCGCGCGCCACCTATGGCGAACAGATTGTCTCGACGCTGTCGAGACAATTGAGCGACGACTATGGCCGCAGTTTCGGCAGCAAAAATCTCCGCCACATGATGCGTTTTGCTGAAGTATTCCCCGATGAAAACATTGTCTACGCACTGAGTAGACAATTGAGCTGGACCCACTTTCGTGCGCTGCTCTATCTGGACAAGCCCTTGCAGCGCGATTTTTACGCTGAAATGTGTCGGCTGGAGGGCTGGAGCACCCGAGTCCTGCTCGAACGCATCGACGCCATGCTCTACGAGCGCACCGCACTTTCGAGACAGCCCGACGCCCTCATTCAGCAAGAGCTGGCCACCCTGCGCAGCAAAGGCGAAGTCGCCCCGAAGCTGGTGCTGAAAGACCCCTACCTGCTCGATTTTCTCGGCCTGACCGACCGCTTTCTCGAGCGCGACCTCGAAGACGCCATCCTGCGCGAGCTGGAAAGCTTTCTGCTGGAACTCGGCGCCGGATTTTCGTTTGTCGCCCGGCAAAAGCGCATCCAGCTCGATGGCGACGATTTCTACATCGACCTGCTGTTTTACAACCGCAAGCTCAAGCGGCTGGTCGTCGTTGAACTCAAGCAGGGCAATTTCAAGCCCGAATACAAAGGCCAGATGGAGCTGTATTTGCGCTGGCTGGCCAAATATGAAACCGAAGCCGACGAAAACCCGCCGCTCGGCATCATCCTGTGCGCCGGCAAAAATAACGAACAGATCGAACTGCTGGAGTTGGATGCATCTGGCATCCACGTCGCCGAATACCTGACTGTGTTGCCACCGCCGGAAGTGCTGCACCGTAAGTTGCATGAAGCGATTGAAACGGCACGGGCGCGGATAGAGGCCAAAGAGGGTGATGCCGGGCCGGAGAAGATGGCATGAAATACGCCGCGTATGAAGACTATAAAAGTAGCGCTTCTGATTGGCTTGGTTCAGTGCCATCACACTGGCATGTAGATCGGTTGAAGTGGTCAACGAACGGTTGTTACAACGGCGTGTGGGGTGACGATCCAAACGATTTAGATGACCTCGTTTGTGTTCGCGTAGCTGACTTCGATAGAGATAGATTTGTTGTTGTAAATAATCCCCCGACGGTTCGCGCAATCGAGGCAGGCCAAAGGCGCAATCGACTCTTGCAAAAAAATGATCTCCTGATCGAAAAGTCTGGCGGTGGTGAAAAACAGCTTGTTGGTTGCGTAGTTCAGTTCACCGGGGACTTCCCCGCCGTATGCTCAAATTTCGTGGCTCGTTTGCCCATCGCAAGAGGGTGCGATCCACGCTATTTGACCTACCTGCATTCAGCAATATACGCCGCAAGGTTGAACTATCCGGCAATCAAACAGACCACAGGAATTCAAAACCTGGACTCTGGCGAATATCTGAATATCTCTGCGGCCTATCCGCCCCTCGACGAACAACAAACCATCGCCCGCTTCCTCGATGCCAAGACCACGCAGGTCGATACGCTGGTGGCGCAAAAGCGCCAGCTCATCGCCAAGCTCAAGGAAAAGCGCAGCGCCCTGATCGCCCGCACCGTCACCCGTGGCCTGTCGCCCGAAGCCGCCAAGGCAGCGGGGCTGGAGCCGAACCCCGAGATGAAGGATTCGGGGGTGGAGTGGCTAGGGAAAGTACCCAAGCATTGGAGCACTACTCGGCTCAAATACGCGGCAAACCGGATCATTGACTGCCCCCACGACACCCCCATTTACGACCCGACGGGCAGCTATTTGGTGGTCAGGACGGCCGATATTGACTCCGGCACACTTGATCTGAGTCGCGCCTATCGGGTGGATGAATCCGAATACCTGCGTCGAATCCGCAGGGCAAAAGTTGTACCGAAAGACATTCTCTATGGAAGAGAGGGTGAGCGCTGGGGTTACGCCGCTCTTGCTCCGAAAGAAACGACCGTCTGTCTTGGACAGCGCATGATGCAGTTCCAGGTCAGTGTTCGCTTTGACCCGGGTTTTCTGATGTGGCACTTGAACGCCCGGAGTGTCTATGAGCAAGGAGCCGTCGACGTCACCGGCTCCACAGCTCCCCATGTGAATGTTGAGACGATACGAAATTACCTGTTGGCTGAGCCTCCCCTGGCGGAGCAGGTAGCAATTGCAGCATTCATTGATTCCGAGACTGAGCAACTCGATGGTTTGGTTATGCAGATCAATGAGGCCATCGCCCGTCTCACCGAATACCGCCAAGCCCTGATCACCTCCGCCGTCACCGGCAAGATCGACGTGCGGGGGCTGGCATGAACCGCAAAGACCTTATTCGTACCCTGCAAGCCCAGGTGCCGAATCTGCTGGCGATCTACGCTTTTGGCAGTCGCGTCGAGGGCACCGCCGGGTCAGAGAGTGACCTCGACCTGGCCGTGCTGGTGGCCGGTTATGCCGAGCCGCTGGCTCTGTTCGGCCTTGCCGGCGACTTGGCTGACGTGGCAGGCTGCGCGGTCGATCTGCTCGACCTGCGTGCGGCCTCCACCGTGATGCAGTACCAGATCATCACCACCGGCCAGCGTTGGTGGGCAAGCGATGTGCAAGCAGCCTTGTTCGAGGCCGCTGTGCTCAGTGAAAAGACCGCGCTGGACACAGCGCGCGCGGGCCTCTTGGCCGACATTCAACAAAGGGGAACGGTGTATGGCCGATGATGTGCTGATCAACAAGGCGGCGGTGATCGAACGTTGCGTGGCGCGGGCACGCGAAGAATACGCGAGCAATCCCGCGACGTTTGCGACGGACTTTACCCGGCAGGATGCGGCGATCCTGAATATCCAGCGTGCCTGCGAAGCGGCGCTGGATATGGGCCAGCATTTGATTCGTCGTGAAAAGCTCGGCGTGCCGCAAAGCGCGCGCGATGTGTTTGGCTTGCTGGCGCAAGGCGGCTGGATCGATGTGGCGCTGGCCGACGGCCTGAAACGCATGGTCGGGTTTCGCAATATCGCCGTGCACGATTACCAGGCGCTGCAATTGCCGATCACGATGAGCATCATCACCCATCATTTGGATGAGTTTCTGCAATACAGCCAGACCGTGTTGCTGCGCGACACCGCACAACCCTGAGCTTGGCCATGGCGCAAACCACCGAAAAAGCCTTCGAGAGCTACCTCGAACAGATGCTTGCCGAAGCCGGCTGGCTGTCCGGCACCAACGACGAGTGGGACAAGGCGCGGGCGCTGTTCCCGGCGCGGGTGTTCGCTTTCATCGAAGCCACCCAGCCCAAATTGTGGGCCGAGATGACCGCGCAGCACGGCAGCAACTTGCAGGCCATGTTGCTCGATGCGCTGGGCAAGGAGTTGGAGATCAAGGGCAGCCTGCATGTGCTGCGCCACGGCTTCAAGTTTTACGGCAAGTTGTTCCGGCTGGCCTATTTCAAACCGGCGCACGCACTGTCACCCGATGTGCTGGATTTGTATGCAAAAAACCAGTTGACCGTAACAAGGCAGGTGCCTTGCCACCCCGGCGACCACAGCACGGTGGACATGGTGCTGGCGGTCAATGGCCTGCCGGTGGCCACCATCGAGCTGAAAAACCCCGGCACGCACCAGACCTGGCGGCATGCGGTGAAGCAATACCAGAGCGACCGTGATCCGCGTGTGCCGCTGTTCGATTTCAAAAAGCGCGCCCTGGTTCACTTTGCCGCCGATCCGGATGAAGTGTGGATGACCACGCGGCTGGCGAAAGAAAAGACTTTTTTCCTGCCTTTCAACCGGGGCAGTCAGCCGGGGCAGATCCAATGCGGCGCGGGCAACCCACAGCATGCCAGCGGCTATCGCACCGGCTATTTCTGGCAGGAAACGCTGCAACGCGACAGCTTTCTCGACATCCTCGGCCATTTCTTGTTCATCGAGAAAGAGGAGCAGAAGGTGGACGATGGCCGGGGCGGCAAGAAGCTGGTCACCACCGAAAAAATGGTCTTTCCGCGCTACCACCAGCTGGATGCGGTGCGCGCCCTGGTGGCTGCGGCCCGCGTCGAGAGCGCCGGCCACAATTACCTGATCCAGCACTCGGCCGGCAGCGGCAAGACCAACAGCATCTCGTGGCTGTCGCACCGGCTGGCCAGCCTGCATAACGCGCAGGATCAGAAAGTGTTTGACTGCGTGATCGTCATTACCGACCGCAAGGTGCTGGACAAGCAGTTGCAGGATGCGATCTATCAGATCGAGCACGCGCAGGGCGTGGTCAAGGCCATCGATCAGGATGCCAAGCAATTGGCCGATGCGCTGATCGACGGCACCAAGATCGTCATTACCACACTGCAGAAATTTCCCTTCGTGCTGCGCGGCCTCTTGCACGCGGCAGGCGCCGAGAACCAGGACAAAGCCAGCGACGAAGAAAAGGCACAGGCCAAGGCTTGGCAAGCGGCGATTGCGGCGCGCCGTTATGCGGTGATCGTGGATGAAGCACATTCCAGCCAGACCGGCGAGACTGCGCGCGAGCTGAAAAGCATTCTGGGCACGACGGCGAGCAATGGTACCGGCGGCAATGGCGATGAAGAAGCGGATTGGGAAGATCGCCTCAACCAGATCATGGCCTCGCGCGGTCAACAGCAAAATCTGAGCTTTTTTGCCTTTACCGCAACACCCAAGGGCAAGACGCTGGAGTTGTTTGGGCGCGAAGGTGGTAGTGGCAAACCGGAGGCTTTCCACACCTATTCGATGCGCCAAGCCATCGAAGAAGGCTTCATCCTCGATGTGCTGCGCAACTACACCACCTACAGCACCTGGTTCAAGTTCGTGAAGACGGTGGAGGACGACCCGGCCATTCCGAAAAAGAAAGGCGCCAAGGCGCTGGCCAAGTTCAAGGAGCTGCACCCGCACAATATCGAGCAGAAGACCGAAGTGATGGTCGAGCACTTCCGCGAGCATGTGCGGCATCGGCTCGGTGGCCGGGGTAAGGCGATGGTGGTGACGGCCAGCCGCATTCAGGCAGTGCGCTACAAGCTGGCGTTTGAGCGTTACATCCAGGAACAGGGTTACGCCGATATCCGCTCGCTGGTGGCTTTCAGCGGCACGGTGAAAGACCCGGATACAGGCATCGAATACACCGAACCGGGCATGAACCCGGATGCCGTCAGCGGCAAGCCCATTACGGAGAGCCAGTTGCCGGAGCGCTTTGGCTCCAGCGATTACCAGCTACTGCTGGTGGCCAACAAATACCAGACCGGCTTTGACCAGCCACTACTGTGTGCGATGTATGTGGACAAGCGCTTGGACGGCGTGCAGGCGGTGCAGACTCTGTCGCGCCTGAATCGCAAGATTGCCGGCAAGGACGAGCCCTTCGTGCTGGACTTCGTTAACAAGCCGGAAGAGATCTACGCTGCGTTCAAGCCTTACTTCGATTCCACCAGCCTGCAGGAATCCGCCAACACCGAGATGCTAGCCAGCATCAAGCACGAGTTGGATCAGCTACAGATTTATCACTGGCGCGAGGTCGAGGCGTTTGCACGAATTTTCTACCGCCAGGTGGATCGGCAGAACCCGGCCGATCACGCCCATATGCAGCGACACCTGCAACCGGCAGTGGATAGGTTCAAGGCTATCGAGAGCGACGAGGTACGTTCCAGCTTCCGCGACAAGTTGGGCGGCTATGTGCGGATGTATTCGTTCCTGAGCCAAATCCTGCCGTACGCTGACCCCGATCTGGAGATGCTGTACAGCTACGGTCGTTTCCTGCTGCCGCATCTGCCGTTGGATCGCGACAACACCGTGCTCAAGATCGGCAACGAAGTAGAGTTGCAGTATTACCGGCTACAGCGCGTTTCCAGTGGTGCGATTGAATTGAAAGTGGGTGAGCCGGAAGGCGTCTACAGTCCTACCGATGTCGGCAGCGGCAAGGCCAAGGAAGAAAAGGCCCCGCTGTCCGAGATCATTCAGGTGCTCAACGAGCGTTTCGGCACCACTTTCACCGATGAGGATCGATTGTTCTTCGATCAGATCAAGGCACGGGCCACCAGCAACAGCCAGGTGGTTCAAACCGCCATGGCCAACCCACTGGACAAGTTCCAGTTGGGGGTGCGCAAACTGATTGAAGATTTGATGATTCAGCGCATGACCGAGAACGACAAGATCGTCACTCGCTACATGGATGACAGCGATTTCCAGCGCACCGCCTTTCCGATATTGGCGCGTGAGATTTTTGATGCAATCCACTCAGCGCATCCCAACGAATGAAAGCGGTCTGAATCACAGGTTGCAACGAGAGTGTGTGTGGCCGCTCGAAGTTCAGGAAGCTGCCATTTAACTTGAAAATGGCATCAGGCAGCTTAGGGTCGTGAACTGACTTTCCACCGACCTTTTTCAGTCCAGCCCCGTCCTGTCTCCCTTGCCCCCCTCAATATTTTGTATTACCGTTAATACACCAACAACCTCAGGCTCCACATGACCACCACCGTCCGCATTCCGCTCCGTCTGGAACAGGCGCTGGAGCGCTATTGCGTGGAAACACGGCGCAGCAAGTCCGAGGTGATCATCGAATTGCTCGAGCAGCGCTTTGCCACCGCCCAGCCGGAAAAGACCGCTTACGAAATTGCCTGCGAAACCGGTTTCATCGGTTCGCTGAGTGCCGTTGACGATCTGACGGACCCGCCCAAGGCACGCCTCACGGACGCCATTGCGCGCAAGCACGGGCGCGCATGAACCTGCTGCTTGTCGATACCGGCCCGCTGGTCGCGCTGGCCAGCGCGGGTGATCTGGCGCATCAACGGTGTACGGATTTCCTGAAGGATTATCGTGGTCGCCTGCTCACCACCTGGGCGGTGCTCACCGAGTTTTCCCACCTCGCGCCCGGTGTCGCGGCCACCCTGCCGCTTTATCAGTGGATCGAACGCGGCGGACTGGATATCCTCCCGCTCGGCCGCGACGAACTGATCAGCGCCATCGACTGGATCGAGCGCTATGCCGACCGTCCGATGGACCTGGCCGATGCCTC
>JAQTXC010000075.1 GCA_028689015.1 Dechloromonas sp. | reverse complement strand
CAGCCTGGCGCTGGGGAAGCCACCAGGACAGGCGGTGCATTGGCTGACGCTGGATTACGCCACTGGCCGGGTCGCATCAGCGCACCACTCGCTCCACGAGCCGCCGTAGAGACGACCACCGCTTAGGCCGGCAATTTCGAGCGCCAGCAGGTTATGACAAGCCGATACACCAGAGCCGCAATAATGAATGGTCTGCGCAGCGGGAACCGCCCCAAGCACGGTCAGCCATTCGGTGCGCAACTCGGTTGCCGATTTAAAGCGCCCATCGGCGGCCAAATTGTCGCGGAAGAAACGGTTGACCGCACCAGGAATATGCCCACCCAGTGGATCAATGGTCTCGTTTTCACCGCGAAAGCGGTCCGCCGCCCGGGCATCGACCAGGCGCAAAGCGGTCGCGGTCGACGGCATTTTCTGCACAAAATCGACGTCGACCGCCAACGGCCGCAAAACCGGGACAAAAACAGCCGGCGACACCGTAGGGAGGGTCTGATCGACGCCGCCGCCTGCCGCCTGCCAGGCCTGAAAGCCGCCATCAAGCACGGCCACCGCCGGATGCCCCAGCCAGCGCAGCAACCACCACAGGCGCCCGGCAATCATGCCTTGCGCGTCATCGTAGACCACGACCTGGCTTTGGCCATCAATACCCAGTTCACCCAGCCGTGCCGCCAGACGTTGCGGGTCGGGTAAGGGGTGGCGGCCATTCGTCCCGTTGAGCGCCCCCGACAGGTCACGGTCGCAATGCAGGAAGCACGCGCCCGGGATATGCCCTTCGCCATACTGCCGCTCGCCATAGGCGGTATCGGCCAGTTGGTGACGGACATCAATCACTCGCCAGTTCGGATTGACCAGATTGGCACGCAGCGTCGCTGCATCGACCAAGGGGCTGAACATGCCGCTCATTCGGCCAGCCAGGCCTTGGCTTCGTCGGCCTCGGTAAATACCTCGACATCGGCGTTGACGAAGGTCTGCGACAGCCAGGCGCTCCAGGTCACCCACTGACTGTCGGTGACCACCGCCACCCGCTTGAAATCATTGGCATGAGCCCGTGAGAACTTGAGTTCCTCCCAGGCAACATCCAAGGTCAGCCCCGCCATCTGGCTGAGGTCAAAATACAGATCAACCGGGCCTTCAAAGCGCACCTTGAAATTGACGACCTCTTCAAACTCCTGGTAATCGGCCAAGGTGAATTCGCCGAAAACCGAAACGCTGACCCGATTGGGCTGGTGATCGATGACGATCATTTTTTTGCTCCTTTTATTGATGAGTCGTTCGCTGCTCGCCGGGAGTGCGTTGTTGCACTGTAGCGCCTCAATCCTATCCTAATCCTGCTCAGCTGGGCTGGCCCGGGAAAAGTGCGTCGCTGCGATGCCAGACAGGATGATCAGGGCGATGGCCAGCCAGGCGGAGGCTGGCAGCACCTCACCCCAAAGCAACATGCCGAACAGGCTGGAAAAAATCACCGTGCTATAGGCCAGCGACGCCGAAAGCAGCGTCTTGCCATGCGTGTAGGCACGGGTCATCGCCAGTTGGGCGAGTGTGGCAAAGCCGGCCACGCCAAGCAAAAGCAGGCCACTGTCGCGGTCGACCGCGTGCAGATCGGAAAAAACCAGCCACAGGCCAGAACCCAGCGAGGCCACCAGCGAAAAATAAAAAACCGTGCGACTCCCGGGTTCGCCACGGGCGCCCAGTTCACGTACTGAAAAATAGGCCATGCCGGCCAGCACACCGGAACCGAGGCCGACCAGGCCGCCGAGCAATTGTTCGGCCTGCAGGGTGGGTTTGAGCAGCAGCCCGACCCCGAACAAACCCAGCGCCAAGGCAGCAATGATGCCGCGCCGCAGTCGCCAACCGGCCAGTGCCAGATAAAGCGCCAGAAAAATGGCCGAGGTGTAGTTCAAGGTGACTGCCGTCGCCAGTGGCAACAGCGTGATGGCGTAAAAATAAGCAAACAGCGCGACGAAGCCGACGGACCCGCGAATCAATTGCCAGCGCCAATGCGGTGTCGCCAACGGGATGCCCCGCAGGCGGATCAGGCCGACCATCAGGATCAACGAAATAAAGCTGCGGTAAAAGGTGATTTCGACCGCCGAATGGGTTGTCGCCGCCAATTTGACGCAAACGCCCATGCAGGCGAACAGAAAACTGGCAACGATCATCCACAGGGATTGCATGGGCGGTTCAGAACTCGCAGGAATAAATGGCGGACATTGAATGTCACAAGGCGCCGGATTTTAGCCCGACGCCCCGGTCGACCGCGAAAAAGCGCAAAAATGCCGGCCGCGCTCAGCGCGCCTCAATCGCTGGCTGCATAACCCGCCGATAGAACTCATGGAAGTGCTGCATGCCATCTTCCATCGGGCTCTGGTAGGGGCCCACCTCGTTCCGGCCGGCGGCCAGCAGGGCCTTGCGACCGCGGTCCATGCGCTCGCCGATGTCGTCGTCCTCGATGGCAGTTTCCATGTAGGCGGCACGCTCAGCTTCGATGAACTCACGCTCGAAATCGACGATTTCCTCCGGATAGTAGAACTCGACGACATTCATCGTCTTGTCCGGCCCCTGCGGGATCAGCGTCGACACGACCAGCACGTGCGGATACCACTCGACCATGATGTTCGGAAAATAGGTTAACCAGATCGCGCCCTGCGGCGGCGTTTCGCCACGGTCACCGTAATACTCGCGAACCACTTTCTGCCAGCGGTTGTAGGCGGTCGAGGTGGAATTCTTCAGCAAAGACGTGATGCCGACCTTCTGCACCGAATACCAGTCGCCAAACTGCCAGGTCAGATCATCGCAGGTGACAAAATTGCCCAGGCCCGGGTGGTAGGGCACGACGTGGTAATCCTCCAGATAGACCTCAATGAAGGTCTTCCAGTTGTAATTGCACTCGTGCATCTCGACGTGGTCGAGCTTGTAGCCGGTGAAATCGAGATCGCGCGCGACCTTCATGCCACCGAGATCGGCGTTGGCCGAGCGCGGCCCCTTGAACAGCAGGCCGTTCCAGTTTTCTAGCCGGGCCTTGTTCAGATTCAAACAGGGGTTTTGCGGAAAATGCGGTGCGCCGATCAGTTGACCGCCCTGATCGTAGGTCCAGCGATGAATCGGGCAAACCAGCGGCCCTTCAAGCTTTCCGCTCCCCTGCAACATGATTGCTTGACGATGGCGGCAGACGTTCGACATCTGCCAGATGCCGGCATTCGGTCCCTCGGTGCCGCCATTGAGCAGCATCTGGCCGTGGTCCTTCCATTCCAGCGAACGGTAATCCCCCGCTTCCGGCACCATGAGCTGGTGACCGACGTAGCCCGGACCGGCATCGAAGATAAGTTTCTTCTCCAATGCATGAATCCGTTCATCGAAATACCAGTCCACCGGCAGTTGGGAAACTGCAGGTGCCAACCGGGACGACGTCGCCATGTCGGACATTCCAGAGCTCCAGCGGGGTTAAAAAGGGGATTGATTTTACCCCGAAATTTGACCGGAAGACCCTGGATAGAGTATTTTCGCGTGTTTCCCCAAGTGCATTGCCATGGATCAGACACCGATCGCCGACATGAAATTCGAGACGGCGCTGGCCGAACTGGAGGCCATCGTCGCCGGGATGGAAGAGGGTCAGCTTGACCTCGACGCGTCGATCGCCGCCTACCAGCGAGGCATGACACTGATGGCCCATTGTCAGCAACAGTTGAATCAGGCCGAGGATCAAATTCGCATCATCGAAAATGGCTCGATCCGTGAGGTCGACCGCAGCAGCTTGGAGCGCCCGTGAGCCAGCCCCCTTTTGCCGACTGGATGGCCGCCACGCAGCAGCGTGTCGAAACCGCCCTCGCCGCCCACCTGCCCGCCGGTGGCAGCATTCCCGCCCGCCTGCATGATGCCATGCGCTATGCCACGCTGGGCGGCGGCAAGCGGGTCCGCCCGTTACTCGCCTTTGCCGCCGGCGAACTGAGTAACGCTAGCCCCGCACATCTGGACATTGTCGCCTGCGCCGTTGAGCTGATCCACGCCTACTCCCTGGTCCACGACGATCTGCCGTGCATGGACGACGATGTCCTGCGTCGCGGTCGACCGACTTGCCACGTCGAATTTGACGAAGCCACTGCCCTGCTGGTCGGTGACAGTTTACAGACGCTGGCCTTTGAACTGCTCGCCCGCCAGCCGCTGGACAACCCCCAGCAGCAACTGGAAATGGTTGCCCTGCTCGCCCAGGCCAGCGGCTCCTGCGGCATGGCCGGTGGTCAGGCGATTGATCTGGCGGCCGTCGGCCAGGCACTGAGCCGCCCCGAACTGGAGTTGATGCATGCCCTGAAGACTGGCGCGCTGATCCGCGCTGCGGTCCTGCTTGGCGCTCTGGCCGGCCAGGCACTCAGTACCGACGAACGCCAGCAACTCGACCGCTTCGCCAAACGCGCCGGCCTGCTCTTCCAGGTCGTGGACGACATACTCGACTGCACGGCCAGTACCGCCACGCTCGGCAAGACGGCCGGCAAGGACGAAGCTGCCGACAAACCGACCTATGTCAGTTTGCTCGGCCTGGACGGCGCCCGCGCTTACGCCGAAGAGCTGCGAACCGACACCCTGGCGGCGTTGTCCACGTTCGGCGAACGCGCCCGCCGCCTGACCCAACTGGCCGATTTCATCTGCCACCGGCAATTCTGAAATCCGACATGACCGCTGCCTCTTACCCGCTGCTCGACACCATCCACAGCCCGGCCGACGTGCGCGCACTGGAGCGCCGCCAACTGCTGCAACTAGCCGACGAGTTGCGCGCCTTCCTGATCGACTCGGTCTCGAAAACTGGCGGCCACTTGTCGTCCAATCTCGGCACTGTCGAATTGACCATTGCCCTGCATGCTGTCTTCAACACGCCGGAAGACCGCCTGGTCTGGGACGTCGGCCACCAGTGCTACCCGCACAAGGTACTGACCGGCCGCCGCGCCGGTATGGCAAGCCTGCGTATGCGACACGGTGTAGCCGGCTTTCCCAAACGCAGCGAAAGTATCTACGACACCTTTGGCGTCGGTCATTCGTCGACCTCCATTTCCGCAGCGCTCGGCATGGCCCTGGCGGCCAAACAGAAGGGTGAGGACCGCAAGGCCATCGCCATCATTGGTGACGGCGCCATGTCTGCCGGCATGGCCTTTGAAGCGATGAACAACGCGGGCGTCGCCGATGCCGACATGTTGGTCATCCTCAACGACAACGAGATGTCGATCTCGCCGCCAGTCGGCGCGCTCAACCACATCCTGACCCGCCTGACTTCCAGCCAGACGTTCAACGCCGCCCGCTCGGCAGGTCGCCACATGCTGGGCTTCGCCCCGCCCTTGCTCGAACTGGCTCGCCGCGCTGAGGAGCACGTCAAAGGCATGATCGCCCCCGGCACACTGTTCGAGGAATTTGGCTTTCACTATTACGGCCCGATTGATGGCCACGACCTCGATGCCCTGATCCCGACACTGCACAACCTGCGCGCTATCAAGGGTCCGAAATTCCTACACATCATCACCAAGAAGGGCCAAGGCTACAAACTGGCTGAGGCCGACCCCATCCTTTACCACGGCGTCGGCAAGTTCGCCGCCGACCAAGGCATCCAGACCGCCAAAGCCGGCAAGCTGACGTACACCCAGGTCTTTGGTGACTGGCTATGCGACCAGGCCAAGGCCGACTCCCGCCTGGTCGGCATCACCCCAGCCATGCGCGAAGGCTCTGGTCTGCTGCGCTTTGCCACTGAGCACCCTGACCGCTACTACGATGTCGGCATTGCCGAGCAGCACGCCGTCACTTTCGCTGCCGGCATGGCCTGCGAAGGCCTGAAACCGGTGGTTGCCATTTATTCGACCTTCCTGCAGCGCGCCTACGATCAATTGATCCACGATGTCGCCTTGCAGAATTTACCGGTCGTTTTCGCCGTTGACCGTGGCGGCCTGGTCGGTGCAGATGGCCCGACCCACCACGGCACCTTCGACCTGTCCTTTGTCACCTGCATTCCAAACATGGTGGTGATGACCCCGGCCGACGAGGCTGAATGCCGACGCATGCTATCCACCGCCTTTGCCCATGACGGCCCAAGCATGGTTCGCTACCCGCGCGGTGGCGGCCCGGGGACGATTCCCTCAACGCAACTCGACACCCTGCCGCTGGGCAAGGGCGAAATCCGCCGCCAAGGCAAAGCAATCGCCATTCTCGCCTTCGGTAGCCTGCTGCCGGCGGCGCTGGAAGCCGGTGAAGAACTCGACGCCACCGTCGCCAACATGCGCTTCGTCAAACCCATCGATGCGGAACTGATCGCTGAATTAGCCGGGAACCATTCCTTGCTGGTCAGCGTCGAAGAAAATGCAGTGATCGGCGGTGCCGGTTCGGAAATTGCACGGGTCCTGGCCGAACGCGGCCTCCACGTCCCGTTGCTGCAGCTTGGCCTGCCCGACCAATTCATCGATCACGGCGAACAGGGCCAACTCCTCGCCGAGCTCGGCCTCGATAAAACGGGCATCGTGCATCGCATCCGCGACAGCCTGCCCTCAGACAACCTCGACAGAACAGCCCCATGACCAGCCAGAACGCCATTCCGGACGTCCAAAACTCTGCGGACACCCGTCAAATCGCCATCAACAAAGTCGGCATCAAGGCCATTCGCCATCCGATCAAGGTCCAGGACCAGTCGACCGGCGTCCAGCACACCATCGCCGTCTTCAACATGTACGTCGGCCTGCCACACAATTTCAAGGGCACGCACATGTCGCGCTTTGTTGAAATTCTCAACAGCCACGAGCGTGAAATCTCGGTCGAGAATTTTCCGGTCATGCTGCGCGACATGGTGCTCAAACTCGAAGCCGAAACCGGCCATATCGAGATGAACTTCCCCTTTTTCATCAACAAAACCGCGCCGGTCTCCGGCGTTCAAAGTCTGATGGATTACGACGTCACCTTCATCGGCGACATCTGCCATGGTGAAATCAGCACCTCGGTCAAGGTCGTCATCCCGGTGACCAGCTTGTGCCCCTGCTCGAAAAAGATCTCCGAGCGCGGCGCCCACAATCAGCGCTCACACGTCACGGTGACTGCCCGCACCAATGATTTCGTCTGGATTGAAGAATTGGTTCAACTGGTCGAAAGCGAAGCCTCCTGCGAACTCTACGGCCTGCTCAAGCGCCCGGACGAGAAATACGTCACCGAACGCGCCTACGACAACCCAAAATTTGTCGAAGACATGGTGCGCGACGTTGCCGCCCGCCTGACCGCCGAAAAGCGTATTGACGCCTATGTGGTCGAATCAGAAAACTTTGAATCGATCCACAATCACTCGGCCTACGCGCTGATCGAAAAGGATAAGACCCAGAACTGAGCAAGTGGCCCAACCGGGCAAGTTGGCTGCTGCAGCAACTCACCGGACGGCGCGTATTGCGATGCGTGACAGCCAACTCGCCCTTCCTCAAGATGACGGCCGTGTCTTTTACGATATGGCCGCATCAGACAACCCTTGCTTTGGCTGCGGCTTGTGTTGCCGCCATTACCGCGTTTCCTTCTATTTTGGCGAACTGGACTCGCAGCCCGGCGGCTACGTGCCGGCCGCCTTAACCGCTGCCGTCACGCCTTTCCTGGCCTGTATGAAGGGAACAGAAAGTGGGCACGCCCGCTGCATTGCCCAGCAGGATGATGGCCGCTGCAGCATCTACAGCCAGCGGCCCAGTGCCTGTCGCGAATTCCCGGCCTATTTGCCCGATGGCCAGCGCAACCCGGAATGTCTGCGCCTGCAGAACTTGTACGGTCTACTGTAAAAACAAT
>JAQTXC010000002.1:30182-159970 GCA_028689015.1 Dechloromonas sp. | reverse complement strand
AGTGTGGGGAGGAAGCGTGGAGCATAAACTGCGAGCCGATGGACAAAAACCGGATAGAAGGCGCTGCTGAGCAGGGCGAGTGGGCAAGCAACCACGAAGCTCTCGTGATCAAGGCGAAGCGGCGTAAATCCGGCGGTTGTGCAATGAAGGAGTGCGTTCTTACCTGGGGAGATCTCGCCTCATGCCTGAAAGGGCAACGCCGTAAGGCGGAGCGAGAAGTCAGCAGAGGCCGTAGTAGCTGCCATCTTGGGGCGAAGGGCCGAAGGAATGGGAGGAGTAGCTACAGAGTTATCGAGAGCGGGGAGTCTCAGATGTTCATTAACCTGAAGCTCGCCATATATCCGGCGAGGGTGAAGCCCTCAATGGTCTGGCAGCGAGATAACCAATCTTGCCGAACTCGAACTGGCGAAACCGGGAGTGTGCGGGAGGGTTTGCCCGCATACCACCTCAACCATTCCAACCGCCCGGTGCGGACCCGCATGCCGGGTGGTGTGGGAGGGGTCGGTCAGGTTATCTGGCCGCCCCTATCCCGATTTCGGTGGGAGAGCCGCAAATGTATCGAATACTGCACCCATTACGTCGTAAATCTGGCGCGCCAAGCCCAGGTTACTCTGCACCCCCACGGGTCGGGACGTCACGACTATGACTTTTGTCTAATTGCGGCAATCCTGACCTGAGTGGACAATTCGTTCCACATTTTCATATTGAATCAGGATCCGTGATGAACAAAAAATTACTTCCAGTTTTTGCAGTTGCTGTACTCAGCTCTGGCTGTGCATCAATCACTGGCGACACTGTTCAGTCAATTCGCGTAGAAACCAAGATGGCTGATGGTTCGGAATTAAAAGATGCCGATTGTGAATTGTTCAACGAATATGGATCTTTCCGCGTCCGCACTCCCGGTAACGTTATGGTACGTCGGTCATCCTCTGACCTGAACGTTCAATGCCAGAAGGAAAATCTACCAACAGCATCTGCCAAAGCTGTATCACGCGCCAATAGCGGCATGTGGGGAAATATCATTTTCGGTGGCGGTATAGGTGCCGTAATAGACCACAGCAAGGGGAGCGCATACACCTATCCACAGTGGATGCAAATGACTTTTGGCAAAGTTCTTTCGTTCGATCGCACTGATGATAGGGATGGACAGCCATCGCTGGCAAAAGAGCAAGGTAGCGTCGCTCAAAGTCCGCAATCCGAATCAACGCAGCAGAAGAACTGACCCCGCTACAAGTAGGCGACTTGGCGGGCATTCCCGTCTTCAAGTTCAAACTAGCAAACCAACTGTGCCTGTTGCCCTACCGTGCCATCGATGCGTGAACGATCAAGCTGCTGACCGTGGGTCCTCACGAAAACTTCTACCGCGACCTGAAGCGACTGGACAACTGAGGCGATACCCGGCCGCTAACCGGCTGGGTGAGCCCTAGACCATTCCAGGCAACTCATTTTGAAATGGTTCAGGATCCGGAATTCACCGCTCGCGAGCAGGGTTACACCTTCGTGTCGCACCAACAGGAAGTCGGTACCGGCTACTTCGACGACGTCACCACCGTCATCCAGGGCGGCTCCCACAAGGGGTCGGCTTTTTTGCTTTTTTAGACGGTCGACCGCAAGATGCCGTTTCTACGTTGTGGAGCGCCCGGATATGGCCAAGGAGTCGACCCGCCCCCTGAACCTCGCCCTGCAGGGCGGCGGTGCGCATGGTGCCTTTACCTGGGGCGTGTTGGATGCTTTGCTGGCCGACGAGCGCTTCACCTTTGAAGGCATCAGCGGCACCAGCGCCGGGGCGATGAATGCAGTCTGCCTGGCTTATGGATTGCTGCACGGCGGTCGGCTGGGGGCGCGCCAGGTGCTCAACGAGTTTTGGACCTCGGTGGCCCGTGAAGCGCCTTTCAATACGCAGGCGCGGGGACCGAACATGGCGCCGGCACTGAAAATGATGCTGCCGTGGACGGCGCACCTCTCGCCAGAGCAACTCAATCCGCTCGACCTCAACCCCCTGCGCGACATTCTCGACCGGCTGATCAATTTTCCAGCGCTCCAGCGCCATGCGCAGCCGCAACTGTTCATTGCCGCCACCCAGGCCAACTCGGGCAAGTTGCGGATTTTTCAGACGGCCGAACTGACGCTCGACGCCCTGCTCGCCTCGGCCTGCCTGCCGACCCTGCACCGCAGCATCCTGATCGATGGGGAGCCTTACTGGGATGGCGGTTACAGTGCCAACCCGGCCATTTTCCCGCTGGTCCACGACTGCCATTGCGCCGACATCCTGTTGGTGCTGCTGACGCCTCTGCGTTACCAGGCAACACCGCTCAGCGCCGTCGATATCCGGCAACGACTCAATGAATTAGCGTTCAACGCCACTTTTTTGCGGGAAATGCGCATGTTCGCCCACTTGCGCGACGAAGCCGGGCGACCCTGGCTGCCGGACTGGCTGATGGCGCGCTGGCCCATTGCGCCGCTCGAACAGCGTTTGCGGACGATCCGCTTTCACGCCATCACCGCCGACACCGTGCTCGGCCCCTTGCCGGCGGAAAGCAAGCTCGCGGTCAACCTGCCGTTTTTCGAAAATCTGCGTGACCAAGGCCGAGCGCATGCCCGGCAATGGCTCGATGAATCTGCCGCCGCTATCGGCCAGCGTCCGACCCTGGATATTGGCGCACTGTTTTATTAAAGCCACCCTCGGCACGGGGGGCATCGGCATGCCTTGGCCGGGGCTTGCTACCATGCCTGACCTTGCACGCTTGAGTCGTCATTGAAACCTTTCTGGAAAAATTCGCCACGCAGCTGCTGGCCCCCGCCGAGCTCAAGGCCCACGACCAGTCGCCCCGCTCACCGGCTGCAGGCTAAATCCTCGCGGTCAACGGCGATTTTCTGCCGTTTTTCAGCGCAATTCCCAATAACTCGCCCGCCCGTAGTGCTCTTTCAGCAAATCAATGAACAAACGCACGCGCAAGGGTAAATGACGGCGCTGCGGAAAAACGGCATAAATCCCCATCGGTGGTGCCTGCCAGGCATCCAGGACCGACGTTAGCCGCCCCTCGCGCAGATCGTGCCCCACCTCCCACAACGAACGCCAGGCCAGGCCACGCCCGCTCAGCGCCCATTCGTGCAGCACCGCCCCATCGTTGCACTCAAAATTACCGCTGACCTTGATCGTATCGCTCTCGCCGCTATCCGGATGACGGAACACCCAGCCGCGTTGCTGGCCAAGCGACAAGCAATTGTGCTTCGCCAAATCCTCCGGCGCGCGCGGCACACCGTGCTCAACCAAGTAGGCCGGGCTAGCCACCACCATCCGCCGCATCTCACCCAGCCGCACACTCACCAGGCTGGAATCGGTCATCTCGCCAATGCGGATTGCGCAATCGATGTTCTCGTTGATCAGATCCACCAGGCGGTCACTCAAATTGAGATTGACCCGCACCTCCGGGTTGTCTTTCATGAAATCGCCTACCAGTGGTGCCACATGCTGCCGGCCGAAACCCGCCGGGGCCGACACCTTGAGATAGCCACTCGCCTTCAGCCCGCCCAGCGACACCGCCGCCTCGGCATTGGCCAGGTCGTTAAGCAGTTTCTGGCAATCCTCAAGAAAGGCCTGCCCCTCGAAGGTCAGCGTCAGCTTGCGCGTCGTGCGCAACAGCAAACGCACCCCCAGCCGCGCCTCCAACGCATCGATCCGGCGCCCGATGATGGCCGGCGTCACCCCTTCCAGGCGCGCCGCCGCCGACAAACTCCCCCGGGTGGCAACACTGGCAAAAGCTTCAATCTGCTTCAAGCGATCCATGAAATTTCTTTCTTACGTTAACCTAGCGCGGCAGCAAACGGGCGATGATCGCTCGTAGCTGAACTTGCGCCAGCGACCTTCCGGGTTGTCGATTTCGTGCCAAATTTCCTGTCGACCGTGGCGATTGTGCGGCTTTCATGTCCTGAGGCGAAACCCAAGGCACTGTTCCATCACCCCATCCTCCCTTTCCACCCCTCAAACACCAGCGGCCGCACGCCAAAGCGGATGGCGTTGCCGGCGTGCAGGCTTTTGAATTCTTCATTTACCAGCGTCATGAAACGTGGCCGGTCGGTTTCGGCGATGCTTTCCGGAAGGTGTTGGCGGATGGTGTTTTCATTAACGGCGAGGTTTTCCTGAATGATGTTACGGATGATTTCGGCCAGCGCCTGACGGTAGCGCATGCGGAAGGTGTCGGGCTGGGCCATTTCGCGGCGCGTGGCGGCGTATTGCTGGCTGGAGCGGTGGTAGGCGGCGAAGTAAACGTCGCGCAGCAGTTCAATGCGGTTGAGTTCGTACACGCCGAGCAGTGCGTCAACGTAAAGCTGTTGCGGCACGTCGAGGAAGGTGAGCGGGCAGAGATTGTGGCGGATCAGCGGGATGTTGGCGGCCAGCCGTGAGACACGCTTGTTCACGTCTTCGAAGGGTTGCAGATAGGGTAAATGCACCATCAGGAAGAAGCTTTGCTCGAAGGGGTCTTCGATTTCGTCGGCCATTTGCAGGACGATGCCGAAGAGTTCTTCAATGCTTTGCGGCACGGTGAGTGGCTGATAGACGCTGCCGCCAATGCCGACCGGGCAATTGCGTAGCCGGCCAACGGTAAGCGGGTCAGTCATCAGGCCATCGGCGAGCAGTGCGTGCAGGGCGATGACGGTGTCGGGATTGATGCCGACCTGTTCGCTGTTGTGCACCAGGTATTCGATGGCGGCCTTGTGGTTGAGGATCATCTGGGTTTCCAGCGCATCCTTGTCATCGGCGGCCTGACCGTGGGCGATCAGCCGTTCGGTGTCGAGCCAGCTATAGGTATTGCCTTCCAGCTTTGAGGATGCCCAGGAGAGGTCAATCAATAGGCGGCTGAGGATGTCGCGGGCGAAGGTGCCGGCTTGTGTTTGCTGAGTCGGCGAGCGCCCCATGCTGTGCAGTTGGGTACGCAGAGATTCGGGCAGATAGAACGTGTAGTTGGGGTAATAGCTTTCGAGAAAAGCCATGTTGTAGCCGACCGGCGTGCGTTTCTCGCGCGGCAGGCTGACCTGGGTGCGAATTTCAATGCCCTCAACCGACAGTGTGATGCCCGGAATATGCGCCAAATAGGCCGCCCTCGGGCTTTGAATCAGGTGATTTGTCGCGATTTCTGGCGCAATGGTTTTAGCCAAAGAATAGCGCGTTGCCGGACCTTTGCCGATGCTGACAATCCGTTGGTCTTGCATCAGTGTGCTCAGCCGGCGTTGCAAGGTCCGGCGGGAAGTATTGCTGCTCATCAGCGTGAGCAAGGCATCCACACCAACCCCTTCAGGGTGGCGAGCGATCAAGGAACAAACCTGATCGAGTTCCTGCTGCGTGATTTTTTTCGGCATGAAAACACATTTATTTGACGCAATGTGAAATTATTGCGCCTTTTTAATTGGCGCGCAATAGCGAATTGCGCCACAAAATCATTCAAATTCCCAATCCTCCAAGCGCAGCCCCGGCACGCGGCTAAATTCTCGCGTGTTGTGGGTAATCAACGTGACTTGGTGAGCGAGTGCTGTGGCTTGGGGTCGCGGGTGTCGGTGAAGCAGGTGACGATGCCGGTGGCTTCGTAGAGGAAGGGCGGCGGCGTAGCCTTCGGTCTGCGTTTCGTGCACCGTCAGGTGCTGGCCTTCCGATTCGCGCTTGGCTTCGATGACGCCGACGGCTTTCTTGTCGACGAAAAGCACGTAGTCGGCGGGGCCTGCATCCGTTGTCCACTCGCGCACGGCCACGCCGGGAGCGATGGCGAAATTCACCTTGCTCTTTTTATTTGATACCCGAGGTAAAAGATAAAGTGATAAATCGACTGTTTTAAGACAGTGCGAGATTGATTAAAATCCGCTGCATCGCAACATTCCACTTACCTTGATCAGGAGAATCGCATGGCCATCACTCTGCCCGCCGGTATGCAAATCAATGCACCGATCCAGCCCGAATGGGAATTCATCCTCACCACCGAGGCTCTGGAATTCGTCGCCAAGCTGCACCGTGCTTGCGAAGCCCGTCGCCAGGAATTGCTGAAGGCCCGCGTTGCGCGCCAGGCCCGTATCGATGCCGGCGAAATGCCTGACTTCCTGCCGGAAACCAAGGCCATCCGCGAAGGCGACTGGAAAGTCGCCCCGGTGCCACCGGCCCTGCATTGCCGCCGCGTCGAAATCACCGGCCCGGTCGAAGCCAAGATGATTATCAACGCCTTCAATTCAGGCGCTGACTCCTACATGACCGACTTCGAGGATTCCAACAGCCCGAACTGGGAAAACCAGATCCAGGGCCAGGTGAATCTGTACAAGGCCATCCGCCGCGAACTCTCCTTCAAGGGCGACAACGGCAAGGAATACAAACTCAACGACAAAATCGCCACCCTGCAGATTCGTCCGCGCGGCTGGCACCTCGACGAAAAGCACGTCCTTGTTGACGGTCAACGCGTCTCCGGCGGCATTTTTGACTTCGGTCTGGTCTTCTTCCACAACGCCAAGGAACAGATCGCCCGCGGCGCCGGCCCCTTCTTCTACCTGCCGAAGATGGAAAGCCACCTTGAAGCCCGCCTGTGGAACGATATTTTCGTCATCGCCCAGGATCACATCGGTCTGCCGCAAGGCACCATCAAGGCCACCGTGCTGGTCGAAACCATCCTCGCCACCTTCGAGATGGAAGAAATCCTCTACGAACTGCGCAATCACTCGGCAGGCCTCAACGCCGGTCGCTGGGACTACATCTTCTCCTGCATCAAGAAGTTCAAGAAAAACAAGGATTTCTGCCTGGCCCAGCGCAGCGCTATCACCATGGAAGTACCGTTCATGCGCTCCTACGCCCTGGCCCTGGTGCAGGCTTGCCACAAGCGCGGCGCCCCAGCCATGGGCGGCATGTCGGCCCTGATCCCGATCAAGAATGACCCGGTGGCTAACGAAAAGGCGCTGGCCGGCATCCGCCACGACAAGACCCGTGACGCCAACGACGGCTACGACGGCGGCTGGGTGGCGCACCCGGGCCTGGTGCCGATCGCCATGGAAGAGTTCGTCAAAGTGCTCGGCGACAAACCCAACCAGTTCGGCAAACAGGTGGAAGGCAGCTTCGGCCCGGCTCAATGGCTGGACTTCCGTCCGGAAGCTCCGATCACCGAAGCCGGCCTGCGCAACAACATCAACGTCGGCATCCATTACCTTGGTAGCTGGCTGGCCGGCAATGGCTGCGTGCCCATCCACAATCTGATGGAAGATGCGGCCACCGCCGAAATCTCCCGCTCGCAGGTCTGGCAGTGGGTCGTTTCGCCCAAGGGCATCCTCGACGACGGCCGCAAGGTCACCGAAGAACTGGTCCGCCCGATGATTGCCGAGGAACTCGCCAAGGTGAAGGCCACCGTCACCGCCCAAGGCGAAGACACCGCGACCTATGACCAAGCTGCCGACATTTTCGACAAGATGTCGCTGACCCCGGACTACCCGGAATTCCTGACCCTGCCGCTGTACGAAGCAATGGCGTAAGTTTTACGGTCAACGCGCTGTACTGCGTAAAAATGGCGCCGCGGGCAACCCGGCGCCATTTTTTTATCAAACCCCGGGGACGCCCATGGACATCCTGATCGACATCATCCTCAAGGCCGGCCGGTCGGCGGTCGAACTTTCGCTGTTCATCCTGCTGCCGGTGATGGTGGTGATGTTGTCGCTGATGCGCATTCTTGAAGCGCGTGGCGCGCTGGACTGGCTGGTGGGCCGTCTGGCGCCCCTGCTTAAACCGTTCGGCCTGACCGGACTGGGCGTCTTCGCGGCGCTGCAGATCAATTTCGTCAGCTTTGCCGCGCCGATGGCAACGCTGACCATGATGGAACAACGGGGCACCTCGGATCGCCATCTGGCCGCCACGCTGGCCATGGTGTTTGCCATGGCCCAAGCCAATGCCGCCTTTCCGATGCTGACCATGGGCCTGTCGTTTGGCACCACCCTGCTTTTTTCCGTTCTGGGCGGGTTGACCGCAGCCGCCGCCACGTACTATCTGTTCGGCCGGCAACTCTCGGCCGACGAGGCCGTGCTCGACGACACCCTGCAGCACCCGGTGGCCGAATCGGCCAAGGGTGTGCTCGATGTCATCAACCTGGCCGGAGCCGAGGCCTTCAGGATTGCCGTCGGCGCCATCCCGATGCTGGTGTTGTCGCTGGTCGCGGTCACGGCGTTGCGACAGTTCGGCGCCATCGACCTGCTGACGCGCGTGCTGACCCCGCTGCTCAACCTGCTGGCCATCGACCCCATCCTGATCCTGCCGACCCTGACCAAATACCTGGCCGGCGGCACGGCGATGATGGGCGTGGTCGACGACCTGCGGCGCAGCGGCCAGATGAGCGAGCAACTGCTCAATGCCAGCGCCGGTTTTTTGATCTCACCTTTCGACCTGCCGGGCGTGGCTGTGCTGATCTCGGCCGGACGACGCGTTGCAGCGGTGTGGAAACCGGCGGCGCTCGGCGCTTGTGTCGGCATTCTGCTGCGCACCCTGGGTCACCTGCTCGCCGGCTAAGGCGGCGCTCAGTCAGCCGTACCGCCGGTCACCCGCACTTCGCGCTGCGGGTAAGGAATGCTGATGCCGTGCCGGCCAAAGGTTTTGAGAATGGCCAGATTGATATCAGACAGGATGTTGCCTTTGCCGGCATCAGGGTCGGCAATCCAGAAACCCAGTTCCAGGGTCAAGCTACTGTCGGCAAACTGGGTCAGCAAGACTTTGGGCGCCGGGTCGGCGAGAACGCGCGGTTGCGCCTGAGCAACCTCGACCATCAATTGCATGGCCCGTTCGACATCAGCGTCATAGGCCACACCGACCACGGTAGCCAGCCGCAGGCGACTGTCGGAATAGGTCTGGTTCTGCACCGTGCTGCTGATCAGCGTTTCGTTGGGCACGATGAACTCGGTGCCGCCCGGATGCTTGAGCACGGTGTAGCGAGTCGTGATCTGAGTGACCTCGCCGACCTCGTTACCCACCTGGACAATATTGCCGATGCGGATCGAACGATCGAGCAGGATGATGAAGCCGGAGACGTAATTACTGGCGATCTTCTGCAAGCCAAAACCCAGGCCAACGCCAAGCGCCCCGGTAAACACCGACAGCGCCGTCATGTCGATGCCGACCAGGCTGAGGCTGGTGATGACCGCCAGTACGGTCAGCGCGGCCTTGGCCACCCGCACGCCAACCATGCGCAGGTTGCTGTCCAGGCTTTCGATGCCCATCAGCCGGGCCTCGATGACGCCCGCCACCCACAGCGCAAACACCACCGTCAGAAAAATGGTGGCGATGCCGCGCAGGATGATCCACAAATTGAGCGCCTGCCCGCCCAGCGAGAAGCTGACATCCTCCAGCGACTCGATGACGAAGGGCGACAGGTCGGTGATATACAAGGCCAGCCAGCACCAGACGGTGGCGGCAATGATCCTTTCCCACGCGGTCAACCAGGTGGCGCGGGGAAAAGCCTGGCGCAAAACGAAAATCACGCCACGGACCAGCGCCATCGAACCGAATAACGGCATCGACAGCTTGAGCAGATTGACGTGCAGGAAGGGCTTGAAGGCCAGCAGGGCCAGGCCCGAGAACATCATGCCGGCGAAGGGGAAGATCAGCCGCACCCCGGCATCCTTGAGCCGCCCGCTGCCCTCGACATGGCGGCGCCGCCACCATTGCGCGGTGACATACGCCAGACCGACGCAAGACAGTGCGATCAGCACCTGCCAGACAAAATCGGGCGAACGGAAATCGTCGAGCAGTTCGCCGATCAATTTCAGGGCGCGGGCTTGCTCGTTCATGCCTGACGCTCCAGGGCCGCGGCAAAGAAACCATCGGTGTGCTGACGATGCGGCAGCACACGCAGCATGTCGCCGGCGAGCGTGACCCCCTGGCGGGCGAGCACGGTCGACGCCGGAACCAGGGAAAAATTGGGATGTGCCGCCAGGAAAGCATCCACGACGGCCTCGTTCTCGGCGGTCAACAAGCTACAGGTGGCATAAACCAGACGGCCACCCGGCCGTACCAGCGTCGCCGCCGCTGCCAGGATGTTGCCCTGCTTGACGGTCAGTTCCGCCACCGATTCATGGCCCTGGCGCCACTTCAAGTCGGGATTGCGCCGCAACGTGCCCAGGCCGGAACACGGTGCGTCAACCAACACCCGGTCGGCCTTCCCGGCCAGGCGCTTGATTTTGGCATCGCGTTCGTGCTCGATGCGGACCGGATGAACATTGGACAAACCCGAGCGGGCCAGGCGCGGCTTGAGATTGGCCAGCCGCTTGTCGGACACATCGTAGGCATAAAGACGGCCGGTATTTTTCATCAAGGCCCCCAGCAGCAAGGTCTTGCCGCCCGCCCCGGCGCAGAAATCGACCACCAGTTCGCCGCGCTTGGGTTCGAGCAGCAAGCCAAGCAACTGACTGCCCTCATCCTGCACCTCGAAGGCACCGCTGGTGAATAGAGGCAGGCGGGTCAAGGCGGGCTTGTCACTCAGCCGAATACCCAACGGCGAGCAGGGCGTTGGGTTGGCGGCGATGCCGGCGGCCGCCAGGTCGGCAAGCAGCGTCTCGCGGCTGGTTTTTAGCGTATTGACCCGCAAATCGAGCGGCGCCGGCTGATTGAGGGCACGCGCCAGCAACAGCGTTTCATCGGCGCCGAACTGCCCGGCCAGTGCCTCGTACAGCCAGTCCGGCAGATCACAACGGACGGCGGCTGGCATTTCCTCCTCGCGCATCGCCTTGGCGGCGGCCAGCCAGTCGATTTCGGTGGCTTTCAAAACGGGCGCCAGTTCACGCTGGCTCCATCCCCGGGCCACGGCCAAGGCCACCAGCAGGCGACGACGGTCCGACAACAGATCAGCACAGCGCGCTTCAATGCTGCGTCCACGGCGCAACACGGCAAACACCGTTTCGGCGACAAAGGCCCGGTCCGCATGGCCGAGTTGTCGATGCTCGCGGAAATAACGCGAGACGACGGCATCGGCCGGATGCTCGAAGCGCAATAACTGACCGAGCACGGCTTCGGCATGGGCAAACAGGGCGGGCGTAAAACGGGCTTTCATTCGGTTCCTAGCTCTCTGGCGACCTGTTCGTAGCGGTCGCCCTTTTTATCGGTGAAACGGATTTTAACCGGCAGACGGTGATGATCGAGCGCCAGCCAGATTTCAGTCAGCGTTTCCGTCATCACCCGCAGGTGCAGGGTGCGAAATGATCCGGCCGGGGTTTCCAGCACGTCCTCACCCAGGGCATCGATGGCGTAAGCGGCATATTTTCGGCCGGTAAAAACCGGCATCCGGCTGCCATTCTCGGGATTCGGCAAATAGGCCAGTTGATAATTCAGCGATAGCACATCCTGC
Source organism: Dechloromonas sp. (assembly GCA_028689015.1). GTDB lineage: Bacteria > Pseudomonadota > Gammaproteobacteria > Burkholderiales > Rhodocyclaceae > Azonexus. The sequence goes on along the minus strand of JAQTXC010000002.1, from coordinate 148,625 downwards.
GACCCGGCCCGCAGCGGCTCGCCGGCCGGCTCAGCCGACCAGTGCAACAGTCCCTGCCCCCAGTCGAAATCGGCGCTTTCCGTCATCTGGCCATTTTTGATCGACTGAAAGCGCCGTGGTTGCAAGCCGCTCGCGGTCAACTGCCCGTCACTGACAAATTCCAGCCGCAAGCGCTTGAACAAGGCCACCAGGCCACTGGTTTCCGTCACCCCGCGCAGGTGGTAACGCCCCGCCGCGTCAAAGGACCAGCGATGCTCGGCACGCCCGATAATGAACCCTTGCTCACCGCGCGTGACGTCGTAACGGATCACGCCGTGTGCCGGCTGGCGGGGTGCCACATGAGCGAGCGCCGGCAGCGAACGGCTGGGCTGGGCGGGCGATGCGGCAACGGCGTGCGGTAGCGGCGCCACGCCGTGCTCCTGAGACATACCAACCACCGCTGGCGAGTTAACGGCTGCAACCGGCTGAGGCGAACGCAGCGCGGCCGGCTTGCTGGGTACGGCCACGGCCTTGGCCGGCGGCGGCACAGGCTGGGTGGGAATCTCCGGGGCGGGTGCCGGCGGAGGCGGCCAGCGCAATTCGGCCTGCAAGGGCAACGGCTCGTCCGCCAGTCCGGGCAATTCGATCTCTTGCCCAAACAAGACCAGGCCGTGCAAGGCAAGCGAACTGGCCAAAGCCCCGAGCAGGAACAGCGGCATCAATGATCAGTGCAGAGCGGGGGCCACCAGGCGATCGTCGCCGTGCAGTTCACCGCTCAGCCGGACGCGACCGTCTTCCAGGCAAATGCGCTCTTCGACAAACCAGCGCACGGCTTGCGGATAAATGAGGTGCTCCTGAGCCAGCACCCGAGCGGCCAGACGCGTCTCGTCGTCATCGGCATGCACCGGCACGGCCGCCTGGATAATCACCGGGCCATGGTCGAGTTCAGCTGTGACGAAATGCACCGTGCAGCCGTGAATGCGCACGCCCTCGGCCAAAGCCCGTTGATGGGTGTCGAGGCCGGGAAAAGCCGGCAGCAACGAGGGATGGATATTCAGCAGGCAGCCTTCGTACTGGCGGACAAAACCGGGCGTCAGGATGCGCATGAAGCCGGCCAGTACCACCAGATCAGGCGCGAAAACGTCGATGCAGTCGGCCAGCGCGGCATCGAAGGCGGCGCGGTCGGCATAGGCCTTGTGGTCCAGACAGCGGGTGGCGATGCCAGCTTTTTCGGCCGTAACCAGGCCTTTGGCATCCGGTCGATTGCTGATTACGGCGGCGATGTACACCGGCAACTGGCCCGCATCGCGGGCCGCAATCAGGGCTTCCATGTTGCTGCCCCGGCCGGAAATCAGGATGACGATAGTCTTCATTTCATAAACCTACAGGTAAAAAGAAGGCCGTCGCGACCGCTTGCCCGAAGCGGGACAGCGTCCGCCCGTTGCGATCGGCGACGACCTTGGCCAGAAAATCGAGCAGCCCGGTCAGGCGGCCGAATTCGCGCTCGAAAGACAAATTGCGCTGTTCCACGGTCAACTCGTTGGACAGCAAAAAAAGCTGGCCCTGGCCGTCACGGTCATGGGCCAGTTTCCACATGGCGATTTCCAGATTGCGGGCGGTATTGAATAACTTGGCCTCGTTCAAGCCATCCAGCATGTAGAACTCACTTTTGTACTCAAACGCGGCGTCGACCATGGTCAGCAGACCGAACATCAGAGCAGCAACTCGGTCACCGCTGTAATTCTCGGCAAACGCCAAGCTGGCGGCATGCCGTTCGCGGGCGCCAAGCAATTCCGGCCAGCCATGCTTATGGTGCTGGCGCAGACGGCTGATCGCCATCTGCCGGTCGACCAGGCCAGTTTTTTTCAATTCGCGCGGATTGCGCCGGTACAACTTGTCGGCCACCAGCAGCAGGCCATCGACCAATTGCTGGCGCCCGGCGTCGGCCATGCGGTCGACCTCGGTTTTGAGCAAATACTTGGCGTCGACCGTGGTCGTTGCCCGTCCCGTTTTGTCGAGCTGGGTGGAACAGCCCCCCACCAGCAGCAGCAACAGGACGGCCAGGCAGCGCATCAAACCGGTGCCCGGCTCTTGACGTAGCCGATGCCGATCGGAATGAGCGACGAGACGACGATGCCGATAATGATCAAGGACAGATTGGCCTTGACCCAAGGGATGTTGCCCAACCAGTACCCCGCCACGCACAGGGAGACCACCCAAGCCAGTGCGCCTGCCAGGTTGAACAGCGTGAACCGGCCATAACCCATGGCGCCGATCCCGGCGACAAAGGGGGCGAAGGTGCGGAACAAGGGCAAAAAGCGCGACAGCACCAGCGTCTTGCCGCCATGTTTTTCGTAAAAGGCGTGCGTCTTGACCAGCGCATCCTTGTTGAAAAACCTTGAGTTTTCCCATTGAAAAACCTTGGGCCCGAAATAACGGCCGATTTGATAGTTGACCGTATTGCCCAGCACCGCCGCCACCACCAGCACGCCAATCAGCGTCGTGATATCCATGCCGCCCTCGCCCAATGCAGCCAGCGCCCCAGCCACAAAGAGCAGCGAATCGCCCGGCAGGAAAGGCGTCACCACAAAACCGGTCTCGGCGAAGATGATAAAAAACAGGATGGCATAAATCCACAGTCCGTACTGCTGCACCAGCACGGTCAGATGCTTGTCCAGGTGCAGGACAATGTCGATGAATTGCGTAAGGAGTTCCATGCGCTGGGCCGGGGATTGATCGAGGCCGCATTATAATCCGCGCATGCCCACCATCGCCCGCCTGCCCGACCTCCTGATCAGCCAGATTGCCGCTGGCGAAGTGGTCGAAAGACCCGCCTCGGTTCTCAAGGAACTGCTGGAAAACAGCCTAGATGCCGGCAGCACGGCCATTCAGGTGCATCTCGAAGAAGGCGGCGTCAAGCTGATCCGCATCACCGATGATGGTTGCGGCATCGCCCGGGATCAACTGGCGCTGGCCCTGACCCGCCATGCCACCTCCAAAATTACCTCCCTCGACGACCTGGAACGCGTTAGCACACTGGGGTTCCGGGGCGAAGCACTGGCCTCGGTCGCCGCCGTCGCCCGGCTGGCCATCACCAGCCGCGAACGCGGGGCCAACCATGCCTGGAAACTGAAAGGCGAACCCGGTGCCGAGCCGGAACCGGCAGCGCTGATGGGTGGCACCGTCGTCGAAATGCGCGATCTGTACTACAACACCCCGGCCCGGCGGAAATTCCTCAAGTCGGACAGCACCGAATTCGCCCATTGCGCCGATGCCGTCAAACGCCTGGCCCTGACCCGGCCGGACGTCGCAATCAGCCTGAGCCACAACGGCCGCACGCTGTTCCAACTGGCCCCGGCCGACCGGGCGCGGCGCATCGCCGACATCCTGGGCGAGGAATTCATGACGGCGTCGCGCGCGGTCGACGCCGCAGCCGGCCCGATTTTGCTCAGCGGTTTCGCCATCGATCCGACCCGGGCCGGCGAAACCAAGGACGGCCAGACAGTCTTCGTCAATGGCCGCTTCGTGCGCGACAAGATCATCGGCCATGCCCTGCGCGAAGCCTACCGCGACGTGCTGCACGGCAGCCGCCAACCAGCGGTCTGCCTGTTTCTCGAGATCGACCCGACGCTGGTCGACGTCAATGTGCATCCGGCCAAAACCGAGGTCCGTTTCCGCGATTCACGCCCCGTCCATCAGTTCGTCTATCACGCCCTGCAGCGCACGCTGGCCGAACACCGGGAACAAACCACGGGGTCGCCCCCCCCGCTGCCGGCCGAAATTCAGCCGTCTGCCGCCAAGCCGTGGTCTGCACCCCATTTTTCGCAAGCCTCGCTGGGCGTGGCCGAACCGGCAGCCGCCGCGTACCTGGCCTTTGCCCATGCCGCCCAGCAACTAGATACGCATTTTTCCCCATCGCGCAGCGGCCAGCCACTGTCCGCATTGGCACCGCCCCCCAGCCGGCAGCCGGATGGAGAAATTGCCCCCCACGCCCCGGTCGACCGCGACAGCCCCCCCCTGGGCTATGCGCTCGCCCAGTTGCACGGCGTCTATATCCTGGCGCAGAACGCCCGCGGCCTGGTCATCGTCGACATGCACGCCGCACACGAACGTATCCTCTACGAAAAGCTCAAAATCGCCCTTGACCAGCAGCAGGTGGCGACACAAAACCTGCTGATCCCGGCTGTGTTTTCAGCCGACCCGCTCGACATCGCCGCCGTGGACGAATACGCCGCCGCGTTGAGCGAACTGGGTTTCCAGATCACCGCCGTCGGCCCCAGCCAGTTGGCCGTGCGCGCCGTCCCCGCCCTGCTGCAAGGCGGCGACCCCGCCGCGCTGGCCCGTGCCCTGCTGGCCGATCTGCGCGAACATGGCACCAGCCAGCTCGTGACCGCCCGGCGCAACGAACTACTCGCCACCATGGCCTGCCATGGCGCGGTGCGAGCCCGCCGGCAACTCAGCCTGCCCGAAATGAACGCCTTGCTGCGCCAGATGGAAAACACCGAGCGCGCAGGCCAATGCAATCACGGTCGACCGACCTGGAGCGAATTTTCCATGACCCAGCTCGACCAGTTATTTCTGCGCGGCCAATGACCCGACACCCGCCCGCCATCCTGCTCATGGGGCCCACCGCCTCGGGCAAAACCGCCGCGGCCATGGCCCTCGCCGACCGCCTGCCGGTGGAATTGATCAGCGTCGATTCGGCCCAGGTCTTCATCGACATGGATATCGGCACGGCCAAGCCCGACCGCAGCACGCTGGCCCGTTACCCGCATCGACTGATCGACCTCATTTCGCCGGAAGAAAGCTATTCAGCCGCCCGTTTTCGTCACGACGCGCTGGCCGCGATGGCCGAAATCACGGCAGCGGGCAAGGTACCGGTTCTGGTCGGCGGCACCATGCTTTATTTCAAGGCCCTGCTGCAAGGCCTGGCCGATTTGCCGCAAGCCGCCCCTGCCCTGCGGACCGAACTCGACGCCCGCGCCGCCACCGAAGGCTGGCCGGCGCTGCACGCTGAACTGGCGCACCTCGATCCGCCAACCGCCGCCCGTTTGCATCCCACCGACAGCCAGCGCATCCAGCGGGCGCTGGAAATCTGCCTAAGCAGTGGCCGGCCGATGTCGGCCTGGCTGGCGGCCAGCGAACAACAAGCCCCCCCCTACGACTTCCTGCAAATCGCCTTGCTGCCGTCAGACCGCAGCGTCCTGCACCAACGCATTGCCCGCCGTTTCGATGAAATGCTACTTGGCGGACTGGATGACGAAGTCCTCGCCCTGCGCCAGAAATACGCCCTGCACGTCAACCTGCCATCCATGCGCTGTGTCGGTTACCGCCAGGTCTGGGAAGCGCAGGAAGGCCACTATCGACGGCCGGAAATGCGCGACCGGGGCATTGCCGCCACCCGGCAACTGGCCAAGCGCCAGATCACCTGGCTGGGCAATTCATTTGCGGCAGAAACACTGGACTGCCTGGCACCGGACCTCAGCCAGCAGGTTCATGCCCGCGTCGACCGTTTTCTCAGTCCTTAACCAAGTTTTCCAGGCAATTCGCCAAGGTTTCCAGCTCGCCAACGATTTTCAGGCTCTCATCCTGGGTGCCAACCATGCGCTGCATGAAGTCGCTGGCCAGTATCGTCATGTGTTCCTCCTGGCCCTCCGTCAAACCCAAATGAACAAAGGATTTCAACAGACTTTCCTGAAAATCAATCATGGTCTGCGTGATTTCAAAACAATTGCGCCGGTAATTGCCCTGCAGGGCTTCCAGCGTTGTGCGTACCTGCGGTAGCGCCGACTCAATGCCGGCCCGCCGCTGATGAGCCAAGCGCTCCGCTTCGATGGCCCGCAAACGGGCATCCGCCCCCTCTGCCAACAAGGCACCGTTATCGCGAATCCGACCACAGCGGTCGACATCATCGACCGGTAAATTATTGATCAGTAGGGTGACCTGCCCGTAATTGAACACACAACGGGATTTGAATTGAAAAATCCGCCCGGCATCTCGAACATGGTTGAGCACCGAAACCGCCAGTGGGATATTTTCACCCTCGTGGCTGTAGGACATCACCTGTTCACCCGCCCGTAACTGGACAGCACCGTCCAGCCCATATTGGTTGAGCGCCTCCAGCAAAGCGGCCGCTAGCGACTCGCCATCACGGCAGGCGAAAGATTTGCTCAGAAACTGCAGGACCACACCCAGCTCGCCCATGCTGATCATGGCCGACATGGCCGTCCGCTGGGCATAACCCGCCTGATCACGCCAATGCTGGTGGTCCTTGCGCATTTGCAAGGCCACCCGCAATTTGCGCAGCAACTCATCGGTATCAAACGGCTTGCGGATGAAGTCCACGCCCCCCACTTCATAGCAGCGCAGGCGGGTGTCGATATCGTCATTGGCGGAAAAGAAAATGACCGGAATATCGGCCGTTGCCTCATCGGCCTTGAGTTGTCGGCACAAGGCAATACCATCGATATCCGGCATCGCCACATCCAGCAGGTAAATGGCCGGCGACACCTCGGCACAACGCGCCAGGCAGGCGGCGGCCGACGTAAAGGTCTCTACCGTCGCGACCTCGGCCAGCACATCTGACAACACATCCAGCATGATCGGACTGTCATCAACGACAAATATCGGCACGGGCTTCTCCAGAAAATGAGCAACACATAGATTTGTCGATTCTCATAGAAAGTAACCCTATCTGCAATATTTAATAACTTTTCAAAAGTTATTCTGGCCCCGCCTTGCGGGCGGCGAGCAGCGAATACACCGTCGGCACCACGAACAAGGTAAAGAAAGTCCCGAGTAACAGGCCGCCGACAATGACCCAGCCGATCTGCTGCCGTGATTCGGCGCCTGCGCCGCTGGCCAGGGCCAGGGGAATGGCCCCCAGCACCATGGCCCCGGTGGTCATCAAGATGGGCCGTAAACGCAAGACCGCCGATTCAATCACCGCGGCGGTGAGCTCGTGCCCTTTTTCCTGCAATTGATTGGCGAATTCGACAATCAGGATGCCGTGCTTGGTGATCAGGCCAACCAGCGTCACCAGACCAATCTGGCTATAAACGTTCAGTGTGCCGCCGCTCAGCCACAAGGCGAGCAAGGCGCCGGCCATCGACAGCGGCACGGTCAACATAATGATGAAGGGATCGCGAAAACTCTCGAACTGCGCCGCCAGCACCAGATAGATGAAGGCCAGCGCCAGGCCAAAGGTCAGCGCCAGCGACGACGAAGACTGACGGAATTCGCGCGACTGGCCGTTGTAATCGACGGCGTAACCCGGTTTCAGCACCTGTTCGGCAATCTGTTCCATGGCCTGCAAGGCCTCGCCCATGGTGTAGCCGGGGGCCAGGTTGGCGGTGATGGTGACGGCACGGCGCTGCGCGAAGTGATTGAGTTCACGCGGGCTGATCGTTTCACGCACGCTGACCAGATTATCGAGCGACACCATCTGACCATCACGGCCACGGGCGTAGAGGTCGCTGATGGCATCCGGCGTCGTCCGCTCGCCATCGGCCACCTGCACGATCACGTCGTACTGCTCGCCATCGCGCTTGAAGCGCGTGACCTGCCGCCCGCCCAGAAAGGTTTCCAGCGTCCGACCGATGGTTTCGACCGGCACCCCCAAATCGGCGGCCTGATCCCGTTTGACCCGCACCGACAGCTCCGGCTTATTCAACTTGAGATCAGTATCGACATTGGTCAGGCCGGGGTTCTTGGCCAGCTCGCCCAGAAACTGGCTGGTCACCGTCTGCAATTCATCGTAAGAAGCCGAGGTCACGATCACAAAGTTGATCGGCCGCTCACGGGCACTCTGACCGAGCGATGGCGGCGTTACGGGGAAAGCCAGGACGCCGGGAATCGCCATGAATTTCGGGAACAACTCCTTGGCAATATCCGGTGAACGCCGGCTGCGCTCGCTCCAGTCGGTGAGGCCAACAAAGGACAAACCCTGATTGACCACCGGGTTACCGGCCACCACGAAATAACGCTCGACATCCGCCGTCTGGCTGTAAATGTCCTCAATCTGGCGGGCGTATTTTTCGGTGTAATCCAGCGTCGCCCCATCCGGCCCGGAAAAGACGCCGAGAATGATGCCTCTATCCTCGACGGGTGCCAGTTCGGATTTCAGCAATTTGAGCAGGACCCCACACGAGATGGCGATGGCCACAAAACCGACCATGACCAGCCAGCGCCGCTGGAGTGACGCGGTCAACAGGCGCTGGTAGCCCGAATTCAAGCCGTTGAGAAAACGCTCGATCAGCAGGAAGCCTCGGCCATGTTGTTCTTCGTGGCGCAGCAGCAGCGAACACATCATTGGTGACAGGGTCAGCGCCACAAAACCTGAAACCAGCACCGCGCCCGCCAGGGTCAACGCAAATTCGATGAACAATTTGCCGATCCGCCCGGTCATGAAGGCGACCGGCGCGTAGACCGCAGCCAGGGTCAGCGTCATCGCCACCACCGCAAAGCCGATTTCCCTGGCCCCCTGCAGGGCCGCCGCCCGCCGCGACATACCGGCCTCGATATGGCGGAAGATGTTTTCCAGGACAACGATGGCGTCATCGACCACCAGACCAATGGCCAGCACCAGGGCCAGCAGGGTGAGCGTGTTGATCGAGAAACCGAGCACGAACATGATGGCGAAGGCACCAACCAGCGACACCGGAATGGTGACCAGCGGAATCAGCGTCGCCCGCACATTGCGCAGAAAGAAAAAAATGATGGCCAGCACCAGAATGATGGCCTCGCCAATGGTAGTAAACACCGCCCGAATCGAGCGGTCGATGAACACCGACGAGTCGTAGGAAATATCGGCCCGCATGCCCTCCGGCAACTCGGCGGTGTATTTCGGCAACTCGGCGCGCAAGGCCTTGGACAGTTCAAGCGGGTTGGCCGTCGCCTGCTTGATGACGCCCAGCGCTACGGCCGGCTTGCCTTTGAAACGCACCGAACTGCGTTCTGCCGCCGCCCCAATGTCGACCCGCGCCACGTCACGAATGCGGACTGGATAGCCGTTGACCGTGCGCACCACCACGTCGCTGAATTGCTCGGGCGTGCGCAGATCGGTATTGGCCACCACCGAAAATTCGCGCAACTGACTTTCAATCCGTCCCGCCGGCACCTCGACGTTCTGCTTGCGCAAGGCATCCTCAACATCGGCCGGCGTCAGTTGATACGCCGCCAGGCGCTGGGTATCAAGCCAGATCCGCATGGCAAATTTTCGGTCACCAAAGACGCGCACATCGGCAGCACCCGGCAAAGTCTGCAGCCGGGGCTTGACGATGCGCGTGGCCACGTCGGTGACCTCCAGCGCCGAATGGCGATCCGATGAGAAGGCAATCCAGATGATCGGGTTGGCGTCAGCCTCAACCTTGGCGATCACGGGCTCATCAACTTCATCCGGCAATTTGTTGCGCACCCGCGACACCCGGTCGCGGACATCGGCAGCCGCTGAATCCGGTTCGCGTTCCAGCTTGAAACGAACCGAAATCTGGCTGCTTTCCGCGCGGGAAATCGAGGTGATGACCTCCACCCCTTCGATGCCGGCCAGCGAATCCTCCAGCGGTTTGCTGACCTGCGACTCGATGATCTCGGCCGACGCACCGCGATACGTGGTCGATACCGTCACGACTGGTTCGTCGATTTTCGGGTATTCGCGCACCGACAGACGGTCGTAAGACACCACCCCCAGCAGCATGATGATCAAGGACAGGACGGTCGCGAAGACCGGCCGCTGAATGCACAGATCAGAGAGTTTCATCAGCCGGCTGCCTTGGCGTCGCCCTTGGCGGGCGCCGGTACGCCCTCACCGACCGCTTTGACCGGCATGCCCGGACGCAGCTTGAGCTGACCAGCCGTCACCACCACATCGCCCGCCGCCAAGCCCTCGACCACCTCGACCAGGGCATCGCGCCGCAGACCAAGGCGCAGCTTGGCCGGTTGCGCCTTACCGTCAACCACCTTGAGCACGGACGGCTGCTGACCGGGAATAATCGCCGCTTCCGGCACCATCAGAACGCCAGAGCGTTCGCCGAACAACACCCGCACCCGCACAAACATGCCCGGCCGCAACAGGCCAGCCGGGTTATCCAGCCGCGCCCGCACCGCTAGCGCCCGGGCCGCCACATCCACCTGCGGATCGCTGGCCTCGACCCGCGCGCTCAGCGTCCTCCCCGGCAAGGCATCGCTGCTCAATTCGACTTTCTGGCCAGGGCGCAATTGCGGCAAACGGGTTTCCGGCAGCTTGAAATCGACACGCAGGGTCGCGATATCCTCAATATTGATCAGCGTCTCGCCTTCCTTGACGTAATCCCCGACGCTGACATCACGCAGCCCAACCACGCCCCGAAAAGGCGCCAGCAAACGCATGCGCGCCGCCTTGGCCTGCGCCACCTGCAAGGCCGCCTCCTGCACTTGCAAGGCCGCCGCTGCCGCCTCCAGCGCCTGCGGGCTGACAAACTGGCGGCTCAGCAACTCCTGGCTACGCTTGAAATTATTGCGCGCTACGGCCACATTGGCCCGCGCCTGCTGCACCTCAGCCGCCTGCACGGCATCATCGAAGGCAATCAGCAACGCCCCCTTGGCCACCACCGCACCATCACGAAAACCAATCTGCGCTACCCGGCCGCTGGTTTCCGGGCGCAGCACCACCGACTCATTGGCTTTCAGCGTCCCGACCGCGCTCGCCTCGTCCTGCAGATCCACCGGGCGGACCACCGCCGTTTCCACCGCCACCGGCCGGGCGGGGGGCGCGGCGGGCTTGTCAGCAACTTTTTCAGCGGTTTTATCGGTCGACGGCGACGGCCCCTGCTGCGCAGCGTAAGCATAAAAGCCAAGGCCGAGCAGTCCAGACAAGGCCACGGTAAGGGTTAAATGACGCATCGTTTTTTTCCAGACAGGCGCCCAAGCGCAGAAGGGCTGATTGTAGCCAAAGCCAGCGCGTAAAAATGCCCTGCGAACGCGGTCGACCGCGAGCAGGGCAATTTCTTGAAAATGACCGGGCCGGCGGCCAGCCTGCCGACCCCAACAGGTTTAGATAACGCGGGTCTGCGCCTCGTCACCCTGGCGGGCAAGAATCTGGCCGATGCGATACACCGCCTCGCCCTGCGCCGTCAGTTCAGCCATTGCTGCCTCAGCATCCGCTGCCGCAACCACAATGACCAGACCGATGCCGCAGTTGAAAACGCGGTGCATTTCATTCTCGGCGACATTGCCTTCGGCCTGCATCCAGTCGAACAGCTTGGGGCGCGGCCAGGCAGCCTTTTCCAGCTCAGCGACGGTGTTTTCCGGCAGCACACGCGGCACGTTTTCAAGCAGGCCACCGCCGGTAATGTGGGCCATGCCCTTGATCGTGACCTTTTCCATCGTCGCCAGCACCTGCTTGACGTAGATGCGGGTCGGGGCCATGACCACGTCGGCCAGCGTGCGCTCGCCATCAAACTTGGCGTTCATGTCGGGATTGGAGCGCTCGATGATCTTGCGCACCAGCGAATAACCGTTGGAGTGGGCGCCGGAAGAAGCCAGACCAAGCACCACATCGCCCGGGACAATCGAGGCCTTGCCATCGATGGCCTTGGACTTTTCAACAACACCGACCGCGAAACCAGCCAGATCGTATTCGCCAGCCGGGTACATGCCCGGCATTTCAGCCGTTTCGCCACCGATCAGCGCGCAGCCGGCCAATTCGCAGCCCTTGGCAATACCACCAACAACCGCCGCGGCGGTATCAACATCGAGCTTGCCGCAGGCAAAGTAATCCAGGAAGAACAGCGATTCGGCACCAAGCACCAGAATGTCATTGACGCTCATCGCCACCAGATCCTGACCCACGGTGTCGTGGCGATTCAGGTCGAAGGCCAGGCGCAGTTTGGTGCCGACGCCATCGGTCCCCGAAACCAGCACCGGCTCCTTATAGCGCTTCGGCACTTCGAACAGCGCACCAAAACCGCCAATGCCGCCGAGCACGCCGTCGCGCAGCGTTTTTTTGGCAAGCGGCTTGATACGTTCGACGAGAGCATCGCCAGCATCAATATCGACACCGGCATCACGGTAGGAAAGGGAAGTATTCTGGGTCATGGCAACAAAACCTTGCGGTCGACAGTCGAAAAGTGCCGCGATTTTACCCTAAAGGACAGGCCAAGCCTGCTACTGACCCAGTTTGCTTTGATTCAATTGAGACCAGACATTGCGGATGCCGCCGACGGCCACATCCGCACCCACCAGAGATCAGTAGAGTGATTTCCGTAACATGCTACGAACCTGACGATCCATCGGCAGCGCATAGTCATGGGCCGCCAAAATCAAACTGCTTGATGGATCGACCAGTTTGAGGCTGACATGAACCATCGACGCACTCTCGGCATAGGTACCGATCACCACGGCCTGGGCCTGATGCGCGTTAGCCACCTCGCGGATTTCACGGGTCAACATGAACTCGCCTTCGTTGCGCTTCATATATACGCCGTTGCGTAGTTTCATTTCGACAACGCGCACCCCGCCTTGCGTCAGACGCGAGACGATTTGCTCGGAAATGATGCGGCCAAAGGTCGACGACTGCTCCAGACGATCAATCTGCGCCAGAGTCGCCACAAGGAAAGGGGCCGATGTTGCCGCCCCGGAACGATTGTTGGTACTGGCAGGCTCAACATAGGACTTCAACAAGGCGTCCGTAGCCGCATAGTTAGCCGCCCGAAACTGACTGGCCGCAGCCTGCTCATAAGTCGGATCGACACTGGCTGCGCTAGGCGCCGGCAGCGTTTCACAAGCTGATAAAGCAACCAAGGATGCGAAAAGGATGGAAATGTTCAAACGTTGCATAAGGGCCTCCTTCAGTCGCCGCGAACTTTGAGCGTATAACCGGCACCCGGCCGATCCCAGTACAGCGCTTTATCTTCGTCCGTGGCGTAATAAATATTGCTGCTCCGGCTGACCATACGGTCGCCATCCACCAAGGTCACGGTCAACAGGATTTCAGAGCGCGGAATGCTGCCCGATGCTTGCTTGCTCCCCCGCATGACTTCGCCGTTCAACCAGGAAAATCCATCAAGACCCGCCGCGATCGTCAGCAACTTGACACCTGCATCAACCCCCGCTTTGGTCGCCACATCAGCGCCAATAACACCGCCCAGGGCCCACAAGCCTGCCGCCAGCATCGTCGCCTCACCGTAGTAATAGGTGTTCTGCAGCCGGTCCGGCTGGAATTTGTAAATCGAATACGCGACATCAACTGTCATCGCGCCCTCAGGACGGACACTGACCGGCAACCCTTGCTGCACCAGCGCAGTAATCAGCAACTCGCGAAAACCGCTGACAAATGCCTGCTCATCATGCGGCAAGGGAATATACAAGGCGCGCGTCCCAAGCCGGGATCGGACATCACTCGCCACCTGAGCCGCCACATGATCGGCAATAGCCCGCCAATGCTCGGCAGCCTGCAAGCGCAACTGCTCATTACTTTTGAAGCGCGTTGGCGCCGGCACATCAGCATATTGTGATGCACAAGCAGTCACACCGAGCAATGCGGCAACGACGGCAGATATTCTGAACAGATTCATTCAATTCTCCTTCAGCCAGCAGCCTATTGGCGCCGTATTGTAGATTTCATTTTTTAAAAAAATGCCCATGTTATTTAGCATTCACTGACGGGTCAAGCGCCCGAGATAAATGGCCTCTTGTTTTACAAGCCACGACCAGCCCGCCCCGACGGTTGCCCAAAACCCCCACCCCCCCTAAGATCACGGCAACCAACAAGGAGCGCCAGATGGGAATGTCATTGGGACCAATTGCCGAGCGTGTTGACTGGCTGTTTGCGCATGCGGCGCGGCATGCGGCGGACTACGCCACCCCAGAGGCGACGCTGACCCGGCAGCGCTATCAAGCCCGGCACCCGACGGCCATTGCTGTTCTCAAATGCATGGACGGGCGGATCAACATTCCGGTGGCGACCGGCACGCCGCCCGGCCTCATCCAGCCCTTTCGCAATCTCGGTGGCATGTTCGATCTGGGTTGGCCGCATTTGGGCGAAGTGCTTGCCCACTACGTGCATCGGCAAATTAACGAGGGGCGGCGCGTCTTGCTGATGGCCACCTATCATTTTTCGCGCGGCGACCCGCAGCGCGGCTGCGCCGGTTTCAATTACGACACGGGGGCGGCCCTGGCCGCGACGCAAACCCTGCGCCAGCAGATTGAACAGGTGTTCGGCCTGGGCCATCGCAGCGTTTATCCACTGATCTGCGGCTTTGAAACCGACGAGGATGCACTGATCCTGCACGGTGAACATGCGGGTGAAACGCTTGATTTATCGACCATCACGCCGGCCGATCAGGCCTTGCTGCCGGCCCGGCTGGCCGCCTTATGCCCGGACATGCCGGAGCAGATGGGTGCTGACCTGCTGCCGCTACTCACCGGCAATTTGCACCATATTGCCCAAATTCGCCAGAACGCGCGCACTCTGGACACTGAGCATCGTGAATGGATTATTTGCCTGGGCCGTGGTTTCGATTTTTTGCACATGCCCAACCTGGCGTTGATCGTAGGCCCGTACAGCCCACAACTGGCCGACCCGATCGGCAAGGCGGCACGCATCATTGCCAGCAATATGCAGGCGGGCCGTATTCCGGATGACGGTTTCCTGCTGCTCGCCTCCTCGCCCTATGAAGAAATCGGTAGCGACCGGGCGCGGGCCGAAATGAAGGCGCGCTTCCTCAGCCAGTTTGCCGCGCAGGTCATTGCCGAACGGGTGCCGAGCATTGCCGGACGAATGATTTCACGCACCGCCGTCCTCGACTGGCGCACCCGGCGACTAGAGCAACTGGCCGACTGAAGACCACGGTCAACCCCGCCATCCCGCAAGAAACCCGCCCATGACCCACCGCCAGCCGCCATCGCAGGCGGCTGGCGGTGGCCGCCTCTGCTAAAATCGCCCGTCCAAATTTTTGGCGCCCAACCTGTCCGGGCGCTTGCCTCGTGGAGAATATGCATGTTTCAGTCCCCCCTCATCCAGGATCTGCAGGATCGCGGCCTGATCGCCCAGATCACCGACGCCGAGACGCTCGACAAGCTGCTGACTGAGGAATCGATCACGCTCTATTGCGGTTTCGATCCGACGGCGGACAGCCTGCACCTCGGCCACCTGGTCCCCGTGCTCATCCTCAAGCGCTTCCAGGAAGCCGGCCACAAGCCGATCGCCCTGGTCGGCGGCGCCACCGGCATGATCGGCGACCCGAGCTTCAAGGCCACCGAGCGCAAACTCAACACGCCGGACGTGATTGCTTCCTGGGTCGGCAACATCCGCGAGCAGGTCAAGCCCTTCCTCAAGTTCGAGGGCGCCAACCCGGCGATCATGGCCAACAATTACGACTGGTTCGGCGGCATGAACTGCCTCGAATTCCTGCGCGACATTGGCAAGCATTTCTCGGTCAACGCCATGATCAAGAAAGAATCGGTGCAGCAGCGCCTGCAACGCGAAGACCAGGGCATTTCCTACACCGAGTTTTCCTACAGCCTGTTGCAGGGCTACGACTTTGCCGAACTTTACAAGCGCCACGGCTGCACGCTGCAAATCGGCGGTTCCGACCAGTGGGGCAATATTGTCGCCGGCACCGACCTGACCCGCCGCCTGCATCAGAAACAGGTCTTCGGCCTGACCCTGCCGCTGATCACCAAGGCCGACGGCACCAAATTCGGCAAGACCGAATCCGGCGCCATCTGGCTCGACCCGAAAAAGACCTCGCCCTACGCTTTCTACCAGTTCTGGCTCAACACCAGCGACGCCGACGTCTACAAGTTCCTCAAATTCTTCACCTTTTTGCCGGTCGACCGTATCGCCGAGATCGAAGCCACCGACCAGGCGAGCGGCACCAAGCCGGAAGCCCAGCGCATCCTGGCCGAGGAAGCGACCCGCCTGGTGCACGGCGAAGTCGCGCTGATGGCGGCGCGGCGCATCACCGAATGCCTGTTCAGCGGTCAACTCGCCGATTTGACCGAAAACGACCTCGAACAACTCGCCCAGGACGGCATGCCCGGCGTCCAGATCGACAAGGCCAATGCCGGCCTGATCGACGCCCTGGTCGCCGCCGGTCTGGCCAAGTCCAAGTCGGAAGCGCGCAGCTTCATCCAGAACGGCAGCGTCAGCATCAACGGCAACAAGGTCGAGGCGCTCGACCACGCGGTCAGCGGCGACGAACTGCTCTACGGCCGCTTCACCATCCTGCGCCGCGGCAAGAAGAACTACGGCCTGATCAGCTGGCAGTAACGTCGCCATGCGCCAGCTGACCCTCGATCTGCTGCCAGCCAGCCCCCCGTCACTCGACAATTTCGTGCCGGGCGGCAATGCCGAAACCGTGGCCGCGCTGACCGAATGGCTGGCCGGTAGCCAGCCCGACAGCACCTTCTGCCTCTATGGCGAAGCCGGGTGTGGCAAGTCGCACCTGCTACAGGCCAGCGGCTTCGTCCAGGTCGATGCGGCACGCAACCCGGCCCTGGCCGGGGTCACTGCCGTCGAGGCGCTGGCCGTGGACAACATCGAGCAGCTTGATGAAGACGGCCAGATTGCCCTCTTCGCGCTCTTCAACCAGATGAAAATGGCCGGTTACCGGCTGCTGACCGCTGCCGCCCAACCGCCCGCCCACTTAGCCCTGCGCGAAGACCTACGCACGCGTCTGGGCGCCGGGCTGATCTATCGCCTGCTGCCGCTGACCGACGACCAGAAAAGCGCCGCCATCGCCGCCCTGGCCCGCGAACGGGCGCTCAAATTGTCGCCGGAGATGATCAATTACCTTTTGCGCCACGCCCCACGCGACATGCGCATCCTCACCCTGCTGCTCGTCGCCATTGACGAATACTCGCTGGAACAGAAACGCCCGGTCACCCTGCCGCTGTTGCGCGAACTACTGAACGAAACCAAGCCTCTGGACTGTTGACCATGAACCTCGCCCTGTTTGACCTCGACAACACCCTGCTCGCCGGCGATTCCGACTTCGAATGGGCGCAATTCCTGATCTCGAAAGGGGTGGTCGACGGCGCGTTGCAGGCGGCCAAAAACCAGGATTTTTACGCCCAGTACAAAGCCGGCACGCTCGACATCCACGAATTCCTCGCTTTCCAGCTCACCCCGCTCACCCACCAGCCGCGTGCCGTCCTCGACGCCTGGCACCGCGACTACATGGCGCAACACATCCGGCCGATCATGACGCCGCAGGCCCGGGCGCTGGTCCAGCAACACCTGACCGCCGGCGACCTGTGCGCCATCGTCACCGCCACCAATAGCTTCGTGACCGGGCCAATTGCCCGTGAATTCGGCATTCCACACCTGATTGGCGCCATTCCCACGGTCGACGTCGCCAGCGGCGCATTTTCTGGTCAAACCACCGGCACCCCCTCCTTTCAGGGCGGCAAGATCGTTCGTGTCGAGCAATGGCTGGAATCGCTCGGTCTGTGGTGGGGCAGCTTTGGCGACAGCTTTTTCTACAGCGACTCGCACAATGATTTGCCGCTGATGGCCAAGGTCCGCACGCCGGTGGCCGTCGACCCGGATGACACCCTGCGCACCCACGCTGGCGAAATGGGCTGGAAAATCATCACTTTGCGGTAGAATCCGCCTTTTTTCAGCAGCGCCCCGCGCGCCCAACGATCAGGAACTCGTGATCCGCAAATTTATTTCCCGCGTCTTTCGCGGCAAACCCCCGGCTCAACGCAACGATGAGCCCGTCGTCATCCCCGTGTCCAGCCACGGCATTACTCGTGACCGCATCAGCAGCGGCAGCCGGCGCACCTGTGAAACCCTGCAAGCAGCCGGCTTCAAGGCCTACGTCGTCGGCGGCGCCGTGCGCGACCTGCTGATTGGCGCCGAGCCCAAGGATTTCGACGTCGCCACCAACGCCACGCCGGAAGAAGTCCGCAAGGCCTTCCGCCGCGCCCGCATCATCGGCCGGCGCTTCCAGATCGTGCATGTGATGATGGGCCAGGAAACGCTGGAGGTGACCACCTTCCGCGGCACCCTGGACACCAACACCAAGACCGACGAACACGGCCGCGTGCTGCACGACAACGTTTTCGGTAGCCAGGCAGAAGATGCCGCCCGCCGCGACTTCACGGCCAATGCGCTGTACTACGACCCGGCCACCGAAACCGTGCTCGACTACCACCACGGCGTTGGCGACCTCAAAGCCCGGACGCTGCGCATGATCGGCGAGCCGCGTGCCCGTTACCGCGAAGATCCGGTGCGCATGCTGCGCGCCGTCCGCCTGGCCGCCAAGCTGGGCCTGGTCATCGACCCGGAGGCCAAGAAACCCATTCGCGAGATGGCCGACCTGCTGGAAAACGTGCCGGCGGCCCGCCTGTTCGACGAAATGCTCAAGCTGCTCACCTCGGGCCATGCCGTCAAGTGCATCACCCAGTTGCGCGATGAAGGCCTGCACCATGGCCTGCTGCCCATGCTTGACGTCATCCTCGAACAGCCGATGGGCGAGAAGTTCGTCATGCTGTCGCTGGCCAACACCGACGAGCGTATCCGCCTGGGCAAGGGCAGTTCTCCCGGTTTCCTGTTCGCCACCCTGCTCTGGCACGAAGTGCTGGTCCATTGGGAAAAGCTCAAGGCCGCCGGCGAGAGCAAGATCCCGGCGCTCTATCAGGCGATGGATACGGTGCTCGACGTCCAGGGCGAAAAGCTGGCCATCACCCGCCGCATCGCCGGCGACATCAAGGACATCTGGTCCCTGCAACCGCGCTTCGAAGCGCGGGCTGGCAAGCGCCCCTATGCCCTGCTCGAACAACCGCGCTTCCGGGCCAGCTACGATTTCCTGGTCCTGCGTGCCCAGGCCGGCGAAATCGACATGGAACTGGCCGACTGGTGGACACGCTTCCAGGCCGTTGACGGTGAGCAACGCGCCGCCATGCTGATGCCGGAACAAAGTGCTGACAAGAAGCGCCGGCGGCGGCGCAAAAAACCGGCCGCGGACGCGGTCGACCGCAGTAACGCCGAATAATGAGCCGGGCCTACCTTGCTCTGGGCGCCAATCTCGGTGACCCGGTGGCCACCGTGCAGGCGGCTTTTGCCGCCTTGGCGGCGCTGCCAGGCAGCCAGTTGCTGGCCACCTCGAAGTTGTATCGCACCGCTCCGGTCGGCATCACCGAGCAACCGGAATTCGTCAACGCCGCCGCCCTGCTGGACACCCCGCTCGCCCCCGAGGCCCTGCTCGACGCCTTGCTGGCCATCGAAGCGCAATTCGGCCGCATCCGTGCCGAGCGCAACGGCCCGCGCACCCTCGATCTCGACCTCCTGCTCTACGATGATCAGGTCCTCAACACGCCACGGCTGACCCTGCCCCACCCGCGCCTGCATTTGCGTGCCTTCGTCCTCTACCCGCTGGCCGACCTCGATCCCGACCTGCGCCTGCCTGGCCGCGGCACCCTGGCCGCCTGGCTGCCCGCCGTCGCCAATCAGGGCATCTGCCGGTTGTGAGCGGACTGACCGGCCTGCCGGTACTGTGGCAAACCGCCGCCCTGCTGGCCCTGTCGAATATCTTCATGACCTTCGCCTGGTACGCGCACCTGAAGAACCTGAGCGACCGGCCGTGGTGGATTGCGGCGCTGATTTCCTGGGGTATTGCCCTGTTCGAATACCTGCTCCAGGTCCCAGCCAATCGCATCGGCCATAGCGAACTGTCTCTCGGTCAACTCAAGATTTTGCAGGAAATAATTACGTTGACCGTATTCGTCCCTTTCGCCGTTTTCTACATGCAGCAGCCGCTGAAACTTGACTACCTGTGGGCTGCCCTGTGTATCCTAGGCGCCGTTTATTTTGTATTCAGGACGTAAATGTCTGCACAAGTCACCACCCGCCGCCTGACCCAGGCCGACCTTGCCAAGCTATACGCTGCCGCCGAGAAGGTCGTCATGTTCACCTGTTACGACGCCAGCTTCGCCCGCCTGCTCGATGGCGCCGGGGTCGACTGCCTGTTGATCGGCGATTCGCTGGGCAATGTCATTCAAGGCCACGACACCACCCTGCCGGTGACTGTTGCCGACATCGCCTATCACACGGCAGCGGTCAAACGCGGCTCGGACCGCCCCTTCATCATTGCCGACATGCCCTTTGGCAGCTATCAGGAATCGCCGGCCCAGGCTTTCCGCAACGCCGTCACGCTGATGGCCGCCGGTGCCCAGATGGTCAAGCTCGAAGGCGGTGCCGAGATGGCGGCCACCGTCGAGTTCCTGGTCCAGCGCGGCATTCCCGTATGCGGCCATGTCGGCCTGACGCCACAGTCGGTGCACGTCCTGGGTGGCTACAAGGTGCAGGGCAAGAGCGAAGCGGCAGCGCACAAGCTCAAGGCCGACGCACTGGCCCTGCAGCAGGCCGGCGCCACGATGATCGTGCTTGAAGCCATACCGGCCGCACTGGCCGGCGACGTGACGCAGGCGCTGTCCATCATCACCATCGGCATCGGGGCCGGCAAGGAGACTTCCGGACAAGTCATGGTGCTGCACGATGCCTTCGACATTCCCCCGGGCAAGAAGGCCAAGTTCGTCAAGAATTTCATGGCCGGCGCCACCTCCATTCACGAAGCCGCCTGCCGCGCCGTCGCCGCAACCAGGGATGGCAGCTATCCCGGCCCGGAACATACGTACTCGGCCTGATTATTCCCCACCCGGACGGCGGCAAACCGCCGTTCACCCACCCCTCCCCAAGCTCATGCAAATCCACGCCGCCATCGCCGACCTGCGCGCCGCCCTGAAAAACCGCGGTCGCATCGTTTTCGTCCCGACCATGGGCAACCTGCACGCCGGCCACATCAGCCTGATGACGCAAGCCCGCGCCCACGGTGACACCGTGGTGGCATCGATTTTTGTCAATCGCCTGCAATTCGGTCCGAACGAGGATTTCGACAAATATCCCCGCACCTTCCAGGCCGACTGCGAAAAACTCGATGCTGCTGGCGTCGACGTCCTGTTTGCGCCCACCGAAACGGATCTCTACCCGGAAGCACAGGCCTATTTTGTCGAGCCCCCGGCCATCCAGAACATCCTTGACGGCGAATTTCGTCCGGGCCACTTCCGCGGCGTTGCCACCGTAGTCAGCAAGTTGTTCAACTGCGTACAGCCAGCGGCCGCCCTGTTTGGCAAGAAGGATTATCAGCAGTTGATGGTCATCCGCAATATGGCCCGCCAGATGGCCTTGCCAATCGATATCATCGGCGGCGACACGGTGCGTGCCGATGATGGCCTGGCCCTGTCGTCACGCAATGGCTACCTGAGCGACACGGAGCGCGCCGAGGCACCGCGCCTGTATCGACTGCTCACCCACATTCGCAGCGCCCTGTTAGCCGGCCACACGGATGATGCCGCACTGGAAAATGCCGCCTGCGCCGAGTTGACCGCGCACGGCTGGCAAACCGACTACATCGCCATCCGCCAGCAGTCGGATTTGAACCCGCCGGCCTCGGCCCTTGTCCCACGGGTGATCCTGGCCGCCAGCCGGCTAGGTAAGACACGCCTCATTGATAACATTGAGGTTTAAGTGGCTTTTCCATTCCGAAAAGAATCGTTGACAGAGGGGCTATTGCCGTTAAAATGCGCTTCCCAAAACTATCTGGATGAGTGAAACCATGCAGAGAACCATGTTGAAATCCAAGCTGCATCGCGTGACCACAACCCACGCCGACCTGCACTACGAAGGTTCATGCGCCATTGATGATGATCTGCTTGAGGCAGCCAACATCAAGGAATACGAACAGATCGACATCTGGAACGTCAACAACGGCGAGCGTTTCACCACCTACGCCATCCGTGCCGAACGTGGCTCAGGCGTTATTTCGGTCAATGGCTCGGCGGCCCGCCGCGCCGCACCCGGCGACATCCTGATCATCGCCACCTTTGCCGTCTATAACGAAGTGGAACTGGCCAAGTACGAGCCGGAACTGATCTACGTTGATTCGCAAAACCGCATTGTGCGGCGTGGTCACAAGATTCCGGTTCAAGCCGCCGCCTGATCGCGGTCGACCGCACAGACAGCAAAAACCCGCCGCCGGCGGGTTTTTTGTTTTTGGGTACAATGCCCGTCAAAATTCCAAAAACGATGGAGACAAGACATGGGCGTTGTATTCGCCAAAACCGTACGCGGGCAAGAGGAAATCACCCACAAATCAGGCGGACTGACCCCGCGTCAGCGCCGCGTGCTGATCATGATCGACAGCAAACGGACCGTTGACGAACTCCGTGAGATGCTGCAATCAGACGATCTGCAGCACACCCTGGGCGTGCTGGAGGAGGAAGGTTTTATCGAGGTGCATGGCATCAAGGATGCCAGCGGCAGCACGCAGCCGGCCCCGGAGGAGCCGTTGCCCGCTATCACGGCCTTTCGGCCTGCCCCCAATCCGCCCAACGCCAAGGAGATGGAGATGGCGCGGAACTTCATTCAGAACTCGCTCAAGACCTTCTGCGGCCCCTTTGCCCATCTGCACATTGTCGAAGCCGCCTTCGCTGCCAAGACTCATGAGGAACTGCGCTGGCAGTTCGACCCGTGGTTTCACGCTGTCGTTCAGACCCGTGAGGGCCGACGGCGGGCCGAGGAATTGCGCGCCCAGTTGCTCAAGGTCATCTAGGCGCCCCCCGCCGGTCTATTCGCCGGCGGTCTCGGTGGTTTTCGGCTTACGCGGTCGACGGGTGCCACGGCGCGGTTTTTCAACCGCCGAGGCGTCGACTGCAGGTGGGACAGACACATCGTCAGGGGCCGATTCAGGGGCAACCACCGCCGTTGCCGCCGTGGCCTTGGCGGCCTTCTTGCGCCCCTTGCTCGGTGCCGCTTTCTCGCCACTGACCGCCGCCGCGCTAGCCGCGCGCGGTCGACGCGCCCCACGGCGCGGTTTTTCAGCCCCCGGGGTGTCGACCGTTACCTCATCCGCAGCCAGGGGCGTGGCCGACGCGTCAGACGCCAACGCGGCGGAGGCAAGCGGTGGTTCGCCCGTCTCATCCTTGCCCTCCACCGGCACTGGCAGATCGACCAACTCGCCACGGGCCTCAGCCGGCGTCTGAGCAGCCTCGACCAGCACCGTCTCTTTCAATTCCTTCCGACCGCGCCGACCGCCCCGCCGGCGCCCTGGCTTGTCGTCAGTGCCCAGCGTCGGTGACAGGGTCTCGGGCGGCGCAGCACTGCCCCCGACCGGGTCGGCACGCTCGGTGCCGAGCGCAACCGGCAACGGCGCGGCCTCGCCTTCGCCAGCCTCCGGCAGCCGGGCCAGCGGCCGGGTGACATAGGTCCCGGATTTGTCGTCACGCCCGACGACCAGCAAGCCACGTGCCGCCGCCTCTTCCAGCAGATTGCCAAAGGTGCGGAAACCGAAATAGCCCTCGCTGAAACCCGGGTTGCGCCGCTTGACCACTTCCTTGAGCACCGAAGCCCAGACCCGCTCAGCTTCACCACGGTCAGCAATGAGATCGGCCAATGTCGCCGACACCAGATCGACCGCCTTGCTCTGCCGCGCCTCCTGCTTTTCGCGACGACGGGCTTCCTCTTCCGGCGAACGCTTCTCACGCTCGCGGCGCTGCGCGCCACGGCCGGCCTCCCGCTCACGAACCAGATCGTCGTAATAGATGAATTCGTCGCAATTGGTCACCAGCAGGTCGGAGCAGGATTGCTTGACGCCGACGCCAATCACTTTTTTAGCGTTTTCGCGCAGCTTTGACACCAGCGGCGAAAAATCGGAGTCGCCAGAAATGATGACAAAGGTATCAACATGCGACTTGGTGTAGCACAGGTCGAGAGCATCGACCACCATGCGAATGTCGGCTGAGTTCTTGCCGGATTGGCGGACATGCGGGATTTCGATCAGCTCGAAATTGGCTTCATGCATCGGCGCCTTGAAAGCCTTGTAGCGATCCCAGTCGCAATAAGCCTTTTTGACGACGATGCTGCCCTTGGCGAGCAGACGCTCAAGCACCGGACGGATATCGAATTTGTCGTATTGGGCATCGCGCACGCCGAGGGCGATGTTCTCGAAGTCACAAAACAGCGCCATGCTGGCGGTATCGTTGGCATTTGCCATGAAAAACTTTCAAACGAAGGACGGGCGAGTATACCGCCGCCACCCGGCAGATTGCATTGTCGGCCGCGTGATGCCACCATCGCTCTCCCTTTTCCCTGATGCCACCCCATGACCGCTCCGACTACCGACGATCTCACCCTGCTGGCGCAAATTCCCCTTTTCCACAGCGTCGACCGCGATGAAATCACCGCCATCGGCCTCAGTACTCGCCGCCAGTCGCTGGCCAAGGGCGACTTCCTCTTTCACAAGGGAGACGACTGCCAGGGATTTCATCTGCTACTGAGCGGCCAGATCAAGCTGGCATTCATTTCCAGCCAAGGCAACGAAAAAGTGGTCGAAATCATCTCGGCTGGCCAGACCTTTGGCGAAGCGATCATGTTTCTCGAAACCCCGTACATCGTCACCGCCCAAGCACTGGCCGATTCGCAACTGCTACACGTCGGCAAGGCGGCCTTGTTCACAGCCCTCGACCACCAGCCGCGCCTGGCCCGCAAACTACTCGCCGGCCTGGCCATCCGTCTGCACCAGCGCATGAATGATCTGGAGGCGTACACACTGCAATCGGGTCGCCAGCGCATCATCAGCTACTTTCTGCGCGAACTGGCAGCCCACCCAAGCGCCACTGAACCGCCCGACATTACGCTGGCCACCACCAAGGGCCTGGTCGCCTCCCGGCTCAATCTGACCCAAGAACATTTCTCACGCATTCTCAACGAACTGGCGAACGATGGCTTGATCCGGGTCGATAGCCGGCGCATTCAGTTACTCGATCTCGATACCCTGCAGAGCGAATTGCCCTGACGCGCATTCTTACAAGGCGTAAAAGCGCAGGCGCTTGGCCACCAACTGCAAGCGCAAATGGACGTAATCCGGCAAGCCATTGCGATACGGTGGCGGGTCTTCGCCCTCGATCAGCGGCAGCAGATATCGGCGGCAGGCCTCTGTAATGTGAAAACCATCGTCGGCAATGAATGCGGCCGGCATGCGATGCGCGACATTGGCCACCTTGTCCAGCGCAACGGCGCCAATGTCCCAGCGGTAAGGCTGATCAGCCAGGCGATTGAGGCAGAGCATGACGTCGCGCTGCCCTGCCAAGGCCCATTGCACAGCAGCCACCCCCAGGGCATGCGCCTGCGCCACATCAGTGCCTGAAGCCAGGTGACGCGCCGAGCGCTGCAGGTAATCGGCCAGCGCCAGGTGATATTTGTAGCCCAGACGCGATTTGATCAACTCGCCCACAAAACGACCGACGCTTCCCGGGGGATTGGGCTGATCCGGTGCCAGTCCCCCGCCACTGGGCAAGGCGCAGCCCTGCTGATCGCACAAGCCCTCGGCCACTGCGATGGCGCAATAGCCGTGACGACGAACACAGGCTTCAACCCGGGTCAGCAGGCGCTCGTGGTCAAAAGGGACCTCCGGAAAAAGCAGGATGTGCGGCGGCTCGCCCTCGCGTTCGGCCGCCAAACCACAGGCTGCGGCAATCCAGCCAGCATGACGCCCCATGGCTTCGAGGATGAAGACTCGCGTCGACGTCCGGGCCATTGAGGCGACATCGAGGCTGGCCTCACGCATCGAGGTCGCGACGTACTTGGCTACCGAGCCGAAACCCGGGCAGGTATCGGTCTGCGCCAGATCGTTATCGACGGTTTTTGGAATGCCAAGGCACACCAAGGGATAGCCGAGTTCGGCCAGGACGCTGGATAGTTGCTGCAGGGCGCCCATGGAGCCATCGCCGCCATTCATGAAGAAATAGCCGATGTCGTGTGCCTGCAGGACATCGATCAGGCGCTCGTACTGCACCCGATGCGTCGCCAGCGCTCCCAACCCGTAGCGGCTGGCGCCAAACGCCCCACCCGGCGCGTAGCGCAAACGGGCGATATCTTCGTCTGTTTCCTGGCTGGTATCAATCAGGTCTTCGCTCAGTACGCCGAGCAAGCCGTCACGACCGGCATAAACCGTGCCGATTTGCTCGTGACAACGGCGTGCTTCCTGGATCAGGCCGCACGCCGTCGCGTTGATCACGGCAGTGACGCCTCCCGACTGCACGTAGAGGGCGTTACGGCCGGTCATGAATTTACTTCAGAGCGTCGAAAACCGAAGCGGTAATGCTATCGACACTGCCAACACCGGCAATCTTGCGAACTTTCGGCGCAGCGGCATCACCCTGGGCAGCCCAGGTGCTGTAGAAATCAACCAGCGGCTTGGTCTGCGAATGATAGATCTCAAGGCGCTTCTTGACGGTTTCTTCCTTGTCGTCGTCACGCTGGACCAGATCTTCACCGGTCACGTCATCCTTGCCTTCGACCTTCGGCGGGTTGAACTTGACGTGGTAGGTACGACCGGACGGCAGGTGGGCGCGGCGGCCAGCCATGCGTTCGACGATATCGCTATCCGGGACGTCGATTTCGAGTACGAACTCAAGTGGCACGCCGGCATCTTTCATGGCTTGCGCCTGCGGGATGGTGCGCGGGAAGCCGTCAAACAGGTAGCCATTCTGGCAATCGGCTTCCTTCAGACGGTCCTGGACCATGCCGATGATGACGGCGTCCGGCACCAGGCCGCCCGCGTCCATGTGTTTCTTGGCTTCGAGGCCCAGCGGCGTTCCGGCCTTGACCTGGGCCCGCAGCATGTCGCCAGTGGAAATTTGCGGAATGCCAAACTGTTTGGAAATAAAGGTGGCCTGGGTGCCTTTACCGGCGCCCGGTGCGCCCAAAAGAATCAATTTCATGGAGTGTCCCTCTGGTTACGTATAAAAATTCTTGTTGTCGACTGATCTTAGGCGCCGTTCTCGAAGCGCCGAAAAGTACCTGCTATTTTAGACCCGGTCAAACAATTTGCGCATCCGCTCAGCATCCTCGGGCGTATCCACCCCCGCTGCCGGGGCATGATCAACCAGCGCCACGCTGATCCGATAGCCATGCCACAGGGCTCGCAACTGCTCAAGCGATTCGAACTGCTCGGTGGGTGCCACGGTCAACCCGCTATAGGCTTTCAAAAAGCTGGCCCGGTAGGCGTACAAACCGACATGGCGACAGGCTGGAAAGTTCTCCGGCAAACTGGCACCGCCACCTTCGCGGGCAAAGTGATCGCGGGCATAGGGAATCGGCGCCCGCGAAAAATAGGCGGCATCGCCATCCGCCCGGCACACCACCTTGACTACATTGGGATTGAAAAAATCAGCCGGGTCGGCAATCGGGTGGGCCACCGTGGCGATATCGGCACCGCTGACCGCCAACTGCCGCGCCGTCTGGACAATGATCTCCGGATCAATCAGCGGCTCGTCACCCTGCACATTGACGATGATGGTGTCGTTGCTCCAGCCGCGCTGTTCGACCACCTCGGCCAGACGGTCGGTCCCCGTGGCGTGGTCGGTGCGCGTCATCACCGCGGCAAATTCGTGCGCCTCAACCGCCGCCCGTACGTCAGCATGATCGGTCGCCACCCAGATTTCTTCGGCGCCAGCCAGGCGGGCCCGCTCAGCCACCCGCACCACCATGGGCTTGCCGCCCAGATCAAGCAAAGGTTTGGCCGGCAGGCGGGTCGACGCGTAGCGCGCCGGGATGACGATCTTGAACGCCGGCGTGATCACGCCGCATCGTCCTTCAGCACACGAGCCTCGTCCTCGAGCATCACGGGAATGTCGTCCCGAATGGGGAAAGCCAGCTTGCACGGCTTGCAGACCAGTTCCTGGTCGGCCTTGCGGTGGTCGAGCGGGCCCTTGCAGATCGGGCAGACGAGAATTTCAAGCAGCTTGGCATCCACGGAGTTTCTCCAGAATCAAATCGATCAGGGCCGGCGAGACGTCGGCCTCAACCGGCAGCACCCAGGCTTCACCGGTCGTCAAACCCGCACATTTTACTGCATCCTTCTCGGTCATCAGCAGCACACCATCGGCGGCAAAGGCCAGATCAGCCGCGACATAGGCCTGATGATCGGCAAACGGCCGGGCGGTGAAGGATAGCCCCAGCCCACGCAGGGTGTTGAAAAAACGCTCGGGATCGCCGATCCCCGCCAGGGCATAGAGCCGCCGGTCGAGCAAATCGGCGGCCGTGCAGCGTTGCGCCGGTGCATCGAGCCGATAAAAATCCGTGGCCTGCAGCCGCATGGCAAAGTCGGGAACCCCGCTGTCCAAGCCCCGCGCATCAAAATCATGGCCAATCAGGGCGTCGACCGTGGGCAAACGTGCCGGCGTCTCGCGCAACGGCCCCAGCGGCAAGCACCAGCCATTGCCCAGACCACGCCGGTCAATCACGACCAATTCGACATCACGGGCCAGGGCATGGTGCTGCAAACCGTCGTCGCAGAGCAGGAGATCAACTTCGGGATGCCTGGCCAGCAAAGCCGCTGCCGCCGCTGCCCGCTGTTGCCCGACCCACACCGGCCGACCGCTGCGCCGGGCCAGCAGCAACGGTTCGTCGCCAACTTCAGCCGGCGTGGACGCAGCCAGCACCGGCCGTGGCTGCGCGGTCTGCCCGCCATGACCACGACTGACAATCCCGGGTTGCCAGCCGCGGGTCTGCAACTGGCCGGCCAGCCACAAGGTGAGCGGGGTTTTGCCAGCACCACCGACGGTCAGGTTGCCAACGACGATGACCGGCACCGGCAGGCGCTGCGCATGGCAGCGTTGGCGACGACGACGGGACAGCAGGAGATAGAGTAGGCACAGTGGCCCAAACAGTGGCATCAGAAGCCACAACGCCGGCGTCAGCCGGCGTTGAAACCACTGCTGCTGCAGCCAGCGGCCCAACATCAGTTAGCCGACTGGGTCGCGAAGGAAATATGCGGATAGCCCGCCGATTGCGCTGCCTGCATGACATCCACCACGCGCTGGTGGGTGGCCTTGGCATCGGCGTTGATGATGATCACTGGGTCAGCCCGCCCGCCGGCGGCCCGGTGCAGACCTTCGGCAATGCCCCCGACATCACTCACGGTCAACGGCGATTTATTGACCAAAATCTGACCGCTGGCGGTCACCGCCACATCGATTTCATTCGGCGCCTCGGCCGGCTTGCTGACATCCGCCGTCGGCAGGTTGATTTCCAGGCCGGAAAAGCGGGAATAGGACGTGGTCAGCATCAGGAAAATGATGATGACGAGCAGCACGTCAATCATCGGAATCAGGTTGATTTCCGGCTCTTCCCGGCTACGTCCGCGCTGGAAATTCATCGTTTATTTCCGCTCGCCGTGCATGATCTCGACCAAACGCACCGCCTGCTGCTCCATGTCGACCACGAAACTATCGACCAGGGCACGGAAATGGCGCCAGAAAATCATGCTCGGGATGGCAATGAAAATACCGAAACCGGTGTTGTAAAGGGCAATCGAAATACCGTGCGCCAGTTGCTGCGGATTGCCGGTGCCCGGCGTTTGCGAGCCGAAAATCTCGATCATGCCGACCACCGTCCCGAACAAGCCCATCAACGGGCTGATTGAAGCGATGGTACCCAGCGTCGTCAAATAGCGATTGAGCTCATGCGCCACCGCCGAACCGGCTTCCTCGATCGACTCCTTCATCACCTCGCGCGACAGACCGACATTACGCAAGCCCGCCGCCAGGACGCGGCCGAGCGGCGAATGGCGCTCCAGATCGTCGAGCAAGCGGCTGTTGTCACCCCCACGCTTGAATTCACCGACCGCGCGTTGCAACAACCCCGGCGGCACCACCTTGACCCGACGCAGGGCCACCAGACGCTCAATAATCAGCGCCACCGAAATGACCGACGCCAGCAGGAGGGGCCAGATGGGCCAACCGGCCGCTTTTACAATTTCAAACACGTGACCTTGTCCTTGGTGAAAACTCAGCCCGCAATTCTGCCCGCCCCCCTGCCGCAGGGCAAGTGTGGCGAATTGTCGCGGTCGGAGGCCCTTATCCCCAAAAACTGTGGATAAGTCTGTGGAAGACCTGTCACCAAGTGCCGCAAACCCGCAAGAAACAAGGCTTTCACTTGCCCTGCCAAAAAACGAGGCATATTTTATAAACCATTAAAAATCAATAGCTTAATTATTTTAATCGCTGTCAAGCGACTATCGTAATTAAGCGCAGACCGTTAGAATCCGGCGATGTCCACGCCCCTTCGCCCTGTCGATAATTCCGCCCCGCTAACCGTCAGCGCCCTCAATCGCCAGGTCCGCGACTGCCTGGAAAATAGCTTTCCGCTGCAATGGATTACCGGTGAAATTTCCAATTTGACCTACGCCGCCTCCGGCCACGTCTATTTCTCATTGAAAGATGCTGGCGCTCAGGTGCGCTGCGTCATGTGGCGCAGCCGGGCACAAACTCTCGGCTGGCGGCTGGCCAACGGCCAGCAAATCGACGCCCGCAGCCTGGTCGGTTTTTACGAACCACGCGGCGAATTCCAGCTCAATGTCGAAGCGATCCGCCGCGCCGGCCAGGGTGATTTATTCGAGCGCTTCCTGCGCCTCAAGACACAACTTGAAAACGAGGGTTTATTTGCCGTCGACCGCAAACGACCGCTGCCCCCCCTGCCACGCCATCTCGGCATCGTCACCAGCCTGCAGGCCGCCGCCCTGCGCGACGTGCTAAGCACCCTGCAGCGCCGTGCCCCGGCCCTGCGCCTCAGCATCTTTCCCTGTCCGGTGCAGGGCGAGGATGCCGGGCAGCGCATCGCCGACGCCTTGCAGCAAGCCAGCGACAGCGACTGCGAATTACTCATCCTATGTCGCGGCGGCGGCAGCATCGAAGACCTCTGGGCCTTCAACGAAGCGGTCGTCGCCCGCGCCATCCGGGCCTGCCGTCTCCCCGTCATCACCGGCATCGGCCACGAAACCGATTTCACCATCGCCGATTTCGCCGCCGATCTGCGCGCCCCGACGCCCACTGCTGCTGCCGAACTGGCCTGCCCGGACCACACACAACTCCGCGCCCGCCTGGGCGAACTCGCTCGCCAATTGAGCCGCCAAACTGAACGTCAAACCAGCGTGGCGCAACAGGCACTCGACCGCCTGGCACAACGCCTGCTGCACCCAGCCGAGCGCCTGCAGCAACAAGGCGCCGCCCTGCACGCCCTCGGTCAGCGCCTGCAACGCGCCTGGGCTCGCCGCCAGGAGCGCCAGCAACTCAGAAACGAGGCCCTGGCCCGCCGGCTGCACCATGCCCGACCGCGTCCGGCAGCACAACAGCGGCCACTCGACGACGCCCAACAACGCCTGCACCATGCCACCCACTGGCAACTCGCCAGACATCAAATGAAACTTAACGGCCTGACGGCCAGTCTGAAACAACTTGACCCAATGGCTGTCCTCGATCGTGGCTACGCGCTGGTCATTGGCCCGGACGGCCAGGCGATTTATGATGCGAACACGGTCGACCGTGGCCAGCGGGTGGATATCCGCCTGGCCCGGGGACGTCTGGCGGCACAAGTCACCGACGTTGTCGCCGCCTCGCAAGCTGATTAGAATTTTCGCTTTACCCCTCATCAACCCAACGGAGAAATAAAACATGGAACATCAACTGCCCGCGCTGCCGTATGCCAAGGATGCGCTCGTCCCGCACATGTCGGCCGAGACCTTCGATTACCACTACAGCAAGCACCACAACGCCTACGTGGTTAACCTGAATAACCTGATCAAGGGTACGGAATACGAAGCGCTCGACCTCGAAGCCATCGTCAAGAAGGCCCCGGCCGGCGGCATCTACAACAACGCCGCCCAGGTCTGGAACCACAGCTTCTTCTGGAACTGTATGACCCCGAACGGCGGCGGCGCCCCGAGCGGCGCCCTGGCAGCCGCCATCGACGCCAAGTGGGGTTCGCTGGATGCCTTCAAGGCCGCCTTCCAGACCTCCGCTGTCGGCAACTTCGGTTCCGGCTGGACCTGGCTGGTCAAGAAGGCCGACGGTTCGCTCGAGATCGTCAACATGGGCGCCGCCGGCACCCCGCTGACCACCGGCGACACCGCCCTGCTCTGCGTTGACGTCTGGGAACACGCCTACTACATCGACTACCGCAACCTGCGTCCGAAGTTCGTCGAGACCTTCCTGGCCTCGCTGGTCAACTGGGCCTTCGTCGAAGCCAACTTCGCCGCCTGATCCAAGCACTCAAGGAATTACCGCCGGGCCGGGTTTTACCTCGCCCGGTTTTTTTCGTCCTTATTTTTATCAAAGTCGAAAAATTTACCGATTTTTAATCAACTTCACGATCCGTCAAGAAACCGTCAGTTTTCTGTCAGTTATCTGTAAGCTTGCCCACCCAAACTCCAGCCGTGGCCGTGCTGTGTGCGCACAGCCCGTCCCTTTAATATTTCTGGAGGAGAAAATAATGGATGACAATGGCAGTGCCTACTGGTCAGCCACGTTGGGACTTCTGGGCAAGATCCTCGCGATCTGGTTCATCGGTTCCTTCGGTGCCGGCATTATGTTTGCCGATGCGCTTAATGGCATCAAACTCGGGGGTTACCCACTGGGCTTCTGGTTCGCCCATCAAGGTTCCATTTACCTGTTCCTGGCGTTGATTTTCTATTACGCCAAGGCCATGGGCGATCTGGACCGCAAGTTCGACGTCCACGAAGAATAAGGAGCCGACATGGATCTTCAAACTATGACTTACCTGGTGGTCGGCGCATCTTTTGCGCTGTACATCGGGATTGCAATCTGGGCGCGCGCTGGTAGCACGTCCGAATTCTATGCAGCCGGCGGCTCGGTTCACCCGATCACCAACGGTATGGCTACGGGCGCCGACTGGATGTCCGCAGCGTCCTTCATCTCCATGGCGGGTCTGATCTCCAACATGGGTTACGGCGGCGGTCTGTTCCTGATGGGCTGGACCGGCGGCTACGTTCTGCTGGCCATGCTGCTGGCACCGTACCTCCGCAAATTCGGCAAGTTCACGGTGCCCCAGTTCATCGGTGACCGTTTCTACTCGCAAACGGCCAGCACCATCGCCGTGATCTGTCTGCTGACGGCCTCCATCACCTACATCATCGGTCAGATGACCGGCGTCGGTGTGGCGTTCTCCCGCTTCCTGGGCGTGTCGAACGAAACCGGTATCTACATGGGTATGGGCATCGTGTTCGCCTACGCCGTGTTTGGTGGCATGAAGGGCATTACCTACACGCAGGTCGCTCAGTACATCGTGCTGATCCTGGCCTACACCGTGCCGGCCGTGTTCATCTCCCTGCAACTGACTGGCAACCCGATCCCGCAGCTGGGCCTGGGTTCCAACATGGTCGGTACGGATGTGTCCCTGCTGATGAAGCTTGACCAGGTCGTCACCGACCTTGGCTTCGGTCAGTACACCACCCAACTGCCGGGCGACAAGCTGAACATGTTCGTCTACACCATGTCCCTGATGATCGGTACCGCCGGTCTGCCGCACGTCATCATGCGGTTCTTTACGGTGGCCAAGGTGTCTGACGCCCGTGCATCTGCTGGCTGGGCTCTGGTTTTCATCGCGCTGCTGTACACGACCGCTCCGGCTGTCGCGGCCATGGCCAAGATGAACCTGATCCGCACGGTCAACCCGGGCATGGTCATGCAAAATACCGACCCGTTCCAACCTGAAGCTCAAATCAAGATCGAAGAGCGTCCGGACTGGATGAAGCGCTGGGAAAAGACGGGTCTGCTGAAGTTCACCGACAAAAACGGTGACGGCCGCATCCAGTACTACAACGACAAGACCAAGAACGAAGCCGTCAAGGCCAAGATCGAGGCTGCCGGCTGGAAGGGTAACGAACTGGACGTCAACGCTGACATCATCGTGTTGGCCAATCCGGAAATCGCCCTGCTGCCGAACTGGGTGATCGCCCTGGTTGCTGCGGGTGGTCTGGCTGCCGCGCTGTCGACTGCTGCTGGTCTGCTGATGGCTATCTCCGCCGCCGTGTCGCATGACCTGGTCAAGGGTATCTTCAAGCCGGACATCAGCGAGCAGAATGAGTTGATGGTGGGCAAGATCTCCATGGCTGTGGCTATTGTGATTGCCGGCTACCTCGGTCTGAATCCCCCGGGCTTCGCTGCAGGTACCGTGGCCATCGCCTTCGGTATTGCTGCCTCCTCCCTGTTCCCCGCCATCATGATGGGTATCTTCTCCAAGAAGATGAACAAGGAAGGCGCTATCGCTGGCATGATCGCAGGTCTGTTCGTCACCCTGTTCTACGTCTTTGCCCACACCGGTGTCTTCTTCATCAAGGGCACTGAGTTCTACGACCTGATCGGTGGCAAGAACAGCTTCTTCGGCATCCAGCCGAACGCCTTCGGTGCCATTGGTGCCCTGGTGAACTTCGGTGTTGCCTTCATTGTCGACAAGATGACCAAGGAACCGCCGGAGCACATCCAGGCCATGGTCGAAGCCGTCCGCATCCCGCGTGGTGCCAAGGCTGTCGATGGTGCGCACTAAGCTGTAGTAAGCTTCCTATCTGCCCTCCGGGGCAGATGGCATCCGAAACCCCGTTGGCGATGTCAGCGGGGTTTTTATTTGGAGCAAGCACAAGCGCTCCGGGACGTACCGAGGTAAACCATGATTTTCAATGTCTCCATCGCGATGACCTGGATTCTTTTCCTGGCCCTGTTTCCGATTACCTTTTTCTGGCTGCGTCGGGCCTGGCGGATTGCCATCAAGAAGGACTTCTCGGAAGTCGCCATCAAACATGGCGAAGCGCCGCCCAATCCGGAAAAATGGGCGCCTTACGAGGCCGTCATCAATTTGGTGGCAGGTAGCGTCACGCTGGCCGTCATCGTCGGCGTATTGACCGGCGAACTGGAATACGACAGCTGGATGGCCATGGCAGGCTCGACGATCTGGTGTAAGTTTTTCCTCAGCTTTGCCCTTAGCCGGCAAGCCCATCCAATGAATCTGCCTGCCTTCTTCCAGCGCCGGATCAGCCTGCGCCCGGACCAGCGGCCAGAAGAACCCAAAGACAAATAATCAGCGTGCGGCGCGGCTGTCTGACAACTGCTGGATGGTCGGCAGGAAGACTTCCGTCACCAGCACACTGTCCTGACCATAGGCGTGCCGCGAACGCCTCGCCCACAGGGTCGGTAACGACTGACCCAGGGCGCGCTCCACCCGGCCATGCAAGGCCTGTCGAGAATCCAGGCGGGTCAGTTCAATGGCACCGCGTTGAAAGCCGGGATGAGAAAACAGCAAGGACCCCAGCGAACGCTGGCCAAGGCGAGCAAACCAGCGCCCCAGCGGTCCGCCGCGCGCGGTCGACAACACGCTGTGGGCAAAAATAACGGCCTGCCCATCACACTCCAGCAGCACCTCGCGCACCCGCTGGCGGCCGGGCCGGCTCTCGTCACAATGCCCAGCCTGCCGCCCCTGCGTTAATACCCGGACACGAAACTCGGTGCAATAACGCTGGCAACGCCGGGTCAGCGAGGCCGGTTCAAGCAGCCAGTCGCGCCAAACCAAGGCGGGTGGCACGCCAACAAAATCACTACGCCAGAGGGCGACCCGCATCAACGTGGCGCCGCCGCCCGTTCAAGGCCACGTAATTGGCTGCCTGGCTTGATACCACGCTGGGCAAACCAGCCGCGATTCATTTCCAGGGCGTAGCGAGCCGGCGCTCGAGCGCAATGGTTGTCCTCGGTCTGCGGCTGCATCTCCTCGATATTGAGGATCGTTCCTGCGTCATCAATAAAAGCAACCGACAAGGGCAACGGGGTATTGCGCATCCACATGCAATGGGTGTTGCGCTGCGGAAAAACAAACAGCATGCCCTGCTGCGCCGCCATGCTGCGACGATTCATCAGGCCACGCTGGCGTTGCGCGTCGTCAGCCGCGACTTCGGCCTCAATGCGGTGAAAACCGGCGCTTAACTCGATAACCGGCATGCTGACCTGTGCCCAGGCGGCGGCACTCAGCCCCAGCAAAAAATAGCTCGCAAGCAGCCTTTTACGCATTGATTTTCTCCAGTAATTGCTCAAAGGCAGCATTAAAGCGCTGCCACTGGCCGGGCGCCAGCTTGGCCAGCGTCAGCCCGCCCACCGCCGCCCGCACCAGGCGCAGCGTCGGATGCCCTACCGCCGCCGTCATCCGGCGTACCTGACGATTCTTCCCCTCGCGAATCTGCAATTCCAGCCAGCAGGTCGGAATATTTTGTCGAAACCGGATCGGTGGATTGCGCGGCCACAACCCGGGCGGCTCATCGATACAACGCACCTGCGCTGGCTGCGTACAAAAATCCGCCAACTGAACCCCAGCCCGCAAACGGTCAAGCGCCGCTTCATCCGGCACCCCCTCGACCTGCGCCCAGTAAGTTTTCGCCAGCTTATGGCGTGGATCAGCGATACGCGCCTGCAACTTGCCATCATCCGTCAGCAACAACAGGCCTTCGCTATCCGCATCCAGGCGCCCTGCCACATACACCCCCTTAATCGGCAGATGCGTATCGAGCGCCAGCCAGCGCCCTTCCGGGGTGAATTGACTGAGCACCCCGTAGGGCTTGTTGAAAACAACCAGGGTGGACACGATGGCCCCAACAAAGGAAGAAGGGCGGAATTCTAAGGCAGGCAGCGACGAAATGCCTCCCCCCGGTCAACCGGGCGGCGTCGGGCGCGTTAGTTGCTCACCTGCGCCAAGCGCTATACTCGCCCCCCATGCCTCACACCACCGCTCAAGTCGCCGGCAGTGCGCCGACACTCCCCACCCGCTGGGCTGCCCTGACCCCATCCCAACTATGGGCCAACGAGACTATCGAGGCCTGGCTGGAAACCGATCTCGACGGCCGCCTGCACTTCGCCCCCGGCCTGCTCCTGCTCACCAACCAGCGTCTGCTCGCCTGGTCATCGCCGGAGGGGGCCGCGCAAAGCTGGCCGCTGGCGGCCGGGCAGCAACTCCAGCACCATGATCATGCCGGTGTCGGCCAACTGGCATTGATTGACCCCCAGGGACGCTTGGCACTATGGCGCTATACCCTGAGCCGCAACCTCCACGCCCTGCACCTGATCAGCGAATTCGACCTGCAGCGCGACAGCCGGGTCAGCGGCCAAACAGTGACGCGGTCGACCGACGATTTGTGCCCAAAATGCCGCACACCGCTGCCGCCCGACGAAGACGACTGTCCGATCTGTCATCGTGAAACCAGCGTTGCACCGTCGACCTGGACACTGTTTCGCCTGTGGCGTTTTGCCCGCCCCTATCGCTGGCAACTGCTGGCCGGTTTTATCCTCACCCTGGCGTCGACCGCGGCCACCCTGGTGCCGCCCTACCTCACCATGCCGCTGATGGACGAAGTGCTGATTCCCTTTCAGAATGGCCAGCCCATCGACTGGTCGCTGGTCAGCATGTATCTCGGCGGCCTGCTCGGCGCCGCGCTGCTCGCCTGGTTTCTCGGCTGGGCACGCACCTACATCCTGGCCAAAGTCTCAGAACGGATGGGCCGCGACCTGCGCACGCAAACCTACGATCACTTGCTCGGCCTGTCGCTGGAATATTTTGGCGGCAAGCGGACCGGCGACCTGATGGCCCGCATCGGCAACGAAACCGACCGCATCAACATTTTTCTGTCGCTTGATCTGCTCAATTTCGCCACCGATGTATTGATGATCGCGATGACCGCCGTCATTCTGTTTTCGATCAACCCGTGGCTAGCCTTGGTCACCCTCCTGCCGCTGCCGATCATTGGCTGGATGATTCACTTCGTCCGCGAAAAACTACGCACCGGTTTCGAAAAAATCGACCGCGTCTGGGCCGAAGTGACCAATGTACTGGCCGACACCATCCCCGGCATCCGCGTCGTCAAGGCCTTTGCCCAGGAAAAGCGCGAAGGCGACCGCTTCCGCGCCGCCAACGAGCACAACCTGCAGATGAACGACAAACTGAACAAGACTTGGTCTTTGTTCACCCCCACCATTACCTTGCTCACCGAAATCGGCCTGCTGGTGGTGTGGATTTTCGGCATCTGGCAAATTTCCGAAGGCGAATCGACGGTTGGCGTGCTCACTGCCTTCC
The DNA here is from genome assembly GCA_028689015.1 of Dechloromonas sp. GTDB lineage: Bacteria > Pseudomonadota > Gammaproteobacteria > Burkholderiales > Rhodocyclaceae > Azonexus. The sequence continues at coordinate 110,704 of JAQTXC010000002.1, read as the reverse complement.
TTGCCTACATTGGCCGTTTCTACACCCGCCTCGATTCGATGAGCCGCATCGTTTCCGCCACCCAGCGCGCCGCGTCGAGCACCAAGCGTATTTTCGACATCCTCGACCACGTCTCCAGCGTCCCCGAGCCGACCCAACCAGTCCATCTGTCCGACGTCACCGGCCAGCTTGAACTGAAAAAAGCCAGCTTCCGCTATGGCACCCGCTCAGTGACCCGCGACGTCGATCTGCTGATCCAGCCCGGCGAAATGATCGGCCTGGTCGGCCACAGCGGCTCTGGCAAATCGACGCTGGTCAACCTGATCTGCCGCTTCTACGACGTCTCCGAGGGCCAGGTCCTGATCGACGGGGTCGATGTCCGCTCGGTGCCGGTCGCCGAATTCCGCCGCCACATCGGCCTGGTCTTGCAGGAACCTTTTCTCTTTTTCGGCACCATTGCCGAGAACATCGCTTACGGCAAGCCCAACGCCACCCGCCAGGAAATCATTGCCGCCGCCCGTGCCGCCCATGCCCACGAATTCATCCTGCGCCTGCCGCACGGCTACGACTCGCTGGTCGGCGAACGCGGCCAGGGCCTGTCCGGCGGCGAGCGCCAGCGAATTTCCATCGCGCGTGCCCTGTTGATTGACCCGCGCATCCTGATCCTCGACGAGGCGACTTCTGCGGTCGACACCGAAACCGAGAAGGAAATCCAGAAGGCACTCGACAACCTGGTCAAGGGTCGCACCACCATCGCCATCGCCCACCGCCTGAGCACCTTGCGCAAGGCTGACCGCTTGGTGGTGATGGATCGCGGCCGCATTGTCGAAGTCGGCAATCACGATCAACTAATGGCCACTGAAGGCCATTATTACAAGCTCTACATGGCGCAAGCGCGCAATGTAGACACCGAGCCCGCCGAACCAGCCGGCCCGAACCAGCCCAAAACCCTGACTGTTTGAGAACGCCATGTCCCTCGCCGCCTGCCAGTTGAAACGCGACGCTTACGGTCGACTGATCCTGATTAGCGAAAATGGCAAACACCATGTCGGCGTCACGCCGGTTCGCGCCTTTCCCATCGCCGCACCGGATGAAGGACTGTCGCTGATCAATGACGAAGGCCACGAAGTCGGCTGGGTCGACCGCATCGCCGACCTGCCCGCAGCCAGCCGGGAATTGCTTGCTGAAGACCTGGCCAGCCGTGAATTCATCCCGGAGATCAGCCGTTTAATCGGTGTTTCCAGCTTCGCCTGTCCCAGCGTCTGGCAGGTGACCACAGACCGTGGCCAGGCTGAACTCACCCTGAAGGGCGAGGAAGACATCCGTCGCCTGTCGCCCAACCGGCTGCTCATTGCCGATGCTCACGGCATCCAGTACCTGATCCGCGACCTGAGCCAGCTTGATCGCGCCAGCCGCAAATTACTCGACCGCTTTCTTTAAAAGCCGGCTGACGCTCTGTAACACCTGATGTGATTTTTTAGACCACCGCGCCACGGCAGTAAAAAAGCGTTAATAATCGGGGAAATCGATTTCCCCTGTCAGCCAACAACAACCAGCCAAGACAATGACGCCCAAGGACATTATTTTTCGCGACACGATTTCGCTGCGCGGCCCCAGCATCTGGACCTATCCGCCGGTCCTCGAAGTATGGATCGACATCGGCGAACTGGAAGACTTTCCCTCGAACAAAATCCCCGGCCTGTACGATCGCCTCTCGGCCTGGCTTCCCGGCTTGATCGAACACCGCTGCAACTACGACGAGCGCGGCGGCTTTCTCCGCCGACTGCAGGAAGGGACCTGGCCAGGGCACATCCTCGAACATATCGTCCTTGAACTGTTGACCCTGGCAGGCCTGCCGGACGGTTTTGGCCGCACACGCGAAACAACCACGCGCGGCGTGTACAAGCTGGTGGTCAGCAATTTCCACGAAGAAGTCACCCGCCAGGCCCTTAACTACGGCCGTGAACTGCTGCTCGCCGCCATCGAGGACCGTCCCTTCGATCTGGAAGACGCGCAAAAAACCTTGCGCCGCAAGGTTGACCGCAAATACCTCGGCCCCTCGACGGCAGCCATCGTCCAGGCCGCCGAAGCGCGCGGCATTCCGCACATCCGCCTGCTCGACGACGGCAACCTGGTGCAACTGGGCTACGGCGCTGCCGCCCGCCGCATCTGGACCGCCGAAACCGACCGGACCAGCGCCATCGCCGAGACCATCTCGCGTGACAAGGACCTGACCAAGGAACTGATTTCTTCGGTCGGCGTGCCGGTACCAGAAGGGCGTGAAGTCGACAGCGCTGACGATGCCTGCGACGCCGCCGATGACATCGGTTACCCGGTGGTCGTCAAGCCGACCGACGGCAACCATGGCCGCGGCGTCTTCATCGACCTGATGAACGCCGACGATGTACGCAAGGCCTACGCCATCGCCGTCGAGGAAGGCTCCGGCGTGCTGGTTGAACGCTCAATCCAGGGAATTGAACACCGTCTGCTGGTGGTTGGCGGCAAACTGGTCGCCGCCAACCGCAGCGATTTGATCACCATCCAGGGCGACGGCCAATCGACGGTCCAGGCACTGATCGATGAGCAGATCAACATCGACCCGCGCCGTGGCACCACCGAACTACACCCGCTGGCCATCATCCGCATCGATACCGCCGCCCGCATCGAACTGGAGCGCCAGGGACTCAACGGCGACAGCATTCCGGCCGCCGGTCGCGAAGTGCTGATCCAGCGCAATGCCAACCATGCTTTCGACTGCACCGACGAAGTCCACCCGGACACCGCCGATACCGTTTCCCTGGCGGCCCGCGTCGTCGGCCTCGACATCGCCGGCATCGATTTGGTCTGCCAGGACGTTTCCAAACCACTGGCTGACCAAGGCGGCGCCATTGTCGAAGTCAATGCTGGCCCCAGCCTGCTAATGCACATCAAGCCTGGTATCGGCAAACCACGCCCGGTCGGTCAGGCCATCGTCAACAACCTGTTTGCCCCACAGGAAAGTGGTCGCGTTCCCCTGGTTGGCGTCACCGGCACATTTGGCAAAACGCCGGTCGCCCGCATGGTCGCGCACTTGCTCCATCTGTCCGGCCATCAGGTCGGCCTCGCCTGTTCCGACGGCATGTTTTTGGGCCGCCGACAGGTTGACCGCAACAATGCCGCCACCTGGAGCGCCGGCCGCCGCCTGCTGCTCAACCGCGCGGTCGACGCCGCAGTGATCGAAAATAGCGCCCGCACCATCCTCGGCGAAGGCCTTCCCTACGATCGCTGCGCGGTCGGGATTGTCACCAACATCGTGCCAGAGGCCGAACAACTCGACCGCTGGGATGTCCAGCCCACCGGCGGTGAGTACTACACGACGCATCGCTCGACCTATCGCACCCAGGTCGACGTCGTGCTACCCAGCGGCCACGCCGTGCTCAACGCCGCCGATCCGCTGGTGGCTGACCTGGCTGAACTGTGCGATGGCGAAGTCATCCTGTTCGCTGCCGACCTGACCCTGGCCTGCCTGAACGAACATCTCGCCCAAGGCAAGCGGGCGGTCGTGGTCAACGATGGCCGCATCACCCTGCGCTCCGGCCAGGACGACATCCGTATTGCCCGCCTGGTCGATATCCCGGCCATCGGCAAGGCCCGCGACCCCAAAGTCATCGCCAACATGCTGGCCGCCGTGGCCGCCGGCTGGGCACTGGGCCTGACCCAGGAAGTGATCGGCACCGGCGTCAAGACCTACGGTCTTGAAATCCCCGACCCCTTTGCCCTACTGTCGCGGACTGCCCGCAAGCTGCCCACCGCCCGCAAGCCGGGCGTCGCCAAAAAATAACCAGGAAACCGTTTCATGGACGTATCCCGTATCCGAGCCCTGCGCGGCCCCAATTTGTGGAGCCGCCACACCGCCATCCAGGCCATCGTTTCCTGTCCCGGTGACGAGTCCGCCATTGCCAGGCTGCCCGGCTTCGAAGCCCGCCTGCGTGAGCGTTTTCCCGAACTGGGCGACCTGATTCCGGCCGACCACCTCGACACCGTGTCGATCGCCCACGCTGTCGAATTCGCCGCCCTGGGCCTGCAGGCGCAGGCCGGCTGCCCGGTCACCTTCAGCCACACGGCACAGACCGTCGAGGACGGCATCTATCAGGTGGTCGTCGAATACACCGAAGAAGATGTCGGCCGCCTGGCTTTCGAGCGGGCCGAGCAACTGTGTCTGGCAGCGCTGCATGACACCCCCTTCGATCTTGAGGGCACCCTGGCCGAATTACGCGAACTGGACGAAGACATTCGCCTGGGCCCGTCGACCGGCGCCATCGTGACGGCTGCCCTGGCCCGCGGCATTCCGTGCCGCCGCCTGACCCAAGGCAGCCTGGTGCAGTTTGGCTGGGGCAGCAAGCAGCAACGCATCCAGGCCGCTGAAACCAGCTTCACCAGCGCCATCGGCGAAGCCATTGCCCAGGACAAGGAACTGACCAAGCAACTGCTGCACGCGGCTGGCGTGCCCGTACCGACCGGCCGCCCGGTCGAGGACGAGGACGATGCCTGGGTGGCCGCTCAGGAAATCGGCCTGCCGGTGGTCGTCAAACCGCAGGATGGCAACCAGGGCAAGGGAATTTCGGTCAACCTGACCAGCGAAGCCCAAGTTCGCCACGCCTATCGCGTCGCCATCGAATTCCGCGACGACATCATGGTTGAGCGCTACTTGCCCGGCCACGACTGGCGCTTGCTGGTCATCGGCAACAAGCTGATCGCCGCTGCCCGCCGCGACCCGCCGCTGGTCATCGGCGACGGCACGCATACCGTGCGCGAACTGGTCGACATCGTGAATAGCGACCCCCGTCGCTCCGACGGTCACGCCACCTCGCTGACCAAGATCCGTTTCGATGAAATTGCCCTGGCCCGTCTGGCCGAACAGGGTTACAACGCCGACAGCGTGCCGGCCCGGGGCACCCGTGTCGTGCTGCGCAACAATGCCAACTTGTCCACCGGCGGCACCGCCACCGACGTCACCGACGATGTTCACCCGGAAATCGCCGCCGCAGCCATCGCCGCTGCCCAGACCGTCGGCCTCGACATCTGCGGCATCGATGTCGTCTGCGACACCATGCACCGCCCACTGGAAGAACAAGGCGGCGGCATCGTCGAATGCAATGCCGCCCCCGGACTGCGCATGCACCTTGACCCCTCGTTCGGTAAAGGACGCCCCGTCGGCGAAGCCATCGTGGACATGATGTTCCCGCCCAGCCCCGACGGAAAGTCCGATAACGCCCGCATCCCGGTCGTCGCCATCTCCGGCACCAATGGCAAGACAACGACCAGCCGCCTGATCGGCCGCATCTTCGAAGCCAACGACAAGCGGGTCGGCATGACCAGCACGGATGGCATCTATGTCCAGAACAAACGGATTGATACAGGCGACTGCTCTGGCCCGCGCAGCGCACGCAATGTGCTGATGCACCCGGATGTTGACGCCGCAGTGTTCGAAACAGCCCGTGGCGGTATTTTGCGCGAAGGTCTCGGTTTCGATGTCTGCGATGTCGCCGTGGTCACCAACATTGGGCTCGGCGACCATCTCGGCCTCAACTACATCACCACGGTCGACGAGCTGGCAGTGGTCAAAAGGGTCATTGTCGAAAATGTCTCGGCCCACGGCAGCGCCGTGCTCAACGCCACCGACCCGGTCGTCGCCGCCATGGCCGCCCATTGCCCGGGCGAAATCATCTACTTCGCCCTCGATCCAATGAACCCGGTGCTGGCCACCCATCGCGCCCAAGGCAAGCGGGTGGTCTATGTCGAAAAAGGCGAGCTGGTCTGTGGTGAAGGACGTCGCAAGCACCGCATTCCGCTGGTCAACATTCCCATCACCCGTAACGGCACCATCGGCTTCCAGATCGAAAATGCCATGGCCGCCACCGCCACCGGCTGGGCCTTTGGTTTTCCGTGGGAACAGATTGAACAGGCGCTGGCCGGCTTCATCAACGATGCGGCCACCGCCCCCGGTCGTTTCAACGTTTTCGACTATCGCGGGGCGACGCTGATTGCCGACTACGGCCACAACCCGGACGCCATGCTGGCCCTGCTCAAGGCCGTCGAAAACATGCCGGCCCGCCGCCGCTCGGTGGTGATCAGCGGCGCCGGCGACCGGCGTGACGAGGACATCCGTCAGCAGACAGCGATTCTCGGTGATGCCTTCGACGATGTCATCCTCTACCAGGATGCCTGCCAACGCGGCCGAGCCGATGGCGAAGTCATTGCCCTGCTGCGCGCCGGCCTGAGCAACAGCACACGGGTGCAGCACGTCGAAGCAATCAATGGCGAATTTGCTGCCATCGATACCGCGCTCGAACGACTGGCTGACGGCGACCTTTGCCTGATCCTGATTGATCAGGTCGAGGAAGCGCTGGCGCACATCAAACAACGCCTCACTGACTGAAAACGCTGCATGACGCAATCCCACACGCCGTCCGCCGGCAAAGTCTGGCTGGTCGGCGCTGGCCCGGGCGACCCCGAGCTGCTAACCCTGAAAGCCGCCCGCCTGATCGCCGAGGCCGAGGCCATCGTCTATGACCACCTGGTCGGCGAAGGCATCCGGGCCCTTTTCCCGGTCGGGGCCGAGCAGCGCTATGTCGGCAAAAAAGCCGCCAAACACACGCTCAAACAGGAAGAAATCAACGCCCTACTGGTCGACCTGGCTCGCCAAGGCAAAAAGGTCGTTCGTCTCAAGGGCGGCGACCCCTTTATTTTCGGGCGCGGCGGCGAAGAACTGGAAATCCTGCACGCCGCCGGCATTGCCTTCGAAGTCGTTCCCGGCGTAACCGCCGCCGCCGGCTGTGCCGCCTATGCCGGCTTCCCGCTGACACACCGCGACCACGCCCAGTCGGTCACCTTCGTCACCGGCCACCTGAAGGACTACAGCGTCAATCTTGATTGGCCAGCCTTGGCCCGCCCGGGGCAGACCGTGGTTTTTTACATGGGTATCGGCGGTGCGGCCGAAATCTGCCGGCAAATGATCGCCCATGGCCTGCCCGCCACCACCCCCGCCGCCATCATCCGCAAAGGCACGCTGCCCGACCAACAAACCCTGCTCGCCACCCTGGCCACCCTGCCGGCGCGCATCGTAGACGGCCAGATCAAACCCCCGGCACTGATCGTCGTCGGTAGCGTGGTCGGTCTGCATGACAAACTCTCCTGGTTCGAAAACCGATGATCAAGCCCGCACTCCTGCTCGCCACCCTGCTCACCTGCCTGCCCGCCCATGCGTACGAAGGCGCTGAACTGCTGGCCGACTGCCAGGCCGCCGATGCCCTCTACCAGGGAGAAAAGAACAGCGCCCCGCAGCATGCGATCCGCAGTACGCGCTGCATCGCCTACATCAGCGGCATTGCTGATGGCTACGCGATTGGCCATCATCTGGCCAAGTCGGTAGGCGTTGGCCTCGGCGCCTTTTGTCTGCCAGACGATTCGGAGATTCAGCGCCGGCTGGTTGGCGCCGTCCTTCGTCACCTCGAACGCCTGCCAAACAGCGCGCTCAGCCAGGGGCAGCCTGGTCCGCTGGTGGCCGGTGCGCTGGCCAAAGCATTTCCGTGCACTGAATAGCTTGAAACTCGCCGGAGATTCGTGGATAATCCGGCCTCCACTCGCCCCGGTGGCGGAATCGGTAGACGCAGCGGATTCAAAATCCGCCGCCGAAAGGTGTGCCAGTTCGAGTCTGGCCCGGGGCACCAGTAACGACAAATCGGCTTTCCTGACGGAAGGCCGTTTTTGTTTAATCTTCCCGGATGCCAGCCCATGTCGCTGACGGTCGACGACTTCGACTTCCCCCTCCCCCCCGAATTGATTGCTCAGCACCCGGCGCTGGAGCGCACGGGCAGCCGGCTATTGCATGTTTGCGGTCAACAGCCCGTCGACCGCAAATTTGCTGATTTACCGGCGTTGCTGCAGGCGGGCGATCTGCTGGTCTTCAACGACACCCGCGTCATCAAGGCCCGTTTTTTTGGCCTCAAGGACAGCGGCGGGCGGATTGAAGTGATGCTCGAACGCATCGTCGATGCCGGCCACGCCATCTGTCAGATTCGCGCCAGCAAGGCCCCCAAAGCCGGCTGCCTGCTACGCCTGGCAGACGCCTTCACCGTCCGCATGACCGGCCGCACAGGCACCGACGATGATTTATTTGCCCTGGAACTAGTCGACCGTGGCGATTTCTGGGACTTGGCCGAACGCTTTGGCACACTGCCGCTGCCGCCCTATATCGAACATCCCGCCGAAGGGGCCGACGAAGCCCGCTACCAAACCGTTTATGCCCGCCAACCGGGCGCCGTTGCCGCCCCCACCGCCGGCCTGCATTTTGATGAAGCGATGCTAGCCACCCTGCAGCGCCAGGGTATCGACGCGGCCTTCGTCACCCTGCACGTCGGTGCGGGTACTTACCGTCCGGTCCGCGTCGACAAAATCGCCGACCACCGTATGCACAGTGAACGCTATGACATTCCACAAGCCACCGCCGCGGCCATTGCTCGCACCCGTGCCGCTCGTGGGCGGGTCATCGCGGTCGGCACCACCAGCCTGCGCGCCCTGGAATCTGCGGGTAACGCGGACGGCACGGTGAACGCCGGCGCGGCCGAAACCGACATCTTCATCACGCCGGGCTACCGCTTCCAGGTGGTCGACCGCCTGATCACCAATTTCCATCTGCCGAAATCGACCTTGCTGATGCTGGTTTCGGCCTTCACGGGTTTCGATGCCATTCGTCGCGCCTACGCCCACGCCGTCACCGAACGCTACCGTTTTTTCAGCTACGGCGACGCCATGCTTCTGGAAAAATCTGATGCAGTTTGAACTTCACACCACCGACGGCGCCGCCCGCCGCGGCACGCTGACCCTGGCCCATGGCCAGGTCCAGACCCCAGTGTTCATGCCCGTCGGCACCTACGGCACGGTCAAGGCCATGACGCCGCAATCCTTGCACGACATCGGCGCCCAAATCTGCCTGGGCAACACCTTTCACCTGTGGCTGCGGCCCGGGCTTGAGGTCGTCAAGGCGCACCACGGCCTGCACGATTTCATGAACTGGCAAAAGCCCATCCTCACCGACTCCGGCGGCTTTCAGGTGTTCTCGCTCGGCGCCTTGCGCAAGATCAGCGAGGAAGGCGTCAAGTTCAGCTCGCCACACGATGGCGCCAAGCTCTTCCTATCGCCGGAAATTTCAATGCAGATCCAGAAAGTGCTGAATTCCGACATCGTAATGATTTTCGACGAATGCACGCCCTACCCCGCCAGCCACGACGAAGCGGCCCAATCGATGCGGATGAGCATGCGCTGGGCGCAGCGCAGCCGCGACGAGCACGATAAGCTGGCAAACAGCAACGCCCTGTTCGGCATTGTGCAGGGCGGCATGCACGAAGACCTGCGCGATGAATCGGTGGCCGGCTTGTGCGACATCGGCTTCGACGGCATGGCCATCGGCGGCCTGTCGGTTGGCGAACCCAAGGATGAGATGGCACGCATCCTGGCGCACACCGCCCCCTTGTTACCCACCGACAAGCCGCGTTATCTGATGGGCGTTGGCACGCCAGAAGACCTGGTCTTCGCCGTCGGCCAGGGCATCGACATGTTCGACTGCGTGATGCCGACCCGTAACGCCCGCAACGGCCACCTGTTTACCCGCTTCGGCGACGTCAAGATTAAAAACGCCCGCTACAAAACAGACACTGGCCCGCTCGACTCATCCTGCAGTTGCTATACCTGCACGCAGTTCAGCCGGGCTTATCTGCACCACCTTTTCCGCAATGGCGAAATTCTGGGGGGCATGTTGAACACCATCCATAACCTGCACTTCTACCAGACCATCATGGCCGAAATGCGCGCCGCCATTGAAGCCGGGGCCTTCCAGTCATGGGCCACGACCTTCGGCCGCGACCGATCTGCCGGCCAGTGTTAGAATCGCCCGTTCTGAATTTTTAGTTTTCCGGAGACATTGAAGATGATTAGCCTTGCCCACGCCCAGACCGCTGGCGCTGCCGCCGACCCGACGGGCGGCTTCATGCAGATCCTGCCGATGATCCTGATGTTCGTCGTGCTGTGGTTCCTGATGATCCGCCCGCAAATGAAAAAGGCCAAGGAACACAAGGCCCTGCTCGAAGCCCTGCAAAAAGGTGATGAAGTCGTTACCGGTGGCGGCATGGTCGGCCGGATCACCAAAGTGGTCGACGGCTACGTCACCGTAGAAGCTGCCGAAGGGGTTGAACTGACCATCCAGAAGCAGGCGGTAGCGCTTGTCCTGCCCAAGGGCACGATCAAATCGCTGTAATCCCAACAAAAGGGCGGCCCCGGCCGCCTTTTTCGCTTTAAAGCTGCCATGAATCGCTATCCCCTCTGGAAGTACATCACCGTCGCCATCGCGCTGGTTTTCGGCTTCATCTACACCCTGCCTAATTTTTTCGGTGAATCGCCGGCGGTGCAGGTTTCCAGTGCCAAAGTCACGCTCAAGGTCGATGCCAACACGCAGGCCCGGGTTGAAGATGCCCTAAAAAGCGCCGGCATCACGCACCAAGGCATTGTCCTCGACAGCGTCGGCGTCAAGGCACGCTTCAAGGACACCGATACCCAGTTGAAGGCCAAGGATGCAATCGAACGCACCTTCAACCCAGATAGCCGCGACCCGCAATATGTCGTCGCCCTCAACCTGCTTTCGGCCTCGCCGCAGTGGTTGACCGCGATGAACGCCCTGCCGATGTACCTCGGCCTCGACCTGCGCGGCGGCGTGCACTTCCTGCTGCAAGTCGACATGAAGGGGGCCCTGACCAAGCGTCTTGATTCACAATCGGCTGACCTGCGCAGCATGCTGCGCGACAAAAATATTCGCCACGCCGGCATTGGCCGCGAAGGCGACCGCATCGTCGTCCGTTTCCGCGATGCCGACACCCGCAACCAGGCACGCAACGCCATCAGCGACAGCACCACGGATCTGGCCCTGGCCGATTTGGGTGACGGCAGCGACCTCAAACTGGTTGCCACGCTGAAGCCGGAAGCTGAAAAGAAGATCGGCGAATTCGCCATCAAGCAAAACATCACCACCCTGCACAACCGGATCAATGAACTCGGCGTCGCCGAACCGGTGATCCAACAGCAGGGCGCGGATCGCATCGTGGTCCAACTCCCTGGCGTGCAAGACACCGCCAAGGCCAAGGACATCCTGGGTCGTACTGCGACGCTGGAAATCCGCATGGTCGATGACGGGCCGGGCGCGCTGGAGGCCGCGATTGCCGGCAACGCGCCATTCGGCACCGAGGTTTACACCGAGCGTGGCGGCCAGCCGCTACTGGTCAAAAAGCAGGTGGTACTGACCGGTGACCGCCTGACCGATGCCCAACCAGGCTTTGACAGTCAGACCCAGGAGCCGGCCGTGCACCTGACGCTCGATTCCGCCGGCGCCCGCATCTTCAAGGACATCACGCGCGACAACGTCGGCAAGCGCATGGCCATCCTGTTGATCGAAAAGGGCAAGGGCGAAGTCGTCACTGCACCGGTCATCCGCACCGAAATTGGTGGCGGCCGGGTGCAGATTTCCGGCCGCATGAGCAGCATGGAAGCAGCAGATACCGCCCTGCTGTTGCGCGCCGGGTCGCTGGCAGCACCGATGGACATCGTCGAGGAACGCACCATTGGCCCCTCGCTCGGCGCCGAGAATATCCAGAAAGGCTTCCATTCGACGCTGTGGGGCTTCGTCGCCATTGCCGTTTTCATGATTGCCTACTACCAGATGTTCGGCGTGGTCTCGGTCGTCGCCCTGGCTTCCAACCTGTTGCTGTTGGTCGCCCTGCTCTCGCTGCTGCAAGCCACGCTGACCCTGCCCGGCATCGCCGCCATCGCGCTCACCCTCGGCATGGCCATTGACGCGAATGTGCTGATCAACGAACGCGTACGCGAAGAACTGCGTAACGGCATGCCACCGCAAGCCGCCATCTCGGAAGGTTACGAGCGGGCCTTCAGCACCATTCTCGATTCCAACATCACCACACTGATCGCCGGCCTGGCCTTGCTCATCTTCGGCTCCGGCCCGGTGCGCGGCTTTGCCGTGGTGCATTGCCTGGGCATCCTGACCTCGATTTTCTCTTCCGTCGTCGTCTCACGCGCCATCGTGAACCTGATCTACGGCCGTCAGAAGAAGCTGCTCAAGGTCGCCATCGGCAATGTCTGGAAACCAGGCAATACTGCGGTCGACCGCAAGAACTAAGGAAAAACGGTCATGGAATTCTTCCGCATCAAAAAAGACATCCCCTTCATGCGCCATGCGCTGAAGTTCAACATCATTTCATTGCTCACCTTTCTGGCGGCCGTGGTCTTCCTCGCCACCCAGGGCCTGCATTTATCCGTCGAGTTCACCGGCGGCACCCTGATCGAAGTCAGCTACCCGCAAGCCGCCGAACTGGAAAAGGTCCGCGGTGCACTGGGAAAAAACGGTTTTAGCGACTATTCGGTACAGAACTTCGGCTCCTCGCGCGACGTTCTCATCCGCCTGCCGCTCAAGGATGCCGGCGCTTCTGCCCAGCAGGGTGAACAGGTCATGCAGGCACTGGCGGCCGAGGCCCCGGGGGCCGAACTGCGTCGGGTCGAATTCGTCGGTCCACAGGTCGGCAAGGAACTGGCCGAAAACGGCGCCATGGCCCTACTGGTGGTCATCGTCGGCATCATGATCTACCTGGCTTTCCGCTTTGAATGGCGCTTTTCGGTGTCAGCCATCATCGCCAACCTGCACGACGTGATCATCATCCTCGGCTTCTTCGCCGCCTTCCAGTGGGAGTTCTCGCTCTCCGTGCTGGCTGCCATCCTCGCGGTGCTCGGCTACTCGGTCAATGAATCGGTGGTCGTCTTCGACCGTGTCCGCGAAACCTTCAAGAAAGCCCGCGGCCTGACCACTCCGGAAGTCCTCGACCACGCCATCACCAGCACCATCAGCCGCACCATCATCACCCACGGTTCAACCCAGATCATGGTGCTGTCGATGCTGATCTTCGGTGGCGAAACGCTGTATTACTTCTCGCTGGCCCTGACCATCGGCATCTGCTTCGGCATCTACTCTTCAGTACTGGTCGCCAGCCCGCTGGTCATGTGGCTCGGCGTCTCGCGCGAACAGTTCATCCCCAAGCAGAAAAAAGTCATCGAAGGGGCCACCGAAGACGGTGCCTGCGTCTGATCAAAAATGACCGTTTCCTGCGGTAGACCGTAAAAATGCCGCCGATACCGATCGGCGGCATTTTTATTTGAATAATCCCTTCCTTAATCCTTCTCCACGAAAAAAACTAAAACTTCATCTACAATATCGAAAATTATGCTGATTTTAGTTATTTTTTAACAAAAGTAACAAATTATGCCTCAAATCTCTTTTGTTGGAGGTTCAGCCATGAAGCTGCGTGGACGGATCGTCAAGTTAGTGCACACCCTCCTGCTACTCGCCTTTACCGGGCTTGTGCAGGCCGCCGAAAGCCCTCGCCCCTTGCGTCTGGGCATCATGCCATTCAACAGCACGCTGGCCTTGATCAAGACACATCAACCGCTAGTCCACTATCTTGAGAAGACGCTGGGCCGTCCGGTCGTAATTTATACCTCGGCCGACTACTTCACCTTCGTCAACGAATTACTCGACGAGCAATTCGATATCGCCATTGCCGGGCCGCACTTTGGCAGCATGGCCCAGGCCCGCGGCGCCAAACTCCTCTTTCGCTACCAGGCCACTTTGCAACCCATCATCGTGGTTCGTGCCGGATCAAACATCACCAGCCAGGAACAGTTACGCGGCAAGCGCATTGGTTTGTCCAGTCGCCTGTCGATTTCCTCAATTGGCGGCGTGAAATGGCTCAAGGACCACGGACTGCAGCCCAATATTGACTATCAGTTGATCGAACGCGCCACCCATGGTGCAGCCATTGCGGGTGTCGCAGTGGGGGATCTCGATGCGGCCCTCACCACCCATACCCCACTCAAGCAAATGCCGACGGACATCCAAGCCAAAATTGGCCAGATGCCTCTGAATATTCATATCCCGCACCTGATGACACTGACCAGTGCCTCCTTGGGCAAGCCGCTGACCGAGGCCATTCGGGGGGCGCTCCGGCGCTTCCCGGAAACCGCCGAAGGGAAAAAGTTTTTTGCGGACACGGGCTACCAAGGTTATGAAGACATCACCCCGGCAGACATTCAGGCACTGCAACCCTTCGTCGATCTCACGGTACAAATGATGAGGCAAGGGCAATGACTTTCCCCGCCCTGACCCGCAGCCTGCGCTTCCGCTTACTGGCGGCCAGTTTGTTGATCGAGGCGGTCATGCTTTTCATTTTGGTCGGTAACAGCTTGCGTCTGATCGACCAGCACCTGATCAAACAAACCGAAAGCCGGATCACGGCGATTGAACTGTCGTACAAAACCAGCGTCTCGTTGCCACTGGCGTCGCGCGACTACGCCACCCTGCGCGATATTCTCGACGGCTGGCGCCAGGCTGATGACATTGAATACCTGGTCGTCACCGACCCGGAGGGGAAAGTTCTGGCAACCTCCGGTTGGGACGAGAGACGCCCGCTTCCTAAACCGACCAGCAACTTCAAAGGCCGTGACATCTTGCATGTCGCCTTTCCGGTCAGCATTTTTGAACAAACCTACGGCCACGTGCATTACGGTCTCTCCCTCAAGTTTCTCGAAGCGGCCCGCCATGACTTGCTGCTCCAAGGCGCCCTGATCGCCAGCGCCGAATTGTTCCTAAGCTTCTTGCTACTTTTTGCAATCGGATACTGGCTGACCCGCCACCTCGCCTTCCTGACCGAAGCCAGCAGCCAGATTGCCGCTGGCGATTACCAAATGCGACTGCCCAAGGTCAGCGACGACGAAGTTGGCAAACTAAGTCAGAATTTCCAGGCGATGGCCAAAGCGGTCGAATCAAGGATCAATGAACTCGCCCAGCACCTCAAGCGGCAGAAAACCATTTTTGAAGCTTTGGGCGAAGGCATTTATGGCCTGGACGATACCGGCCGCTGCACCTTTGCCAACCCGGCAGCGCTAAGCATGCTCGGCCTGCGCGAAGACGAAATCATCGGTCACTTCCCTCACCCGTTGTTTCATCACAGCCATCCGGATGGCAGCCCTTACCCGGCCACCGCCTGCCCGGCCTTCCTGACCCTGCGCGATGGCGAGAAACGCAGCTGTTCTGACTGGTTCTGGCGTCAGGACGGCACCGGTTTCCCGGTCATGGTCACTGTCACCCCCATCATCCGTGATGAAGGACAGCGCCAAACGGTCGTGACTTTCCGCGACATTACTGAAATTCGCTTGGTCACCGAAGAACTCAGGGAAAGCCGTGATCGTCTGATCGCGTTCACCAATGCCCTGCCTGACATTGTGGTCATCAAAGATGGGGAAAGTCGCTGGCGAACGATCAACCATGCAGCCGCTGACACACTCGGCCTCGGCGATCTCGCCTGGCTTGGCAAAACCAACCAGGAACTGGCCCAGACGCGGCCGGCTTTTCGTGCCTTTCATGAAGCAGCACAGCGCAGTGATGAAGATGCCTGGAATGCCGGTGAAATGACGCTGTGCATCGAGAACATCGCCCACAGCAATGAACCACCACGTATTTGCGAAGTACGCAAAATGCCGCTCTTTGATCGCGATGGCAAGCGCAAGGCGCTGATGGTGATCGCCCGCGACATTACGGAACGCCGCGCCGCCGAAGCCGAACTTGAACACTACCGCCTGCACCTGGAAAAACTGGTGGCCGACCGCACCACCGAACTGGCAGAAGCCAAGGAAATTGCCGAGTTGGCCAATTCGGCCAAGAGCAACTTCCTGGCTAACATGAGCCATGAAATCCGCACGCCACTGAATGCGATTACCGGCATGGCACATCTGATCCGGCGAGACGGCCTCTCCGAAGCCCAAGCCAACCGCCTCAACAAATTGGAGGCGGCCAGTGCCCACTTGCTGGACATCATCAACACCGTTCTCGATCTGTCCAAAATTGAAGCTGAAAAACTGACCCTCGAATCGGTACCCGTCAATTTTGAACAACTTTTCGCCGATATTGTCTCGATGCTGACCCCGCAGGCAGAAAGCAAAAAGGTGGCCCTTGAGATCACAGGTCAATCGCTCCCGGATGGCTTGTATGGCGACCCGGTTCGTTTGCGGCAAGCACTCATCAACTACGCCGGGAATGCCATCAAATTCACCGATGCGGGCACCGTAGGCATACACAGTACGCTGGTTGAAGAAAATGAGGAGAGCGCCCTGCTGCGCTTTGACGTTGTCGACAGCGGGATAGGCATCGCACCGGAGCAAATGGCTCGACTGTTCACGGCCTTCGAGCAGGCCGACAACTCGACCACCCGAAAATATGGTGGCACCGGGCTGGGTTTGACCATCACCAAGAAATTGGCCGAATTGATGGGGGGGAGCGCGGGCGCCAGCAGCACCCAGGGCACAGGAAGCACCTTCTGGTTTACCGCCCGCCTGAAAAAAGGCGCCCGGACCTGCACGCTGAGCAAGCGGCCGGATATCGACGCGCTGGAAGCTCTGATCAAACAACGACATGCTGGAAAACGATTGCTGATTGTCGAAGACGAACCAATCAACCGGGAAATCACCGAAATCCTGTTATCGGAACTCGGCCTGAGCATCGAACTCGCCATCGACGGGATCGAAGCGGTCGAGAAAGCCCGCCAAAACGCTTACGACATCATCCTGATGGACATGCAGATGCCGCGCATGAATGGTCTGGATGCGACCCGAAAAATTCGCCAGATCATGGCCGGTAAACCACTGCCCATCCTGGCCATGACCGCCAACGCCTTTAATGAAGACAAGGCCCACTGCATGGAGGCCGGCATGGACGATTTCATCGGCAAGCCGGTCTCCCCCGAAGCTTTGTATTCAACACTGCTCAAATGGCTGGAAGCCCCGGGCAACTAAACCAGGCCTACCACGCTGGCACTTGCGCAGCCGGCAGCGCGGGAGGTGGCTCGGGCAGCCAGGCGCCACTGGCCCCATAGAGTGCGGCCACGGCAAGCAGCAAGGCCAGCAAAAGCGCAAGCGCACCACCACCACGCGCCGACTCACCATCCGCCTCACCCTCGTGCCACCCTGTGACCATGGGTTTAACCAGATTCTTTTTCTTGACGTGAGCGTAGAACATGATCGCTGCCACATGCAGGCCGATCAGGATGATCAGCAGGTCGCCGATCTTGTGGTGCAGGCTAGTCAGTTGGTTGCTCAATTCCTTGTCGATCAAATCGTAAAGCGGCCCGACAAAGGCAATGTCGTCATTGGCTAGCAAACCGGTGCTGACTTGCACGGTCAACAGGCCGAGCAAGGCAAAAACCGACAAGGCGCCCAGCGGGTTATGTCCCAGCCCCTGCCACTGGCCCGTCAGATAAGCGCGCAGGCGGCTCGGCGTTGGGGCAAACTGGCAGAAACGGGCGTAGGTCGAGCCTACGAACCCCCAGGCCAGGCGAAAGGCCAGCAAACCGGCCAGCACGACCCCCAGGCGGCCGTGCCAGACCATCAGATTGCCACCCAGTTGGCCAGTGATGATGGCTGCAGCCACCAGTAAAACCAGCAGCCAATGAAAAAATCGGGTCGGTAGATCCCATAAGCGACGTCGTTCGCTGTTCATCCGTCGTCATCCTTTGTTATTTGAATGGATTCAATTGAAAACGGGCGCCTTGGCGCCCGCTTGCAGACAAAACGGCAAGGTTTACTTCTTGTCGCCGCGATAGTCGTCGTGGCAGGCCTTGCAGGCAGCGCCCAACTTGCCAAACTGTGCCTTGACGGCTGCCGCATCGCCCGTGGCGGCCACTTTGGCCAACTCGTTGGCTTCCTTGTTGAAGCTCATGGCCACTTTGCCCACACCGTCCTTATCGGTAAACAACTCCGGCTTGACGCGGGTTTCCGCCCAACCCTTGCCCTTGTCGCTGCCCGGCACGTAGAGCGCGCCCATACCAGAGTTGGCGATGGCCTGAATCACGTTGGCGGCCTTGATCACCTCGTCCTTATTGTAGGCCCCTTCCACATTGCCCTTGATGCGGGCCATGCTCCAGCCCATCGTGGCATAGGCCGACTGACGGAACTTGATGGCATCTTCAACCTTCATGTCAGCCAGGGCGCTACCGGCAACGGTCAACGACAAAACAGCGATCAATGCTTTTGCTTTCATTTCAATTCTCCATGGGGTCAGTAGGATGGATGCGAACAAATATTATAACCAGCTTATATGACAAAAATCCGCGCAGCCGATGAAAGCAATTCACCGCGCTGATGAATAATTCATGCGCAATCAGACGGCAAAGACGTGCTTGACGCGTAACGCCGGCTGGCCGGATTCGATGGCCAGCAAGCGGGCGATATTCGGATGTTTCCCCGGATTGGCCCGCTCGTCGTCGCTATGCTCGGCGAATATTTCCAGGCCTTTCTTGGCGGCTTCCGCATTGATCGCACCATAAATCTGGGCCAGATGGTTGTAGACCGCGAGCGAACCCTGGCTGCCAGCCTTATTCTCAATACTGGCGACGACATGGCCGTCCGCGTCGAGCAGATTAAGGGCAGCGAGATGAGAAATGCCCGGGAGTTTCTTCAGATTTTCAGAAAATGACATGTATAAGTTCCATCAAGATCGCCAGATACCCAGCCCCAGCCCGACTAGCGCAGTGGCCAGGGGAAGCAGCAGGGCCAGGCGCCCCTGCCAGTTTGATGCGCTCTCGCCAGCCAAAAGCATGGTCGCCCCCAGGAGCCCCAGGAAAAATCCAATCACGGTGTAGCGAATTCGCCCATTCAAGCGCCTGCTTCGGCAAACCGGGCAGGCCACATCCTCAGCCGCCCGAGCCAGTCCACAGTCGGGGCAGATCATCCGATGCGCTTCGCCAGTTCGGCCGCCTTGCCGGTGTAATCCCAGGGCGTCAGCTTGAGCAGTTCGGCCTTGGCGGCCTCCGGGATTTCCAGCGTAGACACGAAAGCCTGCATGCCTTCACGCGAAACGCGAGTCCCGCGGGTCAACTCCTTGAGCTTCTCGTAGGCATCGGGCACGGCATAGCGGCGCATCACCGTCTGGATCGGCTCAGCCAGCAGTTCCCAGTTGGCGTCGAGGTCAGCCTTCATCAACTCGGCGTTGATTTCCAGCTTGTTCAGGCCCTTGAGCAGCGAGTCGTAGCCGAGCAGGGTATAGCCGAGGCCGACGCCCATATTGCGCAGCACGGTCGAGTCGGTCAGGTCGCGCTGCCAGCGCGAGATTGGTAACTTCTCGGCGAGGAACTTCAACATCGCGTTGGCCAGGCCAAAATTACCTTCGGAGTTTTCAAAGTCGATCGGATTGACCTTGTGCGGCATCGTCGACGAGCCGATTTCGCCGGCCTTGACCTTCTGCTTGAAGAAGCCGAGCGAAATGTAGCCCCAGACGTCGCGGTCGAGATCGATCAGGATGCTGTTGGCGCGGGCGAAGGCATCAAACAGTTCGGCCAGCGCATCGTGCGGCTCGATCTGGATGGTGTAGGGGTTGAAGGTCAGGCCGAGCGATTCGACGAATTTCTTGGCGAAACCTTCCCAGTCATAGCCGGGGTAGGCTGCCAAGTGGGCGTTGTAGTTGCCGACGGCGCCGTTGATCTTACCCAGCAGTTCGACGCCGGCAATGCGGGCGCGGGCGCGCTGCAGACGGTAGGCGACGTTGGCCATTTCCTTGCCCATCGTCGACGGGGTGGCCGGCTGACCGTGCGTGCGGCTCATCATCGGCACCTCGGCATGGGCGTGAGCCATATCGACCAGTTTGGCGATAACCTGATCGAGCATCGGCAGCATCGCCTGCTCGCGGGCGCCCTGACACATCAGGGCATGCGACAGGTTATTGATGTCTTCGGACGTACAGGCAAAATGGATGAATTCGCTGACCTTGATCACCTCGGCATTGCCTTTGGTATTTTTCTTGATCCAGTACTCCAGCGCCTTGACGTCATGGTTGGTAACTGCTTCCTCGGCCTTGACCTCGGCAGCCTGAACAGGCCCGAAGTTGGCGACCAGCGCATCCAGTTCAGCCACGGTCGACGGCGAAAAAGCAGCAATTTCCGTAAAGTGCGAATCGGCGGCCAACGCCTTCAGCCATTCGATCTCCACCTTCAGACGGGCCTTGATCAGACCGAACTCGGAGAAATGCGCGCGCAGGGCATCGACCTTGCCGGCGTAGCGGCCATCGAGCGGGGAAATTGCGGTCAACGGGTTGAAATCCATAAAATTATCCTCATCAGCAAGCCCGCAATTTTACCCCCCTCGCCGCGCCACGGCCATACGCTATAATCGGCCTTCCTCAATCCGAGTGCATGCAATGAAGCTGATCGGTTCCTATACCAGCCCATTCGTCCGCAAGGTCCGCATCGTGCTGGCCGAAAAGAAAATTGAAATCGAACTGGTCATCGACTCGCCCTGGGTAGACGACAGCACGGTGCCGACCCTCAACCCGCTAGGCAAGATCCCCGTCTTACTACTCGACGACGACACCCCCTTGTTCGACTCGCGGGTGATCGTTGATTACATTGACAACGTGACGCCGAACAACAAACTCTTCCCAGCCCCCAACCGCGAGCGGGCGGAAGTCAAGCGCTGGGAGGCGCTCGGCGACGGCCTGTGTGACGCCGCCATCGGCGCCATGCTGGAAAGCAAGCGGCCGAAGAAGGAGCAAAGCGCCCACTGGATCAACCGCCAACGCGACAAAGTAACGCGCAGCCTCGACTTCATGGCCAACCACCTGGGCGACAAAGCCTTCTGTACCGGCACCCATTTTTCGATGGCCGACATCGCCACCGGTACGGCGCTCGGCTATCTGGTTTTCCGTTTCCCGGACATCACCTGGCAGGAAAGCCACCCCAACCTGGCCCGCCTGTACGACAAATTGATGTTGCGTCCGTCTTTCGCGGACACCGTACCGCACGACTAAAAAGACCAGGCGCCCACAGGCGCCTTTTTCATGGCACCGCCCGTGTCACGCCAGGAACTCGGCGGCCATCCCCCGGTCTCAAACGGCACAGCGCGCGGTCAAGCACCCGCGTGAGCCTTTTGCCGCACCGACGAGGAATGACCTTGGTAAATATTGCCCAATCCCTGACGATTGCACTGGATGCCCGGGACAACAACACGCGCCAGCACTCTGACCGCGTGGTCGAACTCTCCGTCAGACTGGGCCAGCACATCAGCCTGACCCATCGGGAAATCAAGGCGCTGACACTCGGTGCCCAATTTCACGACATTGGAAAAATCGGCATTCCCGACCACGTGCTCAGCAAACCCTCTGCCTTCGAAGAAACGGAGTGGGCGTGCATGAAGCAGCACCCGGTGATTGGCGAACGCATCATTTTGGCCATGGGCGACGAATTTGCTGCTGAAGTGGCAAACATCGTGCGTCACCATCACGAGCATTTTGATGGCTCAGGCTATCCCGACCGACTCTGTGGCACCACTATCCCCCTGCACGCGCGGATCATTTCCCTGGCCGACAACTACGATGCCATGGCGGTCAGCCGGCCTTACCATCAAGCCCGTGCTCACAAAAGTGTCATGGACATCCTGCACAGCGAAAACGGCATCAAACACGACCCGGATCTTTTGCACGCTTTCTGCCACGTCATCGAACAAAGCCGTTTGGACGCTCCCTGCCCGCTCAGCGAATAACCCCGCCCCCCAGGCACACCCGGCTTTCGTAGACCACGACCGACTGCCCCGGCGTCAATGCCCACTGCGGCTCGGCAAAGCAGATTTCGCAGGCATCGTCTGTCACCCGCTCGATTTCGCAGGGCTGATCACTGGTCCGGTAACGCGGCTTGGCGGTATACACCCAATGCGGGTGCGGCGCACGACCCGCCACCCAACTTAATTGCTCGGCCTGTAGGCTGTCCCTAAGCAAGGCCGGATGATCGTGGCCTTGCACCACAAACAGAGTGTTCCGATCCATATCCTTGCCAGCGACAAACCAGGCATCGTGATCACCCCCACCGGGCTGGCCCTTTTCCTTGATGCCTCCGATATTCAGCCCCTTGCGCTGGCCCAGCGTATGGAACATCAGACCATCGTGTTCACCTAGAACCTTGCCATCATCGAGGCGACGAATTTCGCCTTTTCTAGGCGGCAAGTAACGGGCCAGAAAATCCTTGAACGGCCGTTCGCCAATAAAACAGATCCCGGTCGAATCCTTCTTAGCGGCGACGTGCAGACCTTCCGCTTCGGCCATCTTGCGCACCTCGCGTTTATAGAGGTCAGCCAGCGGGAACAAGGTTTTCGACAACTGCGCCTGGTTGAGACGGTAGAGGAAATAGCTTTGGTCCTTGGTCCCGTCTTCGGCTTTCAGCAGCTGAAACGCACCATTGAATTCGCGCACGCCGGCGTAATGCCCCGTGGCGATCTTGTCAGCTCCCAGCTGGAGGGCGTGTTCCAGAAAGGCCTTGAACTTGATTTCCGAGTTGCACAGGATGTCCGGATTGGGGGTGCGCCCGGCCTGGTATTCACGCAGAAACTCAGCAAACACCCGTTCACGATACTCAGCGGCAAAATTAACCACCTCAACATCAATGCCCAGCGTATCGGCGACGCTCATCACGTCGATCAGATCCTGGCGCGACGAACAGTATTCGTCGGTATCGTCGTCTTCCCAGTTTTTCATGAACAGGCCGATCACCTTCCAGCCCTGGCGCTTCAACAACAAGGCGGCCACCGACGAATCGACGCCGCCCGACAACCCCACCACCACCGTACCTTTAGACATCAGGCCCCGCCCCTTTCATCCAGTCATCCAGCGGCAGAATCACCGCCGGCTCACCATTATTCACAAACCAACTATCGACCGCGAAACGCACCGTATCCTGGCCGTCATTTTTTTCCTCGATCACCGCCGACCAATGCGCAAACAACACCAGGGCAAAGACCCGTTGCACACGGTCGACCACCCGATGCCAGCGTAAATCGCCTCGTGTTTCCAGCAAGTGCAGCAAGCGCGTGGTAGACAGCGAATGGTCAATGCAATCCATTCGCCCGGGCTGATGATCATCGGCAAAATTACCCGCCCGGTCGTTACGAATCGACGACTGCTCGCCCGCCCAGGCATACAACTGCCCAATCACCTCGGCGAGGATTTTTCGTTCATCAGCCGCGTCGACCGCGTTCGCCAACTGGTCGCCCATCCGCTGCAACTGCACCGAACTGAAATGAATATCGACCTGGGTGATACAACTGTAGCCATGGCAGATCGGCACTACCTCGTCGGCCACGCTCGCGGTCGACCCACCCAGCACGGCCAAAATGGCCAGCCAGCGACCCATCAGCCGTAATGCACCAGCAAGTCGAGCGGGCCACGCTGGCCGGCCAGATAATCCTCAATACCACGCAAAATCAGTGGGCTGCGATGACGGGCCCGGGTTGCCTTGATCTCGTCCAAGCTCAGCCAGCGGGCAGCCACAATGCCCTCATCCAGGGCACGGTCAGCGTCCCAGCCACGCAATTCGCCGGCGAAGGCAAAGCGCAGGTAGGTCAGCCCCTTGGTCGGGTGCTGCCAGGTGTAAATACCGACCAGACAGGTCGGCTTGAAGTGATAGGCAGTCTCTTCCAGCGCTTCGCGCACCACGGCGTCGAGCAGCGACTCACCTTGTTCAAGATGACCCGCCGGCTGATTGAAAGCCAGCCCGGCTTCGGTTTCTTCCTCGACCAGCAGGAACTTGCCGTCGCGTTCAACCACGGCGGCCACAGTGACATTCGGCTTCCAGATCATGGGCATCGTCTTGCAGCAAAAGCGCTATTTTACCCGCTGATTTCAGCTAGAATTGTCGGCTTTTACAAGAGCATCACGGAGATTTCCACCATGTCCATGTCGGATCGCGACGGTTTCATTTGGCAGGATGGCAAGCTCGTGCCCTGGCGCGAAGCAACCACCCACGTCCTCACCCACTCCCTGCACTACGGCATGGGCGTATTCGAGGGCGTCCGGGCCTACAAGACCGAGCGTGGCACGGCGATCTTCCGACTCAAGGAACACACCGAACGCCTGTTCCGTTCGGCGCACATTTTTCAGATGCAAATGCCGTATTCGGCTGAAGAGTTGAACGAAGCCCAGAAGGAAGTCATTCGCGCCAACAAGCTGGAATCTGGCTACCTGCGGCCGCTGGCTTTCTTTGGCTCGGAAAAGATGGGCGTCTCGCCCAAGGGCGCCAAGGTGCACATCATCATCGCCGCCTGGCCATGGGGTGCTTACCTCGGCGAGGAAGGCATGCAGCGCGGCATCCGCATCAAGACCTCGTCCTTCACCCGTCATCATGTAAATATCACCATGGTGCGCGCCAAGGCCTCCGGCAATTACATGAATTCCATCCTCGCCAACAACGAGGCCACCACCGACGGCTACGACGAAGCCCTGCTGCTCGATCCGGAAGGCTACGTGTGCGAAGGCGCCGGTGAAAATGTTTTCATCGTCAAGAACGGCAAGCTGTACACACCGGACCTGACCGCCTGCCTGGAAGGCATCACCCGCGCCACCGTTATCCAACTGGCCGGCGAAATGGGTGTGGAAGTCATCGAAAAACGCATTACCCGCGACGAAGTCTATTGCGCCGACGAGGCTTTCTTCACCGGCACCGCCGCCGAAGTGACGCCAATCCGCGAGCTCGACAACCGTCAGATCGGTGCGGGCTGCCGTGGTCCAATCACCAAGGCCTTGCAGGAAAAATACTTTGACGTGGTCTATGGCCGCTCGGCAGCACATGCCGACTGGCTGGCCGTCGTCTGACCCGAGGGAGAGCCCACATGTCCGAGCCAAGCATTGTCGAAATTACCGCCCATGACCTGCCCTTGCACTGCCCGCAGCCCAATGCGCCGCTGTGGTCGCAGCATCCACGGGTCTATCTCGATGTTCTGAAAACAGGTTCTGTCTGCTGCCCGTACTGCAGCACCCACTACGTCTTCAAGGGCGAGGCGCCCAAAGGGCAGCATTAAGTTGCCTGGTTGCCCAGTGCCCAGGATCGCCTTCAGACAAAGCCCCCAGCCTTGCCCCTGCGATCCCAGGCAATTTAATGCGGGCAGCGCGCAATGAAAGCCCTCATCGTCGCCCCGTCCTGGATTGGCGACACCTTGATGGCGCAGCCCTTGTTTGCGCGGCTGCATGCCCGCTACCCCGGTATGCAACTCGATGCCATCGCGCCGCGCTGGGTTGCGCCCGTGCTGCAGCGCATGGCGCAGATCGAGATGGTCCTCGACAACCCCTTTGGCCATGGCCAGCTAGACTGGGTCGGACGCTGGCGCCAGGGTCGTGAAATCGCCCGTCGCGCTTACGATGCCGTTTATGTCCTACCCAATTCCCTGAAATCGGCTCTGGTGCCAGCCATGGCCGGTATTCCGCAGCGCATCGGCTTCACCGGCGAAGCGCGTTACGGCTTGCTCAACATCCGGCACACGCTAGACAAAAGCGCCTTGCCTCTGATGGTCGAACGCTTTGCCCAGCTAGCCGAGCCGCCCGGCACCTTGCCCGCACGCCCGATTCCATACCCGGTTTTACGGTCGACCGCTGACGATCAGGCAAAAACCCTGGCCGATCTCGGCATGAGCAAGCCAGACAAATTGGTCGCCTTCTGCCCCGGCGCCGAATACGGTCCGGCCAAGCGCTGGCCAGCCGCCCATTTCGCCCGTCTGGCCCAGTTGCTGGCCGCCGATGGTTACGCCATCTGGCTATTCGGCTCAGCCAAGGATCACGGCGTTGCGGAACAGATTGCCAGCGCCGCCCCCGGCCTGACCCACAATCTGTGCGGCAGCACCCGCCTAGATCAAGCAATCGACCTGCTGGCCCTGGCTGACCTTGTCGTCTGCAATGACTCCGGGCTGATGCACGTCGCCGCCGCGCTCAACCGCCCCCTGGTCGCCCTCTACGGCTCATCGTCCCCGGGCTTCACCCCGCCACTATCGGCGCAAGCCAGCATCCTGAGCCGGCAACTGGATTGCAGCCCCTGCTTCAAGCGCGACTGCCCACTCGGCCATGCCGACTGCCTGAATCAACTATTGCCCACCGATGTCCTGAACGCCTGCCGAGAACGGATCGCCGCATGCCCCAAGCGCTGAGCTTCGCCAGCCCGGAAGACCTGGAAGCCGCCTTCTACGACGCCATCGCCCATGGCGATGCCGACCTGCTGATGCAATTCTGGGCCGATGATGAGCAGATCGTCTGCGTCCATCCGACTGGTGTCCAACTCACCGGCCTGGCCCCGATTCGTGACAGTTGGCTAAGCATTTTCCGCAGCACCCGGCTACGCGTACAAGCCCGCAGCATCGCCCATTGGCACGGCACAATCATGGCCGTACACCATCTGACCGAAACCCTGTTTGTCGGCGCCGATCCCAGCCCGCATGGCCCGCTGCACGTCACCCATGTCTACTTGCGCGGCCCGCAAGGCTGGCGATTGATCAGCCGCCATGCCTCGGCGGCCGACAACAGCCACCAGGCGATGGCCGAGGCTGTGCCGCACACCCTACATTGATGGCCGCTTTTCCCGCTTATCGCGCCCCCGCCTGGCTGCCGGGCGGCCACGCCCAGACCCTGTGGCCGTTACTGATCAAGTCGCCAGCCCTTCCTCTGCGCCGCGAACGCTGGACCACGCCAGACGACGATTTTATTGACGTCGACTTTCTCGATGCCACGGTCAACGCCCCAACACTGGTCCTTTTCCATGGCCTGGAGGGCAGTGCCCACAGTCACTATGCCCGGTCGACCGCACAGGTCTGCCAAGCCGCCGGCTGGCGCCTGATCCTGCCGCATTTTCGCGGCTGCTCGGGCGAACTGAACCGTCGGCCGCGTGCCTACCACTCCGGCGACAGCGCCGAAATCGACTGGATACTGCGCCGCCTGCACACCGCCCAACCGGAACAAAAACTGCATGCCGCCGGCGTCTCGCTGGGCGGCAACGCGCTGCTCAAATGGGCGGGAGAACAAGGTCCAGCCGCCAGCCCGTGGCTCAGCGGCATCGCCGCCCTGTGCGCGCCACTTGATTTGGCAGCCTGCGGCCACACGCTGGCGCGTGGCTTCAACCAAATCTACACCCAGTATTTTTTACGCACCCTCAAACCCCGCGCGCTGGCCCGGCTAGAAAAATTTCCTGGTCTGTGCGACCCCCATCGCCTGCACCAAGCCCGCACCCTGTGGCAGTTCGACGATGCCGTCACCGGCCCGATTCACGGCTTTGCCGGGGCCGACGACTACTGGCGACGCTGTTCGGCAAAACCTTTCCTCAAATCCATTGCCATCCCAACCCTGGTGGTCAACCCAAAAAACGACCCCTTTTTGCCTGCAACCCACCTGCCCAGCGCGCACGAGGTCAGCCCCTGCGTTCGTCTCGAACAGCCGGCAACGGGCGGCCACGTCGGTTTTGTCAGCGGCTCTTTTCCCGGTCGGCTAGACTGGTTGCCACAAAGGCTCTTACACTTCTTCCTTTTCGAAACGTCATAAGCGTCCATCATGAGCCAACAACTCCCCGCAGAAATCTTCAAGGCCTACGACATTCGTGGGATCGTCGATAAATCACTGACCGCCGACGTCGTCCGCCGCATCGGCCATGCCCTCGGCTCACTGGCCCTCGAGCAAGGCCAGACCGCCATCGCCGTCGGCCGCGATGGTCGCCTCTCCGGCCCGGAACTGGCCGGCGCCTTGATGGACGGTATCTGCACCGCTGGTTGCGACGCCATCGATGTCGGCTGCGTGCCAACCCCGGTCACCTATTTCGCCGCCTACGAACTGGGCTGCAATTCCTGCGTTTCGGTCACCGGCAGCCACAACCCGCCAGACTACAACGGCCTGAAAATGGTCATCGGCGGCACGACCCTGGCGCTAGACGCCATTCAGGACTTGAAGAAGCGGATCGAAAATGGCCACCTGAAGTACGGCCAAGGCCAGCGCAGCACCGCCCATGTCCTCGACGCCTACGTCGACAAGATTGTCGGCGACGTCAAACTGGCCCGCCCGATGAAGATCGTCATGGATTGCGGCAACGGCGTGGCCGGTGCCATTGCGCCTGAACTGTTCAAGCGTCTGGGCTGCGAGATCGTTCCCTTGTATTGCGAGGTCGATGGCAATTTCCCGAACCATCACCCGGACCCATCCAAGCCGGAAAACCTGGCCGATGTCGTCAAGGCCCTCAAGGAAACCGATGCTGAAATCGGCATCGCCTTCGACGGCGACGGTGACCGCCTGGGCGTCGTTACCAAGGACGGTGAAATCATTTTCCCGGATCGCCAACTGATGCTGTTCGCTGCCGATGTCCTGTCGCGCGTCCCCGGCGGCCAGATCATTTACGACGTCAAATGCACCCGTTTGCTGGCACCGTGGATCAAGCAACACGGCGGCGTACCGCTGATGTGGAACACCGGCCACGCCCTGGTCAAGGCCAAGCTGAAGGAAACCGGCGCCCCGCTGGCCGGCGAGATGTCCGGCCACACCTTCTTCAAGGAACGCTGGTACGGCTTCGACGACGGCCTCTACACAGGCGCCCGCCTGCTCGAAATCCTGGCGCGCGCGGTCGACGCCAATCCGGTGCTCAAAAACCTGCCTAACGCGCCGTCGACCCCGGAGCTCAACATCAAGATGGCCGAGGGCGAGCCGTTTGCGTTGATCGACAAACTCAAGGCCGAAGGACAGTTCCCTGGCGCCGAGGAAATCATCACCATCGACGGTGTGCGCGTAGAATATGCCGATGGTTTCGGACTGGCCCGCCCCTCGAACACGACACCCGTCGTCGTCCTGCGCTTTGAAGCCAACGACGATGCTGCACTACAGCGGATTCAGACCGCCTTCCGTACCGCATTGAATACTGTCTGGCCCGGCATCACCCTGCCTTTCTAAGGACTTATCGTGAGCACCGCTGCTGATCAGCTGTTTCTGGGGCGCCAGCCCATTCTGGATGGCAATCAGCAGCTCTATGCTTACGAATTGCTCTTTCGCAACGGCAGCGGTAACGCCGCGCAAATCACCTGCGGGGTTCAAGCAACCGCCACCGTCATTGCCAATGCCTTCAGTGAATTGGGCGTCGAGGCAGCACTGGGCAATTGTCGGGGTTTCATCAACGTCGATGAAGATTTCCTGTTTAGTGACGTCCTCGAGCTCCTGCCCCGCCAATCGGTGGTGCTGGAAATTCTTGAAACGGTCCCGCCGACCGCCGCGGTTGTTGCGCGCTGCCGTGCCCTGAAGGCGGCCGGTTTTACCCTGGCGCTGGATGATGTCATCCAGCTTGAACCACAATTTGCCGACTTGCTGGCTCTGGTCGATGTCATCAAGGTGGATATTCAGCCGCTCAGCCGC
Organism: Dechloromonas sp.; assembly: GCA_028689015.1. Taxonomy (GTDB): domain Bacteria; phylum Pseudomonadota; class Gammaproteobacteria; order Burkholderiales; family Rhodocyclaceae; genus Azonexus. Next base: position 81,411 of record JAQTXC010000002.1, on the reverse strand, counting down.
GTCGAGTTGATGCAGCTCACCCTGAAGCTCAAGCCACTGGGCAAGACCCTGCTTGCCGAAAAAGTCGATTCCAGCGAGCAAATGACGCAGTGCCTGAAACTGGGCTTCACCCTCTTTCAGGGCTACTACTTCGCAAAACCGACAATCATTGCTGGCCGCAAGCTCGATCATTCGCAGTTGTCCTTGATGAAATTGATGGGACTGCTGCTCGGCGATGCCGAAACCAGCGAACTGGAAAAAACCCTGAAGCAGGAGCCGGGTCTCACGGTCAACTTGCTGCGCATGACCAATTCGGTGGGCGTCGGTGCCAGCAGCCGTATCACGTCGCTCAACCACGCCATCAACGTGCTCGGCCGACGCCAGTTACAACGCTGGCTGCAATTACTGCTCTTTTCAGCCGGCAAGCCACAAGGCGCAGCCAACCCGCTGCTGATTATGGCCGCCACCCGCGGCCGGCTGATGGAAAATCTGGCTGCCCACGTCCAACCCGGGCAATCCGCCTTTGCTGACCAGGCGTTCATGGTCGGCATCATGTCGCTGATGCCCGTTCTGATCGGCCTGCCGCTGCCCGAAATCATTGCCCCGCTCGGCCTGGCTGACAACGTTCAGGAAGCCTTGTGCGCCCATCAGGGCGAACTCGGCCACCTGCTGCAATTAACGGAAAAAAGCGAAGAAGGCGACCTGGTCGCGCTGAATGCCGCGCTTCAACACCTGCCAAGCCTCAGCCCACGCCGCCTCAACCAGGCACAAACCGATGCCATCTCCTGGGCCAACGGCATCGCCCAGGAAAGCACCGCCAGCGGCCACTGAGGTCAATCGTTACACAAGCCGCACAGTTTGGGGGCTGACCCACCGTCCGGCTTGTCGCACAATGAGCGCCTGACTGATTTCTGAACGACACAGCGCGGCATGGACCCCAAAACGCAATCCAACTTTCAACACCACCTCAACGCCCGTGCTGGGCAAAGCCTGCCGGCCCGCATTCTGGCCTTTGTACTCAGCATTGGTTTGCTGGTGGTCGGCTTCATGTTTTCTCTGATTGTGCTGGCCGTGGTCGCCGTGCTCGGCGCCTTGCTGGCCGGCTGGTTCTGGTGGAAAACTCGTGCCTTGCGCCAAGCCGCCCGTCAACAAGGCGCCGCTTACGCCTCGGCTCAGTCCCGCCGGGCCGACGAGGCGAACGCCAGCGGCATCATCATTGAAGGGGAAGTCGTGCGCGAAACCACTGCAGAGCCCCCCCGCCGTCTGAGCTGAACAAGTCAGCGGGCGGGCGCTGGCAGAGCCAGTAGGCGCCCGCCCGCTCGATCGCCGACGGGCAACCCGCGTCTTGGCTTAGAGCTTGCCGCTCACCCAAGCAGCAACGGAGGCCAGTGCGACTGGCAGATTCTCCGGCTGCGTTCCGCCGGCCTGCGCCATGTCCGGACGACCGCCGCCCTTGCCACCGACTTGCTGGGCAACCAGATTGACCAGTTCGCCGGCCTTGACCTTGCCCGTCAGATCAGCCGTCACGCCGGCAATCAGCGTCACTTTGCCATCCGCCACCGCAGCCAGGACGACCGCGGCTGATTGGAGCTTATCCTTCAGCTTGTCCATGGTTTCGCGCAGGCCGTTCAGGTCGGCGCCCTCCAGGGTGGCAGCCAGCACCTTGGCCCCTTTGATGTCGACCGCCTGGGCCAGCAGCTCATCACCCTGGCTGGCGGCCAGCTTGGACTTGAGGCGACCCAGTTCCTTCTCCAGCGCACGGACATTGTCCATGATGCCCACCACCCGCTCGGCCAGTTCATCCGGATGGGTTTTGAGCAGGGCCGAAACGCCATTCACCCGCGTTGTTTGCTCCTGCACGTAGGCCAGCGCATTGGTGCCAGTAATCGCTTCGATACGCCGCACGCCGGCAGCCACCCCGGCCTCTGCGACAATTTTGAACAAGCCGATGTCGCCGGTCCGGGCGACGTGCGTGCCGCCGCACAACTCCTTGGATGAGCCGATCGCGACAACACGCACTTCGTCACCGTATTTTTCGCCGAACAACATCATCGCGCCGGATTTCTGCGCGTCTTCAATCCCCATGACACGGCTGTCGGTGGCTGCATTGACCAGGATCTCGTGATTGACGATTTCCTCGACCTCACGGATTTCCTCGGCGGTCATCGGCTGGGTATGGACGAAATCGAAACGTGTCTTGCCTGTATCCACCAACGAACCCTTTTGTTGCACATGCTGGCCCAGCACCTCACGCAGCGCCTTGTGCATCAGGTGAGTCACCGAGTGATTACGGCCGGTCGCCAGGCGCGAGCCCACATCGACCTTGGCAGCGACCTCCTGGCCGACGACCAACTTGCCCGTCTTCAACACGCCATGGTGACCAAAAACAGCCGCCTGAATCTTCAAGGTATCTTCAACAGCAAAAATACCGCCCGTTCCCTTCAGCTCGCCACGGTCACCGACCTGGCCGCCTGACTCGGCGTAGAACGGGGTGTTATCGAGCACGACAACGCCCAAATCACCCTCATGCAAAGCGTCGACCGCGACACCGTCCTTGTACAGCGCCAACACCTTGCCCTTGGCATCGAGCGACTCGTAGCCATGGAATGCGGTTTCAGCACCGACGTACTCGAGATTGGTCGCCATCTTGAACTTGCCGGCAGCGCGGGCTTGTTCCTTCTGGCGGGCCATGGCGGCATCAAAGGCAGCGCCGTCGACGGTGACATTGCGCTCGCGGCAGATGTCAGCCGTCAGGTCGAGCGGGAAGCCGTAAGTGTCGTGCAGCTTGAAGGCAGTTTCGCCGTTGAAAACGGTAATGCCCTTGGCGGCCATCGCGGCGAGTTCGCCTTCGACGATTTCCATGCCGTTTTCGATGGTGGCGAAGAAGCGGTCTTCTTCCTGCTTCAGCGTGGCGATGATCTTGGCCTGGTATTCCTTGAGTTCCGGGTAGGCATCGCCCATCTCGGCAACCAGGTCCGGCACCATGCGGTTGAAGAAGGCAGCGCGGGCGCCGAGCTTGTAGCCGTGGCGGATGGCGCGGCGGATGATGCGGCGCAACACGTAGCCACGACCTTCGTTGCCGGGAATGACGCCGTCGGCGATCAGGAAGGAGCAGGCGCGGATGTGATCGGCGAGCACCTTCAGCGATGGCGAATCCATGTCGACTGCTGAGGTTTCACGGGCAGCCGCCTTCAGTAGCGTCTGGAACAGGTCGATTTCATAATTGGCATGCACACCCTGCAGTACGGCGGAAATGCGCTCCAGACCCATGCCGGTATCGACCGAAGGCTTGGGCAACGGATGCATGACGCCGTTTTCATCGCGATTGAACTGCATGAAGACGTTGTTCCAGATCTCAATGAAGCGGTCACCGTCTTCCTCCGGTGATCCTGGGGGGCCGCCCCAATGCTTCTCGCCGTGGTCATAGAAAATCTCGGTGCACGGACCGCAGGGGCCGGTGTCACCCATCATCCAGAAATTGTCAGACGCGTACCGCGCCCCCTTGTTGTCGCCGATACGGATAACGCGTTCCGCCGGCACGCCAATCTCTTTTGTCCAGATGTCGTAGGCTTCGTCGTCCTCGGCATAGACGGTGACGGTGAGCTTGTCCTTGGGCAATTTGTAGACTTCCGTCAGCAATTCCCAGGCATAGCTGATCGCATCGCGCTTGAAGTAATCGCCGAACGAGAAGTTGCCGAGCATCTCGAAGAAGGTATGGTGGCGCGCGGTGTAGCCGACGTTTTCGAGATCGTTGTGCTTGCCGCCGGCCCGAACGCATTTCTGCGAGGTCGTCGCCCGGCTGTAGGGGCGCTTGTCGAAACCGAGGAAAACATCCTTGAACTGGTTCATCCCGGCGTTGGTGAACAACAGCGTCGGGTCCTCGTGCGGCACCAGCGAACTGGAAGAAACGACCTGATGCCCTTTGGCAGCAAAGAAGTCGAGGAATTTCTGGCGGATTTCGGCGCTTTTCATGAAGTTCAGCCTCAAAGGCGATGGAATACGAAACCGGCGATTTTAAAAGAAAAAATCGCCGTCAGCTCAGCGCCCTCGACCAGGCGCGAAAAGATCAAGCCGGTCAGTAAATAAACTACTAACCCCATCGGCCAACAGACTTTCAGCCTGGGCAAGGTCGTTGACCGTATAACAAAGAACCGGAATGTCGCGGTCGACTGCGTCACGGAGCACACTTTTGGACAGTGTGTCCGCATCGCAGTGCAAACTCTGTGCCCCCAGTCGCTGCAGAATGGCCAGCCAATCGCTGGGCACCACCTCGAACAAGACGCCACGCCGGGCCTGTGGCAGCACCTCCTGCACGACCGCCATGGCCGCCAGCGAGAACGAGGAAATCAGCGGCTGGATAGCGGCGCCATGCCACAAGCGCCCAACCTGCTCACAGACCACCTGCGCCGTTTGCCGATCCATCCCCGGCGAAGGTTTGATCTCGACATTGGCCAGCAAGCCAAGCTGGCGACACAGCCAGGCCGCTTCATCCAGACGAGGAATCCTTTGTCCGCCCCCGGCATCGAGGGCAAACAAGCGGGCATCATCGATCTCGGCGACCGCCCCTTGACCATTGGTTGTCCTCTCCAGCGTGTCATCGTGGATGAGGACGGGCGTGCCATCGGCTGACAACATGACGTCGAACTCAACCGCCGAAAATCCCATATGTGCCGCCAAGCGAATCCCGGCCAGCGTGTTCTCAGGGGCGAGCAGTCCGCCGCCCCGATGCGCAAACCAGCGCGGCAAAGGCAGGCGCATCAGAACGGCTGCGCTTTTTTCAGCGCGGGTTTGGCACCAAGGACCGCATTACCCCGGCTAACCGCCCTATCGAGCGCTGCCTTGGCCGGCTTGTTGGCCCCCCAAACGGCTTCCAATTCCTCATCGGCAATCAGTCGCACCGGATCGATATTGGCGACACGCACCGGCCCCGTCGCCACTGAGCCACGCAACGAGTCGTAAGCTACATCCAGCACCTTGTTGCCATCGGCCAGCAACTTGCTGCGCACCGCCAACCGGGCCGCAGCGGTCAGCGGCAAGCCCCCATAGGTGCGAACCAGTTCGACCTGAACCTCAGGCGACAGGACATGCGAAACAAACTTCGCCGCTTTCTTGTACTGCGCGCGCGAGGCGCCAGCGCCAACCCATAAGGAAGGACCATCGGCCAAGGATGGCCGGCGCCCCCCGTAGACATCATCATGGTAAGGCAATGGCGCAATGCCCAATTCAACACCGCGCGCCTCAAGAAAATCGTTGTACTCGCGCGAATCGGCAGAAATCATGGCGCACTGGCCGTCCTGAAAAGCACGGCTCGCTTCATCCAGCCGCCCCAACTGGCGAAAATAACCCGCCTTGCTCCAGGTCGCCATCATCGACACATGCTTGACCTGCGGCAAGGCATTGAAGCTGACCGCGCCCTGCGTACTGGCGGACGGCACACCGGAAATGGCACTCACGTTGTCGACATGCACCCAGACCGGCCACGAAGTAGCATACGGGCAGCTGTAACCCGCTTCCTGCAGCTTGTCGAGCATGCCCTGCATTTCAAACCAGGTCCGGGGCGGCTGCTCGGCATCCAGACCCGCTTTGCGGAAAGCATTCTTGTTGTAGAACATGACCGGCGTTGAATAGAGCACCGGCAGGGCTACCAGACGGCCACGACTGTCAACCACACCCGGTTTCAATTCGTCGGACAAAGTCAGCTTGAGCGGCACACCAGCCTTCGCCATCATGGCGTAGAGCGGAACGAAACGCTGCGACTGACTCAGGATGTCGCTCATATCGTAACGGCTAACCAGGTTGAGCGTTGCCGGGGCATCACCTTTTTCCAGACGAATCAATTCAAACCGTTCTCCGGTCGCCGCTTGGTAACGGGCCAGGAAGTCACGCAGGCGTGCCTCGTGCTGCGGGCTCAAATTATGGGCCAGCGTCGGCACCTCCGACTCCACCACGGCCAGCGGCTTGTTCGGTGCCTTGGCCGCCGTGGCCAAGCTGGAAAATCCCAGGCAAAAACTCAACAAAACAGGGCGCAAAATGAATTTCATGGCAGTTGGTGACCGAAAAAACAATAGACGCCTCATTATAGCGCGCCACTCAGAGCGCAGTTTTGGCCACGCCCGGAACAAATATGCGAGAATTCCCGGCATGCAGAAGCTTTGGCCCCTTTCCTTCATCATCGCAGCCCTCGGACTCAGTGGCTGCGACCAGATCACCGCCAAACTCGGCCTGGAAGACCCGGCCGCCAAGGAGGCTCGCCTGGAAAGTGAAGGCAAGGCCGTCGGCAGCGCCTGCCGCCATTCCGGGCGGGCGATTGAGGACTGCTACGCGATCTATACCTGGGTACCCAAATCTGCGGTATACACCGGCTGGCGAGAGATGGACGAATACATGCGGGAAAACAAGATCGATACCATCGTTCCTCAATTACCCCCGCCCGAACCCCCGCCCAGCCCCAGCAGCAAGAAAAAGAAAAAAACCGCTGCGCCGACAGAAGGAGAAGGCGAGGCCAAGGAAGACAAGGACGCAGTTGCCGGCGAAGGCAAAGCCGAGCCTGCCGACAAACACTGAGCGCCCCAGGTCACACAGACGGCGGTACAGCCCAAAGGACGATGATGAAACTACCCAGTTTTCTAAATGGCATCCGTGGCAAATTAATCGCCATTTTCGTGTTAATCAAGGTCGTTCCCCTCTTGTTGCTGGCCTGGTTTGCCTGGCACACCGCCCAGTCACTGGGGGACGATGTGTCGCACAAGGTCGGCGCGATGGCCGACAACACGCTAGCCACCATTCAGGAAATCGGCAAAACCGTCACCGACGATTCGATTCGGGCGCTGGACCTGCGTTCGCGTGAAGCAATCGAGGCGCTGACTACGGACACAGCGCGCAAGATTGCTGATTTTCTCTACGACCGCGACCGCGATATCAGGCTGGCGGCTGCCCTAGAACCCAGCGAGGACAATTTCCGCCGCTTCCTGGCCGACCGTCGCCGGCCGATTTACCAGCACGGCCCATGGAAACTGGCTGCTGACGGCACCCATTGGGAGCCGGTCACCCCGGTCACGGAAGAAGTGAAGGTCACACGCCCCATCCTCGAAGACAATGCCAAGGATTTTCACGTCCGGCCACCGGAGTATCTGGGCGAATCCGAATTGCGACCACTGTTTGTCGAAATGACCTACCTTGATCTGAATGGTCAGGAAAAGATCAAAGTGACGCGTGGCGAATTGACTGAAAAATCGCTGAAAAACGTCGTCGACCGCAAAAACACCTTCGTCAAGGCAGAAACTTATTTCAGCGACCTGAAAAAACTGCGCCCAGGTGAAATCTATGTCTCGGATGTTATCGGCGCCTATGTGCCCACCCAGTTGATCGGCCCCTACCTGCCGGCCCGCCTCGAAAAAGCCGGCAAGCCCTTTGCGCCCGAGCAGTCAGCCTACGCTGGCACCGAAAACCCAGTCGGCAAACGTTTTCGCGGCATCGTGCGCTGGGCCATGCCGGTCGTCAAAAACGGACAAGTCACTGGCTATGTCACCCTGGCCCTCGACCACGACCACATCCGGCAGTTTTCCGACCGCCTGATGCCGACCGAGGAACGCTACACCCCGATTGCCGATGCCATCAAAGGCAATTACGCCTTTATCTGGGATTACAAGAGCCGCTCGATTTCGCACCCACGCGATTATTTCATCGTCGGCTACAACCCGCAGACCGGACTGCCCGAAACTCCTTGGCTGGATCAATCGCTCTACGAAGAATGGCAGCAAAGCGGCAAACCGTCGCACGAATTCCTGGCCAGCGTACCGCCTTTCCGCCAGCAAAGCCTGAAGCTCAAACCCGCCAAAACTCAGGCCCAAGCCGGCATCGTGGCGCTGGACTGCCGCTACCTCAACTTTTCGCCGCAGTGCGATGGCTGGAATGCTCTGACCGAACACGGCGGCTCCGGTTCTTTCGTCATTTTCTTCTCCGGCCTGTGGAAATTGACTACAGCCGCCGCCATTCCGTATTACACCGGACGCTATAGCCAATCAAAACAAGGCTTTGGTTTTGTGACCATCGGTGCCAATGTCGATGACTTCCACAAGGCAGCGACCGAAACCGGCATCAAGATCAATCGACTGATTGACGAAAAAGACCGTAATTTCCAGAACCAGCGGACCGACCTGCTCGATGGGATCGAAAGCAGCTTGGCATCGACCGCCCTGGGCCTCTGGGGATCAACCCTGCTGATGATCATCGTCGTCATTGCCATCGCCTTCTGGATGGCCAACCTGCTCACCGGCCGCATCACGTCAATGATTAGCGGCATCCGCGCTTTCCAGGCCGGTCAACGGCAACAACGCCTGGACGACCGCTCGCACGATGAGATGGGGGAACTGGCACGCTCCTTCAACCAGATGGCCGATTCTGTCGCCGAGTCTTTCACGCGACTGGAAGAGGCACGGGAAAAGGCCGAAGAAGCCAGCCGTGCCAAATCTGCCTTCCTGGCCACGGTGTCACACGAATTGCGCACGCCGCTCAACGGTATCCTGGGCTTTGCCGAATTGCTCAAGGCTGAGCTTGAAGGCAAGGATGAACAGCAATACGCTGCCATCATCCAGCAAAGCGGCGATCACTTGCTGCACCTGGTCAGCGAAATTCTCGACTTAGCCAAGATCGAAGCCGGCGAGATGGTGTTCACCCCGTCACCGATCCCCCTGCCCAGCTTCCTCAACGAAACCACCGCCCTTCATCGCTCTCCCGCCGAGAGCAAAGGCTTGCAGTTGCGCCTTGAACTGGCCGACGACCTTCCCCCCACGATGCAAGTCGACAGCACCCGACTGCGACAAATTCTGAACAATTTGCTCAACAATGCGGTCAAATTTACCCAACAAGGCAGCGTAACCCTCACAGTGTCGCGCCACGATGAGCAGTACATCCGTTTTGCAATTTGCGACAGCGGCCCTGGCATCCCAGCCGCTGCCCAAGCGACCATTTTTGAAAAATTCAAACAACTCGAGAATTTCATGACCCGCGAACACGGCGGCACCGGCCTTGGCCTGGCCATCGTTAAACAACTGAGTGAACGTATGGGCGGTAGCGTCAGTCTGCAATCAACCGAAGGCGAAGGCGCCACTTTCACCGTCATCCTGCCCGTGGAACAAGCCCATGACTAATCGACTGGCGCTGGTCGTTGACGACCACCCCACCAACCGCCTGCTGGCCAGCGCCCTGCTCAAGAAACTGGGCTGGGCCGTCTATGAAGCCGACAGTGGCGAAAGCGCCTTGACCCTGGCCGGCCAGCACCACTTCCAACTGATCATGCTCGATATCAGCATGCCCGGCCTGACCGGGGAAGAAACCTGCCGCCAACTGCGCCAGCGCCAAACCCTGCCCAGTCGTATTCTGGCCTATACCGCCCACGCCTTCCCGGAAGATCGCCAGCAATTCCTGCAAGCTGGCTTCGATGACATTCTGGTCAAGCCGATCAACCGGCAGCGCCTCGAAGAGATGATCAACGGTCTCTGACCCCCCCTTTTTTCCAGAGGCCCTGCTTGCCAGATCACGTCTTGGCCCCCGCGCCTGCCCGCCGTCCACTCGAACGGCTGTGGTTATTACTGCTCCCGTTATTGCTGGCCGCCGTGATCGGCGCCCTGACTGAATATGAGATTCACGAACTGCATCTTCGCCACCACAGCGAGTTGCAACGTCAAGTATTGACCAAGGCCGGTGCCGTTCGTGCTGTCCTCGAGTCTGAGCTCAACAGCACCGCTTTTTTGGCCAACGGGATCGAGACCTACCTGATCGCTCGCAACGGCAAAATCAATACGGCGGAACTGGACAGCATGCTCGACCTGATTTATCGCCGAGGTCAGCATTTTCGCAATATTGGTGTCGCTCCCAACAACCGCCTGGCCTTTATTGCACCACTGGCGGGAAACGAAAAAGCGCTGGGCCTGCAATACGAACTGAATCCCCAACAATGGCCCGCTGTTGAACAGGCCATCCGCGAAAAACGTGGCCGACTCGCCGGCCCGGTCCCCCTGATACAGGGCGGCACCGGCCTGATCTATCGCACCCCGGTGTTCATTGATCACAACTACTGGGGACTCATCAGCACCGTCATTGACTTCGACAGCCTGCTGCAAAGTACAGCCAAACTATTGGCCAATAGTTCCATCGACATTGCGCTACGCGGCACGGATGGACAGGGAAGCGATGGCAACGTGTTTTTTGGCAACCCCGCCTTGTTTGCCGAGCCTTCGGAACGGCTGGACATTCACATTCCTGGCGGCCAGTGGCAAATGGCGGCGCGGCCACGCGCAGAATCGGCCGAAGATCATTTCTGGCTGCGTACCACCGGCTGGCTAACCGCCATCGCATTTGCCATCCTCAGCTACTTGCTGCTGCGTGCCCTGTATGAGCGCCTGAGCCTGATGCAACAGCAAAACGCCACGCTGGCCCACCTACAGCAAGCCAAGGACGATCTGCAAGCACATCGCACGGCGCTTGAGGCCACCGTCCATGACCGAACCCAGGACCTGCTGGATAGCAACAGCCGCCTGCACCAGGCCAAACTCGCCGCGGAGGCGGCCAACCGGGCAAAAAGCGCTTTCATTGCCAATATGAGCCATGAAATCCGCACGCCGATGAATGCCATCATTGGCATGACCCACCTCTTGACCCGCGACAACCCGCGACCGGAGCAATTGTCCCGGCTGAGCAAGATCTCGCTGGCCGCCCAGCATTTATTTGGCATTCTTAACGACATTCTCGATTTCTCAAAAATCGAGGCTGGCAAGTTGCAACTCACCCCGGGCGAGTTTTCACCAGGCGAACTGGGCGATCAACTGCATGCCCTGTTCAGCGACCAAGCCAGCCAGAAAGGCATCGCGCTGCATATTGACCTGAGCAACCTGCCACAGCGCCTGTACGGTGACAGCCTGCGTCTGCGCCAGATCCTGATCAATTTCATCAGCAACGCCCTTAAATTTACCGAACAAGGTGAAATTCGCTTAGATGCCCAGGTCGTCCAACGACGCACCGACGACTTAATGATCAGCTTTGCCATCCGCGATACCGGCATCGGCTTGAGCGCCGAAGCCCAGCAACGGATTTTTGATCGTTTCGAACAGGCCGACAACACGACGACACGGCAGTACGGTGGCACCGGTCTTGGTCTAGCCATCAACCAGCGGCTGGCGCAGTTGATGGGCGGCGAAACGGGCGTTGATAGCGCCCCCAAGGCGGGCAGCACCTTCTGGGTGACTGTACCGCTCAGGGAAATGAACGCCATCGCGTCGTCGACCGCAAACCCCTCGCTCATTGATCAGGCCGAGCAAGCACTGGCTGCCCGGCACGCTGGTCGTCGTATCTTGCTGGCGGAGGACAACCCGATCAACCGCGAAGTGGTCGTCGAATTGCTGGAACACCTCCCCTTGCAACTGGAACAGGCAGAAAACGGCCAGCAAGCGGTCGAACTGGCCACCCAAAAGACCTACGACCTGATCCTGCTCGACCTGCAAATGCCCATCCTCGATGGCCTGGCCGCTGCACGACAAATTCGCCGCCTGCCCGCCTATCAGCACACCCCCATCCTGGCGCTCAGCGCCAATGTTCACGCCGAAGACCGGCAGGCCAGCCTGGCTGCCGGCATGAACGAACACCTTGGTAAACCACTCGAACCGCAACTGCTCTACGCCAGTTTGTTAACCTGGCTGGACCGCAATGCATCCGGCGGAGCCTCCAGGAGCAGCGTATAATCCTCGCCCATGTCTGAAATCAATCACTTGACTGGCGACACCGCCAGCACCCCGGCGGCTGAAGCTGCACCGGAAATCACCTTTGCCGATCTCGGCCTGGCCCCTGAACTGCTGCGTGCCGTGCTCGACGAGGGCTACACCAAACCCACTCCGATCCAGGCCCAGGCCATCCCGCTGGTTATCAGCGGCAAGGACATCATGGGCGGCGCCCAGACTGGCACCGGCAAAACGGCCGCCTTCACGCTGCCCATCCTGCAACGCATCCTGCCTTTCGCCAGCAGCAGCCCGTCGCCGGCCAAGCACCCAGTGCGCGCCCTGATCCTCGCCCCGACCCGCGAACTGGCCATGCAGGTTTTCGAATCGGTCAAAACCTACAGCAAGCACACACCGATCCGCGCCATGTGCGCTTACGGCGGCGTCGATATCAAGCCGCAGATCGCCGAACTGAAAAAAGGCGTCGAAATCCTCGTCGCCACCCCCGGTCGACTGCTCGATCACGTCGAAAACAAGAGCGTCAGCTTCAACTCGGTGCAGGCTCTGGTCCTCGACGAAGCCGACCGCATGCTCGACATGGGTTTCGTCCCCGACGTCACTCGCATCCTCAACATGCTGCCAGCCCAGCGCCAAAGCCTGCTGTTCTCGGCCACCTTCTCGGAAGAAATCAAGCGTCTGGCCGACACCATGCTGAAATCGCCGGTGCTGATCGAAGTCGCCCGCCGCAACCAGGTCTCCGACACCATCACCCATCGCGTCCATCCTGTTTCCGAATACGGCAAACGCGGCCTGCTGACCAAGTTGCTCAAGTCCGGCGAAATCCGCCAGGCCATCGTCTTCATGCGCACCAAGCAAGGCTGCGCGCGACTGACCCGCGAACTGCAACGCGCCGGCATCAAGGCCGATGCCATCCACGGCGACAAGAGTCAGCTCGAACGGATCAAGGCGCTTGATGCCTTCAAAGGCGGCGAAACACACGCCCTGATCGCCACCGACGTCGCCGCCCGCGGCCTCGATGTTGATGACCTGCCCTACGTCATTAATTACGAACTGCCACATACGCCCGAAGACTACGTGCACCGCATTGGCCGCACCGGCCGCGCCGGCAAGATGGGCAACGCCATTTCGCTGGTCAGCACCCACGAAGTGGGCTATCTGATGGATATCGAGAAGCTGATCAAACGGCCAATCGAACAGGTTGAAGTAGCAGGTTTCGAAGCGGAGCCGGATTACGAATATCCGCCGGGAAACAAGAAAAAACGTCCGTCGACCGTACCTGTCCAGGCGCCGCTGGCCCAGCGTCCGGAGCGGTCTGCCCGCCCTGAGCGCACCGAACGCCCGGAACGCCACGAGCGGACGGATCGCCGGCCACGCCGCAATCCGATGATTGCGGCTGATGGTTTCGACTTCAGCAAGCCCTACGAAGAAAACTCGCCACGGGGTGACGTGCCGGACTCGCCCAACGCTCCGGCCAAAGTAGATCCGCACAAACCCAGACGAGTCGTGGCCGCTCTGCTCGGGGGCCTGGGCCGCAAGGCCTGAGCGAGCAGGCTCAAGCGGGACGGTCGATCAATTTAATGACGGCCAGCGACAGGTTGTCGCCACTCCCGCCGGCCCGCTGGCGAGCCAGTTCAATCAATTGTTCGCAGGCCTGACGCGCTGAATACTGGCCGAGCACATCGGCCAGTTCCTGCTCGTCGAAATAAGCCCACAAGCCATCCGAGCACAGCAGGAAAACATCCCCAGGCTGCAGATCGTCGGTTTCGCCAAAGTCAAAGCGCGGCTCCTCCTGCCCGCCCAGCGAGGTCAGCAACACATTGCGATTGGGGTGCGTCTCGGCTTGCGCCGGGGTGATCCGACCCAGCGCCAGCAAATGTTCAACGTAGGAATGGTCGACCGTGCGCACCCGCAACTGACGCCCGCGAAACAGATAAAGCCGACTATCACCGCAATGCACCCAGGTCATGCGCCCCGGCTGCAGCAGCAAGACCACCGCGGTGCTGTGCGGGTCTTTTTCATTCATGAAGCGCGACGCCTTGATCATCGTATGTGCTTCGCGCAAAGCGTTTTCGAGCAAACTGTGCGCTGACTCTTCGGCAGGCATGAACTGCTCCAGATTGTGCCGGGCGGTATGCACTACCTGTTCAGCGGCCAGCGCGCCGCCCGTGTGCCCTCCCATACCATCGGCCACCACAGCCAGTGCCAACCCCTTGCGCCGGGGATGCGGCAGAATGGCGACCCGATCCTGCTGCTCCTTGCGATCCCCCTGATGCTGGGCTGCACAGGCATCTATCCTTAGCGCCATGCGCCCTCCCCAACGTAAGTAGCAACCGACGGCGACAACCCGGCAAGAAAACCAAGATCAAGCATCATTCCGTCCCTTGAAAACGTTCGAGCACAATATCGACGAACTCGGGCAAAGTCCCCACATCCAGCCCCAACTCCGCCAAGACAAGCCCTTGCATGCGCTCCCATTCGGGATTGGGCAAGCGTTGGTCACGCGCCCGGATATCAATGGCCAGTTGCAAAATTGCCACCATGCTGCGCGCCGCATGATCGCCTAATTCCAGCACGCACCCCTGGAAACGAATGGCATCGCAGATGAAACCGGGCAAAGACCAGTGCCGTGCGACCAAATACCCGACAACGCAATGATCGGTATTGAACTTCTGATCTTCATCGCGCCAATGCGGCCATTGCCCCGGGATACCGAGACGCAGGTCGTGGCAATAGGTTGGAAAGCGTTGCATCAACAAAGGAATGCCGCAGGCATGGAAAATCCCGGCCAGGTAGGCCTGATCCGGAAAAATATTGCAGACCGTGATGCGCTCGTCGGCAATCAGCATGGCCAACTGGCCCACCATTCGCGAACGCGCCCAGAAGCTCTCCAGCAATTGCCGATCCTTATGCGGCGTCGCCGCACTGACCAGACACAAGGCCTGAACCAGATTAAACGTCTGATCAACCCCAATGACATGCAGAATCTGCTCCAAGGTCGTCAGCGGGTGGTGCTGACGATAGGCCGGCGAGGCCACCACCTTAAACAGCAGTGCCATCAAAGCGGGGTCCTGGGCAATGATCTGGGCCAGGGGCCGCACATCCATTTCCTTGCGTAGCATGAGCTGGCGCAAAGCTTCAAGGACACGCGGCTGGGCCGGCAGCTTGATGCCGCCCTCCAGCACCCGACGGACACGTGCTGCATCAGCCTCACCCAGGGACTGGGTCAGCGCCGACAAGGAAGCGGGACTTTGCTTATTCACGACAAGACCTCGTCAATCAATTCAATCCAATGCCGAACCGGCGTGGTACTGCCGGCTTGCAGGTGGGTCAGACAGCCGATGTTGGCGGTGGCGATTTGTCGCGGGTCGCCAGCATGCAGGGCCGCCAGCTTACGCTCACGTAATTGGCCCGCCAAGGCCGGCTGCAGGACAGAATAAGTTCCCGCCGAACCGCAGCACAGGTGGCTGTCCGCCACCGGCGTCAGGGTGTAGCCGGCAGCCTGCAGGATGCTTTCAATGCTACCGCGCAGCCCCAAACCGTGCTGCAAGGTACAGGGCGCATGCCAGGCCAGCTTGCCCCGGGATGCCATGCGCGCTGCCAGCAAGGCAAGCAGGCGGTCGTACTCGGCCAGCAACACCTCGCTGGGGTCGCGGCACAGCTGGCTTATTTTTGCCGCTTTTTCAGCGTAGACCGCGTCATCGGCCAAGATATGGCCGTAATCACGCAACTGCACACCACAGCCCGAAGCAGTCACGACAATCGCCTCCACCCCGGCTTCAAGCTGCGGCCACCAGGCATCGATATTGCGCCGCATGTCGTCGCACGCCGCCGCCTGGTCGTTCAAGTGAAAACGAACCGCCCCGCAGCAGCCGGCCTTGCCCTCCTCAAAGACATGAATCCCCAGGAGATCAAGCAAACGAGCCATCGCTGCATTGATGTTGGGGGCCAGCGCGGGTTGAACGCAACCCGCCAGCATCAGCATGCGGCGCGGATGCGGCTGGGCCGTCGGCCAGGGACGCGCCACCTGCTGGACAGGAGGGGGCAACTTGTCGGCCAGGCTGGACGGCAGCAAGGGACGCAGGGCCCGCCCCAGACGCACCGCCGCAGCAAACAAAGCCGGGCGCGGCAATACTGCCTTGAGCAAGGCGCGGGGCAACGCTTCGCGAAGCGGCCGCTGCAGACGAGACTCGACCACCTGGCGACCGATATCCAGCAAATGACTGTATTTGACGCCCGATGGACAGGTCGTTTCACACGACCGGCAAGTCAGGCAACGATCAAGGTGCAGCCGGGTCTTCTCGGTCACCGGCTGCCCCTCCAGCACCTGTTTGATCAGATAGATGCGACCACGCGGCCCATCGAGCTCATCGCCCAGCAACTGATACGTCGGGCAGGTGGCGGTACAGAAACCACAATGAACACATTTGCCCAGAATGTCGCTGGCGATCTTGCCAGCGCGGGTGTCGCGTATGAAATCAGCGAGTCGGTTATCCATGACCAGCTTTCAGAACTCGGCGTAAAGACGACCAGGATTAAGGATGCCGCGCGGATCGAAGACCTTTTTCAGGCGACGATGCAGGGCCAGCAAGGCTGGATTCAGCGGGGCAAACACCCCATCACGGCAACGCTGCGACTCGGCCGCCCGGTACAGCACGGCATGCCCGCCGGCTGCCGTCGCGGCCGCCCGAATCGCCACCGCTTCGCCGGCATCAGGACCATACCAGCGCAAGCCACCGCCCCATTCCATGGCCTGCAAACCGGCCAGGGGCAGGTCAGGCGCTGTGCTGGGCAGGGCCAAGCGCCATAAGGGCGTACCGGCAAACGCCGGCTGCGTCTGTTCGCGCACCGAAATCCACCAATTTTCACCGTCGACCGCCACCTCGCCCCCCAATTGCCGACGGGCGGCAAGCACGGCCGCCGCCGCACCGGACAGTCGAACATGGAGTTGCCCGGCCTGCCAGAACGAGGCTGAAATAGGCAAAGCCTGCCGTCCCCACTGGTTGAGACGCTGAATCGCCGCGCTGGCGTCACAAGCAAACACCAGCGTCGTTTCAGCCACCGCCAGCGGCAAAACCTTGAGGGTCACCTCGGCGATCACCCCCAGCGTCCCCAGGCTGCCGGCCATGAAACGCGACACATCGTAGCCGGCGACATTTTTCATCACCTGACCGCCAAAATTCAGCCATTGTCCCGTGCCGTCAATCAACTGGACACCCAGCACGAAATCACGCACCGCCCCGGCCTGCTGACGCCGCGGCCCGGATAGCCCCGCCGCCACCGCCCCGCCCACCGTCGCGCCGGCAAAGCGGGGAGGCTCGCAGGCCAGCATCTGGCCCCGTTCGGCCAGCACTGCTTCCAGTTCGCGCAGCGGCGTCCCGCAACGGGCGGTCACATACAACTCGGTCGGTTCATAAGCCACCACGCCGCAGTATGCCGCCAGGTCGAGCACCTCGCCGGCCAGCACGCCGCCGTAAAAATCCTTGCTGCCGGCCCCGCGCAAGCGCAACGGCGTCCGTGCTTCGTAGGCCGCCTGCACCGCCCCGACCAAGTCGTCACGCTGCATCAGAATCGCTCCAGGTCAGGAAACTTGATTTCGCCGGCATGCACATGCATGCGACCATATTCAGCACAGCGGTGCAGACTGGGCACCGCCTTGCCCGGATTCAGCAGCCCTGGCGGATCAAAGGCCTCTTTCAGCCGATGAAAGGCCTGCAACTCCGGTGTGGTGTACTGGACACACATCTGGTTGATCTTTTCAATGCCCACGCCATGTTCACCGGTTATCGACCCGCCGAGCGCCACCGACAATTCGAGGATCTCGGCACCGAAGGCCTCGGCCCGCGCCCAGTCACCGGGTAGCGAGGCGTCGTACATGATCAGCGGATGCAGATTGCCGTCGCCGGCATGAAACACATTGGCGCAACGCAAACCGTATTTGCGCTCCATCTGGACAATCGCCGCCAGCATTTCCGCCAACCGCTTGCGTGGAATAGTGCCATCCATGCAGTAATAATCCGGCGTAATCCGGCCCACCGCCGGAAAGGCTGCCTTGCGCCCTGCCCAGAAACGCAGGCGCTCGGCCTCCGATTGCGACACCCGGAGTTCCTGGGCGCCTGCAGCGGTCAACACCGCGGTGACCCGTGCAATCTCCTCTGCCACTTCTTCCGGTGTACCGTCCGATTCGCACAACAGGATGGCCTCGGCATTCAGGTCATAACCCGCCTTGACGAAGGGCTCGACCGCTGCAGTGGCAGCCTTGTCCATCATTTCCAGGCCCGCCGGAATAATGCCGGCGGCGATAATCGCAGCCACCGCATCGCCCGCCTGGGCGACATCGCCGAACGAGGCCATGACCACCTGGGCCAATTCCGGCTTGGGAACCAGTTTCACAGTCACTTCAGTGACAATGCCAAGCAAGCCCTCTGAACCAATGAACAGCGCCAGCAAGTCGTACCCCGGCGCATCCGGCGCGGCCCCACCGATTTCAAAAATTTCGCCTTCAATACTGATGATGCGCAAGCGCAGGATGTTGTGCACCGTCAGGCCGTACTTCAAACAATGCACACCACCCGAATTTTCGGCCACATTGCCGCCCAGCGTGCAGGCGATTTGCGACGAGGGATCAGGCGCGTAATACAGACCATGCGGCGCCGCCGCCTCGGAAACGGCCAGGTTACGAACACCGGGCTGAACGACGGCCAGGCGGGCCTGCGGGTCGACCCGCAGAATGCGATTGAAACGAGCCAGCGACAACACGACGCCCTGCGCATGCGGCATGGCGCCGCCCGACAGCCCTGTACCCGCCCCGCGCGCTACGACCGGCGTTCCCAGACGATGACAGGTACGCAGCACGTCGATGACCTGTCTCTCATGCTCCGGCAAGCAGACCGCAAGCGGCATTTCGCGGTAAGCGGTCAGTCCGTCGCACTCGTAAGGGCGCAACTCCTCGGCATCGCTGAGCAGACAGTGCGCCGGCAAGACCAGGCGCAGAGCCGCCAGCACTTCTGCGCGAACCGCAGCATCAATCTTATCGAATTCGTTCATTTTCGAATTTTAACCCACTGTGCCGACCGTCTGCTGCCGAGCGGCCCGCAACCAGTGCAGGCCGTCCTCAGTCGCCTCTTGCGGCCTGTATTCACACCCCACCCAGCCGGCATAGCCCAGCTGATCAAGCCATTTGAACAAAAAGGGATAATGAATTTCACCGCTGCCCGGCTCATGCCGTCCCGGATTATCAGCGATCTGCACATGACCAATTTGCTCGATATACCGGCCCAGTGTCCGCGCCAGATCGCCCTGGATAATCTGCGCATGGTAGCAATCGAACTGCACCTTGACGTTGTCGCGGTCGACCTCGGCTAACAGCGAAAAAGCCTGGTTGACATCATCCAGCCAGTAAGCCGGCATGTCGATGCGACTATTGATCGGCTCGATCAGCACGGTCGCACCGATGGTCGCCAACCGGTCAGCCGCATGGCGCAGATTGGCCACAAAGGTCTGGCGCAATACCGGCTCGGCCACCCCGGGTGGCCGCAGGCCCGCCATGCAATGCACGCGACGACAGTCAAGCACCATGGCGTAATTCAAGGCCTGCTCCACACTGTCAACAAACTCGGCCTGTCGATCCGGCAAACAGGCCAGGCCACGCTCACCAGCGGCCCAATCCCCCGGCGGCAAGTTGAACAACACCTGCTCCAGCCCGGCGGCCTGCAGCCATTGCGCCACCGTGGCCGCTGGCCAGTCATAAGGAAAGAGGTACTCGACTCCGCCAAACCCTGCAGCAGCGGCACGCGCAAAGCGCTGCGCGAAAGGCACATCCGTGAATAAAAAACTGAGATTGGCGGCGAACTTTGGCATGGCGGCGACAGTCTGTAGGCTGACCGAAAAGTATAATCCGCCCACAATGAGGAGAACGCACCGTGAGCGAAATTGATCTAGCCACCGAACGCAAGGGCAACCGCCTGTCGAAAATCGTCACCCGCACCGGCGACGCCGGCACCACCGGCCTCGGCGACGGCAGCCGCACCACCAAGGACAGCCTGCGCATTGATGCGATCGGCGAAGTCGACGAACTGAATTCAATGCTCGGCCTGCTGCTCTGCGAAGATTTGCCGCGCCGGGTACAAACAGCGCTGCTCGACATCCAGCATGACCTGTTCGACCTCGGCGGCGAGTTGTGCCTGCCCGGCATGGCCCTCATCAAGGAGAGCCAGGTCGAGCGCCTTGAAGCGCTGGCCGATGAATTTAATGCCGACTTGCCGATGCTCAAGGAATTCATCCTGCCCGGTGGCACCCGACCAGCAGCCATCACCCACCTGGCACGGACCGTCTGCCGACGCAGCGAGCGCGCTATGGTCCGCTTGCATGCCAGCGAAGCGCTGTCGGACACCGCCCGCCGTTACATCAACCGCCTCTCCGACCTGTTGTTCATCCTCGGCCGCAGCCTCAACCGCAGCGGTGGCCAGGGCGACGTGCTATGGCAAAAAGGCAAGAACGCCGCTTGAAGCTTGCTGCGCCCCCGTCGACCGCTGATAATCGACGCACTCCTTCGAGGCAAGCAGCGTGTACCGCGTCGTCACCAAATATCGCAATGGCAGTAGCCACCCCATCGTTGAACGGGGGCCTTGGCACGCCTCAAAAAAAACAGCCAATGACTGGGCTGACACCCTGCGGGCGCACGGCTATGTCGCCTTCGTCGAATCGCAGAGCCATGACACGGATGGCGGCGAAGGCGAAGGCGAAGGCAATAGCGACAACGATGACCTGATGAACGCGCTGGCCAGTATGGCCTGAGGCGTTCACAAATCATCTACCACTCAGACGCCGGCCTCGGCAATGCGGCGCGCTCGCACGGCAGCGGCCAGTTGATCGAGTACCGACACACTATCGTCCCACCCAAGACACGCATCGGTAATGCTCTGGCCGTAGGTCAAAGGCTGCTCCGGTGACAAATCCTGACGCCCTTCAAGCAAGTGAGATTCGACCATGACCCCGGTGATCCGCTCGTCACCCGCCGCGATTTGCCCAGCCACGCTGGCACAGACGTCAAGTTGCCGTTTGTATTGCTTGCTGCTGTTGCCGTGCGAGAAATCAATCATCAAACGCGCCGCCAGACCCGCCAGGGCAATCTCCTGGCACGCCACCTCAACACTTGCGGCATCGTAGTTGGGCGCCTTGCCGCCACGCAGGATGACGTGACAATCCTCGTTACCGACCGTCGATACGATCGCCGTATGGCCGGTTTTGGTGACCGACAAAAAATGGTGCGGCGAATTGGCCGAGCGGATGGCGTCGACCGCAATTCGCATGTTGCCATCGGTACCGTTCTTGAAACCCACCGGGCAGGACAGACCCGACGCCAGTTCCCGATGCACTTGTGACTCGGTGGTCCGCGCGCCAATCGCCCCCCAGGCGATCAGGTCAGCCGTGTATTGCGGGGTGATGGTATCGAGGAATTCAGTGGCGCAAGGCAGGTCGAGTTCGTTGATATCAAGCAGCAGCTTGCGCGCCAGGCGCAAACCTTCGTTAATACGGAAGGTATTGTCGAGACGCGGATCGTTGATCAATCCCTTCCAGCCGACCGTGGTGCGCGGCTTTTCGAAATAAACGCGCATGACGACCACCAGATCATCGGCGTATTGCGCCGCTGCCTGAGTCAATCGCCGGGCATAGTCCATCGCCAGATCAACGTCGTGAATGGAACACGGACCGATAACGACCAGCAGGCGATCATCGGCCCCATGCAAAATGCGGTGAATGGCCTGCCGGGCGCTAAAGGTCGTCAGGGCGGCCCGGTTGGACACCGGGTATTCCTTAAACACATGGGCTGGCGGCACCAACTCCTTGATTTCCCGGATGCGCAGATCGTCGGTATTCGGTTTGCCTTGCACTGTCATCGCCCGCCTCGTTTCAATGGCCACAAAGCAGGCATTTTAACCGAGGCCTGGCGATCAATCAGCGCTCAGGGCAACTGCGTCAGGTAGTGCGACAAGGCCCGGATGTCCTCATCCTTCAAGGTCGAGGTGGCGATGGCCATCAACTGGTTATTGCGGATGCCTGTCCCGTCGCGATAGCGGGTAATGCTGGTCTGCAGGTAAGGCTGACGCTGCCCGGCCAGACGGGGAAACATCTCGTTGCCCCGCGCCTGCTCACCATGGCAACGGGCACAGAGCTTGTCAAACAGCAGCTTGCCGCGTGCCAGCTGGCCTGAATCCGCCGCCCCCGGCGGCACCGGAGTTTGCGCATAGAACAAGGCAATCTGCACGCGATCCTCGTCCTTGAGGACCTTGATCAAACCCTGCATGAAGGCGTCCTTACGTTCACCACTGCCAAATTTGCGTATCTGCTCAAGCAGGTAGGCGGGATTCTGGCCGGCCAGGTTGGGCACATCGGCCGACTTGCTGATGCCCTTGTCACCATGGCAGTTGGCGCAGAAAAAACTGGCTTTATGGCCCGCATCGACAGCCGCCTGCAGCGCTGCCGGATCGGCCTGGATAGTCTTGATACGCTCCTGCAGGCTAGCCTGCGCCCAGGAGGCCGAGGTAGCCAGCAGCATGCTCGCCAGAACAATCAATCGACGCATGATCCGCTTTCAAAAAGCAATGAAAGCGGAATTATGCCGTTCCCCCCACCGTCAGTCCATCTATACGCAGCGTGGGCTGGCCCACACCAACCGGTACACTCTGCCCTTCCTTGCCGCAAGTGCCGACTCCCGGGTCCAGTTTCAGGTCATTGCCGATCATCGATACCCGCTGCATCGCCTCCGGACCGTTACCAATCAGCGTCGCCCCCTTGATCGGTCGGGTCACCTTGCCGCCTTCGATCAGGTAAGCCTCGCTCATCGAAAAAACAAACTTGCCGCTGGTGATATCGACCTGACCACCGCCGAAATTGACCGCATAAATCCCCTTATCCACCGAGGCGATGATTTCCTGCGGATCGCGCTCGCCGGCCAGCATCATGGTGTTGGTCATGCGCGGCAAAGGCAGGTGGGCGAAAGATTCGCGTCGGCCGTTACCCGTCGGCGCCACCCCCATCAACCGGGCATTGAGACTGTCCTGCATGTAGCCCTTGAGAATGCCATCCTCGATCAGGACGTTGCGCTGCGTCGGATTGCCCTCATCATCAATGTTCAAGGAACCGCGCCGGTCGGCCAGTGTACCGTCGTCGATGAGGGTCACGCCCTTGGCGGCCACCCGCTGGCCGATGCGACCACTGAAGGTCGAACTGCCCTTGCGATTGAAATCCCCCTCCAGGCCATGACCGACCGCCTCATGCAGCAGAATGCCAGGCCACCCCGCGCCAAGGACCACGGTCATCTGCCCCGCCGGTGCCGCCTCGGCATGCAGATTGACCACCGCCTGATGCACGGCCTCGCGGGCGTAGCGCTGCAACACCTCATCATCGAAATAGCCGAAATCGAAACGGCCACCGCCCCCGGAGGCGCCTTGCTCGCGCTTGCCGTCCTCCTCGATGATGACCGAAATCGAGCAACGGACCAGCGGCCGCACATCTGCGGCCAGCCGACCATCCGAACCGGCGACCAGAATGACCTCGTACTCGCAGGCCAGGCTAGCCATCACTTGCTGGACGCGCGGGTCAAGCGCCCTGGCAAAGCCCTCCAGGCGCTCCAGCAGGCGTACCTTGGCATCGGCCGGCAGCGAGACGATGGGGTCATGAGGCAGGTACAAGGCATGTTGCGCGGTCGACGACCGAAACGCCGGCAAAATGCCGGATTGTCCGGCTGCGCCAATGGCCCGCACGGCACTCGCCGCATCGCTCAGCGCCCGGGCGCTAATGTCGTCGGAGTAGGCAAAGGCCGTCTTTTCACCCGAAATGGCGCGCACGCCGACCCCCTGGTCGATATTGAAACTCCCAGCCTTGACGATGCCCTCCTCCAGGCTCCAGGCCTCGGAACGGGCATACTGAAAATACAGGTCGGCATAGTCGACCTGATGCGACAGGATCTGGCCAAAGGTCTGCGCCAGGTCGCGCTCGCTCAGCGAAAAGGGGGTGAGCAGCAGGGATTCGGCTTGCGCCAGGGCGCTGTCTTGATTCATGGCAACTCCATCAGAGAATTCGGTGGGCCAGCGCCGGCAGGCTGGCACGCGTGTCGGCAATCCGGTCATGGTCGAGATCAGCGATCACCACACCCGGCCCCTTGGCCTTGCGGTCGAGAATCTCGCCCCAAGGATCGATGATCATGCTGTTGCCATGTGTCAGGCGGCCGTTTTCGTGGCGACCGCCCTGGCCAACAGCCAGAAGATAACACTGGTTTTCGATAGCCCGGGCCCGCAGCAGGATTTCCCAGTGTGCCCGGCCAGTGGTTTCGGTAAAGGCGGCCGGCACCAGTATCAGGTCAACCGGCGCCAGCGCTCGATACAGCTCGGGAAAGCGCAGGTCATAACAGATCGACAAGGCAATCCGGCCAAAAGGCGTGTCGACCGCGACGGGCTGCGCGCCGGCTTCAATGAAGGCCGCTTCGTCATACGCTTCGTCACCCTTGCGAAAACCGAACAGGTGAATCTTGTCGTAACGCGCCACGCACTCGCCGTCCGGGTTGTAGACCAGGCTGCTGTTGCGCATCTTCTCGGCCACGGACGCGGTCAACGGGATGGAGCCGGCAAAAATCCACAGGCCATGGCGTTGTGCCGTCGCCGCCAGCCAATCCTGGACCGGACCCAGGCCAAAATCTTCGCGCGCCCGGACACGGTCGGCATCGGCTGCGCCAATGATCGGAAAATACTCGGGTAGCACCACCAGTTGGGCACCTTGCGCCACCGCCTCATCCACCAGCTGGCTGGCCGCCCGCAGGTTATCGGCGACGCGAGGACCGGAGACCATCTGCAAGGCAGCGATACGACAATTTTTGACAGCACTCATGGGGCTTTCTCCGCGGGTGGGGTGCCGAGCTTGACGATGCGCGGATCATCCCAGGTCCCGGTCACGTGATAACGATAACTGAACCATTGATTGAGCGGCTGCTGCAGAACCGTATTAGCCAGCAAGGCCGCCGCTCCGGCAATTGGATTGACCAGGGCGGCTGTTCCGACCGCCGCCAACCCCCCCAGTTCCGGCCGGACGAGCACCTGCAGATCCTGCGTTTCCCGTTGCAAGTCGGCCTCGCCGCTCATCTCGACCTGCGCTGCCGGCCCCTTGATCGACAACGGCTGCTCAGTGCGCATCACGCCGCGGTCGACCTTCAACAACCCCTCAATCCGGTCGAAAGCCAGGCCATCGCTAAAGACATCCCGAAAATCAAGGGTCAGCCGGCGCGGCAAGGCCTGTAGCGATATCAGGCCCAGCAACTTGCCGACCCCCGGTTCCAGTTTGTTGAACTGCCCCCGTTCGGCCGAGACCTGCAAACGGCCGCTCAGGCTGGCGTAATCAATCGCGGTCAACGGCCCGCTCCATTGCATATTGCCGGCCAAGTGCGCGCTACCGCGGCGCACCGAGTCTGCATAACCCAGCCGGTCCAGCAACCTGCCGACGTTGTTGCTAACCAGATCGAATTCCAGCTGCGTCCGATGGCCGCCGCGCTGGCGCCAAGTGCCCCGCCCTTCCAGCCGGCCATCCGCATTGCGCAACGCCAGTTGTTCGAGATGCCACACCCCCTGGGCATTGCGCGCCTTGAGGTCAAGCCGGCCCAAGGCCATGTCGCCCAGCCGGAAATCATCGACCACCAGGTTCATCCCCGGCAATTGCTCAATGACTTGCGTTGCTTCGTCGCTGACCTCGGCCGAACGGCGCAGGTGCAAGCGCTGCAGGCGACCATCCAGCCAGCCGTCGCCACTCCCCCGCCAGAACAACTCGCCTGCTGCCTCGCGGGTATCGAGCCGAATGCGCCAGCCCGCATCGCGCGGCTGCAGGCTCAAGTCAACCTGATGGTAATCGCGCCCGAAGAGATGCAGTTGCGGCGTTTTCAGCACCAGTTGCGACAAACTCAGCCCCAGGCCATCGCCATTGCTGATCGCATCGTCCGGCAGGTAATTTTTCCAGGCATCGGCATCGAAACGCGCGGCCTGCAAGCGGACAGCCAGCCCACTTTCCGGTAATTGCAGCGGCAGGCCAACCGCCAGCACACCC
The DNA here is from genome assembly GCA_028689015.1 of Dechloromonas sp. Classification (GTDB taxonomy): domain Bacteria; phylum Pseudomonadota; class Gammaproteobacteria; order Burkholderiales; family Rhodocyclaceae; genus Azonexus. The sequence continues at coordinate 55,618 of JAQTXC010000002.1, read as the reverse complement.
CGCAACCAGCGTCCCTGCTGCCCGACAATCACCCCCTGCCCGAGATCACCGAGCGTGATCCGGTAACGCGCGTCCTGCGTACCAACGCTGCCGTCAATACGCAGCGGCAGGGCCACGGTCGCCACTTTGTTCAGCGGCGCCGGCAACGGCGAGCTGACCCCCAGCAGGTCGGAGGCAATGCGGATCTCGGCCTGTCGGCCACGAATGCCAATATCGGCCTGCCAGGCTGCGCCACCGCTCAGATGATCAATCAGCGGCCAGCCGAAGTGCTGGCTGACCTCGCGCATTTGCGCCTGACCGCTCGCCTGGATACTCACCCGTCCGACCGCACTGCCCACCTGCACTTTAAGCGGCCCACCAAAGACCCGGCCGCGTAGCCCGGACGCCGTCACCGACTGTTCGGTCATGTCGAGCGCGCCGCTAACCTGGGTCAAGGCCGGCAAACCATCGACCACCTGTAGCGTGTTGTTGTCAAAGTGATAGCGGCCGCGTACCCGGCTGCGGGCCGGCCGATGCAATGGAATATCCAGCCGCAGGTCGAGTTGACCGTGACCCTTGGCCTGCATGCCATCGGTAAAATGATCGATGGCCGCCGCCACCGGGCTTTGCTCGATGAACCGCAGAAACTCGGCGGTTGGCCCACGGGCCAGGCCATGCACCTGCAACTGTTCGTCACCACTGTCGAAGTCGGGAATCTGCACGCTGACCTCATGCAGACTGGCGCCGAGCAGCTGACCACGGGCACCGCTGATCTGCATCCCGACGCCAAAGACCATCTGGCCGTCGATCCCCTCGATCACCGGCCAACCACGGGCGTAATCAATCTTGGCGCCCTGCGCCCGGGCCGTGATGCGAAAGGTCCCGGTCGACGGATCACGAAACGGAAAATGCCGTAAATCGCCCTTGAGCAGCAAATGTCCGTCATGCGCCGTGCCGGCGACAATGCCCTGACGCAACCAGTCACGAACACTGGCGTTGACCCCATGCGGCATATAACGCCACACCGCTGTGCCGTCAGCCTGGCTGACTCGAGCCTCAAGATCAATGTCGCCCGGCCCCTCTCCGGCATAGCGATAACGCCCCTGGGCCGTTCCCGTCGCATCCGCCCCGGCAAAGACCAATTGATCGACAATCACCTCAACGGCCCCCGCGTCCACCTGCCAGCGCAACTGACCGTCGAGCTGGGCAAAGGCCAGGTCCGGGCTCGGAAAGACCGCCGGCAGGGCCAGGCCGGCATCCCTCGCCGCGAGCGTCAGCTGCCCGCCCCGCTCGGTGAAATCGACACCGCCACTCAAGCCCCGAGCGCCGGGAAAATAGCCGGCTGCCTGCACCCCTAAATTGGCAAACTGCGCACTCAGCGCATAACGGCTTAATTGCTCCCCCTCCAATTGCCAGCTTGTGCGCAGGCTGGACACCCCGCCCTGCGGCTGGTGGGTGCGCAACAACTGGCGGCTCTGCGCATCCAGAGGTAAATGGTCGGCCAGGCGGGCCAGCGCCGCCAGATCGAGCGTACTGGCCGAAGCCTTGCCTTCGCCACCGCGCGCGGTCGACTGCCAATCAACGTGGAAATCGGTCGGCGCCAGCACCAAGCCATCGCGCGTCGCCAAAGTCAATTGCCGCCCGGAGAGGGCCCAGCCCCCCGCCCGATAACGCCCCTGCAAACGACCCTGCAAATGATCGAGGGCCAGCGCGGGCAATTTTCGGCCCAATTGCAGGTCGACCGCTGCCAGAGCCAGGTCAGCCGTTAATTGCCCCTGACCCTGACCCAGCTCGCCCCACAAACGCAGCGCCCCCCGACCTCGCGGCAAATGCACCGGGTAATCGACCCACGGCTGCCAGCCGGCCAGATCGGCATAATCGAGTTGCAAATACACTTGCCCGGCCAGTTGCTCGATCGCCTCGCCCATCTGGCCAAGGAACTCACCGCGCAGATCAATCTGCGCCGCCAACTGAGCCGGCGGTGCCGCCTGCAAGCCAAAGCGATGGCGCCGGCCGCTGTTATCGAGGCCAAATTGCAAATCTTCAAGGACAAGCGGTGGTGCGCCGCGATGCCGATCCTCCCAGACGACTGTCGCATCGCGAATGCGGATACGCGGCAGAGCGAGCAACCACTCGGCCAGGGCCGGGTCGGACTCGCCCTCGGCGCGCAAACCGGCAATGCGAATCTGACCATCCGGGTCACGCCGCACCTGCAGGACCGGCTGCGCCAGTTGCAGCTCTGCCAGCATCGGCTGCAGCCGCCACAGCGATTGCCAGGACAACACCGCTTCGACGCGCTGCAAACGCAAGGCCGGTTCGCCATCCGGACCCAGCAAGCTGACCGCATCCAGAACCAAATCGGGATTAAGCCCGCGCCAGCCAGCACTGATCGACTCGATCTTGACCGGCAGACCGATCGCCCGGCTGGCCGCCGCTTCAATCGCCGGCCGATAATCGGCAATTCGCGGCAGTACCCCATGACGCAGGACCAGGACCAGCGAGACAAACAGCAACCAAAGGGCGAGCAATACCCAGCCGAGCCGGCGGCTGGCCGCCCGGACCCGCATCGACCACGGTCGACCGCTGAAATGCTGGGGAAATTCACTCACCGGAGGCCGTTGCTTTGCCAGATGGGGTACGAGATCACTACAATCGTCCGAATACGCCGAAAGTCGGCATTTTATCCTTTTCGGCCATCGCCGACGGACCTCGCCATGAACACAACACTCGACCCCCGCTGGGCAGATGCCCTGAACCACAGCCACTACCTGAGAGCCCTGCTCCAAGCGCGCCCCGAGCTGATCCCGGAACTGCACGCTGATTCTTTGCAGCCGCTGTCGGAAGCCCAGTTGAAAGCTGCGTTGCAAGGCCCCTTTGCCAGCGACGACGACGCTCGCCGCGCCCTGCGCCGCTTGCGTCAAAAAACGATGGCCCGCCTCATCCTGCGCGACCTGGGTGGCCTCGCTCCGCTGAGTGAAATCGTCGAGAGCATGACCCTGCTGGCCGACGTGACCACCAACTTCGCCCTCGACTACCATCACCGGCAACTGGTCACCAGCTACGGCGAACCGCTCGACAGCCAGGGGCGGGCGCAGCGCCTGCTGATCATTGGCATGGGCAAGCTGGGTGGCCGCGAACTCAATGTTTCATCCGACGTCGATTACATCTTCGTCTACCCAGAAGAAGGCGACACCGCCGGCCCGAAGTCGATCGAAAACTACGACTTCTTCAACCGCCTGGGCAAGCGAATCATTGCCACCCTGGGCGAGTTGACCGCAGATGGCCAGGTCTTCCGGGTAGACATGCGTCTACGCCCCAATGGCGACTCCGGCCCGCTAGTCTGCTCACTCGATGGCCTGGAAAATTATTTCATCACCCAAGGCCGCGAATGGGAACGCTACGCCTGGATCAAGGCCCGAGTCATGAACAGCGGCGCCAATGCCGACGGAGCCGCCTTGAGTGAATGGATGCAGGCCCTGCAGCAAATTTCCCGCCCCTTCGTTTTCCGCAAGTACCTTGATTTCGGCGCCATCAACGCCATGCGCGATCTGCATGCGCAAATTCGTCGTGAAGTAGCCCGCAAGGACATGGCCGACCACGTCAAGCTGGGGCCGGGCGGCATCCGCGAAATTGAATTCATCGCCCAGGTCTTCCAGCTCATTCGCGGCGGCCGCGACCCCGGCCTGCAGATTCGGCCAACGCTGTCCGTCCTCAAACAACTGGCCAGCCGGCAGTTGATCCCGGCCGATACCGAACAGGAACTGCGCATCGCCTACGATTTCCTGCGTCGCCTCGAACACCGACTGCAATATGTGGACGACAAGCAGACCCACATGCTGCCGGTCGACAACAGCGAACGGGCAAGAATGGCCCTCAGCATGGGTTTTGCCGACTGGCCTGCCTTGCTGGCCGTCCTCAACGACCACCGCGACAAGGTGAGCCGCCATTTCGAAGCCGTTTTTTCTGACCCGGAAGAAGGTGAGCACGCGCTGACCGGCTTGTGGCAAGGGCAAATTGACGACGACCAGGCCAGCGAACTGCTCAGCGGTCTGGGTTTTCGCGAGCCGGGCGAAGCGATGAACCGCCTGGCCGAATTACGCCACTCCACCCGTTACCAGCAACTACCCAGCAGCAACCGCCTGCGTCTTGATGCCATCGGCCCGCGCCTGATCGAAGCGGCCGGCAGCACGCGCCACCCTGACCTGACGCTGGTCCGCGGCCTCAGTTTTCTGGAAAACATTGCCCGCCGCGGCGCCTACCTGGCCTTGTTGCAGCAATACCCCATGGCGCTCAAGCGGGTGGCCGACATGGTCTGTGCCTCCAGTTGGGCAGCCAGTTACCTCAATCGCCACCCGCTGCTGCTCGACGAATTGCTCGACCCCAGACTCTACGACATCGCCACCAACTGGGCCGGCTACCGCGACACGCTGCGCCAGACGCTGGCCAATCACGCCGGCGATACCGAACGCGAAATGGACATCCTGCGCGAAATGCACCACGCCCAAGTTTTCCGCCTGCTGGCCCAGGACCTGGCCGGTCTGCAAACGGTCGAGCACCTGTCTGACCATTTGACTGAATTGGCCGACACCCTGGTCCAGGAAACCCTGCCGCTGGTCTGGAGCAAAATCAAGAATCGCCACTGCGAGCAACCCCGATTTGCTGTCATCGGCTACGGCAAGCTGGGCGGCAAAGAACTGGGCTACGCCTCCGATCTCGATCTGGTGTACCTCTACGACGATGACGACGGCGACGCCCCTGAAAATTACACCCGCCTCGGCCAACGCCTGAATACCTGGCTCTCCAGCCAAACCTCGGCCGGCATGCTGTTTGAAACCGACCTGCGCCTGCGCCCCAATGGCGACTCCGGCCTGCTGGCCGTCACGGTCGACGCCTTCCGCGACTATCAATTGAAAAACGCCTGGGTCTGGGAACATCAGGCCCTCACCCGGGCCCGCTTCTGTGCCGGAGACCCAGCCGTTGGCGCCCGTTTCGAAGCCATTCGGGTCGAAATCCTGCGCCAGCCACGCGACCTGGGAGCACTGCGCGACGAGGTCGTCGCCATGCGACAAAAAATGCTCGATGCCCACGCCGTCAATGACGCCGAGCGTTTCTCGCTCAAACATGACCCAGGCGGCATTGTCGACGTCGAATTCATCGTTCAATACCTGATCCTCGGCTACGCCCACCCGCACCCGGAACTCACCGCCAATTTAGGCAATATTGCCCTGCTGCGCATCGCCGGCGAACTCGGCCTGATCGATCCGGACCTGGCTCGCCAGAGTGGCGATGCCTACCGTGAATTCCGTCGCCTGCAACACGAAAAGCGCCTGTCCGGCCAAGCCAAAGCCAGTACGGCTCGGGCACCGCTGGCGCCGTATATTTCCGCTGTCCGTGCCTTGTGGCAGACGGTCTTTAATTAACACCCCAAGGAGCCCTCCCCGTGACAACCCCCAGCCATAGCCACCATTGGGAATTTTTCAGTGCCGGCGGTTTCGACCAAGTTCGCATCGACCGCGGCAGCGACCTGACCCACCTGTCCGAACTGAACCAGAAACTCTGGGTCGCCCTGTCCTGCCCGGTCAACGGGCTGGAATTCGACCCCGCCACCCTGAGTTTGCTCGACAGCGACGGGGATGGCCACATCCGCGCACCGGAACTGATTGCCGCCATCGAATGGGCCGAACACCTGCTGAAATCGGCCGACACGCTGATGGCCGGTGGCGACCTGGCCCTCGACGACATTGACGACAGCCACGCTGATGGCCTGCGCCTGCTGGCCTCCGCCCGACACATTCTGAGCAGCCTCGACAAGCCAGAGGCCAAGCATATCGGCGTCGACGACACGGCCGACAGCGTCCGAATTTTTGCTTCCACGCTGCGCAACGGCGACGGCATCATCAGCCGGATTGAGCACGATGATGCCCTGCAACAGACCCTAAGCGACATCATCACTTACCTGGGCGGCGTCACCGACCGCAGTGGCGAAGCCGGGGTCGACCAGGCAATGGTCGACCGTTTCTTCAGCGAAGCCGCGGCCCTGCAAGCCTGGCGCGACGCCCCGGCCGGCGACGCCAGCCTGCAACCACTCGGCGAGCAGAGCGCTATCGCTCACGCCGCACTACTCGGCGTCAAGGGCAAGATCGACGACTTCTTTACCCGCTGCCGCCTGGCCGATTTCGATCCACGCGCCAGTCAGCTACTCAATGGCAGCGAAGACGACCTGCGTGCCATCGGCCAGCGTAATCTGGCCGAATCGGTCGCCGATCTCGCCACCCTGCCCCTGGCTTTCGTTCGCAACGGCGGCCAGCTGCCGCTCGACAAGGGCCTCAATCCGGCTTGGGAAGACGCCATGGCCATGGCACGCAGCACCGCCATCACACCGATTCTGGGTGAAATCAGCGCGTTGACCGCGAGCGACTGGGCCACCGTCAAGGGCCGCTTTTCGCCCTATGAAAACTGGCTCGCCGCCCACCCGGCCACACCGCTGGACAACCTGGCAAGCGAGCGCTTGCAACAATTGCTGGCCAGCGACCATGCCGCCCGTCTGAGCGCCCTGATCGCCGAAGATGCCGCCATGGCCGATGCCGCCGCGGCCATCGCCGAAGTCGATCAACTGACCCGCCTGACCCGCGACCTGGCCAAGATCGCCAACAATTTCGTTTCCTTTACCGATTTTTACACTCGGCGCGACCTGGCCATTTTCCAGGCCGGGACCCTTTACCTTGATGGCCGCAGCTGCGAACTCACCGTCAAGGTACTGGATGCCGGCAAGCATGCGGCGCTGGCAGCGCTGTCCGGGGTTTATCTGGCCTATTGCGACTGTCGCCGCCAGGGCGAAAAAATGACCATTGCCGCCGCCTTCACGGCCGGGGATTCTGATCAGCTGATGGTCGGTCGTAACGGGGTGTTTTACGACCGCGACGGCAAGGACTGGGACGCTACGATCACCAAGATCATCGACCACCCGATCAGCATCCGCCAAGCCTTTTGGTCGCCGTACAAGAAACTGGCCCGACTGATTGCCGAACAAGCGCAGAAGTTTGCTGCCGACAAGGCCAAGGGCGTTGATGATCTGAGCGCCAAAGCCGTTGGTGAAGCAGGCCAGCGGGTCAGCAGCGGCGACAAAGCTGCTCCGGCTCCTTTCGATGTCGCCCGTTTTGCCGGCATTTTCGCCGCCATCGGCCTGGCCGTCGGCGCGCTCGGCACCGCGCTGGCGGCACTGGTCACCGGTTTCCTCGGCCTGAAACTGTGGCAGATGCCGCTCGCCCTCGGCGGACTGATGCTGCTGGTTTCCGGTCCCGCGATGGCCATGGCCTTCTTCAAACTACGCAACCGCAACCTCGGTCCGATTCTCGATGCCAATGGCTGGGCCGTGAATACCCGCGCCCGGATCAACATTCCCTTCGGCCGGGCCCTGACCCAGATGGCCGCATTGCCGACCGGCGCCCGGCGTAATCTGACCGACCCTTATGCCGAAAAGAAAACCCCCTGGTTGCTGTACTTCTTCCTTGGCGCAGTGCTGATGCTCGGTTTGCTCTACCTCGGCACCGGTACGCTACCCGGCTTGTAAACTATTGCGTCAACAAGGCCCACGACACGAGCCCATTGTAATAATTACAAAAGAATACAGTCAGAATATTGGAATATAATGCCCGGCAACGCCTTTCGCCGGGCATTCAAAAATACTGCTTGAGCCAAGCCTGCATGGCCTGCTCAAATGATGTCACAAGCGACCGGTGAAAGCTCCGTTGTCAATTCTCCGACAACCCAACCCCAGATTACGGAGCTGCCATGTTTTTCAACGGTGAAAGTCCCCCGCCTTGCCCTGTCTGCGGCAAATACAACACGATCCGCATTCCCCGGCGTCCCATTGACCGCCTGCTGAGTCTCTTTGGTAAGGTTCGCCGCTATCGCTGCGCTCAACCCGAGTGCCACTGGGAAGGCCGACTCAAGCTCAAGTAAGCTGCGCCAGCCGGGCTACGGCTGCTAGCAAGGTCGCCTCCTGTTTGGCGAAGCAGAAACGCACGACCTTGTCGTCGCGGCCATCATGGTTGAACACCGAGACCGGGATGACGGCCACGCCGACGTTGCGCGTTAGCCACTCAGCAAAGGCCCGGTCCGGCAGATCTGAGATACGGTCGTAGCGCGCCAGCTGGAAATAGGTGCCGCGGCAAGGCAGTAAATCGAACGGAGTCGCCGCCAGGATGGCCCGGAAAAAATCCCGCTTCTGCTGGTAGAAAGTGGCCAGTCGCAGATGGCGCGAGGCATCCTGCATGTACTCGGCAAGCGCCAGCTGTGATGGCGTGTGCACGGTAAACACATTGAACTGATGAACTTTCCTGAACTCCGCCATCAGCGCGTCGGGGCCAACGACATAGGCAATCTTCCAGCCGGTGATGTGGTAGGTCTTGCCAAAGCTGGAGACCACCAGCGTCCGCCGGGCCAGTTCCGGATGCGCACACAGGCTGCGGTGCGACTCACCGTCGAACACGATGTGCTCGTAGACTTCGTCGGAAAGCACGACGATATCGGTCCCGCGCAGCAATTCGGCCAGTTTGTCGAGGTCGACCGCCGTCAGCAGGCTGCCCGTCGGGTTATGGGGTGAATTGACGATGACCATCCGCGTTTTCGCCGTGATCAGTTGTGCCACCTGCGCCCAGTCCGGGCGGTAGTCGGGATAGCGCAGGGAGGCGAAGACGGCCTTGCCGCCGACTGTTTCGATGGCCGGCACATAACTGTCGTAGACCGGCTCGAAGACCAGGACTTCATCGCCCGGCCGGACGAAGGCGGCAATTGCTGTGAACAGGGCCTGCGTCGCGCCGGCCGTGACGGTCACCTCACGGTCGACATCGAATCGCGGGCCATAAAGCGCCGCCACCTTGTCCGCTATCGCCTGCCGCAATTCGGGCACGCCCGCCATCGGCGCGTACTGGTTCCGCCCGGCCAGCAGGTGACGATGCAGCGCATCGAACAAGGCCGGTTCGGCCTGGAAATCGGGAAAACCCTGCGACAGGTTGACCGCACCGCACTCGACCGCCATCTGCGACATCACGGTAAAAATGGTTGTTCCGGTTTGGGCAAAACAGGGGCGGGGGGTGAATTTGATCGATTCCACACCAATCCTCACTGACATCCATTCGTGGTCACAGCAGCCGGGCGCATGGCCCCGACCGGCGCAAACCAGTGTTCAAGAAACGCCACGCTGACCCGCAGCTTGGCCGATACCGACAGGCGCGTCGGATAAACCGCCCAGACATCCGCCGGCTGGCCATAGCCGGGCAGAACCGGCAGCAGCACCCCGCTGGCCAATTCCCGTTCGATGTCCCAGGTCGACCGCAGCATGATGCCATGACCGTCGACCGCCCATTGTCGGACCACCTCGCCATTATTGGCTGACAACGGCCCACTGACCCTGATCGCCACCGGCCCCTCCGGCCCATCGAGCTCCCAGCGCCAGAAATCCTGATCGCGTTCCCGGATCGACAGGCAGCGATGCTGCTGCAGCTCAGCCAGCGACTGCGGTACGCCGTAGCGTTCGAGATACGCCGGAGCGGCACAGAGCACGCGGCGATTGCCGGCAATCCGGCGCTTGATGACATTCCCCTCACGCACCTGACCAATGCGGATATCCAGCTGGAAGCCCTCCTCAACCAGGTCGACCGGGCGATCGAACAATTCGAGCTGGATTTCCAGCTGCGGAAACTGCCGCGCCATGGCCGACAAGGCCGGTGCCAGACGGCTGCGACCGAAACCGGTACTACTGCAGATGCGCAGCAACCCGCTGGGCGCCACCTTCTCGCGCGAAATCGCCGCCCCCATCAACGCGACGTCCTCGAGAATACGCAACGCCCATTGATGGACAATTTCACCCTGGCCGGTCATCGACACCTGGCGCGTTGTCCGGTGCAACAGCTTTTCCTGCACCGTCGCCTCGAGCAAGGCGATCCGCTTGCTCACCACGGCCTTCGATACCCCGAGTTCACGAGCGGATGCAGCAAAACTGCGGTTACGTGCCACCACGCAAAACAGGCGCAAATCATCCAGTTGGGGATTACTGTTCATGATTCGTGTCCACAAGATTCACATACTGACTGATTGTAAATACTTTATACAACGATAAGCTACTGCACTCTCCCCTCAACCATGACAGCCTCCCGAAAGACATCTGATGAATGTACTGGCGCTGACCGATCTGCTGGGCCTACTCCTGCTCGGTGCCGGCCTGGGTTTCTTTGGCGGCCTGTTCGGCATCGGCGGCGGCATCATCGCCATTCCCGTGCTGGCCCTCGCCTTCGGCATGGAACAAGCCCTCGCCCAAGGCACCTCGCTGGCGATGATGGTCCCCATCCTGCTGGTCGGCTGGTGGCGTTACCAGCGGCGCCAACCGGCCCCCGGACGCAGCGCATGGCAGCTTGCCTTGTCGGCTTCGCTCACCACCTGGCTGGTCGCCCGACTAGCCACTGGCCTGGATGCGGCGCTGTTGCGCACGGGCTTCGGCGTGTTCCTGCTGTTTCTTGCCCTGCATCTGCTCCGGCCACGACATCGCCCGACCGGCTCACCGCCCCCAGCCGGTCCCGATTCACGCTGGCTGCCGGCGGTTGGCGTGATCGGCGGCGCCTGCATGGGATTTCTCGGCGTTGGTGCCGGGCTGGTGGCCACCCCGTTGTTAACCCGCCTGTTCGGCCTGCGACAAACCGTTGCCCAAAGCCTGTCGCTAGCGCTCGTCACGCCCAGCGCCGTGGTCGCCCTGCTGACCTACAGCCAGGCCGGGCGCGTCGACGGGTCGATGGGCCTGCCTCTGGCCATCGGCGGCCTGTGCACGGTTTCGGCCGGCATCAGCTGGGCCCACCGCCTGCCCGAACGCCAGATGCAGGCTGCCTTTGCCTGGATGATCCTGCTCACTGCCGGCTGGCTACTGCTCAAACCGCTGTTCATCCCGTAAGCCCAGGCCCCTGCCGACCCAGCCAGTCAAGCAGCTGACAGGCTAGAATCATGCCCTCCCAACCCTGCCCAGGCGCATCGGCATGAACATCCACGGCACCCCCACCCGCACCCTGCGCGCCCGTCCCGCGCAGAACGCCATCGACCTGATCGACCAGACCCGCCTGCCGCATGCCCTGCACTGGGTGCGAGCCTCTACGCTGGAAGAGGCGGCGCATGCCATCCGCGCCATGCAGGTCCGCGGCGCACCGCTGATCGGGGCGACTGCGGCCTATGGCCTGGCCATTGCCCTGGAGTTCGAGGCGTCCGACGCCCGGCTGGCCGAAGCCGCCGCCCTGTTGCGGTCGACCCGGCCGACGGCGGTCAATCTGCACTGGGCACTGGCCCGCATGGAAAACCGCCTGTCCGGCCTGTCGACCGCGGAACGGCGTGCCGCCGCCTGGGTCGAGGCCGATGCCATTGCCGAAGAAGATGTGGCCCAGAATGCCGCCATCGGCCAGCACGGCCTGGGCGTATTGCGCCAACTGCCACGCCATGACGGCCGCAGCCTGCAGGTCATGACGCACTGCAATGCCGGCTGGCTGGCCACGGTCGACTGGGGGACCGCCCTGTCCCCGGTGTATGCCGCCCATGATGCCGGCCTGCCGGTCCATGTCTGGGTATCCGAGACGCGACCGCGCAACCAGGGACTGCTGACGGCCTGGGAATTGGCTCAGCACGGCGTACCGCACACCTTGATTGCCGACAATGCTGCCGGCCTCCTGATGCGGGAAGGCCGGGTCGATGCCGTCATCGTTGGCGCCGACCGTATCGCCGCCAATGGCGACGTTGCCAACAAAGTCGGCACTTACCTGAAGGCCCTGGCCGCCGCCGACACCGGGATTCCCTTCTACGTCGCTGCACCTCGTTCAACGCTCGATTTCGACTGCCCGGATGGTGCCGCCATCCCGATCGAAGAACGCGACGGGGATGAATTCCGCCGGGTGCATGGCCTGGATGCGCACGGTCAACCCTCGGCACTGCTGCAATTGCCGGAGGACGAAGGCGTTGCCAACCCGGCCTTCGACGTCACCCCGGCCCGTCTGGTCAGCGGCCTGATCACCGAACGCGGCGTCTGTCCGGCCAGCCTGGCGGGCTTGCTGGGACTGTATCCGGAGATGAGCAAAGCACGACTCTGACAAAATGGGGTGGTAATCACTATTGCATGACTTTCCTTGTCATACGGATTTCTGAAATACATAATCGCCCGAATGATTAAAAAACCCGCTGCCGCTTTCGTTATTGGCCTCCTGCTTTTGGCATGGTGGGCCATGAGCAGCCCGGGCACGAATGGCGGCATTGCACAGGCGAAAGAAAGTCGCGCACCAGCCACCACCCCCTCCTTGTCAAACGGACGCGCTGCCCTACTCCCCCTGCCGCCCGTCCCGGCCATAGGGCGCGAAAAAGCAGCGTTGGGAGAGCGCCTTTTTTTCGAAAAACGTCTGTCGCGCGACAACACGATTTCATGTGCCAGTTGCCATGATCCGGCTCGTGGCGGAACCGACCGGCGGCCTGTATCGATCGGCATTGACGGTCACACCGGCCCCATCAATGCCCCGACCGTCTTCAATGCGGCCTTGAATTTTGTGCAATTCTGGGACGGCCGTGCCGCTAGCCTGGAAGAACAAGCCGCCGGGCCGGTGCATAACCCACTGGAAATGGGCGCGAACTGGGCCTTGGTCATTTCGAAACTAACGAACGATGAAAGCTACCGCCTCGCCTTCGCCCAGATTTACCCACAAGGCATAACCGGCGAGACGATTGCCGATGCAATCGCAGCTTTCGAACACACACTGCTCACGCCCAGCCGCTTTGATCTCTTCCTGGCAGGCAACCCCCATGCCTTGAACAAACAGGAGCAAGATGGCTACCGTCGCTTCCTCGATTACGGCTGCGCGAGTTGCCATCAGGGGGCCAACATTGGTGGCAACATGTTCCAGCGCTTTGGCGTGATGGCAGACTATTTCGCAGGGCGCACGCCAACGGCCGCAGACCTGGGCCGATTCAACGTCACACAGCGCGAAGCAGACCGCCACGTTTTCAAGGTACCCAGCCTGCGTAATGTCGCTCTGACAGCCCCCTATTTTCACGATGCCTCAGCCCAGACGCTAGAAGAAGCCATCATGATCATGGGCCGCGTCCAGCTTGGCAGGGAACTGACCATCCCCGATACGCAGGCTATTGCAGCCTTCCTGAAAACACTCAACGGGCACTGGCGCGGACACCCCTTACCATGACCCCGGTGCTGCCTCAGGCTTTGCCACATCGTCAGCTCCTGATCATCGGCACGGTATTAGCCGTGTGCTTCGCAATGCTGACCTGGCTTAATCAGCATGCCGAACTGGTCGCGCCAGAGCAGCATGACCGTTACATGCAACAACTGCGCGAATTGCGCGAGCTCGATGCTCGAATCGATGCTGAATTGCTGGCTAACCGGCTCGAACTAACCCGCAACTATGATGCCCTGACCGACTTTACCCAACGCGCATTAGCGGTGGGAAACACCGTGCAGTCTGCACCAAGCTTCCTTGCCACGACAGACCGGGCACAACTTGAACTATCGGCCAAAACACTGAGAGACATGCTGCACCAGAAGGCTGCTCATATTGACCATTTCAAGCGCGACAATTCGGTGCTGCGCAATTCTCTGGCCTTTTTCCCGGTAGCTGCTGACCAATTACTGGCGCAGGACAAATCATCGATATTTCCTACGGCGATCCGTCTAGACATCGGACACTATGTCCGCCATGTGCTGGCCTTTGCCCGTGCGCCCCATGGCAACATCGAGAGCGAGATCACCTCGACACGCCAGGCCCTGAGTCGCTTAAAACTGCCCGCCGCACCTCAAGCGAATCTCTCCGCCTTACTGCGCCATGGCGACGTCATCACCCAGCGACTTGGTTTGCTTGATCAGCAGATACAGAACGCCTTTGAGCTCGACAGTCGTGGTTTGCTTGAAACGCTCAGTCGCCACTACGGCGAAGGCTATTTGCACGCCACACAACAAGCCAATCATTATCGACTGGCCCTGTACGCCGTTGCACTCATGCTAACGGCCTACCTGGCGTGGAGCTTTGTTCGCCTCAACCGTATCGGTCGCTCGCTCGCTGCTGCCCATGCTGAACTCAGCGACCGATACGCGGCCCAACTAGCGGCAGAAAAACAACTCAAACTGAACGCCACGGCGTTCCTGAGCGCTCACGATGGCATCACGTTGACCGATGCCCAAGGCAATATCCTCGACGTCAACCCGGCCTTCACGCGCATCACAGGCTGGGAACGAGACGAAGTGATCGGTCGCAATCCCCGCGTACTCAAATCCGGCCGCCATGACCGTGATTTTTATGCGGCGATGTGGAAGAGCATCCTGGAAACAGGCAACTGGCGTGGCGAGATATGGAACCGCAATAAATACGGTGACGTATACCCCGAATTACTGTCGATCTCCACGGTTCGTGACGCGGCAGGTACGCTCACCAATTTTGTTGCGGTATTCGCAGACATCAGCCGCATCAAGGCCCAGGAGCAACAGCTCAAGCAGATGGCCTATTACGACACGTTGACCAACCTACCCAACCGCGCCCTGCTGTCTGACCGCCTGTTGCAGAGCATGTCGCAGACGCCACGTTCTGGCACCGTCATGGCCATTGCTTACCTTGATCTAGACGGTTTCAAGGAAGTAAACGACACCTTGGGGCATGAGGTTGGTGACCGCGTACTCATCGAGATGGCGAGCCGGCTGCGGGATGAAGTACGCGGTGGCGATACCGTGGCACGCCTGGGGGGAGACGAATTCGTCATTCTGCTGCTCGGCCTCCAGGACCGTGCGGAGAGCGTGCAGGCACTGCAGCGTATTCTGGAAGCGATTGCCATGCCGCTACCCATGACGCCTCTGCCGACCATACTCTCCGGCAGTATCGGCGTCACCATTTTTCCTGACGACGACGAAGATCCAGACACCTTGCTTCGTCATGCCGACCAAGCCATGTATCTGGCCAAACAAGCGGGGAAAAACCGCTTTCATTTCTTCGACCCGATCGAGGATCGTGACGCACGCACCCGCCATCTCAATCTCCAGCGCATCCGTACGGCACTCGAGGAAAATGAATTTGTCCTGTATTACCAACCCAAGGTCGATATGCGTGCGGGCCGAGTGCTCGGCGCCGAAGCGCTGATCCGCTGGAATCACCCCAAGCGCGGCCTGCTCCCACCCATTGATTTCCTGCCGCTGGTTGATAACGACCCCTTAGCCATCGACATCGGCGACTGGGTGATCGAAACGGCACTCACGCAGATGGAAAACTGGCATTCTGAAGGCATCACACCAACCGTCAGCGTCAATGTCGACAGCATTCAGCTGCAACATGCCGCTTTTGTTCAGAAACTTCAGGAGGCACTGGCGCGCCACCCGGCCGTGGCGGGTCAGCTTGAACTTGAAGTACTGGAAACGGCGGCCCTGGAAGATGTCGTCAAGATATCCCAGGTCATCTCGACCTGCCATGAAATGGGCGTCGCCTTCGCGCTCGACGATTTCGGCACCGGCTATTCCTCCTTAAGCTATTTGAAGCGACTACCTGCCGCAACGATCAAAATCGACCAAAGCTTCGTTCGTGAACTACTCAATGACCAGAACAACCTGGTCATCGTGCAGGGCGTGCTCGGCCTGGCCAATGCATTCCAGCGCAATGTCATTGCTGAAGGCGTGGAGTCGCCTGAACACGGCCGCCTTCTGCTCCAACTCGGCTGTGATCAGGCACAGGGCTACGGCATCGCCAAACCGATGCCGGCCGCCGCCTTTGCCGGCTGGACACGCCAATGGCGACCCGACCCCGCTTGGGACAAGGTCCGCGAATTATTCTGGGAAGACGCTGACTACCCGCTGTTTCTGGCCGAAGTAGAACACCGTAACTGGGTTGCTCAACTCATTTACACCACCAGTCAATATCGCCCCATATCCAGTGAATACATTAGCGATGTCACACACTGCCACTTTGGTCAGTGGTACCACGACAAAAAACGCACCCAGCTACGCTATGCCGGACTAGCCGCCTATCGGAACATCGATGCACCGCACCGTAAAGTGCATGAAATTGCCGAACGCATTAACGCTTACTGGCACGAAGGACGGATTGATGCTGCCCAGAAACTGATTCCCGAACTCGCCATCGCCAGAGATGAGACGTTGGCCACCTTAGCCGATTTACAACTGGCGGTAGCAACACGCCGTCCCTCCAACTGAGTTCAAAGACCCCCCCGAGCATTTGCTACTGATGAGCCACAGCCCATCGCAACTTTGTCAGACCCCGCTTTAAGCGTCACAATAAAGCGCTTTACTGCTATCCAATCCCCAGACCGATGAATGGATCACCCGAACTGCGCAGCCTGAACCTGGCCGATACCGACCCCGAGCGCCTGCGTGCTGCCCTGCTGGCAGACTTCCACGCCACCTTCGATCGCTACGAACAATTGTTCGACACCCTGGCCTGTGAGGCTGCCTGGTACGACAAACCGATTGCACTGCGTCATCCGCTGATCTTCTATTTCGGCCACACCGCGACCTTCTTCGTCAACAAGTTGCTGCTCGCCGGCTTGCTCGGCGAACGGATCAATCCACGCTTCGAATCCATCTTTGCCGTCGGCGTCGACGAGATGAGCTGGGACGATCTGGACGATACCCGATACGACTGGCCGGGCGTCGATGAAGTCCGCGCCTATCGAAATCAGGTCCGGCAGACGGTTGACCGCCTCATCCGCGACACCCCGCTGATGCCGCCGATCGACTGGCACAGCCCATGGTGGGCAATTCCGATGGGCATCGAACATGAGCGCATCCATCTGGAAACCTCGTCGGTACTGATCCGCCAGCACCGCCTTGATTACGTCCAGCCGCATGCCGACTGGTCGCCCTGCCGTGCCCATGGTCCGGCACCGGCCAATGCGCTGGTCAACATACCCGCCGGCGAGGTGCGCCTGGGCAAGCCCCTGACCGACCCGCACTATGGCTGGGACAACGAATACGGCATGCACCAGGCGACGCTGCCGGCCTTCCAGGCCAGCCGCCATCTGGTGTCGAATGGTGAGTATCTCGCTTTTGTCGAGGCCGGCGGCTACGCCGACGATCGCTGGTGGGACGCGGAAGGCCTGGCCTGGCGTCAATTCGCCCGGGCAGCACACCCGACCTTCTGGATCCGCCATGCAACGGGCTGGCACCTGCGCCTAATGACCGAGGAAACCGACCTGCCGCTCAACTGGCCGGTCGAGGTCAATAATCTGGAAGCCCGCGCCTTCTGTGCCTGGAAAGCCGCGCTGAGCAGCCTGCCGGTCCGTCTGCCAAGCGAGGATGAGTGGTACCGGCTGGTTGATTTCTGCGGACTTTCCGCTGTCGACCGCAACCCGGAGATTAATGGCCAGTGGCAGCTGACACACGAGGCCTCGTCCTGCCCGGTGGACCGCTTTGCGCACGGCCCGCTGTTCGATGTGGTCGGCAATGTCTGGCAATGGACACAAACGCCGACCTACCCTTTCGATGGCTTTGCCGTCCATCCGATTTACGACGATTTCACGACACCGACTTTCGACGACCGCCACGACCTGCTCAAGGGGGGATCGTGGGTCTCCTGCGGCAACGAGGCGCAACTGGCCTCACGCTACGCCTTCCGCCGACATTTTTTCCAGCATGCCGGCTTCCGCTACGTCGTCGGCACGCCGCCGGCACCTGCCCCGGTGGCGACCTACGAAACCGACGAGGCCCTGGCCCAGTACGCCGAATTCCACTTTGGTGACCATTATCACGCGGTCGCCAATTTCCCGGCGACACTGGCGGCGCTGGCCGTCGACGCCATGGGGGATGCCCCGAAACGCCAGGCGCTCGACCTGGGCTGCGCCACCGGCCGTGCCAGTTTCGAACTGGCCCGCCATTTCGATACAGTCACCGGCATCGACTTCTCGGCCCGCTTCATTGGCCTCGGCGTGCAGATGGCCAAACAGGGCCGCATCCGCTACACCCTGCCTGAAGAGGGTGAACTGGTCACCTACCGCGAGCGCACGCTAGCCGAACTGGGCCTGGCCGACACGGCGGCGCGCGTGCAGTTCTGGCAGGGCGATGCCTGCAACCTGAAACCCAACTTCACCGGCTACGACCTGATCCTCGCCGCCAATCTGATCGACCGCCTGCACACGCCGCGCCAGTTCCTCGACACGGTGCATGAGCGACTCAATCCCGGGGGCGTGCTGCTCATTGCCTCGCCCTACACCTGGCTGGCCGAACACACCCGGCGCGAGCACTGGCTGGGCGGCTTCAAGCAAGACGGCGAAAGCTTCACCACGCTCGATGGCCTGCACGCCGTGCTCGACCAGAATTTCGAGATGCTGGGGCCACCGCGCGACGTGCCGTTCGTCATCCGCGAAACCCGCCGGAAGTTCCAGCACACCCTCTCCGAAGTCACCCTCTGGCGCCGCCGGGAGTCCACATGAGCAATCTTCGTCAGCAACTGATCAACACCGCCTGCGCCATGCAGGCGGCCGGTCTCAATCGCGGCACCGCCGGCAATGTCAGTGTGCGTGACAACAGCGGCCATTTTTTCATCACCCCCAGCGGCCTGCCGTATGACCGCCTGAGTAGCAGCGACATTCCGCACATGGGGCTGGATGGTGCCTACCACGGCACCCGCAAGCCATCATCGGAATGGCGTTTTCACCGTGACCTCTACGCCAGCCGCCCCGAAGTCAGCGCCGTGCTGCACGCCCATTCGCCCTTTGCTGTCAGCCTGGCCTGCCTGCGCCGCGACATTCCGCCCTTTCATTACATGATTGCCCGCTTTGGCGGCGACACGATCCGTTGTGCCGACTACGCCCTTTTTGGCTCGGCGGCGTTGTCGACCGCGGCACTAACCGCGATGACTGAGCGCAAGGCCTGCCTGCTCGCCAACCACGGCATGTTGGTCGCCGGCCGCAACCTGGACGAAGCGCTGACCCTGGCCATCGAACTAGAAGAACTATGCGAGCAATACTGGCGAGCCTGCCAGCTAGGGCAACCGGTACTGCTCGATGCCGACGAAATGCGCGCGGTGATGGCGCAATTCGCCGGCTACGGACAGCCATAAACCAGGTTCAAGCCAGTGCCGATAACAGGCTGCTGGTCGACGAGCTGCCTTGCGCGCTGGATTGGCCGTAAGCGTGCATCAACTGCATGATCTGGCGCATGACCTGCATCTCGCTGCTAGCCGCCTGAGCCGTCGTGCTGTCGCTGCCCGTCGATGTCGCGCTGTCCTGCGACTGCCGGAAGCTGTTGGCCTCCTGAAAACTCACCTTGCCATCGCCGTCCGTATCGGCGGCCGAAAAATTGTCGATGATGTTGCTGATCATCGACGAACGCGGGCTATCCGAACTGCCGATTTCGCTCAACTGGCTGCTCAGTTCCTCTTCGGTAAACCCGGCATCATCGGCGGATGGCGGTGGCGGGGGTGGCGGCATGCCGCCCATGCCCTGCGGCCCGCTCTGGCTAGCCATCAAACTTTGCTGCAATTGCGACAGGACCGAACTGAATTCGCTTTCGGTCACCTGACCATTGCTATCGCTGTCCAGCGTCGAAAACAGCGAGTCCACGCCGCTACTGTCGCTGCCGGAAATATTGCTCAGTGCCGAGGCGAAATCGCTCTTTTCCAGGTAGCCCTGGCTTTTGGTATCCAAGCGTGAAAACAGATGACTAAACATCTGCGACGAATTGCCCACACGATCGATCATGGTCTTCTCCTTAACAAGTGAATGAATGCCACCCAAGCTGCAGCGCACATGGTCTATTGAGCAAGTTATCGGCCAAAAATGGCCGCGCATGGGGCTGATTCAGGTTAATTCAGGTAAAAACCCGTTAAAAAAACGGCCACTTTCTGCGGTCGACCGCTTGGAATACCCAAAACCATGCCACCAATGCCTCAAAAACCCCTTTGCGGCAGTTTTTGCCGGCACAACACGGCAGGTAAAACGCGGTAAAAAAAGGCGAAAGGCCCTTGCTCACTCGCTAAGATGGCAGCCTGACCTACCCGGAGACCCTGGCCGTGACCACCGTTCTGCTCATCGACGACGACCGCGAGTTGGTCGACCTGCTCGCCGACTACCTTCAGCAGGACGGGTTCGCAGTCCACGGCGTCCACGATGGCGACAACGGAGTCCACGAAGCCCTCTCCGGCTGCTACGCCATTGCAGTGCTCGACATCATGCTGCCCGGCCTGTCCGGCATTGAGGTGCTGCGCCGCATTCGCGGCGCCGGCAGCCACCTGCCAGTTCTGATGCTGACCGCCCGGGGCGACGACATGGATCGCATCATCGGCCTGGAGTTGGGCGCCGACGATTACGTACCCAAACCCTGCCTGCCACGCGAACTGGCTGCCCGGCTGCGCGCCATCCTGCGCCGCACACAAGTCAGCAGCGCCGACCCGCATGCGGAAGAAATCCTGGTCGGCCCGCTCCGCCTGCGCCCAGCCTTGCGCCAGTGCGAATGGCAAGACCAGCCACTGGAACTGACCAGCACCGAATACAACCTGCTTGAAGTGCTGGCCCGCCATGCCGGCAAAACGATCAGCAAGGCCGACCTGTCGATGCAAGCACTGGGCCGGCCACTGGCCCGCTTCGACCGCAGCATCGATGTCCATCTGTCCAGCATTCGCCACAAACTGGGCCCGCTGCCCGATGGCCGTTCAAGCATCCAGACGGTCTTCCGTCAGGGCTACCAGATGATTCCCTCCTGAACCATGGGCCGCCTGTTCTGGAAATTTTTTCTCATTGTCTGGCTGACCCAACTGGCCGCCATCGCCGCCACCGGCACCCTTTTCTGGCTGGAGCGCGAGCGCCTGGGCGAGCAAATGAGCGCCTCACCACCCCCCTGGTCGGTCGCCGCCCATCCCCCTCCAGCACGCGGCGAACACGGTAAACGGCCGCCGCATCGACCACCGCCCCCGCCTGGCATTCCCGTCCTGCACATCGTGACCGGCCTGCTGGCCAGCCTGCTTTCAGCGGCGGCCATCGCCGGGTATGTCGTTCGGCCGCTCCGCCGCCTACGCCTGGCCCTGGCCACGGCCGCCAGCGGCGACCTGAGCCAACGTATCGCGCCGGCCATGGGCCGACGCAAGGATGAGCTGGCTGAACTGGCCCAGGATTTTGACCATATGAGCGACCGCCTGCACAGCCTGATGCAAGCCCAGCGTCGTTTGCTACACGATGTCTCGCACGAATTGCGCTCGCCGCTGGCCCGCCTGCAGGCGGCGGTCGGGCTGGCCCGGCAACAGCCGGCACGTTTCGAGGAAAGCCTGGACCGGCTGCAGCGTGAAGGCGAACGGATGGACCGTCTGGTTGGCGAATTACTCACCCTGGCCCGCCTGGAAGCCGGCGAAACCACAGCCCCCGAACGCTTTGAGCTCGGCGAATTACTGGCTGATCTGGTCGACGATGCCAGCTTTGAAGGCGCCTCCCGCCAAGTGACCATCCAACTGGAGCGCGATGATGGACTCACCGTTCAAGCCGACCCGAACCAGTTGCACCGGGCGATCGACAATGTGCTGCGCAACGCCCTACGGCACGCGCCAAACCACAGCACCATCACCGTTCGCTGCCGCCAGGTCAGCCCGCAGACAATCCGCCTGCTGATCGAGGATCAGGGCGAGGGGGCGCCGCCGGCCTTGCTCGACCAGTTGTTCGAACCCTTTGTCCGCGCTGCGCCCGAGGCCGGTTTCGGCCTCGGGCTGGCCATTGCCCGCCGCGCCATTCTGGCCGCGGGTGGTGAAATCAGCGCGGAGAACATGACGGAGGGCGGCTTCCGGGTGCGCATCACCCTGCCGCTAGTCACCAGTGGCTGAACTCAGCCGCTTTCCAGTACCCGCAGCAGCGAGGCCGTGTCGTCCTTGCCCCAGCCCTGCGCCATCAGGGCATTGAGCTGCTGCGCCACGATTGCGGTCAACGGCACCGCGACACCGCTTTGCCGAGCAGCTTCAAGAACCAGGCCAAAATCCTTGTGATGCAGACGGGCCTCGATCCCGGCAGAAAAATCGCGGTCGACCATGCGTTGCCCCATGATCTCCAGCACCCGCGATGCCGCTGAACCGCCGGCCAGCGCCTGCCTGACCTTGCCACAATCGACACCGGAGGCCGCCGCCAGGCGCATCGCCTCGGCTACCGCCTCGATGGCGGCAACCATGATCATCTGATTGCAGGCCTTGGCCACCTGGCCGGCACCGTTGGGACCGATATGGACGATGCGCTGGCCGAAGCAGGCGAGCAGCGGCCGCACCCGTTCCAGCACATCGGCCTCGCCCCCCGCCATGATGGCCAGCGTGGCGTCGATCGCACCTTGGACGCCGCCGGATACCGGCGCATCAAGCAAGTGGATACCCCCTTGAGCCAGTTGACCGGCAATCCGCCGCGCTGCCGCCGGGGCGATGGTCGAACAATCGACCAGCACCGACCCGGGCGCCATACCATGCTTCAGCCCCTGCGCCCCCAGCGCCACCTGTTCCACATCAGCGCTTGAGGTAATCATCGTAAATACCACCGGGCAAGCCGCCCCCAGCGCCGCCGGCGTGTCATGAACGGTGGCCGACAAGCCTGCCAGCGTCTGCGGTCGACGAGCCCAGAGATGTAAATCATGGCCCGCCGCCAGCAGATGCTGCACCATCGGCCGCCCCATGACGCCCAGACCGATAAAGCCGACGCGCTGGCGACCCACCGGCGAGCCACATTGCTGCGCTTCAGCCGTGCTCACTTGTCCGCCTGCCCCGACAGTGTCTCCAGCAGCTTGAGCAGGGCGATCGAATCCTCCTCGCCCAGCCCCGAGCCAACCATGGCATTGAACATTTGTGCCGTTGCCGCCGCGCCGGGCAGACACAGGCCCAGTTCATGCGCCGTCTGCATGACGATGTTCATGTCTTTCTCGTGCATCCAGCTTTTGAAACCCGGCTTGAAATTGCGGTCCAACATGCGTTGACCGTGATTTTCAAGAATTTTCGAATAGGCGAAGCCGCCGAGCAACGCCTCGCGCACCTTGCTGCGGTCGACGCCATTTTTCGAGGCAAAAGCCATCGCCTCGGCCACCGCCAGCACGCCCATACCGGTCACAATCTGGTTGGCCGCCTTGGTCACCTGGCCAGCACCGCTGGCGCCGACATGGACAATGTTCTTACCCATGCATTCAAACGCCGGCAAGGCACGGGCAAAGGCGGCATCCGAACCGCCAGCCATGATCGACAAACTGCCGGCAATCGCCCCCACTTCACCGCCGGAAACCGGGGCATCGACAAAGTCGACACCGGCAGATGCCAACGCTTGACCAATCTGCCGTGCCGCAGCCGGGGCAATGGTGCTCATGTCGACCGCGACCAGGCCAGGGGTCGCCGCCGTCGCCACGGCGCGCATCACCTGCGCCACGTCCGGCGCATCGGCCACCATCGAAATCACCAGATCGACGCCGCGTGCCGCCTCGGTTGCACTGGCGGCCCCCTGGGCACCAGCATCGAGCAAGGGCTGCATCGACTCGGCCCGCCGTGCCCAGACCGTTAATTGATGGCCGCCCTGCAACAGATTGAGCGCCATCGGCCGCCCCATGATCCCGAGACCGATAAAACCGATTTTCATACCCGACTCCTCATTTCGTAAGAGAGAAATTCTAGCCCAAGGCCGCTTCGCCGGATGTCGGCGCCGAGCGCGACAAGGCCCGTGACAAGGCCGAGGCATTGCGATAACCCGCCGCCTGGGCCGCTTGCTTGAGCCCCAGGCCCTGCTGCACGATACGGCGGGCCGTGACCAGACGCAGCTGGGCCAGGTATTTGCCCGGCGTTTGCCGCATCAGCTGGCGAAAGGTATTAGCAAAGGCCGTGCGCGACATGCCAGCCTCGGCGGCCAGACTTTCCAGCGTCCAGGGCCACTGCGGCTGACCATGCATGGCCACCAGGGCGCGGGCCAGACGCGGTTCGGCCAGGCCACCGAGCAGGCCAAGCCGCCCCCCCGGATGAGCGATCAGATGGCGTAACAGACCGATGAATAGAATGTCGCCCGCCCGGGCAAGCAAGGTCGGCTGCCCGCAACGCGGCATCGCCAGCTCCTGGGCGAGCAAGTCGATCAGCGGTGCCAGGGTCCCGGCCGGCGCATCGAGCGCGACCCCCTGCGGCTCAGCAAATTCATCCCATAACAAAGCGGCCAGCGGCCCATCGAAATACACCCGGGCGCATAGCACCTGCGGAAAATCACCGGCGGCCGGCGCCAGCAACTGATGCGACTGATCGGACCGACAAACCAGGATGGCCGGCGCACGCCAGCGTGTGCACGCGGTCGACGCCGCCTGCAGTTCAATTTCGCCCGCTGCCAGCACATGCAAGTGCAAGAAGGGCGTACCACTGGCGGCCATGACCCAGCGCTCCCTGGGCTTCGGCGCCGGATCGAGCGCCACGCGCGGCGCCAGACCGGCCAGCAGGGCAGACAATCGGTCAAGATGGGGCAGCGGGCTCATTTGTACGAAATGCAATCAATTTTGTATTTTTGATTGCACCAAGTGCAACACAATGGCCTTGTCGGGTCAAGATCGACGTCCGAAAGCCCCTCATTAACCAAGGAAAAGCCATGAATGCCACCGCCCTGATGCCACGCCAACCCGTCCCCGCGCTCAACCTGCCACTGCTCGATGGCGGCCGTTTTGTCCTCGGCGCTGCCCCGGGCGAACGTTTTGACCTGATTGTCTTTTATCGTGGCCTGCACTGCCCGATTTGTGCCAAATATCTGCTGGAACTGGAACGCCTCGCCCCGGAATTCACCCAACGGGGTGTGCAAATCATCGTAGCCAGCAGCGACACCGAAGATCGTGCCCGCCGCATGGCCGCCAAGTTGCAAGCCCCCGCCCTGAAGATGGCCTATGGTCTCAGCCTGATCAGCGCCCGGCAGTGGGGGCTTTACCTCAGCGCTTCGCGCGGCACAACCTCCATCGGCATCGAAGAACCGGCGCTGTTCAGCGAGCCAGGCGTCTTTCTCGTTCGCCCGGACGGCACGCTGTACTACGGCGCCGTCCAGACCATGCCCTTTGCCCGACCGCAATTTCAGGATCTGCTCGGCGCCATTGACTATGCCATCAACGTCAATTACCCGGCGCGGGGCGAGTATGGGGGCGACATTCCGGCCTGATCGCCGCGAAACAAGCCGCCAATCAAGCATCTACAAGGCGCTGTATTCGGTCCTCCTGTGTCTTGGGAAGCCGCCATGAATGCGCTTTCAGCCCTTCGCCACGGCCTGCTGATGCTGGCCCTGCTCCTTGGTTGCGCTGGCACACAGGCAGCCGAGCCGCTACGTCTGGCCCTGTCCCAAACCCCGCTGTCACTTCCCTTCTACGTCGCCAAACAGCAGGGGTTTTTCAGTGCTGAAGGGCTGCACATCCAGATCGAAGAAGTCATTGGCGGGCACCGCAGCATGCAGCGTCTGCTGGCCGGCGAGGCAGACCTGACCACTTG